>NC_021313.1:1302104-1953156 GCF_000403645.1 Salinarchaeum sp. Harcht-Bsk1
CAGCCTGTCACTCTTTACAACGAGGTGGTAAATCGTTCCACAAGCTCGTCGATATTCTCGCCACGGAAATGCTCGGTCAGCTGAAGGGCTCGCGGGTTGGACGGGAATATCTCACCTCGGCCATATCGGGTGAATGCCTGGTCGATAGCTCGGCGATACGCTTTGCTCGTCGTGTAGGCCAAGATGTGGTCAAACTGTTCACCGAATCGGTCCAGGTACTGGGCGAGCCGGTTCGCAACGAGTTCGACTTGATCATCGTCCGCAGTGGTGAGGACATACTCGTAGCTCATTACAGGGTCCGCCTCCTCGAACTCCTCTGGCACAGGACCGTACAACCCTGAGAGGGATATCTTGTGGAACTGGTCCCGATACTCTTCAATCGGGGAGAGCACTGCCTGATGTGTCCGCGAGTCGGAGTAGGGCTTCTCCTGGCTGCACGGCAGAATTAGGAGGACATCAGCCTCAGATGGTGGCTGGTAGCCATCCTGCTGGAGAATGTTGAAATCGTTAGGACCGTGCTCCAATGAGATGGTCCGTTTCTCCCGTGTCGTGTCTTCAACCCCCTCGAGGAAGCCGGAGAGTTTAGTTTGGAACGTTCCAGCGTCCGGTCCCGCAACGAGTTCCTCGTAGCCGATGTCGGCCAACTGTTCGCGGAGCTCCGGGTTGTGGAGCTGTGCCCGCTTCAGCCCTTTCTCGACGATGTTCTTCCCCTGGGCGAACTCCGCCACGAGTTCGAGCAGTTCGTCGTTATCGATGGCGTCCCGCACAGCCTGCATCTGGCGACTGTACAATTCGAAGTTGTGCTGGGCTATCTGTGCGTAGTATTCGCTCTTGAAACGCTTCCCGTGCTCCCCCTCGATACGTTTGTAGCTGACATCGGACTCTAGAAGGGCGTGCCGCATATCGGCGAAGTAGATGTTCTGGCATGCCTGACAATCGCAGTACTCCTCGTCCCAGTCGCTCAACTTGGTCCGCTGCCACGTCTCCGGGTGGATGAAGCTCTTGTTCCGGGCTGCTTTCAAGTAGTTCGAGGAGTCGAACGTGTCGACGCCGAGGAGGGAGAGTAGCGGACAGAGCCGGCCGCTGATGCCGAACACGTGGAGTGCGATGTCATCGTACCGTTCCTCCGGTATCGCATCCCTCGCACCTTGGACGATGTCGACGAGGACGTCCGGTGAGTTGCTGAGCGGGACAAGTGATCCGAGCGCAAAGCCCTCAAACGCTTCATCCAGTTCCTCAGCCCGGTCCAGAAATCGGCTCACGTACCAATTGACGTCCTCGTAGCTGTGGCCGTGAATCGCCACGTAGACGGATGGGGACTTGTCGACACCCCATTCCTCGAGCTTCTCATCGTCATTGAGCAGCTGTAGACATTCGACTGCGTTATCGATACTCCGCTTCATTCGCTCGGTGGCTTCCGCCTTGTTCAGGTTCTGAGGAATCGGGAAGTCCAAGGTGGCGACGATGTCAGCACCATAATCCAGCTGCAGCTTCAGAATGCTCTCCGGATTCGTGTAGATGCCCCAGTCGTTCTCGCTCCCACCTTCTTCCGGCGGCTGGCCGAATGTCGTCGAGTTCATCAGCTTGAATCCGCCGGAATCGACAAACAATGGCTGCGTGAACCCGGGTTCGGCATCGCTCTCCTCGAAGTGCTGCTTCAGCGGTTTCTCCCGCCACTCCACCAGGTTGTCCGGGGTGAGATTGTAGTCGAGAAACGTCATCGTCTGGAACATGAATCCCTGGACAGTGTCGCTCTGGAAGAGATAGCGCCGCGTATACCGCCAGATGCCACCTGATTCTGGGGTGGTTCCTCCGATAAGATTCGCAACTGGGAGAAGGGCAGGTGTCTGAATCTGGCCGGCAGGCGTGTCTATCTCGCCCCGCCGACCGTATCTGGCCTTTGCGAGCGTCCTGAATGGAGGCATCAAAGAACCTGTGTAGTAACTCTATGCGACACCTCAATTAACCTCTCGCTCCAGAAAGCGTAAAAATTCTATCAATACTGAGATGCCGATGGAGCCGATATGTCAGTAAACGCTGCCACTCAAAGCGAACTGGAAAGGCGCACCAGCAACCGTGACGATGACCGACAACACTGGAGACAACACTGTTGGGTCTGTATCGGGCGTTACAAATAGCGCCACAGCGACTTTCCAGGGGTTCCGGAAGCAGATACAGAAGAAACTGGATGCACGGGAAGGTTTTATGGTGAAATGAAAGCAGTGCCGAGGGCTTGGATGCTGAACCCAAGTAGGATGAGGAATACGCCGCTTCGGCGAAACCGGGAGTCAAGTTTTTGGATGCGCTCTCGAATAAAGTACTGGACGGCTTCTAGCTCAAAATAGACATCGTTGTCGACGCCCTCTCCAGTCAGATGTAGCGCTTTTCGCAGATCATTCTCGTGAAACTCATATTTCTCCGGGCTGATGGTGTCGAAACTATCCCAAGCGATCTCCGTGGACACATTGTCTGACTCCTCATATTGCTCTCGAATAAGATGTAAGAGGTCGTCGAAGGTGGGTGACCGAGCTGGAGCGAGCAGGTGTTCTTCATCTAAATCGGGATCCGCAACGACCCACCCAGGAAATGGCTTGAGTATCTCGTCTTGGCTTTGCTTCAGCCGGCCACTCTCAAACCGTCGGTTCAACGCCGGCCAGTCAGGCACCACAAGAACAATCGCACCGACCACATCGATCAATAATCCTGTAACGACGACTGCTACACTGCTCAAGGAGTAGTAGCATGCATAGAGGAGTGCTGTAGGGACGAGAACGAGTAGTGCGAGCGCTGCCACAAGCCGTGTTTGGGGAAATGTAACTGACATCAAGTATGTTCAACTGACATGCACTAAATGTATGAACGTTGGTGACCGGGAGGGTTACTCGCCGTTTGTAACATTTTGACGGAGAGAGGTCATCCAAGCCGAATTTCAAGGTAGTTAGCGAGGTTTGACCCGGTTAGTGCCTCACGTTCCTCCTCGGAGAGGTCGTTGAAGCAAGGCGGTTCATCCGACAGCAGTTGGTCCATCACGTCTTCAAGGGTGGTGCCGCTGTAGCTGCCGAGCAAATCTTTCTGGACCTGTTGCAGGGCGTTAGACATGGTGGCTGCAACGTCGCGGGCTTCCTGTTGTTTCGCCTCGAATGACTCCTCGGCTTCGTCAGTATAGACCTGGGCTTTCCAGTTCCAGTCGTCGAGCAGCGACTCGAGTGCATTGAGTTTACCCATGTCAGCGGCCTCGACGTGCTCGTTCAATTTCCGCATCGCTCTGACACGGTCTCTTTCCTCAGTACGTTCTTCGTGGATCTTGTTCTCAATCTGGTGGGCTTCCTGGCTGACCTGGTCCTCGACATTGTCGATAATATCGTCCAAGGCATCGAAATCACGTTCGTCGGCGTACCCACCCGCCTCTTGGACTTTCTCCTTGGCTTCATCAACGACCTTGACCTCCAGATCGAGGAAGTCTCGCGCGATGATCGCTTGTAGCATAGTTTCCTCCATCTCGGTAGCTACCTTCTCTAATCGATCCTCCAAGTCCCGCCGGAGGTACTGTTGGTGGACCGTCTCGAGTTCCTGCTCGAATAGAGACTGATCACTGGTCTCCGACATAGTACTGACTCACCTCCTGAAAATACGGGGCAAAGGAAGACGACGATTCCTCTGTCTCGAAATCGATTTCGTTGAACGACTCGATAACCTCGTGCTCGATAAGTTTGTACTCGACCAGCATTTTGTGGATCGCGTCCTGTGTCGACGTGCCTAAGGTGTCGAGACATAGCCGGCTGGCAGCGACCACCTCGTCCACCTCGGCCTGGCTATACGAATCAAACTGTAGTAGCGACTCGTACAACGAGCGGTCCACCTCGTAGTTATCCAAGACGTCGACATTGTCGTGGATCCGCTCCATATCGATACCTCCCAGTTCATTTTGAGCCGTCCGGGCCGTCGTGTAATCCTGTATCTGGTCTTCCTGCTGATCCAGTGACTTCTGCATCCGATACGCCTTGGTCACCATCTCGACCAGTTTCGTGTCGGAATCAAACCGGACACGCGAGCTCAATCCCTCCGGGTCAGCACGGAGTCGGCTCAACACGTCCTGTGGCTCATTATTGGAGAACCACCGACGGAGACGGGGGAGATCCAATGTGGTGTCATTAATGGCATGACGCTCTGCGACAAGTGCATCGAACGCCTCCGCATACTCCATGAACTCCTGAATGTGATCCAGTGCTTCAGGAGCCAGTTCCTCGGTCAGTGCTGTCTCTAATGTCGTGTCCAAGGCGTAGTCTTCACCGCTGGCGAACCGCTCGTTCAAGGTTGGTGCCGTCACCTCTTGCCACGGATCGTCCAGCACGACGATCCAGGCATATGCTGCTAGGACGTAGTCGTCGAATCCGTACGGTGGATCGTACTTGTAGTAGACCGAGGTGTCCTCGATATACTGCTCCCTGACTTTGGCCCGCCACTGCCGGGCATACTCCGTCAACTGGCCACCGACCAACGTGAGGACCCGTTGCTCGTCAGCGCTGGCATCCGCCTCGTCTATTCGGATCCCGTATTTCAGTAGTTCGCGGATATCAGACCGCTGAAAATCCTGTGGACCAAGCACGATTTGGCCCGGAGCAGGCGATGATTCAGCAGAGGGGTATACGAACGGGTCATCCGACCGGCTGAGGTTGTACCTGAGATCGCAGTCCGTCCACAGCGAGTAATCCTGCGTCAACGTATTGATGAGGTCGGCAAATGCAGTTCGCAGGTAAGTGTCCGTCTCGACGTATGATTCGTCCTGCGGGTTGGCGTACCAGTTGTCCACGTAGCCGCTCTGCTCGTTGATGAGGCGCTCGATACGACTCAACCCTCCGCCATCACCGCCTCCTTCAGTTTCCTCATCGTCTCCACCTGTCTCCTCCTCGTCTTCGCCGGTTTCACCCGGCTCCGTCTCTTCATCATTTGGTGGAATATACTCGACACCGGGAATCTTGACGTGATCATCCAGCAATTCGATGTTTGCCGGAAGCTCGTCCGCTGCCGGGTTCTCGGGGAGCAGCCCGAATGCTTCGAGGAAGGCCCGGTCAACGGCGATGTATTCGTCGTATCGGTCGGTATCGCCGTACCATTTGGCGACGTGGGCGAAGACTTCGGCTTCCTGGTAGACGTCGTCGTGGGCTGCGACCCGGTTTGTCACATGGTTCAGCGGGCTTGCCGTGGCGGGACACGTGGCTGTCCCGTTGAAGTATTCGAGCACGGTCTCGAAGACGACGATGATCAGTTCACGAGGGGACTGCTCGCTCTCATCAAGGCCGGTGTAGATCCGTTCGATAAACTGCTGGTTGAAGGGGAACAGGTCGCGGAAGCTGTCGTCGCACAGTCCACACCTTGCGCACAGGGAGTCCGGCTCCGGGTCCAGCAAGGTGAAGTCGCCGGCGTCACGGTCGTAGCGGACGCTGCCATCGTGGTGCTTGATGTAGCCGAGGTACGGACGGATGAAGTCAACAGCCGTCTCGTCGTCAAGAAAGAGGACCTGGTTGGAGTTCTGTTTGTTCGTCCGGTAGAACCGGAACCGGTCCTCAGCAGTCCGTTTGTGGAGGATGGCCGTTGAATCACGGGTGCCAGCGACGATGAAATCCCAGTTATCACCGGGGTTGTCGCGTTCCATGAAGTTGCGGAGCTGCCGCGCCTGCATCCCTGTGATCGAGAAGTCCTCGAAGACAGCGACCGGCCGTTTGTCACCGTATTCCTCTTTGAATTTCTCACCGACTTCTTCCAGCAGATCCGTCAACGGTGGGGTATCGTACTGGTCGAGTAGTGCCTGCCAGAACCCGCTGCTCAGTTTCTCCGCTGGATGCCCCTCGAAGGCGTCGGCGCCCTCGTCGAAGACCTGCAGGTAGCTATTCTGTTCGTATTCTTGCTCGGTCACCAAGTTCGGTTCATCGCCGTACTGCCGAGGCTCGACTAATCGGTCGCGGATCCGTTCCGCCACGAATTCGACGATAGCGTCCTCTTGGTCCGGTGTCGTCGAGGTAGCATAGCCGTCCCATCCAATCTCCAGCAACGCAGTGTAGACGGCCTGGCTTGCGACCATCCGCGGCCGCTGTTTGATATCATCTTCAAGCCGCTTGAACCGGGACGAGGTCTCCAACGTCTCGTCGAAGTGGTCCTGGTAGAAGTCCGGGATGTCCTCGGTCAGCATCGACATTAAGTCCGTGTCTTTGTTGACGCGGAGGATCGGACGGTCAGCGTCGTTCTCTAATCGGTGGTTGAGCGCAACGCAGAGTTCCGATTTCCCGGTTCCGACCTCGCCCTCGATGACGACGGCGAAGTTCTTGTTGCGGCTTCCGGAGAAATCCTGGTAGACATCGTCCTCCGTGACGACTCGTTCCTCATCGGTTTCCAGCGATGGGCCTTCGACACCGCCTTCGATCTGGAAGAGTTCGATCGGGCGATGGGTAAACCAGAACAGGTCCGGATTCTCGGCGCGGACGGCAGCAACCCGGCTGAACAGGCTACGCAGGTCGGACTCGTCCTTTTCGTGGAAGTGTGGGCAAAACAGATCGTCGGGAGAGGAGGATGCAGTTTCGCTACTCATGACGTGATAACGATGGAGTTCGCCGATTGTTCGCGGCGGTCGTGCGTCGGCATCCGGTCAAAGGCGACAGCACCTTGATCACCGATCTCTGCCAGGCGGATCCGTTCCTCGTTCATCAGTTGGTAGAGAGAACGGCTGAGGATGGCAGGCACACCGCCAGTGTCTTCTGGAAGGTAGAGCAGGTTGTTCGACAGCCAATCCAGATACGTCGGTACCTCGATGACGGGGTTGCCGTCGACCGTTCGGCCAGCGGCGTTATGTGCCCGTTTGATCGAGTGGTAGATGAGCGACGGGTCGGGGTAGACGGTGAACTCGTGCGTTTCATACTGGTGGAGCAGGCCAAGGTAAGTGGCGAGGCGGCCCCAGTTTTCCATCTTGTTCGGGTTCAGGTCGAGCCGGTCACCACGGTACGTCGGGTAGTACTCCAAGGTGTCGCGTTCCCAGCGGTCCATCTGCTTCCTGACCGCTTCGTCTTTGTCGTTAATCCGCTGGTAGTCTTCCTTGATGAGGTACGCGTAGTTCAAGTGGAGGACGGCTTGCTTCCCCCAATCAGGCGGTGTAAGAGATGACGCAAGATTTTCTAACGCGGTCAACTGGAAGTCCAGTATCTCATCGCCCGTCGACCACGTGTAGTCACGGACGGTGTACTCTTCGTCTTTGGAATCAAGCAGCCCTAACCGCAGTAACCCCTTTGCTCCTTCATCAACGGCATCAGCACTCAGCCCGGTATCGTCGACAATTTCATCCTCAGTCGTATTGCCGCGGTTGACTGATTCGTAGACCGGTTTGAGTGACCTGGGATTCTGGATGGTGTTGAGAAGATATCCCTGGTCAGGATCTGTCATTATGGACTCCGTTGTAGCCACGCTTTGTAAGTTTGCCCTAGAGGAGTCGAATCGAGGTTACGTGCTTCGCGCCGCGCATCGCTCATCGACGCATCTTGGGCGACAGCGGCTGGATCGAATGCACGCGTGTTGTCCGCAACCGTAGAATTCAGAGAACGTACCACTCTCATCGCTGTCGAGGAGTCCCATTCGATACGGCGGCGCAGCCACGAGGCCAGGTTCTGCAACGCGTCATCTTTCTTGGGGCTGGTGCCAGGCCCGTCGTGGCTTTGGAAAGCAGCTGCAATCGCGTCGTACAGTGGGAGATACGGTGCATCGTTCAACAGCGAGAAGAGTTCGGTCGTCTGTGTCACGGTTTCACCGGCTACACGTTCATACAGGATGGCGTTGTCTTGGAGGAAGACGTTCTGTGTGTCGGTAAGCGGGAAATCGAAGCCCTGGTCGTTGTACCACTGGTTCAAGGCATCATACACATCGTCATAGGGGCGTTGTGCGATGGCGAAGGGTTCGTGGTAGAGCGGGCGCAGACCTTGCTGGGTTTGGAACTGTTTCTCATCCGCAACGACGACCATCGTCCCCATCTCCTGCCATCGGTTGATCAGGCCGCCGATCGAATGCTGCGTTTCATCCTCGTAGTACTGCGTCGTCAAGGCCGCCAACATTTGCTCCTCGTACTCGATGTTCTGGAGCAAACTGTACTCATAGGAGAACAAGCCCCGTCCATCGCCGCTCTGAAGCTGCCGCCACCTCCAGGGATATGTGAATTCTTCTATACCAAGCCGATTGAGCGCTGGCAGACAGCGGAGAAGCCCAAACTGTGACCGTTGCTCAGTCGTGTCGTGGATGAGAAACACGCCCTGCTTAGAGAGGAACGATTGGAGCGTCTCCCACTTCATCGATACTGCCTCATCATCTGTAACTGGGGAACAACGGTCATGGCGTTTGTCCTACTGCCTCCGCGAGCAGCGTCCTGTTCAGCAGGTCGTTGTCCAGATACGTAGCTGGTGTCCGCTCGATCAAGAGACAGTTCTCACAATAGCCGCTACATTCGTCACAATCAATCACGTTTCGGACCTCGTCGACGATAGCGTCCAAGTGTCGGTCGACCTGTGTCGCAATCCCGTTGCCACCCTGCCGATTATCGACGATGTAGACGCGAATCTCGTCGCCCGTCGCCGTCACCTTCACGCGGAAATCGTCTTGATCACTCTGGGTTTCGACGGCAACCGCTTTCGTTAACGCTTGTTCTAAGCTGATGAACAGTTGGGGCCACACTGCCTCGTCTTCCTGTTCCAACGCCTCATCCGGAAGTCGATCAGCCACCGCTGCCTGGTCGAACGTGAGACAGATCCCCTGTGTTACGTACTGCTTCCCGACAGGCGCGTACCGGGCATCGTCGCTGTCAGGAATCCGTGCTTCAGACCGTTTGATCTCTTTCCCGGATCCCATCGTGTGCCGCCGCTCGAATACCGGGATAAAGTCAATCACATCGTAGCCGCCGACCGCTACGTCACAGGAGAGGCCGAATACCGTGGTTTCTTCGCCTGCGGTTCTTTCGCCACGACTCGTGACGTGGGTCGTCATGATGGGCGAGGTACTGTATAAATCTTCGAACTGGTGGGCTTTCCGACAGTTGACTGCCTGAACGCCGTGGACTGAAATCGCATCTAACGGGTTGCCGCAGTGTGGACATTGCTCTGCTGCTGTCCGGTAGCTTTCGAACGGCCGGGTACAGTCCTCGTTGGTGCAAATCGCCACCGTCTGTAACGGTTCCTTCGTGCCTTCGACGTCCGACACCAAGTAGGTTGAGCCGTACAGGGTCATCACTGCCCCTCGCTCATTTTCCTCACCAGGGTAGAAGTCGTAGAGGCGGCCGTCACCTTGGAACGAGATGCTTTCACTGCTGCCTTCGAACTGGACAGGGAACTGTTGGCCGAACTCGCGATAGTTCGCCAAGTAGCCCAGTCGGTTGAGCCAGGAATCCAATCGGTCATTCCCGTTTCGCACGTCGTCGAGATCGGTGCTGTCACTGAAGCTGCGGAACTGGCCACAGGTTTGCTGTGTCCGTTGCCGGAAACTCACCGGGCCGTCACTGTTGAAAACCGCGTCGAAGACCTCCAAACCACGTTGCCCGAACACGGCCCCGATATGGTCCCGTAACCGGTCCGTCACGTCGTCGCGGACAAAGGTGCGTAGCTCGTCAAGGTTGGCTTCCACACGGTCGGCGAACTCGGCCACAGAGTCGACCGACTGATTAATCTGGTAGGTCTCCTCGAACGTGTCACTGGGATGCGGGTTGCGGGCGAGATAGGCGACGACTTCGGTCACTACGTGGCCGGCCAGGACTTCGTCGAAGTCGAACGGGTCCGGAACACGGACAGGGTCGAAGCTGCCGAAGAAGCGATCCAGGTCGTCGTAGTAGTGTGCGTCGACAGGATGGGTGCCGCGGACCGTGGTGGCTACCAAGGATTCGCTGCCGCGCGTCCGCCCGGTGCGGCCGCTGCGTTGCACGTAGTTAGTCAAAGTCGGCGGTATCCCGACCTGTGCCACTGAATCCAAGGTGCCGATGTCCACACCGAGTTCCATCGTCGGAGTCGCGCTGACGATGTTGATGTCCGGATCTGATTTCCGGAACCCCTCCTCAATGGCGCTCCGAAGTGTCGGTGGGACGTCCCCCTTGTGGATTCCTACCGTGATGAAGTCCAACTCCATCATCTCGACCGTGTCGCGCGGTACCGGTGGCCCTTCACTCGGGATGAGAGGCGCAAGGATATCGTGGCCCCAGTGATCGACCGGGTACTCCCAGTCTGTCTCGACGTCTGCCCAGCCGAGGAGGGTCATTGAGCCGTCGTCCTCGACACGGAACCGTTGGTGGACGTCGACCGTATTTCCGCAGGTCGGGCAATGGTCAAGGCCGTCATCGTGACGGGGAACAGGTGACGCCGTGTAACAGTCGTTGCAGAACGTTACCTGGGGAACCAGTTGGAGGTCCGTCTTACTCGCGTAGTCGTGGACGGTGAAGATACCGCCGCCGACATCACTATAGCCGTCACGTGCTTCCAGACCGTCAATTTGGTCTTCGATGTACTCGAAGACATCGTCCTCAGTTGCTTCATCCTTCCCCGCGTTGAGTATCGTGTCCCGTACGCCATCCCACGTTTTGAGTTCAAACACGTCGCCGTCTAGCAACCCCTGCAACACGTCGTCGACAACCTCGTCGATTTCCTCTTCGGTGAATCGTGTCTCAGACTCGAGCTTGTTGACCAACCGCTCCCGGGTGTATCCCTGGAACTTGATTCCGTGTTTCTGGAACTGGGGCGGGAACCGGCTGACGAAGAGATTGAACACCTCGTGGCCGATTGCCGCGGTCTTCGGATCGGGACAGGTGTGGACCCATGCAGGGGTGACAAGCGCTGCTTCACGGAGATGCTGGCACTGGGAGAGCCGTGCGTTCGGCTCGATTTCGTTCCACAGCTCAACGAGAATATCGTTCGCATCCGTTTCCCGGTCCGGTGTGTTCTGTCGCAGTGGCTGCCAGTACTTCTCCCGCAGTGTATCCAATACCGGGTAAAACAGTGACCGGGCCTCAGCTCGGCCACCTTCCTCGATCAACTGCTTCACGTACAGCGTCTCAGCGGTTAACCCGTACTCCGTCCCGATGATTTCGTTGCTGACCGATTCAGCTGTCGACCGTGAATCAGAGAAGACCAACGTCTTCTCGGACGGCATCGACCGGCACAGCGACGTCAACATGAACGAAAGCAGGGTCGGCGTCGGCACCGTGATATCGGTCAACCGGAGCCGCAACGTCGTACAGCCAGGACACGGACCGTCCGTCCCGCCGCCGTAGACCGGTTGAAACACCTCGTCGTCCTCGTCTTCGTTTTCGGTGTCGGCTTCGACGAACGGGTGGTGGCAGGTCCTGCAGAACCGGAGTTCCCGTGTCTGGTGGCCCTCGGGACAGGACCGGCCACGGGTCACTTCCTCGCATGTCTGGCACCAGTAGACCTTCCGCGGCGGTTTGGCGAACATGTGGTACTTCGCCGTCACCATCCCGGCTGCCCGGCCCAAGGCAAGCAATGCTGACACCGCTTCATCCGGGTTCGACGCACCTGCTTTCTCAATCCGGTTCACGAGGTCAGCGTAGTGTTCGAACTCAACCTCGGTGGTCGACTCGTCCATGAACCACGATGCAACAGTCGCGACTTCCGGAACCGTATCACGGATAAACTGGAACCATCTGCCGCCGAGATCGCCGTGCTCGACCACCTGTTCCGTCAAGGTATCCAGTTCCTCGGGGGCTATCCCGGGCGCAGTCCCTCCGTTCTGGACAGCTCCCGCGGTGTTGTCTTCCTGTTCGGTGTCGATGCTGTCAGCTATGGGGGCGAACACCCAGTCTCGGTGCTGGTCTGGCACCGTCAACGGGTCTGGCCCTGCCAAGAGTCCAATCTCCTCCAACGTGGTGACGGCACCGGTCAACTGTGGATAGCTGCCGCAGAACGTCTCCCGGTCAACGTCGTGGCGTTCGGTGAGGACGAGTGTTTCCACGACGTCGCGGAGTGAACACTCCGCAAACCGGTCGAAATCAGTCGCCCCGGTGACCGGGAAGTCGCGGGCGGTGAACCCGAGCTCGTTGACATCGTCTCTATCCGTCCCGGTCAGGGCGGATGCCAGGTCGCTGGGGTTCTCGATGGTGGCGGAGACCAGCGTAACCTGTGGATCATGTGCTGCGTAAAACTGTTTGAGACGGCGAGTGAGCAATCCGATACTTGACCCGGATATCCCGCTCCACACGTGGGCTTCGTCGAAAACCACGTGTTGAACTGGGCTTTTCTCCGGGCCTTGACCTAGGATATCACGGGTGGCCTCGTTGTCGCTGACGAACATATAGTCGAGCGCATCCGGGTTCGTCAGGAGGATGTCGACCCCGTCACGGATCTGCTCGCGAGTGATCTTGAGCCACGGATACGTCCAGTCATCGCTGCCCGGTGTCCCATCGCTGGTCACCCGTAAATCGTCCTGGGTGCGGGGACACTCGAGGCCACGGACGTTGGCACCGATATCCAGGTCGTAGTCACGCGGTCCGACTGCCGCCGGCGTATCCCGGTCCCAGATCCCGATGGTAACGCGGTCTTCGCGTGGTAGTTCCTGGTTCACCGTGTCAATGTAACGGAGGAACCGATTGAGCTGGTCGACACCCAGCGTCTTCATCGGATAAATGACGATCGCTTTCAACCCGTTGTCGTCCGTCGCCACACAGTCATTGAGTACTGGGAGGAAGAACGACTCCGTTTTCCCGGTCGCTGTCGGCACAGCCAAGATGTTGTCGTCAGGATCCGTCTCGATAGCCTCGATCGTGTCTACCTGGTGCTGATAGAGCGACCCGGCACGGTCCCCACCGAACAACTCGTCGACGACCGCGTCGACAACCCGTTCATCGTAGCCATACTGCTCCAGTAGCTCGGCAGCTGGCCGCTCCGCTGTGGCTGGCGGTGAGACAAATTCGAGATACGGGCCTTTGGTATCCACCAGTTCGTTTGAAACGAAGGAAGTAGCGTTGGTAACGCCTGAAATACGGTTGAGCTTGGTAAGTTTTCGATTCCACCACGTGATCTCGGAGGCGCGATCAGTGGCGGTGGCAAACGCGTTCAACGGGGATGGCATTGACCGTACGAAGGGAGAGATGGCGACCCCTCAATAAGACTTTGCGTCATTCCTCCCACACAATTCAGTTGCCGATGAGTCTTTCGTCGAGAGGCAAAGTTATTCAAATTGACCCCTGTATCTCTTCAGCATACGAATCGATGACACGTTCTCCAACTGGCTGGCGGATCATCTCCCAAGCCACGAATGCAATATAGCGACGATACAACGAACCCTGACCGTATCCCGGACGAGGTCCGTCCTTTAGTCCGCGGGATGTTGTTCAATCGCCAGCTGCTCGGCACTGATCACGACGGCGCTCCTGTGACCGATGCTGTCAAATACACGAGCGAAGCGCAGAAACGGCGGTTGGCCACCCCATATGACGGCGATGACCCGTTCGTCGACGAGATTATCGATATTTTTGGCTTCAACCCGCTCGATTTTCAGGTCGACAGCTGGCAGCTGATCAACGACTTCCATCAGCAACGACACGACACTGGGGAGCCACATGCCGCCATCCTATCGGCTCCGACCGGGTTTGGGAAGACAGAAGCATTTCTCGGCCCGCTGTACCAACAGCTGCGGAACGGTGAGCAGGACACCACGGTCATTGTCTATCCACGCCGGGCACTCCTCCAAGACCAGCTCGGCCGCATCCTGCAGCACATCCACTCCATGCGTCCCGCCGGCGAGCAGGCACCGCTCTCCGTTGGTGTCTACATGGGTGGTATGCCCTACAACGTGGAGGACGTCCGCGATGACTATTTCGAATCCGAGAACGGACGGGAGACGTTCCAATTAGCGCACTGCTGGTGCGGCGATGAAACAACGACAAACGCGTTCACCTATGACGGGAGTTCGAACTCCTACACCATTCGCTGTGAAGCGGACGATACCCACAGTTTCACCAACAACGAACTCGTCTTAAGCCGCCAGCAGATTAAGGATGGGGAAACCCCGGACATCCTGTTAACCACGTTGGAAGCGCTGGAACTCTTTGCGCTCAAACCCAACTACGACATCGTCGACGACGTTGACACGTTCGTCCTGGACGAGGTCCACCTGTACACCCGGCTTCGTGGCGCGCACGCAGCGAAGATCATTGGTAACATTAACGACATCACGGAACAGCCCCTGCTCTGGATCGGGGCGAGCGCCACCATCGATAACGCCGACCGGTTCATCCGGAAACTCTTCGACTTCCCCTCCGGCCGTTTAGCGACGGTCGACGTTCCTGAGTCCGACCTCAAACAGGACCACGACGACCAGGAGCACTACTACTTCCTGTTATCACCGGAGGATGGGCCGGGTGCCTCCTCCATGATGATCCAGCAACTGTTGTTGATCGGGCACGGCCTCCTTCGCGACACCGACGGCAACGAGGGCAAAGCCCTGTCCTTCATCGACAGCATCAGTCAGGTCAATCAGAAGAACGACCAGCTCGACGACGCCGAACGCGGCGACGGCCAAGGCGAGCCACCCTTGTGGCACCACCATACCGATCGGTCGCCGCGCGGCCAGCAACCGGCTAATCCGGAAGCCGATTGGGCCGACATCGCCGACGCCATGGGCTACGACTTCATCGAGGATCGCGCCCTCGACTTCCTCCCCGTCTACTCCCAAATCGGGTTCGACGCGGAGGACGCCGCTGACAGCGATATCTTCCTATCAACCTCGTTCCTCGAAGTCGGTATCGACATCGGGGAGATCAAGCACGTCACCCAGTACCGGACCCCGCAGAACCTGTCCTCCTTCGTCCAGCGGACCGGCCGCGCCGCCCGGGAAGAAGGCATGGACGCCCACATCTTCGTCTTCCTCTCCAATCTGACGAACGATGCCAACATGTTCTACCGGGCGGACCGCTTCCTCAGCTCCGAACTCCGCACCCCCCTCAAACCAGACAACGACGTTATCGAGTGGATCCATACTACCCTCAACACCTACTACACTCGAGCCAGCGACATCGATGATCGTCGTATCCGCCGCGGTGAAGAAGCAACTTTCCTTGAGGAATTCCTCACCCAGGACAAGCAATACCAGGAGTTCTACCAGTTGCTGCTCAATCCCAGCGACTTCCTCCTCGCTGAATTCGGCATCGACGAAACCGTCGAACCCCTTACCACGGAGGCAGGAATCGAAACCTTCCGTGACATTATCAACCGACGGGAAGCCGAGCTGGAAGAGGAGTTCGCGGAGGTCGAAGACCTGATCAATATCGACAGCGGTGACATCACCCGCAGCGATAATGCATTCGAACAGTACGTCGACGAAGTCAGGCAACGCACCCTCGAAGTCATCAGCCACTACGTCGAGATTGTCGATCAGTACCAAGACCACGTCGACGGTGGCGATGCCCCTGACCTCGTTGACGACCTGAACGAGCTCTACGACGAATTCGAGGAGCTACGCGAGGAGGCCCGTGACGGCTACCGCGGTGCTGAGACCGAACGCGTCGAACAGTATGAACAGCTCTTCGGCAGGATCATCTCCGCAGTCGGCGACCTCACGGGGCTTCGCGCACAGGTCAACATCCACATCGATGACCGGCCCGAGGATGTCTCCCTTGACCGGATCACTGATCTCAGTGACGCCGTCGAGATCCTAGGTTCAATCGCCGGTGACGGCCGACTCGAGGAGAACATCGACGAACGCTACCAGATCAACTACCTACGCCGCGTCCTCGACCAACTCGGAGAGTACCGCGATCTTGAACGAGACCCTGACAACCGGGTGAACCGGCCGCATATGAGCCTCCACTACGTGAAGCATTTGCTCCGTGCGGCCTATTACCTCCACCGCTACCTCCAGGTCACCGACCGAACCTACAGTGACGAAATTTGGTACGTGCCTCCGTCGTACTTCGACAACAGCGGCCAGTTCTTCACCGTTGTTGATCCTGATGGATTCGACGACGAGGAAACCATCGATAGTCTCGTCCACACTAATGCACCGTACCGCAGTGAATTCCAAAACGAATCCACCAATCTCCACGTCTTCCTCCCTGAGACCGAGGTCGAGAGCTACGGGGAACAGCCGACGGGCAATGAGGTCCAGTTCGACTTCAGCGACATCCCCGGCGACCAGCGGAACGGGATGCTGGTCCCGGACTCCATCCAGCTCACAGAAATCCCTGACGTCACCGGGCAACGCGCGCTCAACATCGTTGCCTACTGCCCGCAGTGCCTCACCTTGCTTGATGATCAACGGTGCGTCCGGCACAACGAGATTGCGTGGGGCAAGGTCCATGCCGAACCCCAGGTCCGGACCGTCGCCCGCGACACCGACGTCGAGGCCGCGACCGGCAGCCTCGCGCTCGCCGGACTCCGCGGCCAAGTCACCCTGGATGGAGTCTCTCTCGACATCACACCGGCCCGGCCGATGGGTGACATGGGCATCCAGTTCACCGGTGACGACCGCATCCAACGCGAAATCGACAGCCCGGACACGCCGCTCGGCTTCGACCTGAAGACCCGCGGCCTAATCTACGATCTCACCGACTTCATCGACTACGTCGAGGACAACGAGGACCTCATCGCTGACGTCGCCCGGTACAAGAACCTGGACGGGGTCCCGATCGACGAATTAGCGTACCATACAGCCGCTCACTTCTTCCTCCACTTGGTCGCGGACGTCGGTGGTGTCAACCCGTCCATGCTGTTCTACGGCCTGGATCCCGAGGAAGGGATCGTGTTCATCTTCGAACGGACGGAAGGTGGCCAAGGGATCGTCGACCTCGTTTATGACGAACTGGAGAACGATCCCGGCACTCTGCTCGAATCACTGGTCCGTATTACCTACAACACGCAGGTCATCAACGAACAACTCTGGGCAAATCCCGATTTCGTCGAGGACCTACCTGAGCGCGGCGTCGATGAAGACGCTGTCCAACACTGTGTAGACACGCATCTCGACGAGCAGCTTGACATGGTCTTTCCCGAAATCCGGGACGAAGTGGTGCAGGAGGTGTTGTCGACCTGTGACCGGGCCGCCCAGCTCAGCGACGAGGAAAGCATCCCTCTCCGTGACGCCTACACCGTGAAGCACACCGTGGCGGATGCCCAGCTGGATGGCGCCGATACGTTCCCTGAGGGACGCGTTGATGCACTCAACGTTGACCTGGATGAGCTGCACCGTATCGAATCACTGTTCTTCTCCCCGGATATCGACGGCTGTGTCGAAAACCTGCACACCGGGGAATGCATCTCTGGCCACGATCAAGAGGAAGTCCTGAGCCACGTCTTGTTGCAGGAACTCCGCCACCACCTCGTTGACTTCGTGGACACCGACGACGCTGTCGATGAAATGTTTGACCGTGAGCAAGTTCCCGCAGGAGAAATCAATGACACGAGCATTTACTTTACCTTCTAACGAACTCGCCTACTTCATCGGGTACACCCTGATCCACGCCGACAGGGTCGTTCTCGTCTCGCCGTGGCTGAGCGACGTCGAACTCCGCTTCCCGGTGAACGACCAGACTTCCAGCCGCGAACTCCTGCTCTCCAAAGCCGTCGCCGAACTCACCGACACTGACATCACTTTCCTCATCAACGGCAACGAAGACCACAACGACTACATCAAATCCCGTGTCGAACGGAACGCCGAAGTCGTTGACGTCCCCGACCTCCACGCCAAAGCCGTCATCACTGACGACTGGGTCTACGCCGGCTCCGCCAACATCACCCGCCGCGGCCTCCTCGTTAACCGCGAGCTCTGCAAAATTGTCACCAACACCCACCCAGACGCCAATACTTACGTCGAAGAAGAGCTCAGCGTGGACCTATGAAAACTGCCATCAATTATCGCAATTACTATTGGAAAAGCTGTATCCACGGGAGGAAAGTTCAGTTAAAAAAAATAGCCAGCCCAAACCCGCTGCTTTTGCCGGCTGCGGTCAATGATGGGCTATGAGCGACGCGGACGGGCCCAAGCAGGTCGACGACCCCGACTATCACAACGTCAACCACACGGCAGCGCAGACCTGTGGGTGGACGAAGAACGCACTTACAGGAGATGGAACGTGTTACAAGCACGCCTTCTACGGCATCCGCTCGCACCGATGCATCCAGATGACGCCTGTCGTCAAGTGCAACGAGCGCTGCGTCTTCTGCTGGCGCGATCACGCCGGCCACGCCTACGAACTCGAGGGCGTCGAGTGGGACGACCCCGAGGCGGTCGTCGACGCCTCGATCGAACTCCAGCGAGAACTCCTCAGCGGCTACAAGGGCAACGACAACGTGCCCGACGACCGCTTCGAGGAGGCGGTCGAACCCCGCCACGTCGCGATCTCGCTCGACGGCGAGCCGACGCTGTATCCCTACCTCCCCGAACTGATCGAGGCGTTCCACGACCGCGGCCTCACCACGTTCCTCGTCTCGAACGGCACCCGTCCGGAGGTGCTCGCGGAGTGCGACCCGACGCAGCTCTACGTCTCCGTGGACGCGCCGGATCGCTGGACCTTCGACCAGACCGTCAAGGCCGTCGAGGACGGCGCCTGGGAGCAGTTGATCGACACGATGGACGTCCTCGCTGAAAAGGACGAGACGCGGACGGTCCTCCGGACGACGCTCGTCGACGGCCACAACATGCGCGATCCGGACTGGTACGCCGCCTTCTACCAGCGAGCGGATCCGGACTACGTCGAACTCAAGGCCTACATGCACGTCGGGCACTCCCGCGGCCGGCTGGATCGCTCGAACATGCCCGAGCACGAGGACGTGGTGGCGTTCACGGAGGACGTGATGGAGCACATGCCCGAGCACGACGTGCTGAAAGACCGACCGCCGTCGCGGGTCACCCTGATCTCCCGCGAGGAGGACACCTGGGTGCCGAAGCTCCAGGCCGGCGCCGAGTTCTGGAACGCACCGGATCCGAGCGAGCGCGCCGCGGTGACCGACGACTGAGACGACGGTGACGCGCGAGCGCTCAGTTCGCTCACCGCTGGCTCTTTACTCCGCGACGCCGTACGCCTCGCCGTGACCGTCACGCCCGAGGACCAGGGAGTCCGCATCCGTCCCGTCGAGCGGGCGGACCTGCTCGCCGTCCACCGGATCGAGCGGGCGGCGTTCTCCACGCCCTGGCCCTTCGAGGCGTTCGAGCGGTTCGTGGACGCGCCGGGCTTTCTCGTCGCCGTCGAGGAGCCCGAGGGCGCGGTAGCAGCCAGCGCCGAGGGCGGCGAGGCGACGGGCGTCGGGGACGGGGCGGCCGACCGTGAGGGCGTGATCGGCGACGGCGGCGTGATCGGCTACGTCGTCGCGGAGGTGACGCCGAACCACGGCCGCGCCTTCGGGCACGTCAAGGACCTCGCCGTCCACCCGGAGCACCGGCGCCGCGGGATCGCGAGCACGCTCCTCGAGCGCGCGCTCGTCACGCTCGCCGGCGAGGGCGCGACCTCCGTGAAACTCGAAGTCCGGGAGGACAACGAGGCCGCTCAGGCCCTCTATCGCGAGTTCGGGTTCGCGCCGATGCGCCGCCGCGCTGGCTACTACGAGGACGGCACGGACGCGCTCGTGATGGCCCGGGAGCTGTAGCCCGCTCCTGGCTGGACCGAGTGACCGCCCCGGAGCTGTAGCCTTTTCACCGCTGGACTCGGACGACCTGACATGGCCTACGCCTGCCCGGTCTGTGAGACCCTCGCGCCGGACGGCGAGCACCTCGCACACCACCTAGCGATCGTCGCAATGACCCGGGGCGGCGACCACGAACGCTGGCTCGACGACCACGCCGCTGGCTGGCGCGAGGAGGGACCCGAGGCACTCGCCGCGACAGCGACGGAGTACGCCGAGACCGTCGAGCACGAACTCGCCGACGAGAGCGCGGGCGAGCACCCCGACGTCGGACACGATCACGGTCAGACCGGCGGAGCGGGCCACGCGGATAGGGTGAGCCAGATCGGCGGCGCGGAACCCCCGGCCGCAGACAACGAGGAGACGGCTGCCGTCCTGGCCGAGGCACGGGAGATCACCCAGCGGATGCTCGGCGAGGACGAGGCGTCCGGAAGCGAGAAGCCCAACGGCGAGACGTCGGGCAACGAGGAAAACGACGACGAGCGAGGCGAGGGTCCGGCGGAAACCGACACCGACGAGTAGCACGACCTGCCAGCCTCGCGCATGGAGACGATCGGACGGCTCACGCCGACGGACCCCGAGGACGCCCGGGCGGCCTACGAGGAACTGGCGACGCCGGCCTCCGTCGTGACCAAGGAGGTCGCCCGAGCGCTCGACGTCGAGGACATCCAGGAGCGCGTGTCGCCGGAGGTGATCGTGACCGCTCGGGACGCGATCTTCGCCTCGACGCTCGCGGTGACGGTGGGCACGCGCGAGGAGTTCGAAGCGTGGCGCGATGAGTTCGACGGCGAGGTGTTCGAGGCGGGGAACGAGAACGTGGACAGCGTCGTCTGGCACGCTTTCGACGGCGAGGGCGTCGCAGCGACGTTCCACGAGGAGCGCGACGCGGCCGTGGCGACGCTGCGCCGGCAGGCGTTCAACCGGCTCTATCGCGACCTGTTCTATCCCGAGGCGTGACGGTCAGGTCGCGGTGGGCATCACGATCGAGGCGATCGTCCCGCTCGGCTGGTTCGACGCGAACCGGAGTTCCCCGTCGGACTGCATCGCGATCCAGTAGACGAGCCAGAGCCCCAGCCCGGTGCCGTGTTCGAGGGTGGTCTCGGCGGGATTGAACAGGACGTCGGTTTCCACGGCGGGGATGCCCTCGCCGTCGTCGGCGACCTCGATCGCGACGCCACCGGCGACCTCGCGACACGAGACGGTGATCTCGACGTCGGCGCCGTTGTGGACGGCGGCGTTCTCGAGGAGTTCGTCGACGGCGAGCGGGAGGGCGACGTGAGCGACCGCCAGCGGTGGATCGGTACACTCGATCGTGGGCGTCGCATCCGGGTACTCGGTCTCGAACGCTTCGACGCGCTCGGCGAGGAACCGGGGGAGATCGAACTCCTCGGTCGCGTCCTGCTCCCAGACGTCGGAGATTTGCTGGGCCTCACGGCTCGTCTCGAGGAGGTGTTCGAGGTGCTCCCGCGCGATCCGGACGTCCTCCGCGCTGGCGCCCGCCCCGTCGGAGCCGTCCTCGAGGTGACCGAGGACGATCGTGACCTCGTTCCGGAGGTTGTGTCGGAGGACGCGCTGGTTGACCGTGAGTAGCTTGGTGAGTGCCTGGTTGCGGTCGAAGGCCTCCCGGAACTCGACGGCGTACACGTTCGCTTGACCGCCGACAGCGGCACCGAGGACGCCGGCGAAGATGACGACGAACTGGGCGTCCTCGACGTGCCCCTGCTCGTAGTGCCAGATGAGGACGATGGCGTTCGCCAGCAGGACGAAGGCCACGACGAACACGGCGGTGTTGCGGAGGGCGTCGACGGCACCGGCCCGCGAGAGCGAGCGATCCGGCAGTTCGTAGCCCGTGTACAGGACGGTCGTGGAGAGCGTGAACAGGATCAGCCCCTCGAGACCGGTGCCCAGCCCCTCGCCTTCGGTGAGGAGGTGACCGATCGCGACCGCCACCCCGGCGATGCCGAGCGCGTAGAAGCCCCAGCCAGGCGGGACCGCAGGCAGACGGGACGACCGCCGGTCCCCATTCATTACTGCAGGTCGCAACCCCAGCACCTTCAACGTTCTACCCGAAATCCCCGGCACGCCGCCAGTGGCCGATGTAGGAAACATTGTCCGGTAGCTGGCGTGTCACTCCGGGGCAGGCGACTGGCGCTCTGCCCCGCCCGCGGGTACTGTCGGTCCCGGAGACGACCGATCCGACACAGGTACCGGCAAGCGTGTCCAGTTGTGGGGAGCCCCGTCACCGTTCGCCCGTACGAGCGGCCCTATAGGTTCGGGAGCGCTCGCACGCTGTATGAGCGATACGTCTCGAAGCGGCGGCTGGCCCGCCAGGCGTTCGGGCTGGGGGGCAGCATGAATTCGGTCGAGCAGTACAAGCAGAACAAGCACCCACTCGACGTGATCGAGGACGTCAAGGAGTACGCCGAGAAGGGCCTCTCCTTCGAGGAGATCGAGGAGCGCGCCGGCGGCGGCGAGTGGGAGCGCCTCAAGTGGGCCGGCATGTACAGTCACGGGGTCCAGGACGGCTACTTCATGATGCGAACGAAGGTCCCCGGCGGCAAGCTCACGCCCGAGCAGGCCGAGGTCGTCGGCGAGGTCGCCGACGAGTACGCGACCGCGCCGGAGAAGTACGGCGGCGAGCACCAGAACGAACACTGGGGCGACGCCTACCTCGACATCACGACCCGACAGGACACCCAGTCACACTGGATCGAGGTCGAAGACGTCCCCGAGATCTGGGAGAAGTACGAGGAGGTCGGGCTGACGACGATCCAGGGCTGTGGGGACTCCGCCCGGAACGTGCTGGGCTGTCCCGCTGCCGGGCTCGACGACCACGAGTGCTTCGATGCCCAGCCGGTCATCGACGCTGTCTCCGAGTACTTCACGGAGAATCGCGAGTACGCGAACCTCCCGCGGAAGTACAAGATGACGATCACCGGCTGCCGGGAGGACTGCGCGCAGTCCCAGATCAACGACGTCGGGCTGACGCCGGCGCGCAAGGAGATCGAGACCGACGGCGCAGGCCAGAGCACCGAGGAGATCTACGGCTTCCACGCCAAGGTCGGCGGCGGGCTCTCCGACGGCCCGCGAATGGCGTCCCCGCTCGACGTGTTCGTCCGCCCGGAGGACGCCGTCGAGTTCTGCCGCGCCGTCGCGCAGACGTTCAAGGAGATCGGCGACCGCAACAACCGCGGCGTGTGCCGGATGCGCTACCTCGTCGAGCAGCTCGGCCCCGAGACATTCGAGGAGGCAATCCGCGACCGCTGCGAGGTCGACCTCCGCTCGCGTGGCACCGATCTCACCGAGGGGTACAAGGGCGACCACGTCGGCGTCCACGAGCAGAAGCAGGACGGCCTGAACTACGTCGGCTTCAACGTCATCACCGGCCGGATGGGCGGCGAGGAGTTCGCCGAAGTGGCCCGCGCCGCGAAGCAGTATGGCACCGAGGACGCCTCGATTCGCCTCGCGACCGACCAGAACTTCCTGATCACGCACATCCCGGACGAGAACCTCGACGACCTGCTCGCCGAGGACTTCGCCCAGGAGTACAAGCCCGACCCCGGCCCCTTCGAGCGCGGCGCGGTCGGCTGCACCGGCTCGGAGTTCTGCAACTACGGCATCATCGAGACGAAGAAGCGCGTCAAGCGCTGGGCCCGCGAACTCGACGAGCGGATCGACACGCCCGACGACCTCGAGGTCGTCCGGATGCACATGTCGGGCTGCTCGGCGTCCTGTGCCCAGCCCCAGATCGCGGACATCGGCTTCCGCGGCGAGACGGTCAAGATGACCGGCGAGAGCGAGTCGGACGCACCGCAGTCGCCCGAAGCCGAGAACGAAGAGAGCGACATGGTCGAGGGGATGGACTTCGGCCTCGGCGGCGCGCTCGGCAGCGACAACGAGTTCCTCGACTGGGTCGAGACCGCCGTCCCCGCAGACGCCGTGATTCCGGCGCTGGAGGAACTGTTCGCCGCCTTCGCTCGCGAACACGAGGAGGGCGAGCGCTTTTACGAGTGGTGCCGCCGGACGGACAACGAGCGGCTCCGACGCGTCATGCAGGGCGCGGACGCACCGGTTGCCAAAGGGGTGGCCGGGGATGACTAACGAGGCAACCGAGGAGGCGAAGCCGACGACGGGCGCCTCGGAAAGAGCGAGCGGTGAGCGGAGCGAGCCGCGAGCCGAGCAATCAGAAGCACCTGCAGACGCCGCGCCAGAGATCGCAGAGCACCCTAACGAGGAGACCGAGCAGCTCTGTCATCCAGCGGTCCCCGAGGTCGGTGAGAACGATGACGGCCACTCCGTCCCGCGCGCCGAGGGCATCCGCACGCACCGCCCCGCCAGCGAGCACGGCACGATCCCGGCCGAACAGATCGGTCCGGCGGATCCGGACGGTCCGGTGCCCGCCGCGCCCGAAGACGATCACAGCCACGACCACGGGCACGATCACGGCGACGACGGCAGCGAGGGCAGGTGCGGCTGTGGCGATACCTGTGGCTGCTCGGACGATACCGGCGGACAGCCGGCCGTGGCCGCCGATGGAGGCGCCACCCCATCCAACGTCACGCCCGACGGTCAGCTCGACCTCGGCGAGATGACCGAGCCCGCGGAGGGCGTCAGCCAGGACATCGAGCACGAAGATCCCCCCGACGAGCGCGTCGGCCTCCCCGATGGCGTCGACCTCGACACCCCCGGCTACGAGATCCGCGACCGGATGAACGACATCGAGACGCCCGACGAGAAGACGTGGTTCATGGAGCTCGACGAGGCCGTCATCGACGAGGACCGCTGCATCCAGTGTGGGACCTGCGTCGCCGCCTGTCCCTCCGACTCCATCGGGATCGGCGATGACGACCTCCCCGAGCTCGTGAAGATGTGCACCGGCTGCTCGCTGTGCTGGGACTTCTGTCCCCGCGGCGGCCTGCGCTACGAACGCCAGTGGAAGCTCACCGGTGGGGATGACAACGTGAAGGGCGCCGGCGACCCGATCACCGAGTTCTCCGCGACGGTCCAGGAGGACTGGCGCGAGAACGCCGAGACGGCGGAGCCGTCTCGAGCTCTCGCTCACGACGTTCGCGAGAACGCCCAGGACGGCGGGGTCGTCACGTCCGTCCTGATTCACCTGCTGGAAGCGGGAGAAATCCACGGCGCACTCGTCGCTACTGAGTCCGAGGAAGCGCCCTGGAAGGCCGAGGCCTTTCTCGCGACGACGCCCGAGGAGTTGATCGCGAACGCGGGCAGCTTCTACAACCAGACGATGGCGCTGGGCAACGTCGATTTCGGCCAGTGGGAGCACAAGCTCCCCGACGTCGACCCCGAGGACCTCTCGCTGGCGCTCGTCGGCACGCCCTGCGAGATCGAGGGCATCCGCGCGCTGCAGGACTTCGAGTGGGACTACGCCGCCCACGAGACCGGCGTCCGGGCGATCGACTACACGATCGCGCTAATGTGCACGAAGAACTTCAACTACGAGCGGCTCCTCGGCGAGCTGGTCGAGGAGGAACGCGGGATTCCGATCGAGTCGATCGGCAAGCTCGACGTCCTCCACGGCGACCTGATGGTCTGGGACACCGACGGCGAGATGGTGCTCCAGGAGGAGATCGAGCACTTCCACGACGCCGCGCTGAAGGGCTGTGACGAGTGCGCGGACTTCACCGGCTTCACCGCCGACCTCACCGTCGGCTCCGTCGGCTCCTCGGATGAGTACTCCAGCGTCATCGTCCGGACCGAGCAGGGAATGAAGGCCTGGAACCTGACGAAGGACGATCTGGACTTCCACGACCTCGAGGACCGCTCCGCGATCGGCAAGCTCCAGGGCTGGGACAAGAAGCAGGCCTTCGAGTCGCTCGAACGCGAGTTCGACCCGGACGCCCCGCGCTTCATCGACTACACCGACCACGCCGAGCACTACGGGACGGAGCTGAACCCCCACGACGCGGGGCACTGAGCGGGCGGCCCGGAGCGACCGGCGGGATCCGGTCCGCCTGAAGGGCGTCCGGAGAGAGCAGCTGCGCGATTCCCCCACCAATTGGGGCCACGTGCCGGCCTTAACGATGCATTCTTGCCGCGACGGCTCTGAAGGCTCGAAAAGTCATGAGCGGGACAATCGATGACGTGCTCGTCGTCGGGGGCGGCGACATCGGGCTGTTGACGGCGCTGGGAATTCAGAAGCAGCTGCCCGCCGTCGACGTCCGGGTCGTGGACGACTTCGGGACCGAGGTGCCACAGGTCGGCAAGAGCACCTACCTCGACATCCAGAACATCCTCCACGGACAGCTAGAGATCGAGGAACCGGAGTTCATCGACGAGGTCAAGCCGATCTGGAAGGCGTCGGTCTTCTTCCGGGACTGGTGTGACACCGACGCGTTCCACTACCCCTTCGACGTCTCAGACACGTTCAAGCAGCCCGACACCCGCAACTCCTCCGAGCATCTCGTCTACTACTACGACAACCTCTACGACAGCGATGACCACCTGACCCGCTGTGAGCAGATCGTCAGCCAGGGCAAGTCCCCGTGGTACCACGAGCAGAACGGCGACCTGAGCAAGTACACCAAGTGCGCCTACCACCTCAACACCGCGCGGTTCAACGGCTACCTCCGGAAGCTCTGCCGGCAGCGCGGCGTCGAACTCGTGAACGACGAGATCACCGACGTCGAGACGACCGGCTCGCACGTCGACGCCGTCCACAGCGGGAGCGACTCCTACGACGCCGACCTGTTCGTCGACGCGACGGGGTTCAACCGGATCCTCCGGAGCGAGCAGGACGAGGCCGAGTTCCGCGACTTCGAGTTCCCGCTCGACTCGGCGTTCAACGTCCGGATCGACCGCTCGCTCGACGACGTGATCCCCGCGACCGTCGTCGAGTCGGGCGACTACGGCTGGTTCTGGCACATCGACACCTACGACAACCGCGACCTCGGCTACGTCTTCGCTTCCGAGTACGTCGACGACGAGGACGCTCTCGAGGAGTTCCGCGAGTACGTCGACGAGGTGGCGACCGCCGACGCCGACCCGGATCCCGTCGGCGACGTCGACGACGTCGACAAGTACGAGTTCACCTCGGGGTACTACGAGCGAGCGTGGGTCGACAACTGCCTCGCGATCGGGAACGCCGAGGGGTTCGTCGAGCCGCTGCAGTCGACGGCGCTCACCGCGAACGCGTCGCTGGCGATGCAGTTCGCGAAGCTTCTCTCCGCCCACGGCCGGATCGCCGACGACGACGTTCGGATGGCGTACAACCGCGCCGCCGAGCGCACGTGGGAGACCATCTACGACTTCATCGCGGTCCACTACAAGTACTCCTACGACGACACGGAGTTCTGGCGCGAGATGGCGACGCGGGAGTACAGCCCCCGACTCGACCGGATCGCCGAGGAGTTCGACCGCTACGGCTACGACTGGCAGGTCGAGCGCGCCAACGAGGACGGCCTCCAGGAGCTCTCCGTGTTCACAGTGCCGGACTTCTACGCAATGATGCGGCCGCTCGGTGCGAGCTCCGTGTTCTACGACACCAACGACTTCACCGTGAGCAACGACCTCGTGCGCGAACTCGAGCAGTACTACCGCCGGATCCGCACCCAGGTCCAGCAACAGCACCTCACCGTCCGCGAGTTCTACGAGGGCGTCCTGAACGCCTGAGCACGCGAACGGCTAGCCCGACCACGCTCCATCCGCCCAGTTCGCAGAAATCGCCAGCAGACGGGCTGTCGCGGCCATCGCGCCGTCTGGCGGGCGCCGACATAAGCGACACCTTACAAAGACTGGGCGAGCGGAACTGGTGATTCGATGACCAGTTCGACACCGTTCGACGACTACCTGGCCGCCGGGGAGTCCTCGGAACTCGTCGGCTCGGGGACGCTGTTCCAGGAGCCCGCGTGGACGCCAGCGTCGATCTGCGTCACCGACCGGCGGATCCTGTTCGTCCCGACCGACGGCGGCTTCGTCGACGTGCCCCGCGGACAGGTACTCTCGATCCGAAGCCGGCCGCGAAGCCGCCGGACAAGGGCGGAGATCGCCTCGCTCGGCCTGCTGGCGACCGGCGTCGCGCTCGCCGGGCTGGCCGGCGCCGCGGTGCTCGCTGGCGCCGGGACCCTCCTGGTGCCAGTCCTCGCGTTGCTGGGCACGATCGGGACGCTCGCGACGGCCGCGCTCGTGACCCGCGGCGGCGGGCTCTCGGAATCGGACGCCACGGGTGCACTCGATCGAATCGACGAGGTGCTCCAGCGAGGCGACGAGGCGCTAGAACGGTTCGACGTACCGCCGGCGTTCTCCCTCGATGGTGAGCAGCGGGAGCGCCTGACGGGGTTCGTCGACGAGCGACCGGTGCTCCAGTGGGCTGCAGCGGGCCTCGGCACGATCGGGGCCGGCGGCCTCGCCGCCCTCGGTGCCTGGACCGCACTCCTCCTCGCCGCGGGCGTGACGATCGGCGTCGGCGCCGGTGCCGTCGGCCTCGACAGGCACCGCGACCTCCAGCGAGGAGACCGGGCGCGCCGCCGCGAACGCGTCGTGGGGCTCCAGTTGCTCGACGGTCGCACGGTCCGGTTCCGGATCGACGCCGAGGCCACGATCGATCGCGAGTTGAGCCGACTGACCGCCCGCCCCGCCGCTTCGCGCCTGCCCTCGGCCGACGTCGTCCACGCCGAGGATCGCAGCGCCGAGCAGAGCGCGTCGACGGGGCCATAGCAGGCTGCGATCGCGACTCGCCACCACACCAGTACCGCCGAATTCGTGCGGGAGGGCCCCGTTTGGACGAGGTTGTCAGATCTCCGGTTTCAGTCGTGTGCCACCGATCGGGGTGCGGTGCTCGCCCACGGGATCGCATGGGCGGTTCGGAGCGGACCGCAAGCGATTTCTCCAGTGCGGGAATGCACTCGGAGCCTATTGGGCGACGACGATCCGTGGGACGAGCTGTTGGTCGAGCGGGGCTTCCACGACGTCGAGACGGCGACGTTCGACGTCGAGCGCGACTGGGCGACCGACCAGATCGTGGACTACGTGTTCTCCCTGTCGTTCGCGTCGCCGGAGCAGTTCGGTGCCGACGCGGAAGCGTTCGAGTGCGACCTTCGCGACAGGCTCGACGAGGGCTGTGACGGCGGTGGTTCGTTCGAGCAGTCTGCGACTATCACCGTCCACTCGGGGCGTGCATGAACGGATGGGCGGAGAAATTCCGCAGGAAGCGGCACGGTAAGTTTTCCATAGCGGCCCCGACGAACAGCGGCGGACGGAACTCTCCCGTCGTTACCGACGACCCCGGGCCGCCTAACAATGCCACCGAGCGCCGAACGCCCGGGCATGGCAACAGAGTTCGACTGCCATCAGGACGCAGGGTTCGAGTGTGACTTCCACATCGTCGACGAGAACGAGGACGAACTCGTGGACTTCGTGCAGATCCACGGCCGGAGCGCCCACGACACGACCGTCGAGGAGAGCGACATCCGCGAGATGCTCCACACCTGAAGGAATCGGCCGGCGACGGAGTGCTGGAGCGACGCCGTGGCGGATCCTTCGACCCTGAAACCTGAATCCGGCGCGAACGACGCTCAGCCCAGAACCTCGTACAGCGTGAGCGTCCCGAACGCGAGCGAGACGACACCGAGCACGCGCGCCAGCCAGATCTCGGGGTACTCCGGCGAGATGCTCTCCCCGGGCGTGAGCAGCGCGTAGCCGAGCCGACCGATCATTGCCGGGATCTGCGGGAGGATCACCGCCACGACCCCGTAGGTGACCATACCGACGGCGTAGAGGAGCTACTGGGTCTCCGATTGCACGAAATCGCGGATAGATCGTCGCGAAATTAAAGCTCCGCCTCGGCGCTCTCGAGCCTACCGCTCCGGCGGCGGCAACACAATCAGCGGCACCGGCGCGCCCGTCGGATTCTTCCATGGTGCCGATCCATCGTTTCCAACAGCAGGAGAGCGAACGCATTCGGACCTAGGCTCTTTAGAGGCACCAAAGTCGATGGGTTCTCCGTCAGTTTCGGCCAAAGAACCCCCAGAATGCTCTTCGAGGTCGGCATGCACTGTGTTCCCTCGTGGCGCTCGTTTTTCGACGAAGCCGTCACAGGCGGCGGGGAGAACCCGTCGTCTTTGGATCCGAGGGCCGTGCGGGGTCACTCACCCAGGTTCGTCGCCTTTGCCCCCTTGCCGACCCATTTCCCGACCAGTCGTTTGACGGCCGACTGGACCGGGCGATGTTTCCGTACCATTACGACCTCCCCTTCGAACTCGGCGCCCACAGTCTCGGGGACTTCACCGAATAACACGCGGCGAAGGATGCCCTCGCCCGCCGCACCGACGATGATCGAGTCGAAGTCGCCGTTGCGCGCGTATTCGAGGATTCCCTCCGAGATGTCCTCGCCCGCTTCGACGGTGATGTCGACGTCGATGTCGGACTCGGCGAGTGCTGCCTGCCTCTGCTCGAGGAACGACTGCGCGCTCTCGACGTCGCGGTCGGTCGCCACGTGGAACAGTGTGACCTCGCTACCAGCCTCCACGTACGCGGCGGCGACCATCTCGGCGAGATCGGAGTTCGATCCCCCCGCAGTCGGAACGAGGACGCGCCTCGAGTCCGTCGTCCCGTCCGTCTTGAGCACGGCGACGTCACACTCGGCGTTCTCGACGACCGTGTCGATGTTGGACCCCAGCGCGTAATCGGACATCCGTTTGCGCTGACCACGCCATCCGAGCAACACGAGGTCGCTGTCACGCTGATAGGCGACGTTGTTGATGCTTTTGGCGATGTCGTGGCCGATGGTCACGGTCTGGTGAACCGGGACGTCCTCGGGCGCGTACTGCATCGCTTCGTCGAGCAACTCCCGCTGTTCGTCGGCGTACCGACTCCCCTCCGACAGCGGCGTCTGATCAGGGACGGTCGCAACGCTCGTTAGCAGGACTTCGCCATCCTGGCGTCGAGCGATAGCACTACCCGCACGAATCAGCTGTTCGGCGTGGTCGGGGTTCGCAATCGGAACGAGAACCTGATACCCACGTTCTTCGGGAGACCGTTCTTCCGCGATAAGGCGGGTCTCCTCTTTTGCTTCGGTCTCACGGACGCGACTCCGGGAGTAGAGGAAGAAGATTCCGACCCCGACGAGAATCCAGGCGATTGCCCCGTACCACGCGAGCGGACTGTAGTTGAACAGGTAGACTGCAAGCGCGAGTTTGGTCAGAATGCCGATGATGGGGACGTACGGGAAGAACGGCATCACGTAACCGTAGTCGATTTGATCGCCCCACTCACGGCGGATCACGATGGCAGCGTAGTTGACCTGCAAGAACAGCAGGAGGAACATGACGTCAGTCGCGGCAGCGACTGCCTCGATGGGAAGTGCGACCGCCATGAAGACGATGAGCGCGCCGGAAAGAGCCGTCGCGATGTGTGGCGTCTTCTTCTCGGGATGGACCGCACTGAACGCGTCCGGAAGGACGTGGTCACGCCCCATGGCGAAGGAGACGCGTGTCGAGGAGTACGTCGTGGCGTTGAGCGCAGAGAGCGTCGAGAAGATACCCGCGACCAGAATGACGAGCGTCCCGTAGGGCATAATCTGACCGGCCGCCCGGGCGAGCCCCAGTTCGCCGAGGTGGCCGAGAATCTCCCAGACCGCCGCGTCCGCGATGTCGTCAGGAACCGGTGGCAGGTTCGTCGCACCGTGACCCCCCGAGGCCGCACCCTCCTGTGCGAGCGAGAATAGTTCCGGCGTGACAGAGACGGCGCCGATGAGAACGATCGCTACCAGCATGTAGATGGTGACCACCACGGACATCGAGTAGAACACTGCCTTCGGAACCGCTTTCTTGGGATTGACGACTTCCTCGCCGGACTGCACGATGATCTCGTAGCCCTCGAATGCGATGAAGGTCAGCCCCATGGCGATGAAGACCCCGCCGAAGTCACGGGGGAGGAAGGGGCGGAACCGCTCGGTGGATTGCCCCGGATTCCCCAAAATGTACCCGAACCCGAAGGCGATAAGAACGACGATCACCGTGACCTTGACCATCGTCACGATGTTCCCGGCGAGGCCGGTCTCCTTCGCGCCACGGTAGTTGATGTACGCGAACAGTGCGCCAGCAAACACTGCGAATAGCTTCTCGGGGCCGAACGTGATGAACAGGAGATCAATCGGCTGGAAGAGCTGGATTCCGAAGTAGTCCGTCAACAGGAGATGCACGAACGCACCGAAGCCGAGCACGTACAGTGAACCTGCGACAGCGTGGGCGAACCACGACATCCAGCCAGCGAGGAACGCCTGAGACCGTCCCAGGGCTTCCCGTACCCAGAGATAGCCGCCACCCGCTTCCGGGATGGCGGACCCGAGCTCCGCGTACACCATCCCGGTGAAAATGGTGATGAAGCCGTTGAACGCGAAGGCCATCACGAGACCGGGACCGGCCTGACCGGCTGCAAGACCGGTCAAGACGAATATCCCAGCGCCAATCATCGCGCCGATGCCGATCATCGTGATGTCGAACACCGATAGGTCCCGAGCAAGCTCGTCGTCGTGGCTATGGCCCGGGAGTCCTTCACCGTCACTCACGAGGAATCACCGCCGTCTCGTCCTTGGAGCGGCCCCTTATTGTACTCCCCTTCTGCGATCTTATCCACGACGTATTTCCCGTGAATGACTGCGACCTGGAGCCAAACCCACGCAAGTAGCGTGAGGATCGCTCCGATGGTCAGCGTGGATACCATGTGCACTGATTCTCCTGACACATTCATTAAATCTGGTGTCTATCATTGCCAAACTCACTACACGATCCTGTTTGACAGTACGTACCTTCGACCGGACGAGGACGTTCCGGATCTACCGAGTCCATCGGACCTCACGGGACGTTCCTTCTGCTCCACCATTCCTCGGTACACGAGGTAGTACAACTCTCCCCGACTGGAATACTCAGATCAAGCCCCCGTCGAGCAAGCGAAACAGACGCCGTCGGCCGTCTTCCTCGGACCACTCGGGCTACCCGGCCACCGAATCGCGGCCGGATGCCGGATTCGAACGCGACGAAAAGGCTTTCCCGGGGTGACTGCCTACCGAAGGACAACAATGGTACTCGACGATCTGGGGAGTTCCCTGCGGTCTACCCTCGACAATCTCCGGGGCAAGGGCCGGATCTCCGAGGAGGACGTCGACGAGGTCGTCCGGGAGATCCAGCGCTCGCTGCTCCAGGGCGACGTCGACGTCGCGCTCGTCCAGGAGCTATCGGACTCGATCAAGGAGCGGTCGCTGGAGGAGGAGCCGCCGGCCGGCACCTCCGCTCGCGAGCACGTGCTGCGCATCGTCTACGAGGAACTGGTGGGCCTCGTCGGCGAATCCACCGACCTCCCGCTGGAGGACCAGACGATCCTGCTGGCCGGCCTCCAGGGGTCGGGGAAGACGACGAGCGCCGCGAAGATGGCCTGGTGGTTCCAGACGAAGGGGCTCCAGCCCGCAGTCATCCAGACCGACACCTTCCGGCCCGGCGCCTACGACCAGGGGAAGGAGATGGCCTCCCGCGCGGAGGTCGACTTCTACGGCGACCCCGACGGCGACGACCCGGTCAAGATCGCCCGCGACGGCCTCGAAGAGACCGCTGATGCGGACGTCCACATCGTCGACACCGCCGGTCGCCACGCGCTCGAGGACGACCTGATCGCCGAGATCGAGGAGATCGAGGCGGCCGTCGATCCCGACCGCTCGCTGCTCGTGCTCGACGCGGCGATCGGACAGGGCGCGAAGGACCAGGCCAGGCAGTTCGACGAGTCGATCGGCATCGACGGCGTCGTGATCACGAAGCTCGACGGGACCGCGAAAGGTGGCGGTGCGCTAGCGGCCGTCGACCAGACCGACTCCTCGATCGCCTTCCTCGGGACCGGCGAGGGCGTGAAGGACGTCGAGCGCTTCGAGCCCGACGGCTTCATCTCCCGGCTGCTCGGGATGGGCGACCTCAAGCAGCTCGCCGAGCGCGTCGAGCGCGCGATGGAGGAGACCGGGCTCGAGGAGGACGACGACTGGGACCCCGAGGACATGCTCGAGGGGCAGTTCACCCTCCGGGACATGCAAAAGCAGATGGAGGCGATGAACAAGATGGGGCCGCTCGACCAGGTGATGGACATGATCCCCGGGATGGGCGGCGGGATGATGGACCAGCTTCCCGACGACGCGATGGGCGTCACCGAGGAGCGGATGCGCGAGTTCGAAGTCATCATGGACTCGATGACCGACGGCGAACTCGAGAACCCCCGGAGCGTCGGGCAGAGCCGCACCGAGCGCATCGCGCGGGGCTCGGGGACGAGCGAGGAGCGAGTCCGCGAACTGCTCCAGCAACACAAGATGATGGAGCAGACCATCAAGCAGTTCCAGGGCATGGGCGACGCCGACATGCAGCGGATGATGAAGCAGATGGAGGGCGGTGGCGGCCCCGGCGGCGGGATGGGCGGCATGGGCGGCGGTGGCCCTGGCGGCAACCCGTTCGGGGACTGAGTAGGACCCTTCGGGGCAGAGTGGCGCGGGTGCTTCGTCGCGCAGCGTTTTTCGCGGCCGATCGCCCTTCGCAGCGCAGTTACGGCTTCCGCAGGCACCGACGAGCGGTAGCGACGGCCTACCGCAGCGCCCGGAACGGTGAAATGCCCTGCCCTCACATGGGAGGCATATGCGGCGTCGAGACCTCCTCGTCGGCACTGGCGGACTCGCCCTGTCGGCGCTCGCGGGCTGTCTGGGAAGCGCACGCGAAACGCTCGCCGAGCGACCGCCGGAGAACGCCGTCGTCGACGACCTCCGGACCGCCATCGGCGAAGCGAACACCGTCGCGTTGCAGCTGGCGACCGCCAGAGAGGACGCGGCGACGCCCGCGGACGTGTCCTTCGACCGCGAGGCGCTGGAATCCGGCCTCGCGACGAGCCGGCAGGCCCTGGACGAGGCGGCCCAGCGCGAGGCCGCCGACGACTACGAGGCCGAGATTCCGGCAGCCCGGAGCTACGTCGACGTCGTCGCCGGGCTGCTCACCGGATCGGCGTCGCTCGCCGACGCAGCGGGCGAACTCCAGCGCGTGGAATCGAGCATCGCCAACGGCGACTACCAGGCCGCCGGGCAGACCCTGAACTCGATCCAGCCGGTCGTCGGCGACGCCCGATCCACCGTCACGGACGCCGAGTCGACGGCGAACGCCATCGACCCCGCGGTGCTCGATCCCTACGGTGCGAAGATGGGCGAGTTGACCGACGGCCTCACCACGGTGCAGAACATCGCCGTCGGCGCCGACGAGTTGACCGGCGGCTACGACGCGATACTCACCGGCCGCGGTCACCTCGAGTCGGGCCAGGTGGCCGTCCAGCAGGGGAACTTCGCCACCGCGGAGTCGGAGTTCCAGGCCGCCAAATCCGCCTTCCAGACCGCCACCGGGCACTTCCAGACCGCTCGTCAGGAGACGGACGGTGAACTCCAGTCCCAGATCGACACCGCACTCTGTCGCTCGCAGGCGCTCACGAACGCCGCAGCCCACTTCGAGGCCTCCGCGGTGGCCGCCCAGTCCGGCGACCTGGCGACCGCTCGCGACGAGCGGAACGCGGGCGAGGCCGACATCTCGGCCGCCGGCAACTGCTGAGGCGGTTCACTGGCAGGCGTCGCGGTGTTCAGTTCTCGCCGACTATCAAGAGGGGAGCAGCGTCGCTCGCTACCGTGCTCGATCGAGCAAACGGACGGATCGAACGGGTGCGAGGCGATCGGCCGGTACTCACTCTTCGTCGTCGCCACCGAACGGCCGATCCTCCGGCGGGCGTTCCGCCGGGCCGACCGATCCGTCGCCGCCGGCGTCGTCCGGTGGGTCGGCCGCGTCCTCGTCGGTTCCGAACACCGCCTCGGGAGCGTCGTCCGCGTCGGTCGCGTCGGCGTCGTCGGACTCATCGGCACTCGAATCGCTGGCAGCGTCGGCGGGAACAGCGTCCGCACCGCCGCTGGCGAATCCTGGGCCATCCCCCGCGTCGGGACCCCCACCGAACCCGCCGTCGCCGGGCGGGGTCGCTTCGGCCCCCGGGACGTCCTCGTCGCCCATCCCGAACGCCTCGAGGAAGGACGGCCCGCTGTCGTCGGATTGGGTCTGGGGCCACGCGACGCGGTTCCAGTCGCCGTCTTTGCTGTAGTAGTAGACGACCTCGCCGCTGATCACCGCGAAGACGTTCCGGCGGTCGTCGTAGACGACCCGCTGGTTCGTGTCGATCGCGACGTCGACGACGTCCTTCAGCGAGTCGAGCGCGACGTACTCGCTGCCGACGCCCATCGGGAGGTTGCCGTCGGAGATCCAGTCGTCGTAGCGCTGGCGGTGGACCTCCTGCTGTAGCCAGTCGATGTCCGCTTCGACGCGGTACGTCGCTGCTGCCGCGGCGCCGCCGACGGCGAGGAGCCCGAGCACGACGAACAGCGCAACCGTGCCCCAGTCGACAGGGGCGGTGCGCTCGACGGTGACGGTCCGGCTCCGGGCCGCGCTATCGCTCGGGTCGCCGTCGATCCAGTACGCACGGTTCGTGACCGTCAGCGGCCCCGTCGCGCTCAGCGTGCCCTCGTAGGTATCCGTCTCGTAGCGTGCGTCCGCGACGATCCGCGTCTGGACCGTCCCGACGCCCGCGAACTGCTCCTGGAGGTCGCGGCGCTGGGCCTGCAGCCGCTCGACGTCGATTGCGGCGGTCGAGATCGCCGTGCCGTTGGTCGCCGTCTGCTCCTCGGCGGCCAGCGCGCGGGTCTCTTCCCAGACGACGTCGCCGTTTCGAACGACCCGCAACTGGAGACGCGCGTCGTGGACCACCGTCGATCCCGGCGGCGCGTCGGTCCGCACCGCCACGTCGAGCGTCGGCGACGCGTTCAGGAGGTACGCCGGATGGTCCTGCAGCGTCGTTCCCTGCTCCCACGGCGAGTCCGCCGACTGCACCACTGCCGAGTGACTCACTTCCGTCTCGATCGTCTGACTGTCCGCCGGCTGGCGGACGGTTTCCGACGCCGGCGTGACGACCGTCCAGATCGCGAGGACGAGGAGCACCGCCCCCAGGATCGCCAGCGCCAGCGCGATGCGCCGGCCGTGTTCGGCCAGCGCCAGGCGCACCCGTGGGTTCTCGATCACGGGCGCACCTCCGGGGCCAACGGCTGGTCGACCCCACCACGAACTCCCACCATACGCCCTCAGTAACGGTACGTACTGTTAAGTCCATTGGCAGGTCTGACGGGCGTCAGACGGCCGTTTGTGGCTGTTTGACACGGTTGGCTTCGGTGTCGGTGGGCATGGAATAGAGTGGTGATGCGGGACAAAGTAACCCTTAAGGCTGGCACTCGGGTAGGTCGGGATACGGGTTGGTGGTCTAGCCCGGTTATGACAGCTCCTTCACACGGAGCGGGTCGGCGGTTCGAATCCGCCCCAACCCATTCGAGGTCCGAACGGTGAGTAACCGATCGGGATCTTGCTCCTCAGGCCCTCTAGGCCGGGGAATTCCGGTTTCGGAGTCTTCGGAATACCGACCGGAGCCGGTGTAACCCATTCACCCTGTGAGCGCGGCCCGACGCCGTCTGGGACTCGCCATATTGGAAATCGTGAATTGCAATAAAGGTACCGTCGGTTGATTGGTTGAATGGAATCTACGTGAATCCGTGTATAGGAACCGAGCCCCAATGTCCAGAAGACATATTATCAGATTGATTCAATAGTCGCGGCTGCATCTCGATATACAAAGTCACTCTTCGCGACTGGAGTCGAGACGGTCAACGAGGGACTAGCTGCCAGCAGGTACGCTTTTCAATACTGCGGGAAAATACATCAGTTATCACTAACCATGGATGAGGGCTATTCACTTGAGGACGTCCAGGAAAAACTCGAGATCCTCCATGAAGTCCCGAACCGGGTCGTTCAAGCAGTCGAAAACGCGGCCAATCAAGAGGTTCTCGAGTTTCTCGTTCGTGACCAAAAGCTAGATATCCACCACGAGGGGGAGCGAGGGGTCGGTCCGATCCGACGGGCAGTACTCGAGTCCGACAAAGCCACTCCCTCGCTGAAACGCGACGTGATCACCCGCGGAGACGATACTCCCCCTGAAGTACTGGTCCCGGACGACGTCCTGCGCAACGCGAAGACTGCGCTTCGAACTGGGAAGCCCGTGGTCCTATACGGCCCGACCGGGACCGGTAAGACCACGTTCGCCAAGCAACTCGCACTCAATCACTGCACCGGCTATTCTCTCCACACCGCGACCCCGTCATGGACGGCGAAGGACATCATCGGGGGCATCGGTCCCCAGCTCACGGGTTCTTCAGGCCGACGTTCATTGAACTATCACACTGAACTCGGCGCAGTTTCGGACGGTGTCAAGCGCGCTCGTGATTTCGATATTTCCTATGCCGTCATCCTCGACGAGATCACCCGAGCAGACATCTCGCAAATCTTCGGTCCGCTCTATACTGCCATCGAAAACCGGAATCAGACGTTGATCGAGACTGATGATGGCGAACCGATCGAACTCGACGAGGACGTCTCCATCATCTGCACGATGAACATGTCGGACCGGACCGTCAACGAACTCGACAACGCAATCACTCGTCGGTTCGCGATGGTCGAACTCGACGAGTACGAGGACGACGACCGAGAGTCACTCTTCACGGGATGGATCGAGGAAGAGCTCGGAGACATCCCGCTTGTCGATTCTGGGGATTTGCTCGATCTGTTCGAGGCCGATTACCAGGGCATCAATCACGGGAGCGAGCAAGCGTCTCGGGGCAGAATCATGCGGTTCGGGCCGATGCACTACCGAGACGTGACGGTGTTCCTCCGCGAGGCGCTCCAAGACGAGGAGCTCTACATGGACGAACCCGAGGAAGCAGTCGGACAAGCCTTTCAGACGTTTATCGTTCCACGTCTGCTCAACTCCGCCGCATTCCCTCAGATCGAGCAGATCGAACAACACTACCGATACCTCGATAAGGAGTTCGACGACTTCGACCTCTCACCGGCCGTTGAGCTGGCGGGTCGAGAGCTCGAAGCCGAGCAGCGCCAGATGGGCTCGTACGAGTGATGAGCGCCTCCGATCCGGACGTAACGTATCAGTACGAACCGGGCACGTTTAGCGTGCCTGAGCGTGGATCCGCGCGCATCGAGGGCTGTCCCCCGTCTATCGGCGAGCAACTTCGGCGGGCTTCCTTCGAACAGGAAGCTGCGAACGTCTTCGTCAAGTCCCAGGCTTCGCTCGACGATAGCGACGAGGAGTACCGCGTGGTGCGCGTACGGATCGACGGCCCCACTGCCCATATAGATGTCAGGGACAACGTCGGGATCATCAGCTTTACACCCAGATCGAAGCTTCGGATCGAACCCAAGATCGATTGGGACCACATCTTCGACATGCTTCTCGCGGTTCACGGCCGCAAACGCTCCGTCGAATATCACGGGATTCCGCTTTCGGACGTCCAATCGGAGGATGTGGACCTCGAAGACGTGTTCCTGATCCTGGCGATCAACTACCTCGACGCGCTCGAGGCAGTCCACCGTAACGGGTTCGTCCGAGAGTTAGTGACTCGGCGGGCCGATCTCGATCAACCGAGAGGCGTTATCGACATCGAGCAGTCACTCGTCAATCAAGCGGAAGGGCGAGCTCAGCAGAACTGTCTGTTGAAAGAAGTCGAGTACGATAATGCGGCCAACTCGCTTCTTTTGTACGCTGGCAAGCACCTACTTCGCCTGTTCAGAGAGTATGAGGAGAAGTACTCGCAGGGCATGTACTACACCATCTTTTCGAAGGTACATCAGGAAGTCAGGAACCTCGAGAGCCTTGACGTAACGTGTGACCGTCGTCGCATCCCGGAGTACAGGAACTTCTCACTTCACGACCTCCCGAAACAGCGTCACTACTACGAGCAAGCAGTGGACGTGTCGAAAGCCATCACTGCGTCGTCTCTCGGCACTCCTTCGGTGGAAGGTGGCTGGGAGCTGACCGTCGATTACGTGCTCAACATGGAGTCGCTCTTCGAGCAGTACTCTCAAGTCGCGATCGAGGAGGAGCTGGAAGCAGTGAGAGAGTCCGATCGGTTGGGCCACACCAAGAACGTAAGTGCGGTACGGTCTCCGACGCTCAAACCTTTCGAGGACGAAGGGCAAATCTACCACCAGCCGGATCACGCCGTCGAGGAAGGAGAGGACACACTCGCGGTTCTCGACTCGAAATACTACAGCGAGGACAAGGACCCAGTGAAGAGCGGCGGATCTAGGTCCCGTTTGTTCAGTTACGCGTATCTCCTCGACACTCGGCACATGGGATTTCTGACGCCACTCAACGAGTCGATGGTACGAACGGTCAAACAAACGGGGGCTGAGCTGCAGGTGATTTCACCCAGCGGATCCGGATTTTCGCTCGAAGCGTATCATAAGAGCGTACGAGAGTACCTTCAGCACGTCCTCGAAGGGACCTATCCGACACTATCAGTATTTCGTGCTGTTGAAGACCACGCCCTGTGCCTCGAGCAGCACGACGCTGAGGATCTCGATCGCGTCGTCGAAGCCGGTGGACCGTTTGACTTCAGCAATGTCCCCGAATTCTCTCTTCGAGTCGTAAACGCAGCCGCAGATACGCTCTCTAATCGACACCGATCGCGTTCGGATCTCGAACAGCAAGGCAAATGGACCCGACGGCGGATCGAAACGCAATGCAATGCCAGGGAAGCCGAATCGACCACCTGTGTCCCGGTGTTCCGTCGTGAAGACGGGGAGGAGCACATCTACCTCTACTTCATCGAACGTGATGAAAACGACGTGCCAACAGCGGTGACGGTCGAAGGCGGATTCCGGCTCCTCTAGAAGGGCGCAGTCAACCAATCGCTGCTCTCCCGATCGATCTGGGGTCCGAAAATCCGACTCAGACGATACAGTTCGTCACCGACTTGCAGCTCGTAGTCTCTCTGCCTGCGTTGGAATGACCCCTCAACGGCGAACTGGATTGTCGGGAGGCTCGATCGGTTTTCGAGACTGTTCGCTCGCCGGTCCATACTCGAACGGAGGTCGCTTACGGCTTCATCTTCTCCGAATACGTCGCTCAGACCGACCACGCAGAGTTCATCGGGGAGATCATTCTCCTCGAGGCGTTCCTCGAACTCTTCGACGGGGACACGATGATCGAACAGATCGATCGCATCCTCGAGGACGATGTTGTACTTGCCGGGGAGTTTTCCTTTCTCGACCATGGTCATTCGAAGTTGATCTCCACCGAGATATTCGACGCATCGGACGGCATCTCCTCGAAGAGTTCCCGGACCTTCGTAAAGTCCTCCCCCGACGCAATCGTCAATTTGGTCATCGTCTCTTGGATCCTCGCGGTCCCCTGGAGCGGGCCTGGAATTCCTCGTTTGTCCATCAGAGTGAATCTGACTTCGCCGAAGGTCACCTCACCCGAATCTTCCTCCTGTCGCCACTTGCGTCGGAGTTCCGCCGGATCGTCCCCATCAAACTGGAAACGCCAGCCGCCACTCGGAATGCGGAACTGATAGCCCTTCGACCACCGGGTCGGATCACCTGAGCCGTCGGTTCCGATCACGTACTCCGGATCCTCGCCTCGACCAAGGTTCCGGAGGAGGAACGTCTGGACAGCGTCATCCGACACCGTCGAATCGAACCGGTCGGCTACGCTACCGACAGTGAATTCTTCCCCGCCATCAAGGTCGTCGAGGTAGTCCAGAATCTCGTCGCCTACGTCGTCGGATACGTCCGGAACGAGGACGAGGTCAGTCGGATCCCGATCGCCCAGCGAATCGTAGTACCGCCTCTCGACGTCGATGACGTAATCGTCGACGAGGAAATCGGTCACGGCCTCGCGGAACGCTTGCTCAGTCTGACTACCGGGGAGGTAGATGGTCCCGTCGGACCGGATCTCTTCGAGAATGCGGTACGTGTTCGCTCGACCCTGCTCTTCGAGCTGGGCTCGAATCCGATCTCGCACCTCGGCGACTCCGATCCGCTCTGCTTCAGAGATATCCCGGATCGTCGCGTCGGACTGGGCTTTGCTTACGATATCCGTTCCGCTGTAGAGGACGTACTGGTCGTCCTTGCCGACGCGGCCGACCGCCGTCATGACGGTGTCGTGGCCATCTCCCTCCAGCCAGATCTCGGTATCCTCGAGCAGCTCGAGTTCAAAGTTCCCTACGTCGATGGAGTCGGAACCACTGCCGAATCGCCTCCGGAGTTCCTGTTCGACGTCTTCGACAGTCCACTGCTCGACGTCGCGTTCGTGGAGAATCGTCGTATCCAACGAACTGCCTTTGAGTGACTCCGAGAAGCCGTTGGACCCGTGCGTGACGACCGGCTTGTCCTCCAGAGTCTGAACCGTCGCCTCCAGGACGTCACTCGGACCGCCCGGAATCGGATAGGTCGGCTGACGGAGGAACTGCTCGTAGATGTCCTCAATGCTCGCCTCGCCACGACGATCCAACAGGTCATCGACGATTTCCCAAACGTGCTGCTGGAGATCGATCCCTTCCGCTGCGACGTTCTCCGTGAGATCTGCGGCGTTGAGGGGGTCTCCCTCAGAAACGAACACGTCGAGATCCATTTCTGCCGCCAGATCGAACTCGTTCAGCAGATCGTCCCCGTCAATGATCTCACCGTACGCGAGCTCGACACGATCCTGGAGTTCCCGTCGCTCGTCCTCGCGCTGGCGTTTGACTGACGACCGAATCTCGTCGTCGAGTGATTCGTCCTTGAGAACGCGCTCGGCACCCTCGATGTAGCGGGCCTTCTCGATGAAACCGGTCCCGGATTCGATCTCCTTGTCCCCACTCGGCTGGACGAAAACGAGGGTATTGCGCCACTCCCGGCCGGGGCTCCTGTCGGCGTTCTTGATTACCTTCTCGACGTCGTCCCGAGTCCAGTCACTGGCGCTGACAACGACCTTGACGTCCCGGTTGTCGGGGACGTCTTTGAGATCGCTTCCAGTGAATCCGACTGGATACGCGTTGTCACCGAAGACGGTCTGGACAGTCTGCGCAATCTGTTCGAGTGCGAGCTGCTCGTCGACGTCACTGGCCTTGTTCTGGATGAGCGCGTTAGGGTTCTGGCGATCCCGGATCGCGTACTTCCCGTTCAGCTTGTGGAGATACCACGCCACGCCGTAGAGCTGCTCCAAATTGAGGACGATGTCGGAGACGAGGTCGTTCGTCTCGTAGGTCCCCATCACGATCTCGGCCTTGCTCGCTCCCTCTCCCTCGTCGGGCTTCAGGCTGTAGAGGAGAATCGTGTTGAGAATCCGTCTGCCGTAGGGAATCTCGTCGGGGTCGACCCGGTTTCTTATGTCGTCCACGCAGACGCCTGGGCGGTCAATGTTGATCCGCGTCAGTTCGTCGTCGAACAGAACAGCGTCGATATCGCCGTGGGTGACGAGATCCGTCTCTTCGATGAGCTTCGCGGCATCGGGGTCGTCCGGGTCAGCCTCGGGATCGGCAGCAGTGGTCAGAATCTTCGAGAAGAGGTAGATCATCCCGCGAGTGTTCTGGTTCCCCTCGTCCGCGTAGTATCGCGTCTCCAAGGCCTGGAGGAGGACGGGGTGGAACGGATAGGAGTCGCGCATATCGTCCGCGAGGTCCGTCGGGAGTTCCGAGTCCGGAACGTGGTCGTTGCCAGCGTAAGCTTCTACGTACCCGTCGACGATGTCCGCGACGGCTGCTTCGTCGACCTCGTCGATGAGCCGGTGGCGAATGACCTCCTGCTTGCTCACCTTGCTGCTCATGTTGACCTCGGAGGCGTTCTCGCGGTCGAGGATCCGGTGAACGTCCGAGCCCTTGCGGAGAACCGAGACGATCGCGAACACGCCGCTATCGTCGAGATCTGCGGTCTCGAGGAGGGCCTGCAGGAATCCACGGTTTCGCTTCTTACGGTCACCGCTCAGCGGCTCGAACCAGTCCTCAAGCTCGTCCATCAGGTACGCGACCGTCCGGCCATCGACGGCCTCCTGGATGACGTCCATCTCGGGATACGGTTCGAGATCGCTCTCGCTCGGTTCGTAGTCGAGAACGTCGAAGAAGGGCTCCCAGAGAAATTCGGGCTGGCTCTGTTGGAGGGAGACGGTGATGGCTTCGGACTCCTCGGAAGCCGGTAGCGCATCGCTGAATCCATCGATGTGCTGGTCGCCGAATGCTCCGGCTCCATCAGGATCGGCAAAGCAGTGGTACATCGCGACCATCTGGTGGGACTTCCCGCTCCCGTACGGCCCGTAGAGAATGTGCGTTCCGTAGTTCGCGTCTCCGCGAAGGGTGTCTCGAAGATCGACGAAGCCCTCCCGGAGTCCCTGCGTCATGAGCGTCCGGTCGAAGAACGTCGTCGCGTCAGATTCGAACTCCTCGTCGTCCTCGACGTTGTAGAGTTTGACCTGCCCGTCGATCTCCCCCTCCTCGCGGAGTTCACGGCTGATGGTCACCGTGTCCGCGATCGTTCGTGACAGCGGTTCCGTGCTGGCCATTGCGTATGCCGATGACGGTGGGTAACTCGCTTAAGTACTGTGGTAGATGAGACCGCTTCGAGAAATGTCCCAAGGCAGGGCTTCAGTCGGATACTGCTGCTCTTGCTTCGTCCGTCGCGTACCAAGTACGCTTCTCCCGATCCGCTAAGCCGACTCTCGCGAGCCTAGACAGGATCGACCCAACTTCGTTCCGTTCGTCGTTCGAATCGGGGTTCTCGAAAGACGAATCCGCCCTTTCGCAAGCCTTTCGATGGATGTACCGCCTGGCGCCTCCACTTGAGGCATCACACAGAGCGTGAAGAACGGTGTTTTCTCTACTGGAGAGTTCAGAGATTGCATTTTCCGGCTCGTCAATGTCGCCGAAGCGAGTGCTCGGTGCATCCCAGAATTCCATGACGAACTGGATCAGAATCTCCTCTCGATCCTGGATGTTATCGATAGACCAATCCTCGTAGTCGCGGATGTCCTTCTGCACCCAGAGAGTTGACTCCTCATACCCCTCAGTCCGCTTCGTCTCAAAGTCATCGTTGCCCCACTCGGAGTTCCAAGATTTGCTTGCTAGTGTGAGGTTCCCAAGTCGGTGCTTGTATGCATTGTATCGCTGTTCGAGGTTGGGATAGGATCCTGTATCCTCAAAGGGGATCTCGTCGACCGTCTGAGGCCAGATGTGTTCCACAGTATACTCCTCGCCCATTGCCTCGTCGAGTGTGATTGATCCCTCTTCCTTCTCCTCACGAGCTCGATACTCGTTGTAGAAGTAGAAGAGGTAGCGGAGATCCTGTGAGGATACACTCGTGTACAGATCAGACCGAGAAAGCGTTCGTGTGAACTGGTCGTCATCCTGGTAGTTATTCATCACGTCGACAATCCCATTGATCCAAGCTTCGGCATCACTCCCTTGTTCAGTGTCTCTCGCGAGGGTCTGAAGGGATGACCGGCCTGTGTAAGTCGGATGATTGCCAATCGCGTAAACGCGGAAGATGTAGGTCTCAATAACATCTAAAAGGTCCTCCTGTTCCGCTTGGTCAAGATCGGGCCACGCCTTGAGCAAGATCGGATAAAATTTCGTCGCGTGCCGAAGTTTGTGGATTCGGTGGACGAGATTGGCAATATCGCCATCGCCCGTCTGGGAGAGTACGTCGGCGAGATTGTCGAAGCCCGCCTCGAGTCCTTCAGTGTACTCTCTGATGTATGCTAGACAGGCCTCCGGGTCCTCCTCTCGCAACGAGCGTATGCGCGCCTTGAGGAGATCCAGAAACGTCGGGGTCTGGTGATCCTGTCGTTCGGTCCAATCGAAGAAGGTAATGAAGTGGTATCGTTGGATCGCGTCGTCACTGATATCGTCGACGTAAGGGGAGTCGAGAATCTTCTGATGGTCGTCATACATCTCCCCGAAGGCTTGACGAATAGAGTCGATCGTCGCCTGGCCTTCCGATTCGTCGTCAGCAGCTAAGTAGGCCATCCGCATCAGGAACGACTTCGTCTTGTCGAACGTCGAGAGGGCCCTGCCTCGGTCGTTGACGCTGTCGAAAATGAGCGTTGCCTTCTCCGGATTACCCGCTTCGACAACGTAGACCATCAACTCGAGGTCGAGGATCGTCTCCCAAATCCGATTGAGTTGGTTGGCGACGTCGAGTGGTTCGAGATCGGGTCGATTACGAAGCTCGGCAATCTTCTCGTCGAAGAACGACTTTGCGTCTACGAGCTTCCGTTGTGACGGTCGTTCCGGGTCGCGCTGGTATCGGCCGTCGACAATACGTTCGAGAAACTCGCTGTCATCCTCGTCAAGGAGCTTCAAGAAGTAGACGTTATCCTCCTCGATGAACTGCTGACGCATATCCGCGACCTCTTCGAGGATCTGGTCCTCGTGCTCGGTCTCAGGTGCGATTTCTCGAAGCGCCTCAGTCATCGACTTGACCAGTAGTGTCAGGGACGTCAATCGCTGCTGGCCGTCGATGAGCAAGTTCACATCCTTCTCGGTGTCACTCCCGTATCCGTCTCGATGTGCCGTCACCGTCCGCTGTGTCTCTTGAATAATGACCGTCCCGAAGTAGTGTTGCTTCCCTTCCGGAAGCGTCGAGAGATCCGTCCAGAGATCATCCCATTCGGGCTCCGTCCAAGAGTAGTATCGCTGGTACTGGGGGACGTGGAATACGCCAGCAGTAGTTAATTCCTCAAGCGACTTCTTGCCAGATTCCATGGTCGACTGCTGTATCCGCCACCCCTAAAGATCCACTGGCGACCAATGTCCGAATTCGACTGCTGTTCCCATTCAAATGACGACGAATACCCCAGAATTCCGAGTCCGTTTCAGGCGTCCATGCACCTCTGTTTCAGCGGGTACCGGCTGACCCACCATCGCTTTGAACAGAATCCTCGTTCTCCGCTGGAGGATTCTCCCAGAGGTCTTTCACGACCAATTCTACAACGCCGATGTTTACGTCCTCCTCGAGAAGGTACCGCGAGAGGTCTCGAGCCATCTCCTCGTCACCCCACTCCTCTTTCGTCGGATTATAGAGATTCACCAGGAAATTCCCCGCCACCTGTTTCATGTTCTCTTGCATGTACTCCACGTTGTCGACGACCTTGTCAATCGATTCTTTGTACTCAGCCTTTGACCCGTCGTAGATGATTTTGGTGGCGAGTTTGTTGGAGTGCATTGCTGGCTCGTCAGTGATCCGAACCATTCGAGTGACGATATTTCGCTCTTCGAGGGCAACGGCCGAGCTGGAAATACTCGAAGCAAATCCGAGGTTGAGACCAGGTGGCCGCAGACACTCTGGGTCTTCTGATACGTCGAACTTGACTATCGTCATCCAGCGATTCTTCAGACTTGCCTTCGCTCGCTCCGATAACGTTGGTTCATCACGCCAATTGAGGCCGTCGAACATCTCCGGCTCCTCAAGTGATCCTCGATCCCCCAGATCAACAGGGGCCCGTACCTTGATCGAATAGATCGTCAACGTAACTGATTGGCCGGAATACGTCTCTAGCTCCCATTCCTTTCCTGCGAATTGCTCATTCAGCTCGTCCTCAACCTCAGCTTGTGTATCCACGTGAGACGACATCTTCGCAAGGAGCCGCAGGGGAGCAGTCCAGAGACCAGCCATACGTCCATTCCGAATGACGAGGCCCATAGTTCTATGTGAGGAGCGATGGTGGATCGCCCCCGACAGCGGAAAGCTATACAACGCTCCCGCCGACAGGGGTGAGCATACGTCTATGTCTCAGGAAATCAGCGAGTCGGATGAAGACGATCGGCCAACCCTCCCTATTGAGAAAGGGTATCCCATTGAGCAAGTGAACGAAATTGTTAGCAGAGAAAATCAATCTAAACGGTACTATCGCCCACTTTACACCATGCACAAATGGTGGGCCCGACGTCTCGGGTCTGTATTCCGGACAATTTCACTCTATACACTCCTCGACGATCCACAGTCAATTTCCATCCACAACCCGGGCAGTGACAACCAGAAACTCGGCGATTTTTTGGATGACGGAGAGTCAATTGAAAATCTAGTAGATAATGTTGATTTGGGTGATCCCGATTCGCTCTGGCAACTCTATAGCAAGGACGTCAGAGTAGAGGATAAACGAGTTCTGGACCCGTTTATGGGAGGAGGTACCTCGCTAATTGAGGCTTCACGGTTCGGTGCATCTGTCGTTGGCAACGACTTGAACCCAGTCGCATGGTTTGTGACTAAGAAAGAGTTAGAAGCCGGTCAGACAGACATTTCAGAGCTAGAAGAAGCGTTCAGTAGAGTCGAGGAGCAAGTGAAGAAGGAACTCACTGAACACTACAGCACAGAGTGTCCGAACTGTGAGCGTACGGCTGACGTGATGTACTATCTCTGGGTGACGGAGTTGGATTGTACTTCTTGTTCCGAAACCGTCTCTCTCTTCAAAGATTACAGAGTGGCAAAGGGCAGATACGGTGATAAAGACAAGTACAATGTACTCTGCCCAGATTGTGAGTCGATTTTTCACGTAGAGGATTGGCGAAGCGAGTGCGAATGTGACTGTGGGAACAACTTCGTGCCCGCTGAAGGGCCGGCAAGCGGTGCAGAATACTCCTGCACGAGTTGCGGTCAACAGTACGGCGTTATGGATGCTGGCCGTGAGCAGGGTGGCTATGGATCCCGAATGTATGCCATCGAGTACTATTGTCCCCACTGCGACGAAGAAGGGCGTGACCGGGCAGTGTATAAAGGGTATAAGCAGGCCGAAGAGGTCGATATTGAGAAATACGAAGCAGCAGTTCGGGAGTGGGAAGATGCCGATGATTTGAGGGAGTTTGTTCCTTCGCAGGACGTCCCTCTAGGAATTCTAACCGATAGCACAGCGTTCGAGGGAAGCATTGGTGGAGGACATAATCTACTCGGACACGGCTACGAACAGTGGACGGACATATTCGACGAGCGGCAGCTTCTCTGTCTGTCAAAACTGCTGGAGGCAATCGATGATGTCGAGAACCAGAATGCTAAGGAGTATCTGTTGTTGGCGCTCTCAGACTCGTTGATGTTTAATAATACATTCACGATATATAATCTCCAAGGCCACAAGGTCGAGGGGATCTTTAAGACAAACTCATTCAAGCCCCAGAAGGAGTTTGTTGAAAATAACGTATGGGGTACAGAATTCGGCCGGGGAACATTCGTCAAAAGTTGGAAAAAGGTCCTCGCCGGTGTTGAATGGGCAGCTGCCCCTGTGGAGCGATATATCGAAGATGGATCCACTCAGAAGACCCCACCCTTCAACAAGGCTGTAGGGGATGACCATGAGGTACACTGTGGGGATGCCCGCCAGTTGGAATACGAGGACGAGTTTGATGCTGTTCTGACAGATCCCCCATATTACAATAACGTGATCTATTCAGAGTTGTCCAATTTCTTCTACGTATGGCTCCGGATCGTCCTGCAAGATGAGTACGAGCCGTTCGAAACTGAGACGACTCCACGGGCAGAGAGTATCGTTGCCAATCCTGCCGAAGGGAAGGACGAAACCGACTTCGAGGAAGAACTTCATCAGTCATTCTCGAAGATTCATCAAGCACTCAAGCAGGACGGAGTTCTCGCCTTTACCTACCATCATAGCGACGCTGAATCGTGGGGAGAGCTCCTCGAAGCACTCTGTGAGGTTGGCTTCGAAGTAACTGCCACATATCCGGTGACCGCAGATACAAATCGAGCAACCTACAAACTCACCGAGGGAGAATCTGTAGACTTTGACATTATCATCGTTGCTCGGCCTGCACAAGACAGGGAGCCAATCTCATGGAATAGTCTCCGGCGCAATATCTACCGTACGGCGCAAAAGACACGAACCCGCCTTGAAGAAAATCGCAATCTCTCTCGGGGTGACATTGGTGTCGTCGAGATGGGACGGTGTTTCCACGAGTATTCGAAGCACCACGGCGAGGTTAAACGCGCCGGCGAGCCCATGAGCGCCAAAGATGTCGTCGACGAGATCTACGGCGTCATTCAACACGGCGCCGACGTCGGTGAGATCGACGTGTTTGTTGACCTATTGGAAACTCCGAACGCGACCTACGACGACCTCAACAAGCTCACACGAGGGACCGACGCCACGCCCGAGCGCATGGAAGACATGCGCCTCTATCGAATGGAGGATGGTTTCACGCTCGGGACCTGGGACGACGAGAAGCGCATCGCATACATCCAGTCACGCGTCGACAGTGGTGACGAGCTCACGGACCTCGATAGAGCGCAGTTCCTCCGATGGCGATGGGAGCAGGGCAAGTCCGTCACCGAGTACCTCGAGCAGTGGGAGATCACCGACGATCTCAGAGAACTGTGTGAAGGACTGGCCGACGCAACCGGCGACGAGACCTATCGGAACATTCTGGAATCGCGGCTGGGTGACTACCAATGACCCATATGCAGCTTTCCGAACTCCACGTAGAGAATTTCAAATCAATCGAGGAGACCCATATCGACTCGGTTGACGATCTTTCCGTGCTCGTTGGGAAAAACGACGCCGGGAAATCATCTGTCTTGGAGGCGGTGAAGATGTTTTTGGAAGAGAAAGGAAAACCGGAACGCGACCAATTTCACATGGAATGTGATGACGACATCGTCATCACGGCGTTCTTCGAGGACGTTCCTGCCGAGCTTGCAGATTGTCTGAACGACTCAATCGAACTCACCAACGGCAGACTCAAAATTAGCCGGCGGTGGGAATACCCGGAAGACTCGCGAAGCATGGCCGATACATATCTCGGCCCCGACGAGGAACAATTGGGCGCTGGCACTCTTGTCGGAGACCATGAATCAGATGGGAAGAGGGACACGAGGCAGTATCTCTGGAAGTTGCTCCCGGACCCGATTTACATTCCAGCTGAGCGCAACATTGCGGAGGAAACCAAATTCAAATCGGATACGTTGATCGACCAGCTGCTCACGCCACTACTGGAAGAGAATGACGACATCCGATCGAAAAGGAACGAACTGGAAAGCGAGCTGAACGACGGGGTTGATGGATTACAGACCGATATCGAGGATCGACTCACAGATCACGTAGACTCGATCAGCCAACTCGAACTCGTAACTGGCGACATCAACCTTGGAAAGGCGTTTTCACCCTCGATTCAGGTAACAGACGAATTCTCAGAAATATCTGTGCCAATTGCGGAACGAGGGTCTGGAGTTGGGAGTTTGCTTGTGCTATCACTCGTTGAAACATACCGAGAACGCCAAGTCGGAGAAGGGTACGTGATGCTGTTCGAAGAGCCAGGAAACTGGCTGCATCCTGAGGCGAAACGGCGGATGCTGGGAGCTCTCAAACGGATTTCTGAAAATGGTGGCCAGGTGATGCTGTCCACCCACTCACCGATTTTCATTGACCGGAGGGGCCATGGAGATGTGTTCCTCGTACAACGGCACGAGGGGAAGACCTCGGTCCGAGAGATTGAGGAGAATTACCTGACCATCGTCGAGGAATTAGGTGCTAGAAACAGTGATATCCTCCAGAGCGATTTCGTAGTTTACGTTGAGGGGATCACAGACGTTCAGATGGTTGAGATTGTTGCGGATAACTACCTCAACGAAACCGAGAGGGCCAGAATTACTATCCAACACTTAGGAGGTGGAGGGAATATTCAACAGTGTAGCCTTTCGGACCTGTCAGAGATTAATCGGACCTTCGGATTTTTGCTCGATAGCGATAAATCGGATCCCGAAGACACTGAGAAAGACTATATCGACGATTTACGCGAAGAGAACGAAAGTATCGAACCTGAGGTCGTGATCGAGGTACTCGAAAAACGCGAGATTGAGAACTACTTTACCCCAGAGGGAGTGAACGAAGCCCTCAGACTCGAAGTCGACTCAGATTTCATTGGCGACTTTGAGGACATCCCGGATAAATTGGGTGCCGAAGTACGGCGTCACCATGCCGGTGAATCAGTTCCACCGCAAGCAGATCGTACGTGTGACGAATGTGGCCGCATTGAACACCCAGGCAAGGGATATCACAAATCAAAGGGGAAGGATGTTGTTGCAGCAATGTACGATCAAGGGCAATGCATCGAACCAGTCGAAGATTTCTTTGACGAGGTCAAGCGGATTATCGATGCTTGACCGCTAAATTGGCGCCGTAAACCAGTTAATCAGGATATTCGTTGCAGACCAGCAGAAGCCAAATGCGATGAGGATACCGACTGTTTTCGCTCGAAGTTCCGAGGCAGCGACCGACGCACCGAGCGTTCCCATAATTACGTCGAGTATCAATGCAACCTCATTCGTCGGGAAAAACGCCATCATGAATGTATAGAAGGTGCGAGCAAAGATCTCGCTTGACTGATCGACAGAATCGGAATTCAACAGAAGGAGGAGATAGAGCAGCATTAGGAGACTTCCTGCTGCCGCAACACCCGCAATAAACGCATCCCCGGCGGTTTCAATACTCATGTTGGACCTTTGTGATAGAGGATTAAAAATTTGATCTCGAGGAGCAGTAAAATGAGAAGTGCCTAGATGGTGTAATGCCTATATTAGCTTGGGTCCTTCTCGGATAGCAGAATCAGACTACTGAGGATCGCGATGGCCACAGAGAGAAAGATCAAGAAGTCACCCATCGATCGCGTGGCGACCGCTGTGATCGAGGCAGCAGATCCCACCGTCGTGGATAGGACCGTCGCCAGCTCGAGAGGTGACCAACGTTGGATAGTGTAGCCACTATCGTCCGAGGGGTTACCTGACATCGTGGATATTCGCTCATTCCCCGAAACCGGGGCGGTGAACGCCTCCTAAGAGTACAGTCATCCGAGAGTATTATAAACGATTACCCACACAGATTGCCGGTTCTGGAAATGCGGCATCAATTCCCTCAGTTCTCGATAGATTCGATGAATCCTGTAAGAGGACCTTCCAGGATCGCGAGGTCCAGGACCGCGAGTAAACAGAGGATCAGCATGAGTGTGAATAGGACGTAGTAAATCCACAGATCGATCTTGAATTGATGCTTCATGTTTTCACTACCGTCGGCGTCCTTGATTTCTGAAAAAGTATTCTCGTCAATCCGGTTTTCGTACATGGAATAGTACTGGTTGCGACCGTCCTCGACGGCTTGGAACTGCTGACTCAAGCTGTAGGTTGTCCGGAGACCAAGAAGGACGTAAACACCAACAGGCACCAACGACACAATCAGTGCAGTTTGAATCGCTGTAACACCCGATACCTGAGAGAGTATTCCCGCCCACGTGATCGCCACGTAAGCTACCATTCGAAACAAATCTCGATTCAGGTTATTGGCCAGGCCCCTCCGAATGTCGGAAAGCTCCCTGTGAGTATTTAGAACGTATTCCGTGACATCCTGTTGTACTTCAACAAATTCCTCAATGCTATCTCGGATGTAAAACTCGAAATTCGATTTGACACTCTCACCGATATCCTCAATTTCGGTGAACATTCCTGATATCGACGTCGAATACAAGGTGGCAATGTTCCTAAATACAGAGATTCGATCCGTCGATCGTGACCGGTATATCCAGTTGAAAAGATCGACGAAGTTCTCCACGGTCTCTTTATCAATATCCGTTAAACTGTCCCCACCCTCCTCTACAAGAACCAATCCATCGTCGTCGTTCAGAACAAGATTCGACTCGATGACCCGGCGCCCGTTGATGCGAACTTGCCACCCACTTTCTGTCATCCGGCTGACGTTCGATACACCTAAAATTCCAGAAATTATCCGGTGCGGTTGTAAAGAGGATTGAATTTGCTCTGCGAAATCAGAGCGTTCAGAGGCATCGAGTTTCGTATAATCCGGCGGGAGATACTGATCCTCAAAGCGATCAATTGCACATTCTCGCCTAATTCGCTGTAACTGATCTTCGACGTACGATTCTCTCTGTAAGAACGAATGGAAGTCGTTTTCACCGAGTCGGTCGGGAGGGAAGTACCCCACTTCGGGGCCTGAAATTGCTTGGACGAGATCTCGAATGACAAACAGCCGCTTCCCTCCAGAACAGTAATAGTACTCTTTCAATTCATCGAAGGATAACCCGTTGACACTGTCGACAACCTCAGACTTCTCAAAATGGTAACTAACGCAACAATCTAGGTCGAGTTGATTCTGAAGATATTCGTCAACGCTCGCCCCGTCGATTACATACTGAAAATTCGAATCGACCTCGCCTGATTCTAAAAGCGCAGAAATACACTCCACTAGATGATCTTTCGATGAGAGAGTATCGTTACGTACCGATCGAAAAGCGGACTTCGATCGTTCCTGGCCAAATAGACGGTCAATCTCCGCCTCATTGTCTGATCTCCGCTCAATTGTTACGTCACCGGAAATCTCCCAGAGAATTCGGTAAACGAACGCAGATGCTTGATGTTCGAGTTCAATAATCAGATTGCGCCCGTCGAACAATTCACGAATATCCTCAACGGTCTCGAAAATTGACTCAACATCCTCAGAAGAGAGATCGTCCTCAATCCTCAGGCGTCGACCTACAACCTCTATTTCCCAATCTGCCTCAAGGCGATCAATATATCTCTCAAAGTCCGATATCATCAACTATCAAGTACTTCGGTATCAAGTTCTGTTCCGCGTATCGTCACACGTACATCATCTTCGCTCTCTTCTTTTTCAACCCTGTCTTCCGCCGTTGAGGGGAATTTGACCCGAATCTCCTTGTCCACCTCGTACTTTACTGTACTTGGAAGGTTCTCAGTATCGATTGCCAGCGCATCTGGATTCTCCACTCCCAAGCGGTCTCCTAGTTCTTCTCGGGTAACCTGCCGTCCAACGATATCACTGGCAACGGCCGTCACCTCATCGATCCCCACGATCCCTGAATCTGATTGTTCTTTCAGCTCTCTAAAGCGCGAGGTATCTGCTCCGTCGGCGCTTTGGCCAGTGTGTTCCTTCTTCAACTCGCTCACTACTTCGAATACGTTCTTTGCTTGCTCGAGAGATCCTTCTTCGACCTCACACTGGAGAAATTCATGGAAGTAGTCTGAAACAGACCCAGACTGATAGAATTTTACATCTCCCGGAAGCCGATAGCCCTCGGCTTGAACGATCGGATAAATTAAACCCTTCTGAAGTTCGTTTGGCTCTGGGAAAATATCTTCCAAGTCTAACTCTTCAATCCCTCTATCGTCTGCGAGTCTTAGCCGTTCTTCCTCGACTAGATCCAGTTTGAGGACTGAGACAATCTCATGTTCCTCGTTATCAAGAAGTGGCTCTCCCTCAACTGTTGCCTGGATAATAAATAATACGCCATCATTTGCCCGGGGATGAATCTGAGAATTCAACTCCTCTGCCAGCGCTTTTCCAGCTGCTTCAAATTCGTCTGGAGAGGAGTTGAAATCTGTCGTCCTTGCGGTTTCCAACCATTCCTCTGCCTCTGTATCCGAGGTCACGAAATCTCCACGGGTGACGTCGGAGATATCCGCCTTCACTACAACTTGCTCGATATACCGTTCAAACAGCTCCAGATCTTCGTCAATATCTCCGCCTACAGATTCCTTCCATTGGTTTGCATTGTCAAGGCTAGGAGAGACCGGAGAATAGGTCATCGAATGTATTTCCGAATTCATGTTTAAATGGAGCAACAAACGCAATTACCATTAGCGTTTCCCCCAAACCAGTTCTCTAAAGTGATTTCCAAAGGGATTAATTGGCACTCATCAGTTCAGAGATAGTAATTCGCTGTGCGAAGTACAACTATCAAAGTCCCTCAAGAGGTCCAGGATTAGAACGTTATAACGAGGTCCGGAGATACAAGTGACCTCCCTCTAATTTGCCTTTAGATGAAGGAGAGAAACCTCGTGGAGGTGGCCTTCAACCACGAGGAGGCTGACCGGCCGGTGGAGAGAGATAGGGCTTCAGGTAAGCTCAAAAACCATCGAATTTCTATAGAGGCCAACCGACTAAAAGCCGGCAAGCCCGACACAGAGCTCCGCTCCCTCTCCCACCTCGATCAAGAAGCTGTCAAGCTCCTCGAGCACCAGGTCGACGCGGCTCATCGCGCCCTCTTCGAGATGGATGGCAAGGCGCTCCTCGCCGACGAAGTGGGCCTCGGGAAGACAATCGAGGTCGGGATGATCCTCGCAGAGATGCACCACCGAGGGACTGACGAAGCAGTGCTCATCCTCACGCCGGCCCAGCTCGCTCAGCAGTGGCAGGCCGAACTCCTCGAGAAGTTTGGCCTGGAGTTCGTCTGCAACTACGACGACGAGTTCGAGGGGTTCGGCGTGCACGACCGGATCATCGCCAGCATCGACACCGCCAAGAGCGATCGCCACCGATCGACGGTCCTCGCCCGGGACTGGGATGTCCTCGTCCTCGACGAGGCCCACTACGTTAAAAACGAGGAGACGGATCGCTACGATCTCGTCGACAGGCTCTCCTACGACTACGCGTTCTTCCTCACGGCGACGCCGATCCAAAACGACGTCACCGACCTCTACAACGTCGTCTCGCTCCTCCGACCCGGGCTCTTCGGAACGCGGGAGGCCTTCCACAACTACTTCGTCGAGAACGGTCAGGACACGCTGGTCAATCGCGACGACCTCCAGCAACGGCTCCGCAACGTCATGATCCGCAACCGGCGCGAGGAGACGGATATCGACTTCACGGAGCGGAACGTCACGACGACAACCTTCGAGCCCTCTCCCACCGAGCGCGACCTCTACGAAGCTGTAACGAACTACGTCCGGGGTGCATATCGCGAAAGTCAAGGACAGAAGCTCGTCCTGATGACGCTCCAGAAGGAAGTCGTCAGCAGTCCAGCCGCCCTCAGGGGCACGATCGAGAAGCGCCTCGACGACGATGAAGACGAACCACCGGCCCACTCCGACGAGCTCGAATACATTCTCGAGTGTGCCGACGCCGTCGAGACGCCAACCAAGCTTAAGCATCTCCGGGAAATCACCGAAGAAGCCGCAGAACGAGTCAAGAAAGGGCGAGTGGTTGTTTTTACTCAGTTCCGGGCCACCCAGTCCTTGATCCTGGAAACGCTCCGAGAGGAAGGCTACACTGTTCACGCATTCCACGGTGGACACTCCAGCGACGAGAAGGAAGCAATCGTCGAGCGGTTCGAGGACGAGGGGGGCGTGCTCGTCTCGACGGACGCCATGAACGAGGGGCGAAACCTCCAGTTTTGTAATGTGATGGTGAACTACGATCTCCCCTGGAACCCGATGAAGGTCGAACAGCGGATCGGCCGCATCCACCGCATCGGCCAGGACCGCGAGGTCTACGTCTTCAACGTCGCTCTGGAGGATACCATCGAGGAGTACGTCTTGGAAAAGCTCTATCACAAGATCGATCTCTTCCAACAATCCGTCGGCGAGCTCAGCGAGATCCTCACCCGGCTCGAGGAGACCGGCCGAAACTTCGAGGACGAAGTCTTCGAGCGCCTCGTCGACGCCGACTCCGACATCGAGCTCGAGAACGACTTCGACGCAATGGCCGTTGATCTCCAGGAACAACGCGAACTCGCTGACAAGGTGAGCGACTTCAACACCGGCGTCTTCGAGGGCTTCGATCTGGGGGCAGACGATGACTGACGCGGCTCTGCCGGTAACCGAACGCGCAGTCGAGCAGTTCGTCGAGGAATATCTCACATCGATCGGCGGGGAGATCCAGAAGCGGGACCGAACGTGGTCAGTTACGTTGCCCGATGCTGCGCCGACGGAGCTCGACATCGAGGGGACCGACCTGGTCGTGGCGAGTGATCCCGAAGAGGTTCCGGATGGCGCCCTCGCTATCGCCCCCGATAGCGATTTCGTGAACCGCCTGCTCGAAGAAGCCGGGAAGCTGGCACCCGTCGGTTCGTTCTCGCTGACTGCCGGCACCTTCGACCTGCAGAATCGACTTCCTTCATGGATCACCGGTGGCCCCGCGCAGGTACTCGAGACCTCGTTTTCTCCGTACTACGATCGGCGCGCCCTCTGTGTACTGTTCGATGTCGGGATCGAGACCGTGAGCCAGTTCCAATCCGAAGAGCTCAGAGCGGTTGCTGTCGACGCGAAGAACGCTGAGCCGTTGCCGCGTCTGGCAGAGACGTATCTGGAGGTCACCGGGGCTGATTCCCCGCCGCTCGAAGAAGGGAAAGAGCTGGACGCTCAAGCCCTTGAGACCACGCTGGATGCTGCGAAGGAGCAGATCGAGCAAGAAATCGCTCCCACTGTCGAAGAAATCCGAGAACGGGCGACTCGAGCAGCGGACGTGGAACTAGAAGAGTACCGAGAAGTTGTTCGACAGCGCCGGCAGGAACTCGACGACGAGATTGACCGACTAGACGAACGGATCGCCGAGATTAGTAAGGAAATCGATTCCGCGGACGAGCAACACGATCGGGTCGAGGCACTCAGGACGCGAAAACAGCTTCGTGCAGATCGTGAGGAACTCGCTGCCGAACGCGACGAGCTCGTCGAGAAGATCGAAGCCGGGTTCCCAGAGCAGCGACGGGAAATCCGCGATCGGCACGCGCTAACCGTCCGCGTTCAACCGTCCATCCTGACGACGGTGACCTACGAAAGAGGCGATATCGAATACCAACTGGAAATCGACGGGGCGAGAACGACCGTTACCTGTCCATATGCCGTCGGAATTGGGGTCATGGAGGCGCCCACTTGCTCCCGCTGTGGACGGACGTTAGACGGGGAGAGCGCATTGACAATCGAGGACGGTGAAGTCGTCGGGAACTCCTGTTGTGAGAGGTGAAGCTATCGCCCGATCCGGTACACGAGCATCGCCGGATCGGAAGATAGTATTCCGGATGCCAGGGCATCCACGACTGCATCCGCTCCAGATACAGCGAACGCACAGACCGGTGCCGGGTGCTGATATCCGACGTCCGAAAGCGTCACTTCAGTATCGGATGCGAGCGAACTAGACCCAACGTCGATCGTCGGCGTCCCGGAGTCCCTGATGGCCTCGAGAAAAGTAGGCGTCCGAGCGAGGACGATACCTCCCTCCTGGAGGAAGGACATCTCTTCGGAAAGGATCTGCCTCGTTCGACCCGCGAGATTCTCCTCCAGGGGCGACGACTCGAAATCGCTCGAAGCGAATGGCGAAATGAGTGAATTGCCCACAATGTCAGCGATTTGTTCTTCAGTTGCTGGTGCGGCCTTTCCTCGAAAGAACTCCAGTGAGGCAGATTCACTGACTGGTACCTCAGAACCTCCGTTCACGAGTTCCGCAAATGAAGCGGGAATATGTAGATCGCCTAATCGAGGTTCTGTTGGAGCTGCACCCAGCGTAGCCTGCGTTTGTGCCTCGAAGAGTTGCGACCCTTCTACCTTCTCGGCCGATGCTTTGGCGACGAGTAAGGAAGGATCGAGAAGTACGTCGATCGGAGGCTGAAGAATGCCCTCCAGTTCGGACCGAAGTTGGCCGGTTCCGTCGCTCATCTCGTTCGGTTCCATGTGGGGCGTCAGTAAACACCTAGGGATACGTCACATTGATACTGTGCAAGGAGGGGTTGAATCGCGAAACTTCCGGCATTTCGATTGTCGGTGCCGGAAACCGGCTCTTCTCGGTTACAGAGACTGCTCTACAGTAGAAGATCCGATACAGCGGACAGAGGAATTCCGCACGTTTTCGAGACGCCGTGCGACAACGAAGTCAGGGGATCCTCAAAGGGCAGATGGGCATGTCTCAAGACGCCCTCGAACCGATCGAACCGGAGCGAGCGATTGAACTGTACCTCGAGGATCGAAGCGACGAGCTCAGGACCGCAACGCAACGCGCCCATCGGTCTGCACTCGGCATCTTCGAAGAGTGGGCAGCGGAATACGGCCTCACCAACCTCAACGACCTCAGTGGGCGCGACCTCATCGCGTTCAAGAACTGGCGAAAGAAGGAGACGGACATCTCGACGGTCACGCTCAACGGGGCCCTCGGGATTCTCAAGCGGTTCTTCCGCTTTTGTGAGATCATCGAAGCCGTCGAGCCTGACTTCCACGAGCGCGTTCCGTTGCCCAACGTCCCACCGGACGCGGAAGTCAAGGACGACGCCCCGGAGGACGAGGCCGTCGAAGCGATTCGGTCGTACTACCAGCAATTCGAGTATGCGTCGCGCCGCCACACCCAGTTCGAACTGATTGCTGAAATAGGCGTGAGGCTCGGCACAGCCATCGCGATCGATCTCGACGACATTCAGTGGGATCGGGAAGCCATACAGATCAGACATCGACCCATGGAGTCCGAGGGAGAGACGCCCCTGAAGAACGGGGCCGGTGGAGAGCGAATCGTCAACCTCTCGCCGTCGTTCACCGGACTACTGGAGGATTACGTCCAGCACAATCGCCACGACGTCGAAGACGACGTTGGTCGCGAGCCACTGTTCACGACGTCAAAAGGCCGGGCGTCGACGACCACGATCCGGAGGGACTTCTATAAACTCACGCGACCCTGCGAGTACTCGAACGACTGTCCGCACGATCGCGACATCAGCGATTGTGAGGCGACGGCTCCCGTACAGGCGACGACTTGTCCGTCCTCGTTCACCACCCATCCGCTCCGAAAGTGGTCGATCATGCAGCAACTGAACGACGGCGTTCCCAAGGAAATCCTCAGTGACAGGGTGGACGTCTCCGTTCCGATCCTCGACAAGCACTACGACCAGCGGAGCGAAGAGCGGAAATCACAGCGGCGACGGGAGGTCCTCGAGTCCAACCACAGGCAATATCACATGACGGACGGTGGTAGTAGGGAAGAATAGGCCAGTTACAGGTCCTAAGTTTCGTGGACCGATGAAACACGCGTCGCCCCACCGATTCGGCTATTCATTTTCGCGACGCTCGGCGACAGTCGATGCGATCCGCGCATCCAGTTCTTCGGTCAGACTCTCGAGGTCCTCGGGTATCCAGTGGAACCGTTCCGGGTGATCCGAGGTCGTGAAGAGTAACGTCGCCTCTACCTCTCGCTCGGGATCGGCCTGGTGAAGCGCGACCGCGTACGCTCGCATCTGCCAGGCATGGTGCTCCGCCTTCTCCTGAATTCGAGCCCGGTCCTCTACAGCGCTCGTCTTGTAGTCGACGACGTGGAACGCATCCTCGGTGACCACCAGCCGGTCGATGTCCTTATAGACCTCGCCCGATTCGAGCGTTGCCCGCACGGGCTTCTCGTCCACTGCGGTCCCCTGGATCCCTTCGACGAACTCGACAGCTGTCCGGACGTGTGCCTGCAGCTCGGAGATGTCCGAATCCTCGATTCTCACGAACTCGTCGTCCTCGGTTGCGAACTGCTCGGCCATCCGCCGAATCGTCATCTCGTCTTCTGGAGTCACACCAAGCTCAACCGCTTTGTGGACGACGTCGCCAAAGACGTTCCGCGGCATCGAGCCTGCCCCGCCATCGCCCACCGGTCCCTCGTAATCCGGCGGCGTGTAGCTGACGTAGCGCCCCGTGTGATCCATCGTGACGTCGCCGGGGGCGCCATCCTCGATCAACGAGCCAAGGTACGAGGCCGGTATCGAATACTCCGGGTCCAACCCCGACGTTTCGACGTCGAGAGTCAGCTCCGGTGACTCCTCCGATCCAGATTGCTGTAGTTCGGTTCCCTCCAAAGGAAGTCGGACCGTCGCTCGCCCCATCCCGTTCCGAAGCGCCGTCGCCTCCCCTTTCGCCGCCAGATTGGCGATAGCATCGTCGTCGAAGAGCACCGGCCCGATTAGGTCGTGCCAGTTCGAGGGGTCCGCTTCATCACCAGTGTCGAGTGATTCGATCCCATCGCCGTCACACCCGACCGTCCCGACAAGCCGCAGGTGATCCCGAGCCCGCGTCATCGCAACGTAGAGAATCCGCTTCTCCTCGGCCACTGCCTCGCGCTTGCGCTGGAACTCCAGGCGCCGCTTGAGTGTCGTGTTGGCTTCCTCGAACGCGTCACCAACTGAGAGCCCCTTGATCCCCAACAGCGTCGTCCGCTCGCTTGATACAAGATCCTCAACCGTCTCGAACTCCGCGATGCCCTCGCCATGGCTCGCTTTGAGATTGAAATCCTTCGAGATCCCCGGCACGAACACCGCCGGGAACTCCCGCCCCTTCGCGTCGTGGATCGTCATGATCCGGACGCCGTCGGCGTCCTCCGGCACCGTCGCCTCACCCTCCCGCGTGGAGAGTTCGACCTCCCGCTCGATTCGCTCGACGAGCGCCGGCAGCGTTTGCAGGCCGTCCTCGCTCCAGCCACGGAGCCGCGAGCGGAACTTCTCGACGTTCGCGACGGCCTGCTGACCTCGCTCGCCGACGGCCAGGCTCGCGAGGAAGCCGGTGTCCTCGATGATCCGGCCCAGCAGAGAGTCCCACGACTCGACGACGGTCGTCGGTCCGTCGGCCCCAGCCAGCCCCCGCCAGCGCTCGATGGCCTCACGAGCGGCGGAGAGTTCCTCGTGATCGGTTCTCTCCAGCGCAGCCCAGAGCTCCCCGCTGCCGACCTCCTTGCGGTCTACGTCCTCCCAGAGCCCGACGACCGTCGGATCGTCGAAGCCGAAAAGCGGCGAGCGCAACACGCCGAACAGCGCGAGGTCGTCGTCCGGATCCTGGAGAACGCTGAAGAGATTCCGCAGTGCCACGATCTCGGGGCTGTCGTAGAAGCCGATGCCGGAGGCGACGGTGTAGGGCACGTTCAGCGATGCAAGTGCCCGCTCGTATGTCTCGAGGTGCGTCCGCTTGCGGAGCAAGATCGCGACGTCGGACGGGTCGAGATCAGTCGGCCTGTCGTCTACCTCGCCGTCTTCCTCTTGCTCGTATCGTTGGGTATCCCCGTCGAGCAGCGATGCCACCTCACCGGCGAGCGCCCTGGCGTCGAGTTCGACGGAATCGTCCGGTAAATCCCGGAGCGGATGCTCCGCATCGAGCACCCCTTCTCTCACTTCTTCCTCCTCGGGCACCGCTACGAACGTCGTCTCTGTGCCGACGCCGTCGTGATCCGATCGATCGGGCTGGAGCGCCTGGGGATCGGGCTCGAACTCCGTCGCGTCGCCGTCGATCCCGGGCGGTGCGTCTCTGTGGATCTCGGGGACGCTCCCGAACACCTCATCGAAGAGCCCGTTGATCGGCTCGAGGACCGACGGAAGCGACCGGAAGTTCACCGACAGATCTCGCTCGCCAGCGTTCTCGTACACCGAGTCCAGCGGGGGCGTTCCGGCCCGCTCGTTTGCCCCGGCAAGTCGCATCCGCTCCGCCCGGTACTGCGTGACGTCGGCGCCCCGGAAGCGGAAGATGCTCTGCTTCTCGTCACCGACGACGAAGACGTTCAGCCGATCGTATTCGTCATCGAGAGAGGTGAGCAACTCGACCAGTTCCCACTGGCGCGGATCGGTGTCCTGGACCTCGTCGAGCATGACGTGGTCGAACGTCTCGCGGAGGTCCTCGCGAACGTCCGGAGACGACTGTAACAGCTCGATGGCGCCGTCGATGAGGTCGGCGAAGTCCAGGACGTTCTCCCGGCGCTTGCGCTCCTCGTAGGCGTCGTGCAGGTCTTGGAAGAGCGAGGCGAGCGCGACGTAATACTCGCCAGCGTTCCGGTCGACGCCGAGCCGATCCGGGATCGCCCACTCTTCGACGGAGAAGGCGTCGACGAGCTCCGTCGTGGCTGCTTCGTAGCGGTTCCCGTTCGCGCCGGCCCAATCGCCGTGTCGATCGTAGGCCCAGCTGTCCCAGCCGCCGTTGTAGGGCGTGCCGTCCGCTGTGAGGGCCTCACAGATCGCTGCAGCGGCGTCATGGATCTCCACGTCTCCAGGGCATCCACAGGGAGCCCGGGGCGCTCGTCGCCGCCGTACGTCTCGACGGCCTCCGCGACGTTCCTCGCGATTCCGATGCGGTTCTGGCCAGCATCCTCCTCGGCAGCCACCTGCTGCAGGTCGCCGAGCGCGTTCTGGACTGACGTCCGGCCCAACCGATCCCGCGCATCGTCGGGATCGATCGGTGAGTATCGCTTCTGGACGAATTCGAGATACTCCGCAGCGTCTCGGTCGGCCCACTCGTCGGCCCACTGGCGGGCGTCGTGGTGCTCGGCCAGCAGATCGCCGAGGAGCTCATCAAGCCGGTCCCGATAGTAGAGCTCGGTGAGGCGCTCGATGCGGGGATCCTCGAGGTTCTCCTCGACGAACCGCTCGACGGTCTCGAGCTGATGCCCTCTGGCGGCCGTCTCCTCGATCACGTCGAAGCCCACGGGGACGTCGGCCTCCAGGGCGTACTCACGAAGCAGTCGCGAGCAGAAGCCGTGGATCGTGTGGACGTAGGCCTCCGGGAGCGCGTCGTGGTACTCGCGCCACCGGTCGTACTCCTCGCCATCGAGGCCGGAGAGCCGGTCACCCACCGACGACCGCACCCGCTCCTCGAGCTCCGTTGCACCGCTCTCCGTGAAGGTGATTGCGGCGATAGAGTGGGGGTCGGCGTCGGTCTGCTCCAGCAGCTTCAGATACCGCATCGCGAACGTCGTCGTCTTCCCGCTCCCGGCGCCGGCCGTAACGGCGTAGTTCCGGTCGTGGGCGAGGGCGGCGAGCTGCTGGGGCTCCTCCAGGTCCTCGAAGTCGACCATCAGTTACCACCTCCGGCGCCGTAGGCGTCCAAATCGAGCTCCGCGTCCCGGGCTCGCTCGGAGACGTAGTGCTCGCCTTCGTCGATCTCGTCGAGTTGGTCCTGTCGGAGGTGATGGCGCACGTCGCAGGAATTCCGGAACGTGCAATCCTCGCAATCGGCGTGGTCCGCGCTCAACAAGGTCGTGTGGAACGCGCCGTCGTCGATGGCCGACGCGATCCGACCGAGCCGCGACGAGGTCACATCGCGAATGAACCGTCGGTGCTGCTCGACGTCGTCGAACGGGAGCCGCCAGGTCTGGCCCGTCGGCGTGACGAGCGGGAGCCCGTCGTCTGACCCGACGGCCGCTTTCGAGGTTACCTGCCCGGCAGTCGGATCGACGTCGGTCGGTGATTTGAGCCCATAGTAGGAGCCACCGATGGCCTCGTGGGGAATGCCAGTCGCGTCCTCAAGAATCTCCTCGAGGGCGAGGCCGTAAAGGGGAAGCTGGAGCTTCGTCCCGTCGGTGACGTCGGCCCTGGCCGGAGTATTCCCGGTCTTGTAGTCTCGAACGTAGATCCCGCGGACCCCGTCGGGAAGATGGGGCGACGCCCCATCGGGAACGACGTCGATGCGGTCGGCGATCCCCGACACGTCGACAGGCCCGTCGGGTGTCTCGACGGTCACCGGCTCCTCGGCCAGCAGCTCGACGTCGTCAAGATAGTCGATGCCGATCGCCCCCTCGAAATAGGTCGGGCGTGCATGGGCGCCGTCGGCCGACTCGAGTTCGGCATCGAGGAAGCGGACGAAGAGCCCATCAGCCCCGTCGTGTGATGGGCCGTAATAGGGGTTCTCCGAGGGGGACCCCAGTCCCGCGAGGATCCGGGTGACGGTCCGCCGGGCGAAGGGCGTCTCGATCGATCCCAATTCGTCGACGCGGGCAAGCGATTTCGAGAGTAGCTCTGACTCGAGGTGTTCTCGATCAAACTCGGAGAGGGCGACCGGGGAATGGGCCTCTTCGCGGAGCTCGCGATAGAAGTCCGCGAGGACCTCGTGGATGAAGATTCCTCGGTCGGCCCGACTGACGTCGTTCTCCTCGCCGTAGTCCTCGTCGAACCCCAGGACGTTGTTAGCGAGGTAGAGGAACGGACAGCGGGCGTAGTTCTCCAGGGCACTCGGGCTGTAGGGCTCCCGTCGCCAACTCGGGTAGATCTCCTCGAGTAGCTCGCCGATATGCCCGTCGTGAGCCGTGTGATGGGGCTGGGCCCGTCGCCAGGCAGTCGTGAGGCCCCTCTCAGCGAAGGTCCGTCCGTCGTCGGTGAGCCCGTCGGCCCCGTCGAGGGCTGCGACGGGCTCGTCGACGGAGTCGAACGACTGGGGACCGGCCCACTTGGCGTACCGCCGCTGGACGTCTTCGCTCGTCACCGACGGGGCTCCGTCGGGAGCGCCGTCGGTTGGCCAGACGGATCGGCCGGCCTCATCTCCGTCGGACGGCCCGTCGACGTACCGTCGGAGTTCGGTGACGACGGGCGCCGGAACGTGCTCGACGCCATCGACGGAGTGCCGTGGGGTGGATAGCACCACCTGGCCGGAGCCCGTGAGCAACGTTCCGAGAATGTACCGGGCCCGTCGGCCGGTATGGGCCCGACTGAACTCCTCGTCGGCGTCGTTAACGGCGCCGAAGAAGGCCATCGTGTCCTGTTCCGTCGGGAAGTAGCCCGACGTCAGCCCGAGCACGAAGGTGTGCTCGAAGGAGGCCATCTCGGCTTCCGCCATCGGGAGCACCCGGACGTAGCCGTCGCGCTGGCTCGGTCCGCCGACCAGTTCGGCGCGTAACGCCCGTCGGCCCCGACCGACGGGCTCCTCGTCGGAGACTTTCGGAGCGATGGCCTCGAGGGAGTCGAGCACCCCTTCGACCGACTCCCAGGCCGACCGCTCGTAGGCGGGTCGATGGGAGCCCGTCGCCGTCGACGGCGATCCGTGCTCCTCGACGGCTTCGCCGACGGTGAGGTCTTCCAGGAGGTCCCCGAGCTCCTTCACGTAGCCCGCCAGGGACGCGCCGTCGGGATCCACCCGGTCGCGGAGGTCTTCGATCCCGACGGCCGTCGTCGCGGCCTCGTCGTCCTCGAGCGCGTCGAGCAGGGCCTCGATTGAGTCCCCGTCAGCCGACTCCTTCGCCCGACGGACCGCGGCCGGGTCGACGCCGAACGCCTCCAGCGAGACGAGTGCGTTCGAACAGAGCGATCTGAGTGGAGTTACGCCGGATTCCCCGTCGGCGAGATCCAGGAGCCCCTCGACGGCGTCACCGACGAGGGTCTGCTCGATCCCGATGTCGTTCGTGAACGTGAACGGGACGTCGTAGCCCCCGAGCGTCTCGGCGAGGATCCCCCGGTACGTCGTCCGGTCAGTGACGACGACGCCGACGTCGGACGGGTCGACGTCGTTCCGGGCGAGCAGCCCGCGAATCCGACGGGCGATCGTCCGTACTTCCTCGCGCTCCGTCGACGGTTCGAGCCACTCGATGCCTACCTCCGACGGGGCGTACGACCGCGGATCGCGGGAGGCGACGTGGAGGCTCCGAACGGCGTCCAGCCGTCGGTCGTCGACGGACTCGGGGGGCTTGTAATCGAGCTGGAAGCCGATCGCCTGGTAGACCGTGAGCTCCTGTTGGACGCCGAAGTCGAGTCCATTCCCACCCATCGAGTCGTGGACGAGCGACAGGACGGCGACCGTCGGGAGGTTCCGACCAATTCGGGCGATGGTCTCCCGTTCGGCTGGGGCGAGTCGGGTCAGTCCATCGAGGACGACGGCGTCGACGGAAGCCGGGACGGCGTCGAGTAATTGGTCGCCGTCGAGCAACGCCAGATACTGCTCGGAATTGACCGTCTTCCAGTCGGGATGAAGCTCCTCACGGAGCGATTGATATTCGGCATACAGCTCTGGGATTATGGCGGCCTGGGACTCGAGTGTCCCGTCGCCGTCAGTGATCTCCGTCGAGCGAAAGGAGGCGAAAAGGTCGGGATCCAGGGCGTCGTCCCCGACGGCGCCGGCCGACCGAAGCGCCTGTTCCATTTCGTCTGGCGTCGCGTACCCCGCGTACTCGAGAAGCGAGAAGAGCCCCTGGACCTGGTCGACGAGGGCGTTCGTGGGCTGCTCGATCGCTCCAAAGGGGCCATCGCCGCCATCGAATCGCTCGATAGCGGCTTCTACAAGGCGGAGTCGCTCGGGCTTGCTGAGCGTCGTGTCCGCCAGCGACCCCGTTGCTCGCTCGTAGCAACCGCTGACGAACCGGTCGAGCGTCGTCGCAGTGAAGCGGAGCGGATTGCGGTCCTCGGCCCAACGCCGTTCGAGCTCGTCTGCGCGGTCGGTACTCTGGGTGAGGCAGAGGACAGCGTCGGGTGCGTCGTCGGCCTCCGCGTCGGCCCAGTGGAAGGCCCTCCGGGTGGCGGCGTCGGGATCTGGGCCCGCGAGGAGGGAGGCGGCCTCGGTCACGACATGGTTACGTCGAGCCACCCATATCAATCTGCTTGGCCCCAGCTTGTTCGGGGGATCCAAATCTGGCAATTCGCTTGAGTAGCGAATTCCGGTGTAACAGTCCGTTACAGCACCAGTCTCGGAGTTGGCGGCTGATCGGTCGCCATCCAATCCGTGACGTAACAGAGTGTTACAGCGCCTCTCGCGATCAAATGTGCCCGGCCTCATCGGGCCCGGCGGATTTGCGATTAGTCGGCCGGCAGAAACGGATGCCGGTGATATGGATCGGACTCTGCGACGGCTGGCCTCGATCCTTCTCCCGTGAGCGTCCAGGCCTATCCAACCGGCACCGCGGAGGTCGAAACGCCGAATTCCCCCAATTAATTGGCCAGCTATAGGCGAATTCGGCCGAATTGGGAAATCTACTCTAAATTTTCACCTGGCAATATGCGCCCGAGAGCACCCAGTATAATTTTCGGCGCTTTGTCTGAGAACCCAACATTGTTCCATTCAATACCTGGCCGCTCCAAAGGCCAAATTCCCCATTATCGCCTTTATTCCATTCTGCACATCCGGGTGCTCGAAATGGACCGGGGGCGATCGGATGACTTCCGGTCGCCTTTACGAATTTTCCAAATGAAGGCAGCAAAGGTGAAAGAATACTACAATTGAATTCCTAAATCCGGGCAACCCCATTGTCCATCCACGCCTTTCCCTATTTTTCGCCTTTTTATTTAAGGCTGGAACTTCTGGGAGTGACTGACGATGGGCGAGGAATCAACGGCCTACGCGACGCGGGTTTCCCGCGAGCGAGCCAGGGCGATCGAAGCAGCACGCGAACAGATGGGAGTTACACAATCGGAGTTCGTCGAAAGGGCACTCCGCTACTACCTGGAGAAGAACCCGAAGGACATCCCCGCGTTGCGTACGGAGTCCAAGAACAACCGTCCGATCGGAGGGACCGACCCCTACGATCCAACGCAGGAGAGCTTCGGCGACTGAGAGGATGACATGACGATGGACACACTCGATCCGATCTCACCGCAGGACGCGCTGGACTGGTACCTCGAGCACCGGGAGGACGACCTTCGGACTGCGACGCTCCGGAAGTACGAGTCGGCATTGAGCATCTTCGTCGACTGGACCGACGAGGCCGACATCGACGACATGAACGACGTGAAGGGCCGTCAGCTCATGCAGTTCAAGACGTGGCGGAAGCAGGAGGCCGGTCTGGCGACGGTGTCCCTCAACGGAAACCTCGCGATCCTGCAGCGCTTCCTCCGCTTCTGTGAGAACATCGACGCGGTGCCCGAGGGGCTCGCCGAGCGCGTGCCCATGCCCAACGTACCCGAGGCGGAAGAGGTCAACTACGAGGTGCCGTCCGACGAGGAGGTCGAAGGGATCAAATCGTACTCCCGGCAGTTCGATCGAGCCTCCCGGCGGCACCTCGAATTCGAGCTCATCGCGGAGGTCGGGATGCGGCTGGGCGCCGTTCGGGGCATGGACTTGGAGGACTTCGACCCAGAGGAGAAGACGATCTACATTCGCGATCGGCCGGAGGGGACCGACGAGTATGGAACGCCGCTCAAGAACGACGCCAAGGGCGAGCGGATCGTCAACGTCTCGCCGGAACTGCGAAATCTCATCGTCGCCTACATCGACCATCGTCGGATCGACGTGACCGACCAGTACGGCAGGGAGCCGCTGTTTACGACCTCCGATGGCAGGCCGACGAAAGCAACTATTCGGCGGGACTTCTACAAGATGAGTCGCCCCTGCGTTTACTCGAACGAGTGCCCGCACGATCGGGACATCGATGACTGCGATGCGGCGACGAACTCCAAGGCCGCAGAGTGCCCGTCACGGTTCAGCACGCATCCGCTGCGGAAATGGGCCATCATGAACCAGCTCGACGAGGGGATTTCGAAGGAACTCCTGAGCGATCGCGTCGACGTCTCCGTTCCCGTGCTGGACAAACACTACGACCACCGGACAGAGGAACAGAAATCGCGGCGGAGGCTGGAGGTTCTAGAGGAGAATATGCAGCAGTACGCGGTGACGGATGGCGGCCAAACAGTCGATAAGGAATGAGGAAAGTCCTCATATCCGGAGCCGGCTCAGCACCGGCACCTATCTCATTTGCTATTCAGACATACAGGGAAGAGATGATGACCACTCCCGCAACTGGTAGTGACGAATAGGTAAGAAGCGCGAGTCCATAGAATTCGCTCGGTAGAGACTCATCTACGGCGTAGAAGCATATTGCAATCATCCCTGCGATAAAGGCGATGTTGGCGTACCACACCAACCACTCGGGAGGGAGAGTCTTCTGATTCACGTGAACATTTATCGCTATTGCGTTTGCGAATATCGACGGCCGGCTCACATACCGCTTCTCTACGAGAAAGCCCACTACAATGAGGCCGAACACCGACAGGTTCTGTACTAATAGCGGTGGGAGATGGTCTAGTAGCACAAGGACGGTGGCACCACCATCCCGGATAAAGATTACCCCAAAACGATCCTAGTCCAGCTAGAAGATTCCTTTCTAGCAATGATTTCCCTCGCTAGCGAGCACTAGGCTTATGACTACAGAGTAGCTTTCTAGCGATATGAGCCTCGAAGAGACCGTCGATTACCTCGCCGAAGAGCTCGACATCGAACGGAGCGAGCACGTGCGTGAGGTTGGCGAATCCGTTGCGGAGCTTCGCGACTAGTCAGAAGAGTTCTCTGAAGTCTCTGTCGACGCCAGTATCTAGATACTCCACGAATTCCTCTTTCGTCGGTCCAGATTGCGTGATGAGATCTGACCGATCTGCCCGTTTGAGAAGTTCTGTGATCAAATCGACACAGTGCTCCTCGTGTATCTTCGCGTATTTTCTCAGAGCCTCTCTCGGATACATGTCCAGCTCGTAGTCAGAGAGCCGAATCCGAATGCCGCCCTTTCGTTCGACGAGATCCACGTCGAGCTCGGCGAGATGTTTGAATCGGACGTTGTTCCGCCTGACAGTAATGATGCGCTTTGACTCGACAATGTAGGGGTCGATCCACTCCTTCCACGTTTCGTCGTCAACGTGCGTGCTGGGCATCTTGAAAGAGGGATCGACGGTCTCGATGCAGAGCTGGGCGAGTGCAATGCCGGTCCGGTGGTTGGCGTTCGGGAGCGAATGCCTGAGAACGAGGTTTGAGAGCAACTCTCCCGCAACAGTCGGGAGCACCTCACCCCAGGAAACGTTCTGGAGGGCCTCGTGAATTTGCTCCGGTTCGAACTCCTTGTAGAGGCGAAACTCGTCTTCCTCGCGTACGTCGACGGCTGCTTCCAGGAGTTCGATGAGCCGAAAGGCGACGATCTGCGTCGGTCGGGGTTGCCCTGCAATTTGGTCTTCCACGAAGTCAGAATCGTACTCGAGATCGCTCGCAGTCTTGGCCGAATGAGTTCCCTCGAAGAGGAGATAGACCGGCGTCTCGAAGGGATACCCGAGGCTCTTCGTGGGACCATCTGCGTCGCTTCGATAGTCGTCAAGATCTGCAGGAGATTCACCACAATATGCGAGTGAGAATGTATCGTCGCAGGGATGGTGGTAGTGTACGAGACGATCCATCGGTCAGTTGCGACCTCGTGGTGCCACGTAGAAAGCAGCAGCGGTGACAAAACCGCTGAACTGCTGTTAGGTTACTGATTCATCCAGAGATCACATCACATTTCTTCGAGATGCGCCCGCCGCTGCTCGACCTTCACCTCCTCTGAACGCTTGTCGTAGTGCTGCTCCAGCGTCTTCCTGCTGACGTTCATCCGCTCACTCACCACGTCGACCGGCACGTCCTCGGAGAGGTAGTGCGTGATGCTGCCGCGCCTGATCGAGTGGGGACTGACTGCGCCGCCACAACGAGCGCCTTTGATGTCCGCCTTGCAATCCTCACACGGGTCGTCGAAGAAGCACGGGGCCGTGACGTCGTACACGAGCCGGCGCATCGTGGCCCGCGACATGCGGCCGCGTCGCGTCGTCAGCAGCGGCCGTCGGCCGTGATCGTCCTCGATCGGAATCCGAATGTCGTCGATGTAGTCCCCGAACAGCTTCGCGAGGTCAGAGGAGATTGCAATCAGCCGCTCGCCGCCTTCCCCGTTCTTCAGCTCGGTCCCCTCATCGGGCCGATGCTGCAGTTCCAGGTGTCCGTTCTTGAAGTCGATATCCTCGATATCTATCGACTTCGCCGAGCCGATGCGGATGCCGGTGTTCCAGAGCAGCGCCATGACGACGTGCCTGTCCGAGGCGTACTCGTACGTCGAGAGGTACTCGAGGATCTCCTCGGCTCGTTCGGTGTCCAGCGTCTCGTCGCGCTTGCGATCCTCCCGGCTGACGCTCGGGACCATCACCTTGTCGTAGAGGTTCTCGGGGACCGCTTCGACGCTCCCGGCCCACTTGAAGAAGACGCGCATCGTCGACATATGGATCCGCATGGTGATCTTCTTCATATCGCTCTTCTCCTGGAGCCAGAGCCGGTAGGTCTGCACGTCGCGGCCGGAGATCTCGTTGAGGTTGTCGACGTCGTTCTCCTCGCACCACTCCATGAAGTGGTTCGTCTTGTAGCGATGCGCCTGCACGGTGGCGTCGGAGCAGTGGGTCTCCTTGTGGTCGAGGAACAGTTGCTGCGCGGTGCGCGGTTCGATCGGTTCGAGGTCGTCGTTTCGGGTTGCCATGGTGTCTCATGGAGCCCCGTTAGACGCCGTGAACCGCTCGATTTCGGGGCCGAAGGGTGAAGACGAGGGGCATACTGAGTCCGCCCCAACCCACTGCTTCTGCGAGGTATTCCGGAACGGAGTGAGCGAATACTCGAAGCGGCTCCGCCGCTTCGGTGAACGGACGTGAGGAGCGAAGCAGTTCCCGGGTGGATTCGACCCATCACCCAAAAATGAGCACGGTCGACTGCGGGAGTGGCGAAGATAGTATGGTTTCGAATGACCGCTTCTGACGGACTCGTTGTGAGTCTGAACGGATCCAGATCCAGAGGATGACGAACAGTAAAGTGGATCGACAGGCATCGGGGTTCCATGGAGGTCCATCCGGATGGCGGTTCACCACTACTGCCCTCCTCTTCTCGCCAGATCTCAGCCGGTGACGTGACGATGGATCTGACGATGTGCGGTCTACTCGTCGATCGCACGGAGGAGCTCGCGCGACTCTATCGGGAACACGGTAGCTGGAATCAGGTCAAGCAGGTCTGGTTCGACGAATGGCGCTCGAATCGTAGCACACGCGGGAGCGCTCAGAAGATTTTCCGCGTACTGACGTCTCGTTTGCAGAATCCGCCGGGGAGTCTCCCCGCACCGAGTGAGCTTCCCGACGTGCTCGATGCCTGTGCAACTACACGTGACAAAGCGCAGGTCGTCTACCTCTATCTCGTCGCCGACGATCCCCTCGTTCGCTACGTCGTCGAAGCGTACAGCCGCTATCTCACGGAAGACGTCACGAATTCTCTCGACTTCTCGAATTCCACACTGACCGAGGTTCTCGATCGACTCGAGTACGAGGATGGATCCAGTTTCGATTACGCAGATTCGACGACGGTACGTTGGTGTGAAGGGTTCCGCTCCGTGATGCGGGAGATCGGTGTCCTCGAAGATCAACAGGCCGTCACTGGCTCTTCCCCATCCACTGGCGACGTGCCGCTCCTCGTTGCGATGGGATACTCCTACGAGGAAGGCGGGGACGATTGGCTGGAATGCCCGATCGGGCTCTGCTATCTGTTTCAAGCGGGTAGCCGATGGGAGGAACAGTTCGACAGAGTCGGAGCGACAGACGACTGGGAGTTCGTCGAGTTACACGGATCGCTCGAGCTTCGACCCGTCGACGGAACGTACGATTGGGTTGGGGGTGGTGACTGATGGTTGATTCGACCTGGTTTTCGGACCTCCCCGATGAGTTCGAAGAGTCGGTGCGGATCGATCGACAGGATCGATCGGAGGAGTCATTCAGACACCGCACGCAGGCGATCGAATCGTACCACGTCACTTCGGATTCCCAAGCGTTCCTCGAAGACGTCGTCGAGCGGACGCTCGACGAAGCGGAGGACATGCGCACCGGGTCGAACTACTGGCTCTACGGCTACTACGGAAGCGGAAAGAGCCACCTGCTGACAGTGCTCGAGGGGCTGATGGATTCTTCCTGGGTAGCTGGCCAGTACGAGGAGGTCTGGTCAGACCTCGTTCCAGCTGCTGCCGAGGGAAGGAATCTCGAGACGCTCCGTGAACGGTGGGAAGACGTACACGCGGACTATCACGTGATTCCGGTTTCAGTGAACCTCCTCAAGTACCAGGGACAGAAGAAACGCAGCTTCAGCGAGATCGTGCTGCGCCACGCCCACCAACACCCGACACTCACTGGCGTGGATAACGGGATTTCCACCGGGTTGTCGGCGCAGCTCGGCGTCGCCTATTTCGAAGATTGGTATCGAACGACCCCAGCCTGGGACGACCGCCAAGCGCTCGCTGCCGACGTTGTTGAGGAGGTCGTCCCCGACACCCCTCGTTACGACTGGCCTGAGGAGCAACTTTGGAAGGACATCCAGCAATACAGTGCGCTCTCTGACGTCGTGCTCCCAGCACTCTTCGAAGGAGTGCAGGGAACAAGGGACGGCTATACGGACCTTCAGCCGTCCGACATCGATCCGAACGAGGTGGTGAGCCGGCTCGAATCGCTACGGCAAGAACGCGAGGAGACGATGGGAACGCCGGTCAAGCTCGTACTGCTGCTTGACGAGGTGAGTCTCTTCATCGGCACCGACTTTGAGCGGTTGACCGAACTCCAGACGCTCGCCGAAAACGTCGACGACATCGGTGACGGGAACATCCAACTCGTGGCGACGGCCCAGGCGAAGATCGAGGACGTCCAACCGAAGTTCGCCGCCCACGGTGCCGACTTCAGCATCGTCAAAGACCGGTTCCCCCACCGATACCAGCTGCCGAGCAAACACGTCGGCGACATCGCCAAAAGACGGCTGTTCGCCAAGTCCGAAACCGGGGAGGCAAGCGTTAGACAGGTCCTCGACGAAGCGGACGTGAAGCCCGGCGAATCGCTCGTCTACAACGATATCAGGCAGAATACGAAACCGCCCCTGGACGAGATCGACGAGGAGGCACTCGTCGAGTATTACCCGTTCCTCCCATATCACGCCCCACTGTTCCTGGAGATCCTGTTCAACCTCCGACGAGAGGCGAACGACCCGGCCAAATCCATCTTCTCGGGAACGGCGCGGGCAATCCTCGCACTCATGCACGGATTGCTCGAAGAGTGGATCGAAGAAGGAGAGGACGATACGATCGTCACCCTCGTCGATTTCTTCGACCTGATCGAGCCCGAGCTTCGCGAGATTCTCTCCTCGGATATGCGAGTGATCGAAGGGAGCAACCCGTCGCCGGACGCAGAAGACGGTTCACACGCCGCTTCCACCGGCGAGATTGCCACCAGTATCGTTGCAGAAGTAAACGACACGGAGAGAGAGATCCGGGAATTCGACCTGAAAGTCGCAAAAGCCGTCCTGTTGCTCCGACAGGTAAACGAGATCGTTCCGCTGAACGAGGGGAACATCGCGGTAGCTGTGATGTCCGACCTGAACGGACGGTCCTGGATCAGCACCACTAATCGGGTCGAGGACTCGCTGGATCGGCTCGAGAAGTACATCCGGCCAACGGAGGATGGAAGCAGTCCCAGATATCGATTCGCCACCCAGGAAGAGCGGCTGATCTACCACGATGCCGAGGAAAACGAGGCGAACCCGAACTGGGACGAGATCGTCGAGGCGCTCGACGAGCACCTCTGGGCGGACATCGCCCGAGAGCTTTCGCTGCCGGATTCGGCTCCGTATAAAGAGTCCGGAGCAGAGTATCCGGTCTCGTACCACTTCGAAGTGGATGGAGTGGCGTTTTCGACGTCGCAGACTGCGGATGGTGGATTGGACGTCGATATCGCCATCCACGGGATCCGCCCGGACGTGACAACCGACCAGGATGATCCAGACGTCCTGCATTGGGAGATCGATTCGGACGGCCTCCAGGATCTCCGCGAGAGCATCGTCGACTGGTGGGCACTGCGAAACGCGATAGCGTCCCATGACGTCCCGCCAGCCGTAGAACAGGACCTCGACCGACGGAGTGCGTCGGTCCGAAGTAAGCTCGTCAGTGCGATGTCGGGCGGATCGTACTCCGTCAACGATCGAACGGATATTTCAGGGCTCAGTACGGCGGTACAGGAAACGGTCGACGTATCGTATCCAGACGATTTCCACCCGATGCTCCTCCAGGTCGACGAGAGCCGGTTGCGAGAGCTTCGGGAACTGGACAGCGATGCGGTGCTTCCTCAGTGGGCCGAAGCGATCCAGGTACCCACCGCCGATCACGGTGGTGACGACCGAAACCAGACGATTCGACGGAACGTGATGTCGTTGACCGGGCGGCAGTTGCACGGGCGAGACGAAGGGCTCACGCTCGAGACGATTCTCGACGGGATCGTCGAGAAGAAGCCGTTCTATAGCGACGCCCGGCCGGCGCTGTGTGCGATCATCTGGGGCCTCTGCAGGCGAGGGCGACTCGTCGCTGTCGACGAAGCCGGTAACACCCTCGACGACGAGGCAGTGCTCGATATCGACACAACTGCCACCACTCGACTCCAACTTCTGTCCAGCGATCAACTCGGCAACCTCCTCGAAACTGGCGGATTCAAGGAGACGACTGACACCGTCGCCGAGGGGCTGATTAATCTTCAGGAGGAAAATCGTCGGATTCACTCGACGCTCCGGGGACTCCACGAGGACGTTACGCTGATTGCTGAAACCGATGTGCGCGCCGACGAGGTCGGAGCATTACTCGACGCGTTCGCCGACGAACTCGCCGAGCGGATGGAGGACACGAAGGGACGCATCGCCGTCGTGAAATCACAGAGCGGCGACCTCGAGGGCGTGATCGAAGGCACGAACGAGGTTGGAGAGTGGCTCAGCGACGTTACCGACGTGTGGAACCGGCGGCTGTCGCAACTCCAGCAGCTCGACGCCGTCCTGACGATCGGGGATCGCGACTTCGAGTGGATCGACGACGATGCCCAACGGGCGATCGAGACGCGATCGGAGTCTGTAGCGAGCTACGACGGCGAATGGTGGACTGCCGAGGGGTGGAAAACGTTCTCGGAGCAGTTGGTTCCGGATCTCGCACCCGAACTCGGTCGGGCATGGCAGGAGTTCGTCGACCAAGGAGATATCGATGCACTCGTCGAACGGATCGACGACAATCCGTGGATTCTCCCAGCCACTTCCCTGCCGACGGGCGTCCATGCCTCCTTCGAGCGAACCTACATCACGCCGATGCGCCAGTTCGTACGCTGGTTCGAGACGCTCGACGAAGCACTCACGACGCTTCCGAGCGATTCCGACGCTGGAGCGTACGTCGAAATCGCCGACGACACAATGGCGCTGGAACCGATGGCCGACGCATTCGACGACGGACCAGAGGATCTCGCGGCGAAACTCGACGGTCTATCGGCGATCGTCGGTGAGCGAACGCCGGACGACGTCGATCAGATCGGCATCGTGCCCTCGGATCGAGACAAGCTCCAGCGGAGACTGGAACGACTCGCCGAGGACGGTGACCTCGACGTCGAGGACAGCGGCCAAGGGGTGATCATTCGATGAGCGACAGCAGTTCCTCGCCGTTGCGAGCGTTCAAGGACCGGCTCTGTACGTTCGCCGAGGGGCAGCACGGGATCCGGAATCCGTTCGTGATCGTTGCCGTCGATCCCCCGGTCGAACACCGCACGACGAAGCGGCTCGAAGAGTGGGCAACTGGCGGATCAGAAGCGCCCGCGATTCCCGACGAGGTCACCGTCCAGCCGATCTGGCTCGACGAGTTGCTCCCCCGCACCGACGTATACAACCTGCTCGTCGACCTCGGCGAGTCACTGACCGAGCTCGAGGGCGACGCTTCTGCGGGCGAGCGAATCACGGAGACGATGCAGGATCAACTCGCCACCGAACTCGTCGAGGAAATGATCGAGGAAGAGCTATCAGAGGAGCAGCTCACGAGTCAGCAACACGTGGTACTCTTGCTCAATCTCGGGAGCCTCTACCCGTTCACGCGAGCGTCGGAACTCCTCGACGAACTCGATCGCCGGAACGTGAAATCCACCATCGGAATTCCGTTCCCGGGCGACGTCATCGGCGGGAAGCTCAGTTTCTTCGGAGGAGACTCCCGTCACTACTACCCGGCGCATCAGATCGATCGGCCGATCACGGAGGTGCATCTCCAGCAATGACGATCGCCGATCTCTTCGAACGCGACCCTACGAGACAGCTCGAGGAAGTCCAGAAGATCAACGCCAGCGAGCAGGCGGAGACTGACGTCGCGGAGTTCCACCAGACGGAGAGCGCAGAGCAAGTCCTCAGCGAACTCGGCGATACGATCGAGACCCATCCCGGTGAAGCGGCACGGTTCCTGTACATTCACGCGACGTTCGGATCGGGGAAGACGCACCTGTTGAAACTCGTCGGACTCCTCACGGACGATCAGTCCGATTACGCGTACCTGGGTGACCGTCTCGCCGATCAGTGGGGCGGATTCCACGCGCTGCAGCAATCAATCGGTGCGTCACACGTGGATCGGCTCGTCCCCGTGTTCCTGAATCTCTTGGACCGTGACGCCTCCAAGGAACCCCCGCTACCGTTCCTAATCTTCGAGGCGATCGGCCGGGAGCTTGGGTATCCCACGGATCCGAACTGGCTGCTCGAGTGGGCCTGGACCGTCGATATGGAGTACGACGGCGTCTGGGAAGCGCTCCAGGCCGGCGAGCACGATAGGCAGACCTTCGAGGACGTTCTCGAGGAGCGCGCCTCGTTACGGAAATGGCTATACGAAGCGGTGCCGGCATTGGCGGAAACGGACGGCACTGACCTCGATTCAGTTGCCGGCGTGAAGGACTCGATCGAGCGAGCGGTAGCCGAGGTCGATCCGGAGTCGTTCGATCCCGACGAACTGGTCTCACGCGTCCAAACCGCCACCGAGGCATTGAACGACGACGGTTCGCGGACCGAGTTGCTCCTCGGGCTCGACGAAGTTGCGCTGTTCGTCGGTGACAGCAGCCATCGATACAGGGAGTTCGAGGAGACGATGGAGGCCCTGCAGCGTGGGCCGAATCCGGTGGTCGTCTCGACCGGACAGTACTCGCTCCCGATCACGCGAGAGAGTCTCATCGGAGAACCGCCAACCGATCACTGGACGTACAAGCAAGTCGAGCTCGAGGGCGCGGACACCGAGATCATCGTCCGGAAACGATGGCTCCGGAAGTCCGAAGACGGAGGAGACAGCGTCGAAACGCTGCTGTCTGATCTCTCCGACTTGTCCCTCGACACGTACTCGTCAGTGGCGAGCATGGACCCCGATCCGATCGAGTCCTACCCGTTCCGCGAGTACGACCTGACCTTGCTTCGGGCGGTGATGCAGGAGCTGATCACGCAGGGCCGTTCGACGGACCGGGAGTACATCCAGGGGCGTGCGCTGCTCGTGCTGGTCAGATCGCTGTTCACGACGTTCGACTGGGCTTCCCGGGAACCCGGGGCGCTCGTCACGTGGGACGTCCTGTTCGATTTGCTGGTCGAGGAGACCACCTACCTCCCGCTGTGGGTCCAGGAGATGATCGACAACACCCTGGTTCCCACTTTCGACGGGGACGAGGATGCCTGGGAAGTCAGACTCGCGAAGGCCCTCTACCTGCTGAATCAGACGCCAGCGGTTCCGGCGACGCCCGAGAACCTCGGCCGGCTGCTGGTCGACGACGTCACGGCCGACGTCGAGGCGGTCGTCGAACGTGCCGAGTCGGGACTCCAGACGCTCGTCGACAAACAGAAGGTCCTGACCGAGACGAACGACGAGGGCGACGAGGTCTACACGCTCGTCTCAGAAGAACAGGAGAGCGTTCTCAGCCGGGCACAGGACAAAGCTGCACAGATCTCCCCACACCAGCTATCTGCGTGGCTGGAAACCCGGCTCCGAGAGAACGACTCGTTCCTCCGGAGAGAGGGCACCCGCCACGAGACCGACGTCGGCGACGAGCGACTGGTTCCGCTCCGATACGAGTACTCGATCCTCGAGCCCGTGGACAGAGCGCCGTCGCCGGAGTACGACGCGATCCAGGTTCGCGTCCTCGCCGACGAGGGCGAGACCGTCTCCGACCAGGTCTCGACGTGGCGGGACGTGAACGACGGGCGCGACGGAGGCGAGCACGTCCTCGTCACGATGGACGTCGCCAGCACGATGCTCGAGCGGATTCAGAACGTCATCGGGATGGGACAGGTCCTCGACGAGGAGACCGAGTCCCACGAGGAGCTCGAGCGGGAGCACCGCACCGACAAGCGCCGTCTCGAGGCGGACGTGACCGAGGTGCTGGAGGAGGCCACCGTCCACACGATCGAAGGCGAGCGAGGGCAACGTGATAGCGTCCTCGAAACCGTCGTCGCGGAGCAGGTGGAGGAGGTCTTCGGCTCGTCTCGCCGGACGCTCTCCAGGCCACTTGCTGAGGTCGACGATGCGAAAGCGATGGCGTCCTTCTTCCGAGGGAGCGGCGAGTGGCCACTATCGAACGCGGACGCCGCGACCCTCGGCGTGGATACTGCCAATGGGGCCGTCGCCGAGACCGGCTGGTGTGCGGAATTCATCGAGAACTACGAGGGCCAACAGGCTGTGGACGTCGAGACGCTCCTCCAGCAGACCAGAACCGCTAACGGTGCCTATCGCGGATCGCCGCGGGAATCGATCGCCGCCCTGCTGATCACGCTCGCGACCTCGAACGAGGACGTCGTCCTCAAGCAGGATACGGACCAATTGAGCGATCCAGCTGCCATCGGCCGCCAGGTGAGGACGAAAGGGGGATTGACGTCCCTGACGGTTCGCTTCGAGCCGATTATCCCGCCCAAAAAGGTCCGAGAGTTCGTCACGACCGTCCAGGGATCGGGACCGGACGGCGACGGGCCCGACGAGTGGCTGCACGAACTCGCTGGGTGGGCCGACGCGAACAGCGCCTCGATCAAGCGCACTCTCAAGGACGTTTCTCGGGAGTTCGACGCGTCGATGGATACGTTCGAATCGCTGATCGAGCCCGCGCTCACCGGTGGAGAACTCTCGATGTCCGCCTTCGGGAGCGAGTCGCTACTCGACGACGCGATCGAGGAGGCCGAGACCTTCGCGACAGCGCGGGAACTCTTCGAATCGGACGAGGGCGAGACGCCGCTCTGGGAACAGTTCACCGAGGAGTTGGAGGTGATGACGTCGCTGTACCCAGACTCGTCGACCACCGACAGCATGCAAGCGACGGCAGCGAGCGAGACCGTCCCGAGCGTCTCCACCGTCGAGTCGCGCCTCGATGAGGCGAGATCTCATCGCGTCGAAGCGGTCGCAGCACAGTTCCGGCGGATCACCGGCACGACCACTGACGCAGCTACTCCAGCCGGTGCCTGTAACGAACTGATGGAGTGGCTGGGGTCGAACGAGGAGCGCGTTCGGAGCATCCTCGAAGCTGCAGCGGACGAATTCGAGGCGGCCACGCTGGCCGATCTCGAGACGCTCTTCGAAGCGGTCTGGGAGGGAAAAGCAGTGACGGAAGCTACAATCGTCGACGCGACCGCGGTTCAGCAGGTGGAAACCTACGAACGGCTGCGTCAATTGCTCGACGACGCGGACGGTCAGAGCCTCTGGTCGCAGTTACAGGATGCCGGTGACCACCTGCGGTCGGACCATCCTGATTCGCCGACGACGGACGCCGTCGAGACCGCACTCGACTCCTCCCGACCGCCGACCGAGCGACGCGTTCGCCAGCTCCTCGAGCGTGCCGAGGATCCCAGACCGCCTCGTCCGGATGACGACGACTGGGCAGCGCTGCTCCGGATCACCGAGGAGCTCCGGCAGAATCACCCGGCCGCGGAGATCACTGACGAGGTGACTGCGGCCGTCGACGGTAACGAGCGGCCTGACGCGGAGCGCGTCACGGAACTGCTGGAAGGGGCTCGGCCGGTTCTGGAGCGGATTAACCGTGTCACAGAGCGCCTCGACGAGCTCGAAGATGGAAGTATCGTGCTTATCGAGGACCGGTAACCCAAGGTTCGTTGATTCGGGAAGTGGCTAGGGCAGTCAGCAACGGCCGAGCATGCGAGGCCGTGTTCGACGCGGCAATTTCGAGAGCGGGGCGGAATTCGAACGAGCCATACAAGAGAAGGTATCTGTCGCGTGGGACGGAACACGAGTGCCCATCGGCTAGGAGCGTCGGGGACGACGTGAGACACCCGATGGCGAGTGCGTTGCCACCCCGACCGCTATGTAACAGCGATGAGAAAGTTTTTCAGGATATCACAGCCGATCAATACTTTGTGATCCATCCCGCTCCGGTCCCCGATATCCACCTTGGTGTCGAACCGTTTGCCCGCCAGTTCGATTGAGGTTTGGACGGTATCGCGTTTTTCACTGCCGAGAGCGGAATAGACCTCGCGTTGGCCGAGACGTTCGGCGCCCCCGATCTCTACGATGAGATCGTAATGAATCGACGTGCTTTCAGATCCACTGTCACACTTTGCCATGACCTCTTTCGTGGCGTAGTCACCGTGGAGTTTGACTTCAGTTAGATGCTCGATCACAGGCCGGTCATTCATGGAGACAAGCAGCCAGTTTCCCGGTAATGCAAAATATTTTTGTGTTATATTTCAAGTCTCCCAATCTGTATCTTCTCGTCGGTCATCGCTGGATCACGGCGTAGACCGTGAGTAGATGCTCGTCCGAGTGGCTTTCTGTCGAACACGCGTTACCTCGGTGGCGCGTCCCATCACGATTTCTGGTGATCGTCACGCACCTGTCGAAGTGCAACCGATCGATGCACCGGTTTCGATCGTCGTGCAGCCAGTATGAGACACCGGACGCGGGAAGCGTATCTCCGCCCCGTGGTTCGACTTGTGTCTTCTTGCCAATCTTCAAGTGGTCCCTGCGCATTTTCGGTCCTATTCCGAGTTTCCAATGGCAAGCGATTCTCTCTCCCACCACAAGGCCCAACTCGACAAGGAAGAGCGCGAGCACCTCGAGGACGTCGTCGCCGACATGCGAGAGCGCGTCGAGGACAACGTCCGCTTCCAGCTCACCCAGCACGGACTCGGCGACGAGCCAGAGGATCGCTCGGCCCTCGACGAGGAGGCCGAGCAACTCGTCGAGGCGATCGAACTCGAGGCCGTCGACGGCAACACCTGGGGAGAGGCCTTCGAGCAGTACGTCACCGGCGTCGGCTACACCATCGTCAACCGCCTCGCCGCCCTGCGCTGCATGGAGGTCCGGGACTTCGTCGACGAGGAGGTCACCGTCTTCAAGGACAACGGGCTCACGCCCGCCGCCGAGACGCTCGTCACCGAGGAGTTCCTCCTCGAAGAGGAGGCCATCCTCCAGGCCTACCACGACGCCTGCGACGACCTCGCCGCGGAGATCGAGATCCTCTTCGATCGCTCCTCGGCCTACAGCCAGGTCGATCCCGACGACGACACCTTCGACGATCTTTGCGGGATGCTCGATTCGGTCCCCGACGAGGTCTGGCGCGCCGACGACGTGCTCGGCTGGGTCTACGAGTACTACAATCGCCCCGTCGTCGAAGCACTCGACGCGAAGAACACGCTTGCGCCGGAGGACGTCGGGCCTGCGAACCAGTTCTACACGCCCCACTGGGTCGTGCGGATGCTCACCGACAACTCGCTGGGGAAGCTCTATCTCGAGGCGACTGACCAGACGGACGCTATCCCGGAACCCGAAGCCCTCTCTCCCGAGGAGCGAAAAGACCGTCTGGTCACGCCAGCGGACGCTCCCAGCGTTACGGACCTCTGTACGTACCTCATTCCGGATGAGGAGCCCGGCGAGGCCCCGGAGTTCGACCATCCGCGGGAACTACGTGTCATCGATCCTGCCTGTGGAAGCGGGCACTTCCTGCTGTACGCCTTCGACGTCCTGGAGCGCATCTGGTGGGCCGAAACTGATCTGGATCGAGCAGCGATCCCCGAGAAGGTACTGGAGCACAACCTCTACGGCGTCGACATCGACCTGCGCTCCTGTCAGCTCTCAGCGTTCAACCTCTATCTCAAAGCCAGGACGCGCGCCGAGGCGCAAGACGGACAGTTCGAGATGCCAAACGTCGGCATCGTCTGCGCGGACGCCCGCGTCGCCGAGGTCGATGAGGCTACCGACGTCCTGGACGATATCACTGGTGAGGGGAGCGATCTTCGGGAGGAGCTGGACGACGTGACCGAAACGTTCCAGCATACCGAAGCACTCGGGAGCCTGCTGGATGTGGGTGGAACGCTCGAAGAAGCCTTCGACTCGAGTAAGATGCAAGCGGAGCTTAGTGACTACAACGGGGGCGCTCACCAGTCGCTGCATTCTTTCCTGAAAGCGCTCCGGCGAGCAGTAGCGGACCAGACGAACGATTCGTTTCGTGAACAGAACCTGCGGAGTTTCCTACATTTATTGGCGGTGCTCACGCAGGACTACGACGTCGCTCTGATGAATCCACCGTATGGGTCAGGTGGGCGGATGCCCAGCAGCGTGCAAGCGTACGTTGAGGAACACTACGAGTACATGACCGAATATTATGCCAACTTCTTCGAGGCATGTGATCGCTTAGCGCGTGACGGGGGCCGGGTGGGGATGTTGGTCCCGAGATCATTCCTGTTCAATCAAACCTTAGAGCCCTTTAGAGCCGACTTCATCGGAAATCGAGGTTCGTTTGATTTCTTGGCAGAGTTCGGGTACGGAATCCTGGATAACGCGACAGTTGGAACGGCCGGAACGGTAGTTCGGAGCGGCTCGTCGCAGGACACCGTGGGAAGCTTCATTCGGCTTCACGACGTCGAAAAAGGCGACAAGGAAGCGACCTACCTGAGAACGGCATTCACTTCGCGAGAAGACGACGAGATTGTCAGGCACTTCGAAATCGCTATCGATGAATTCAACGAGATCCCCGGACGTACGCTCTGTTACTCGCTCCCCGAAAAGATCAGGGACCTTCATTCGTCGGATAGAAAGATCGGTGTAGAAGACGATACAGGCGGCGTCGAACGTATCGCAGATGTAAAACAGGGGCTTGCTACCGGAGATAATAGTCGATTCTTGCGAGCGCACTGGGAAACGTCCTCCAGCGACTTTCAGCCGTTCACAAACGCTGGCGGGAAGGTGTGGGTTCTCCCAGAGGTCGACGAGGTGATCGATTGGACCGATAGCGGAAGCCGAATTCGTCGGTATTCCGGTTCTCGATTCCAGAACACCCAATACTACCATCGTGAAGGGCTGACGTGGGCGTATATCAAGCGGACAGGGCGGCGGTTCGGATACTACCCAGACGGAGGCCTCTTCGGTCATGCAAGCAACATGATATTCCCGATCTCGGATATTTCTCTCTGGTCACTGCTGGGTGTGCTAAATTCCGATGCGTATCACGGATTGATGCTGTGCCTCACCCCGGAACGGAAGTGGGAGGCGGGATACGTCGGGAAGCTACCGTGGTTCAAGAAGTTAGAAGGTCGAGCGGACCTGGCCGAGAAGGTCAAAGAGCAGTACCGGACGATGATCAAACAGAGTGTCCACAACTTCGGGAGTCCGTACTATATCGGCCCTGTACTGCTTCCCGAGTCACGTCGGCCGACGTTTTTCTATACTGAACACGATCACCAGCGAGCAATTGCAGCAGAACCTGACACGCTGTTCGAGACTGGGCAGACCGATGAGACGCTCTTGGAACGTTCCCGGCAAGCAGTTGTCTTAGATCGACGACGGCAAAAGCGGATAGAGACGCTCGCAGACGAGATTGACCAGGAGATATTCCAAGCGTTAGGAGTGGATAGCGCGACGAGAAACCAGGTCAAAGAAGAAATCTGGCTTCGGACCGTGGAAGAGAAGTCCGATCGCGAGGTACCCAGCCCTGACGAAGTTCCGGAGTATCCTGAAATATTCCCCAAACAGATCAAGGACCTCATTCTCCACCTCGCACTCTGCGCCGTCCGGAGGGCTGACGACGGCATCATCCCTGTCTCCGACGTCGAGGGTGAGGACGACCTCCTGACACATATCACGGCCGAGTTCGAGCGCGTATGGGGCGACCACGCCGACGCGCGGCTCGCCGAAGTCGACGACGTGCTCGGGAGGAAGAGCGCTGGCGAAGCGGCCTATCCCAACCTTCGGACGTGGCTCGAGGAGGATCTCTTCGACTACCACGTCTCGAAGTTCGACCGTGTGCCCATTCTCTGGCGGTTCACGACCGAGCGCCTCGTTTCGGACTCCGAGGGCGAGGGGTTCGGCTGTCTGGTCGACTACCACCAACTGGACGGGGGAGCCTTCGATGGGCTGCAGAACCGCTACCTCGAACCACGGAAGAACCGCTTGCGGGAGCGCCGCAGCGCCGCGAACCGGCGCCGAAGCGACGACTCGCTCTCGGCGAGCAAGCAGGCCGAGGCTGCCGAGGAGTACGCCCGCTGTGAGAGCGGGCTAGAACAGATCTCGGTGCTCGAGGACCGACTCGCCGAGCTGGCGCAGCCCGAGCCCCGACAGTGGTCGACGGAGGAACAGGCGGCCGCTGATGCGGCCGCCAAACGTGTCGCTGAGTTCCGCCGGCGAACCGAGAAGCGCCTCGAGATCGTCGACGAACTTGCCGCGATGGACGACGTCGACGTGGGTGAGCTGTTCACCGGGAACTTCTACGAGAAGATCGAAAACCAGCGCGAGGAATGGATCGACGCGCTGGGAGACCTCGAAGCGGCGTTCGATGCCTACGCTGCGGACTCGGAACAGCCCGTGGGAGCGCACCTGTACGATCTGTTCGACTATTACACCGACGACCTCCTCGGGAGTTCGCACTTCGCGAGCAACGGCATCCTCTACATGACCTACTACTTCGACGAGTTCGAGCAGGCCGATCAGGGCCGCCTCGGCGACGCCGGCGTTGCGCGGCGACAGCGGCTGATCTCACAGCTCGCACGTGACCTGGACGAGTACATCGACCTCGGCGAGGCCATTGCTGAGGACTGTGAGGAACTCTCGTCGGAGATCTCCTCGGACTGGGAAGACCGCGCACTCTCCGAAATCACGGCCGCTGGCTACCAGCCAAACCACAAGCACGGCGTCGAGATCAATATCACACCGCTCGCCGAGGCGGAGATCGTTCCGGAGACTGTCGAGGAACAGGTCCTCTAACCATGCCAGCAACGAAGACGATCCCCCAGGCCGCCGAGGACGCGATCCAGACCAGAATCGAGGGGGCGCCCGACGAGGAGCCGGTCGTGCTGTGGTGGGACGATGGCGGGCACCTTCGCGAGATCGTCGAGAGCGTGAGCGACTCGCTCGGCTGTGAGTTCCACGCCGCCGAGACGACGCCCCTCGAACTTCGCGCCGATGCGCCCCGCGATCGAACCGTCTGGTACGTTCCCCAGGCACCCGACGACGACGTGGACTGGTTCCGGGACGTCGAGAATACCGGTGGCGTCGTCGAGGCTCACATCGGGAAGCTCGCGGCCCGCTGCTTCCAGAACGACCGCATCAACGCCGCCTCGATCCGGACGGCCTACGAGAGTTCTGACGAGAGGGACCGCGAGCAGATCGCGCGGACGCTCTACGACGCGCTCGACGGCGAGGGCGGCCTGCCGACGCTCCAGAGCCTCCAGACCCAGATCGTCCTCGACGGCCACGACGATCCCGTGGCGTTCGTCCTCGAGCACGGCGAGGCGAACCTCCCCGAGGATACCGACGACCTGCTGGAGATCCGCGACCTCCTGGTCGACGACGGCGTCACCGCCGTCGAGGGCGTCACCGAAGCGGGGGCCCTCGTCGAGCGAACGCGACGCTGGGCCGTCGCGGAGTGGCTCGTCGACGAGGGGCTCGACCCTTCGCTCCTCGAGTCCGGCTATCGGCCCGAACCCGATTCCGGCCTCGGCGTGTCGCGACCCGAGCTCCAGTCGATGCTGAGCAAGACCGAGCGCAAAGCGGAGCTGGCCGAAACCTATCTCGATCCGGGCGCTCGCTACTGGCACGACGTACTCCGGACGCTCGACGATCCCTGGGAACTCGCGGACTGTCCCGTCGACGCCGCGCTCGAGCACGAACTCTGGGACGCCTGGACGCGAGCCTTCAACGACGGCGAGTACGATACCTGTGCGGACCGGGCGACCCGGCGCCACGAGCGCCTCGAAGCGACCTACGACGACGTCCCCTGGACCGTCGTCTGGGAGCAGGCGATCGACGTCGCAAACCTCGCCGCGGAGCTCCAGGACTGGGCGGAGAGCACCGACGTCGACGACGTCGTCGAGGTGTACGGCGACGTCGAGGATGGCACCTGGCAGATCGACAACGCGGTCTTCAACCTCATCACCTCGGGCGAGCCCGAGTCCGACCTGCCGGAAGAGCATCCGGCGACGGCGTCGCTCGACGACCTCCGGACCTCGCTCGTGGAGTCCCGCTACCTCGAGTACCTCGGCGACCTCGGCGATCTCGTCGTCGACCAGATCGAGACCGGATCGCCCTTCGTCGGCGAGAACTTCGCCCACCAGTTCTTCGATCAGGAGCAAGAGCACCTCCAGAGCGGGCAGAGCGTCGCGCTGTTCGTCGTCGACGCGCTCCGGTTCGATCTCGCCCACGAACTGGCCGAGTCCGTCCGGCGGGCACTGCCGGGCCTCGAGGTCGACGAGAGCGCCTGGGTCGGCACGCTCCCCTCCGACACTGACTTCGGAAAGGCGGCGCTCACCCCGGGAAGCAAGTTCAGCTTCAACGTCACGCTCGACGACGGGGAACTCGTCCCGGAGCGCAACGGCCGCAAGATCACGAACTATCAGCGCGAGAAACTGCTCACGGACGACGGCTGGAGTTACATCATGCAGAGCGATGACGAAAAAGTGGGCTGGGGCGAGAACCGCGTCGCGTACTACTGGAACGACCTCGACAAGGCCGGCGAGGAGGAACTCACCGACTTCGAGCACGTCTTCAGCGATCGCATCGAGACGATCTCCGAGATCATCTGCGAGAAGTTACAGAAGGGCGAGTGGGATCGCGCCTACATTCTGGCGGACCACGGATTCGTCTCCCTGCCCCGCCAGATCGACATCGACGACATCCATCCTCCTGACGGAGCCGAGCACGTCACCAGGCGGTGGGTCGCCGGCGAAGACCTCGACGACGACGGTCCCGGCGTGCTGCTCGACGAGAACGCCCACCTCGGGTACCTCGACGGCGAGACGAAGATCCGGGCGCTCGCAGATCCGATCCAGCGGTTCCGGAACCAGGGCCTCCCGGATGCCCGGTTCTATCACGGGGGCGTGCTCCCCCAGGAGTTCGTGCTGAACTTCGTGACGATCACACAGGAGTAACTCATGTCTGCACCTACAGTACCACGGAAGGCCCAACTCGACAAGGAAGAGCGCGAGCACCTCGAGGACGTCGTCGCCGACATGCGAGAGCGCGTCGAGGACAACGTCCGCTTCCAGCTCACCCAGCACGCACTCGACGACGAGCCAGAGGATCGCTCGGCCCTCGACGAGGAGGCCGAGCAACTCGTCGAGGCGATCGAACTCGAGGCCGTCGACGGCAACACCTGGGGAGAGGCCTTCGAGCAGTACGTCACCGGCGTCGGCTACACCATCGTCAACCGCCTCGCCGCCCTGCGCTGCATGGAGGTCCGGGACTTCGTCGACGAGGAGGTCACCGTCTTCAAGGACAACGGGCTCACGCCCGCAGCCGAGACGCTCGTCACCGAGGAGTTCCTGCTGGAGGACGAGGCGATCCTCCAGGCCTACCACGACGCCTGCGACGAGCTCGCCGCGGAGATCGAGATCCTCTTCGATCGAGAAACGGCGTACAGCCAGGTCGATCCCGACGACGACACGTTCGAGGACCTCTGTCGGATGCTCGATTCAGTCCCCGACGAGGTCTGGCGAGCCGACGACGTGCTCGGCTGGGTCTATGAATACTACAACGTCAAGCTCCTCGACGACCTCCGGCGGAAGGGAGACCGCACGGGTCTGGATCCGGAGGACGTCCCGCCGGCGAATCAGTTCTACACGCCCCACTGGGTGGTCCGGATGCTCACGGACAACTCGCTGGGGAAGCTCTATCTCGAACACACCGGCGAACTCCAGGACGTCGTCGAGACGCAGGAAGCCCTCTCACCCGACGAGCGCAAGAACCGGCCGCTGTCTCCCGACGAGTCACCGGATATTGCGGACTTCTGCACCTACCTCGTTCCCTCCGAAGAAGAGGGCGAGCCGACGGACTTCGACCATCCGCGAGAACTCCGCGTCATCGACCCCGCCTGTGGGAGCGGTCACTTCCTGCTCTACGCCTTCGACGTCCTCGAGCGCATCTGGCGGGCCGAGACCGATCTCGCTCCCGAGACGATCCCGCGGAAGATCCTCGAGCACAACCTCTACGGCGTCGACCTCGACATGCGCGCCTGTCAGCTCGCGGCATTCAACCTCTACCTCAAGGGCCGAACGCGAACCGAAGCCGAGGGCGCCGACGGCTTCGACATGCCCGAAATCGGCATCGTCTGTGCTGACGCAACGATCGCCGATATCGACGGCGTCGAGGCGGTGTTCGAGGAGGTTGCCGGCGACGATCCCGAGGTCCAGCAGGCGCTAGAGCGTATCCTCGACGCCTTCGAGGAGGTCCACGGTCTCGGTAGTTTGCTCGATGTGCGCGGCACCCTCGGCGACCTCTTCGAGGACGATGCCGAGATCGGTGGCACGCAGCTGACCCTCGGCGACGACCCCCGCGAGAGCCATACGCTCTCCCAGGTGCTGCACAGCCTTCGCGGGGCAGTGGAGGAGCACCGCGATGCAGACTCGTTTTTGGCCCAAGATCTCCGAAGCTTCGTTCGGTTGCTGGACATTTTGGCCCAAGAATACGACGTTGCGCTGATGAACCCGCCGTATGGGTCACGGAACCGAATGCCGGATTCGGTGAAGGAGTACGTGTCCGAGCACTACACGTACAAACCGGAGTTCTACATCAACTTCTTCGAAGTGTGTGACACGCTCGTTACTCGCGAAGGCCGAATCGGGATGCTAATTCCTCGGACGTTCATGTTCAAGACGAGCTTCGAAGGATTCCGCGAGGATTTCGTGGGCAGCCGAGGAAATTTCGAGTTCCTCGCCGAGTTCGGAATCGGGATTCTGGACAACGCGACCGTTCGAACCGTTGGAACCGTTGTTCGTTCTGGGGACAGCGCAAATACGGCTAGGGATGGAACATTCATTCGGCTCCACGACGTCTTAAAAGGTAAAAAAGAGGAATTCTTCCTCCGAGCCGCCTTCGAGGCCCGCGTTGACGGAGACGGTGTGACGAGGAAATACACTCGCGAGATGTCGGAGTTCAACGTAATCCCCGGCGCCCCGCTCTCCTACTGGGTATCACGGGACATTCGAGAAATTTACGGGGCAAACACCGTATTCGACGAAGGAAACGCGAAGGTCGGAGCAGAAAGCTTGGGCTCAGTGAACCAGGGAATCGCTTCCGGGAACAACGACCGATTTGTGCGGCGGTTCTGGGAGACGCCGAACGAAGACTGGGTGCCGTTCGCGATGGGTGGAAAAGACGCGTGGATCCTCCCCAAGCTGAACGAGATGCTGATCTGGGGGAACGAAGGCAGCGAGCTCAAAAGATGCGAGTCCGGGAACGGTACTCCGAACGAGGAAGATTACTTCACGGAGGGGTTGACGTACACGTACATCAAAGAGGGAGGGCGCCGGTTCGGATTCCTACACGAAGAGTCAGTGTTTAGCAACACGGGGTTCGTCTTCCTCCCCAAACACAGTCTCTGGCACCTCCTCTCCTACACCAACAGCAGTCTGCTGACCTATCTGATGATCGCACAGACGACCGGGCGTCACTGGAACGCCGGTGAAGTTGCCAAACTACCCTGGGCCGCCGAGGTAGGGGAGGAGGAGACGCTAGCTGAACAGGCCAAGGCGATGCTGGGGGTCATGCTCGCACGGCGGAAGGAGATGCCCGACTCACCCCACTACGAAGCGCCGGGGCTTCTCCGTGTGCTACAGGAGTACTCTTCAGAATCGCCGTTTGACCACCCACACAGAACACTCCTCTCGGAAGTGGCGAGCTATCAGACGGAGGCGAGTACGTCGCGCGCAGACTCTCTCTGGGAAATGGGGATTGCGCTAGCCAAACATAGGGCGGAGATCGAGGCGTCACTTGAGACGATGGCACGGGAGATTGACGAAACCGTGTTCGAGATATTCGGAATAGAAGATACTGCTCAGCAGGATGTCCTCACCGAGATCGCGCTGCGAACGAACGAAGACCCCCGGAGTCGGAACGTTCCAGACCCTGCTGAGGTGCAGGAGATACCAGACGATTTCGAGCAGGATGTCAAGGACCTCGTCCACCACTTCGCGATGGAGGTCGTCCGGGAGGAGGACGACGGCATCGTTCCACTCCAGGGCGTCAATGGTCAGCCGGGTATGCTGGACCGCATCGTCGACCGGTTCAAGCATGCCTACGGCGAGCTCGCCGAGGACCGATTAATCGAGGTTGACGAAATTCTCGGCGCCGAGTCCGCCACCGAGGAGGCCTACCCCAACCTCAGCCGTTGGATCGCCGAGGATTTGTTCGATTACCACGTGAGCCGGATGGAGAACTCGCCTATCGTCTGGGAGCTCACCACCGGGCGCCTGCTCGCGGACTCAACCGGCGAGGGCTTCGCGTGCTTCGTCGACTACCACAGTCTCGACGCAGGGCTGTTCGACCGCCTCTCGAACCAGTACCTCGAACCGCGGAAGGCCGAGCTTCGGGAGCGTCGTAGCGCCGCAAATCGCCGTCGAAATGACGACTCGCTGTCGGCGAGTGAGCAAGCCCAAGCCGCCGAGCTGTACGAGCGATGTGCGAGTGGCCTTGACCAGATCACCGTCTTCGAGGACGTCCTCCAGGACCTCGGCAGCACTGACGAGCGGGAGTTCGACCAGAAGGACCGCCGTCTCGTCGAGGAGCTGGCGCCGAAGGTCGCCTCCTTCCGCGAAGCGACCAAAGAGCGGGTAGAAACACTTGCAGCGCTCCGGGATCGCAACGGCGAAGAATGGTTCCAGGACACGTTCTCCGACAACTTCTGGGAGGCCGTAGACGAGTGGCGAGACGAGTGGATCGACGCCTTGGAAGACCTGGCGTACGCCTGCGAGCAGTATGCCGAGCCCGCCGACGAGCCTGTCGAAGCCCATCTTGCCGATCTCTTCGACTACTTCAACTGGCGACTCAAGGGCTCGGACCACTACTCAAGCACGGGCATTCTGTTCATGACGTACTACTTCGAGCGGGAGGGCGCGCCCTTGCTCGACGAGGACGGCCAGCCGTTCGACAACCTGACCGACGAAGAACGGAACCTTGCTACGCTTGCGATGGGCCTCGACGACCCGTCGATCGTGGACGATGAATACCTCGAAGAGATGGCCGAAGAGGAAGGAGTCGAACACGTAGACGACCTCCCGCCACTTGCCCAGTTCAAGGCCCTGGCCGAGGAGATCGACGATCGGTGCCAGACGATCGATCAGCGGATTCCCGACGAGTGGTCCGATCGCGCACTCTCCGAGATCACGACCGCCGGCTACCAGCCAAACCACAAACACGGCGTCGAGATCAACATCACGCCGCTCGCCGAGGTGGAGATCGTCCCGAAGACCGTGAACGAAGACGTGCTCTGAGGACGGTGATGGCGGAGCAGGGTTCCATCCTCCCGCGCGAGCCGCCAGTGGCCTTATTGATCATGGCTGTCGTTTGCAGTTGGTAATGAGTCGGAACGCGGGGCACGTCGACGGGGAACTGGCGGAGTTCGCCGTCGCCGCCGATCTCGTGGCGAAGGGGTGTCGGGTGTCGTACACCCACGGCCAGTACAAGTACGACCTGATCGCAGACAGGGACGATGAGTTGCTGCGAGTCCAGGTCAAGAAGGCCAACCAGGACAACGACAAGCCCTGGAAGTACAGGATCTTCACCGACCGGTACGAAGAAGGGGACGTCGACCTCTTCGCCGGATACATTCCTGCGCTGGAGGAAACGTTCTACACGACGTTCGAAGACGCGGGATCCAGGTTCAGGATCAACACCAAATCACGCGAGCAGTTGATACCCGAAAACCGGAGCCAAGCGAAGCTGCTCGATGACTTCACGTTCGAACGGGCCGTGACGGAACTGGAACGGGAGTAGCCACAGATGGATTCACTCAACCCTGGCGACGCCGTGCGCCTCAATGGGACCCCAGCCGAGGTCATCAAAACGTACGCTGTTGGCGATCTCGAGTACATCCGAGCATACGTCGATGGAGACGGCGTGAAGACCGTCTGCATCGACGACGTCGAGATCGAGCCGAAGCCGGACCAGCTCGCTGCGCTGGACCCCGCCACTGCCGACGACCTCCACCCCGACCACGACGCCGTCTCCGCCGAGTGGTTCGATCTCCGTTCTCAGGCCCTCCAGCTCCAGATCGCCCACGAGCAGGGGCAACTGCTCAGCATCTCGAATTCACGGGTTCGCCTCGAGCCCTACCAGCTCGCCGCCGTCAACTGGGTGATGCAGAAACTCCGGCAGCGCGCCCTGATCGCCGACGACGTCGGGCTCGGGAAGACCATCGAGGCCGGCCTGATCCTCAAGGAACTTACCGCTCGAAATCGGGCCGATCGCGTCCTGTTCGTCGTCCCCGCGCACCTCCAGAAGAAGTGGATTCGAGATATGGACCGCTTCTTCGACGTCGACCTGACGCCCGCCGATCGCCAGTGGGTCGAGGGCGAGCGTCGACGGCTCGGCGAGGAGGCCAACATCTGGGACCAGGACCACCAGCGGATGGTTGCCAGCCAGGCCTTCCTCCGCCAGGACGAGTTCCAGCCCGCGCTCGATGAGGCCTTCTGGGACGTCGTGATCGTCGACGAGGCCCACAAGGCCGCCAAGCGGGGCGAGTCGCCCAGCGAGACCTCGAAGATGGTCGAGCGGGTCGCGGGCAACTCCGATTCCTGCCTCCTGCTCAGCGCGACGCCACACGACGGCAAGGGCGAGGCGTTCCGCTCGCTCGTCGAGTACGTCGACCCGTTCCTCGTCGCCGAGGATCGGGAGCTCTCGAGGGAGGCGGTCGACCGGGTGATGATCCGCCGCGGGAAGCAGACGATCTACGACGACGACGGCGAGCGGATCTTCCCGGATCGGACGGTCAACACCGTTCCCGTGGAGATGACCCACGAGGAGCGGCAGTTCTACCAGGCCGTCACGGAGTACGTCCAGCACGTCTACAACCGCTCCGAGCAGCTCAACGAGCCCGCAGTCGGGTTCGCCATGGCGCTGATGCAAAAGCGCCTCGTCAGCAGCGTCGGCGCGATCCAGGCCACGCTCAGCCGGCGGCTGGGCGACCTGGTCGAGGAGCAATCGACCGCCACCAGTCTGTCTGCGGAAGCCACGGCGTATCTCGACGGCGAAGATCTCGACGAGGCGGACAAGCAGGCCGCAGAGGACGAACTGTCGGCGCTGACCGTCACCGAGAGCGACGCCCAGCTCGAGGAGGAGATCGAGACGCTCCGCGACCTGGTTGGCCTCGCCGAGAACATCTCGGTCGACTCCAAGGGCCAGAAAGTTCGCCGCTACGTCCAGCAGTTGCTCGAGGAGCAGCCCGACGAGAAGCTCCTGCTGTTCACGGAGTACCGCGACACGCTCGACTACCTCCTCGAACTGGTCGAGGACGAACCCTGGGCCGACGAAATCCTGGTCATCCACGGCGACGTCGACAAAGCGGACCGCGCCCGTATCGAGGACGAGTTCAACCACGGCGAGTCACGGCTGCTGTTCGCCACCGACGCTGCCAGCGAAGGGATCGACCTGCAGCACAGCTGCCACATCATGGTGAACTACGAACTGCCGTGGAATCCGAACCGCCTCGAGCAACGGATCGGCCGAATCCATCGATACGGACAGGACAAGGAGGTCAAGGTCTGGAACTTCTCCTTCGAGGACACTCGCGAGGGCGAGATCTTCGAGATGCTCCAGAACAAGGTCGAGAGCATCCGCGGCAAACTCGGGAACACCGCCGACGTGCTAGGGATGCTCGACGACGTCGACGTCGACTCCCTGATCATGGAATCGATCCGGAACGAGGAGCCGCCGGGGGCGACGAAGGAGGAACTCGAGGAGCTCATCGACGAGCGACAGCGGACGCTCCAGGAGTGGTACGAACGCAGCCTCATCGACACGAGCACGTTCGACCAGGAGAGCCGCGAGAAGATCCAGGAAGTGATGGATCAATCCGAGGACGTCTACGGCTCGGAGGCCGATATTCGCGAGTTCGTGGAACGGGGTGTGGAGGCCCTCGGTGGCAGCGTGGAGACGACCGGTACCGATCTCTTCCGGGCGGAACTCCCCGCATCGCTCCGGACGGGAATGGAGGAGGAGTACGGGCCGTTCACGTTCAGCCGTGACTTCGCGATGGACCACGACGGGATCGAGTACGTATCGCCGGACGACGACCTCGTCCAGCGCCTCATGCAGGAGGTGCTCGAAAGCGACCGGGGGGACGTTGGGCTGAAGCTGCTCCCCTTCGTCGACGAACCGGGGATCGTCTACACGTATCGCCTGAGGTTCGAAGACGGTACTGGGGCGGTCATCCGAGAAGAATTGCTCCCGGTGTACGTCGATGCTCGCCACCAGGACACCCGACAGCGATTGGGAGAGCGTATCGTAGCGGGCGATAGCGTGACAGGCACTCACGACGCGGACCGTGTCCGATCGCTCATTCAGAGCCAGGAACAGTTGCGATCGGCCGCGGATCGCTACAGTAGTCAGACGGTTCGCTCCCTCCGTGAGGAGCTACACGAACGACGACGATCGGAGACGCAGCAGGAACTCGACGATCTGGAAGCATACGCCGACACCGAGCGCGAGCGGATTCGAGCGTTCATCGACGAGTACGAGCGGAAGGCCGACGCTGGCACGGACATGGACATCGCCATCCGAGGACAGCGAGATCGACTCAGCAAACTCGAACAGCGGATCGAGGACCGTCGGGAGGAACTCGAGCGGAAAGCACAGGTCATCTCCCTTGCACCCGAAGTCGAAAGTATCTGCCTCGCGCTCCCAGTGTGAGCTACCGGGGGAATCGGTTCCCCACCATCATCGGCCCACCCGATCGAGTAGGCGAGTTCGATCCTCCAAGGTACAATGGAACTGCTGACCCGGTGAGTCACATACAAGCCCGTAACCGAACGCGTCGAATCTCTCCGCACTGACGGCGTCTTCGATAGTCCAGAATAGCAACGACGTTACTCGTGGGAAGCCTGCCAGTGCGGAGAGCTACTCGACGACATTCGGTATCTCCCGGAGGACCGAACACACTTCGTTGGAAATAGTATTCGAAAAAGCAGGACGAACGGTACACCACCGCATCTGGTCGGCGGCCCGACGCGTCCACCGTCGTCGACGGCCAACAGCGACTGACGACCGTTCGCATCCTGCTGGCTGTCGCGACGGGTTGGATGCTGCAGTCGAGACCACTCTCGAGGAATCGAACGCGGTCCGAGTTCCGAACGATCGGCCTCGACTGCTTCCCCAGGATCAAGATCGGGCGTTCTTCCGCGACAGCGTGCTGGGCGATCGATCGCTGACGGCCGATACGCCGTCGCAGACTCGACTCGAGCGAGCGCACAGGGACCTCCGCGACGAGTTCCGAGAGTCGGGGTCCGAGAGCGACGTTTCCAAGCTGACCAGCCGGCTGCTCTACGACTTCGAGATCGACGTCGTCGAGGTCGACGACGACGCCGGAGCGGCGTCGATTTTCGAGAGCACCGACGATCGGGGGAAACCGCTCTCGTCACTCGAGGACACCAAGAGCTTCCTGATGAACGTGGACGATCGGGCCGCTGTCGATCGATCGCTCCGGAACGAGAGCAACGATCGGTTCGGTGGGCTCTACCGCGAGCTGTTCGTTCTCGAAGACGGTCACAGCCACGTCGACGACTTCGACGAGGACAGTCTCCAGCAGTCCACTGGGGCCCTATACGATGGGTTCGACGCAGACGAGTACTGCAACAATTTCGACACGCTACAACAGCCCCTGTACGAGCCGTACCGCTACGCCGACCACGACGACGTGACACGTAGTTGCGGACGCGAATTGGCCCAGGGAGCCAGTCCACACCAATCCAATCGGTTCCTCAGTCCACGAATTCGACGCCGGTGAGCTCGAAGCAGGCGCCGCCGTCGGCGCTCTCACAGACCGTGACCTCCCACCCGTGGGCGGCGGCAATCTCCCGAACGATCGCGAGTCCGAGTCCAGTGCCACCGTCGGATCCGGAGTGGCCCTCCTCGAAGATCCGATCCCGATCCGTCTCGGGAACACCGGGCCCGTCGTCCGCCACGTACAGTCCCTGGCGGTCGTCGAGGACGCCGACGGTGATCCGAGCGCTGCCGTCGCCGTGCTCGACCGCGTTGTGGAAGAGGTTCTCCAGGAGCTGGCGCAGCCTGGTTCGATCCGCCAGAATCTCGCAGCTCCCGTCGAAGTCGAGGGTCGCATCGGTGTCCCGGATCGTGCGAAAGCAGGTCTCCGCGACCGTCGACAGCGCCACCGGTTCCGTATCGATCACGGCCTCGCCGGTCTTCGACAGGACGAAGAGGTCGTCCAGCAGCTGTCGGATGCGATCGAGTGCGTACTGAACGTCGTCGAGGTCGGCGTCGTCGTACCGCTCCTGGAGGAGCTCCACGCGGCCGGTTGCCAGCGCCAGCGGGTTCGTGACGTCGTGAGAGACGGCTCTCGCGAACTGGTCGAGTCGGTCGTTCCGTCGTTCTAGCTCCCGTTCTCGGTCGAGCGTCCGGAGCGCCGTCCGGGTGTGGAGGACGAGCAGCTGGGCGAGCTCGAGGTCGCGCTCGTCGAAGGCGCCAGGGCGATCGTCCGTGACCTGGAAGACGCCGTAGTCACCGACCGGAACGCTCAGCGCCGCGCGAATGGCCTCGGACTGTGGGGCGGCCGTCTCGTCGACAGCTGCGTCGTCGACGAGGTAGGATTCGCCCGTTCGGTACGTCTTGCCGGCCAGCCCCTCCTCGACGGGCAGCGACGGCCGTTCCTCCAGCGGGACGTTCTCGGACATCGATCGCACGTGGAGCTTGCCGTCCGCTTCGGTCGCGATTGCGGCGCTGCCGAAGTCCAGGAGCACCTCGGCCGCCTCGATCGTCCGGTCGTAGATCGCCTGCCGCGAGTCGGCTCCGACGAGTTCGGTCGCGGTGCGGTGGAGGTCGGCGATCTCCTGTTCGTACTGCTTCCGTTCGGTGACGTCCGCGTTGACGGCGACGAAGTGTTCGATCTCGCCGTCGTTCGTGACGGGCGCGATCGTCTGGTGTGCCACGTACCGCTCGCCCGATTTCGTCGTGTTCACGATCTCGGATTGCCAGACGTCGCCGGAGAGAATCGTCTGCCACAGATCCCGGTAGTACTCGCTGTCGTGCTCGCCCGATTTGAGAATGCTCGGGGTCTGCCCGATGGCCTCCTCGGCGGTGTATCCCGTCTTCTCCTCGAACGCCGGATTCACGTACGTGATCGTGCCGTTCGGCTCGGTCCAGTAGATCGAGTGCCCGGACGCCTCGACGGCCCGCTGATAGCGGCGGAGTCGTTCTTGCTCCTGCTTCCGATCGGCGAGATCGGCGTAGATGGCGTAGGTTCCGGTGGAGGTATCGGAGACCTCGAAGGGGAACACGCGGAGGAGAAACTGGCGGGGCCCGTCGTGGGTCTGGCGACGCACTTCGGAGACGACCGGTTCGCCCTGAAGGACCTGCGCAGTGATCTCGTCGTGGTGACGCTGTGATTCCGAATCGGGCGGGACGATCGCCTCCGAAACTGGTTCCCCGATCACCGCCTCCCGGTCGTGGCCGAACAGCGTCTCGAACGTGTCGTTCACGTCCTGAATGATCGGCGTCCGGTCGTCGAACTCGATCTCGATGACCGGGTCGGTGGGATTCTCGAAGAGCGCCTCGCGACGGTCGCGCTCCTCGCGGAGTCGCTGTTCGCGCTGCTTGCGATCCGTGACGTCCTGGACGACGCCGAGCGCGTGGACCGGCTCGCCGTCATCGTCGAAATCGACCTCTGCCCGCTCCCGGACCCAGCGGGTCTCGCCGCTCCCGGTCAGGATCCGGTGTTCGATGTCGTAGGTGTCGCCCTTGAGGGCGCGGTCCCAGGACTCCAGGACGTGGTCTCTATCGTCGGGATGGACGTACTCCAGGAACGACTCGAAGGTCATCGACACGTCGTCCGGGAGGTCGAAGATGTCGGCGACTGCATCCGACCACACGAGGTCGTCCTCGACGAGGTCGTAGTGCCATCGCCCGAGGTCCGCCATCTCCTGTGCGGTTCGGAGCTGCGATTCGCGGCGCTCGAGGTCGCGCTGGGTCCGGGTTCGTTCGACGTGCGTGGCGATGCGGTTCGCGAGTAGCTCGTACCGTTCCGTCCCGGTTCCCTTCTGGAGGTAGTCGGAGACGCCGGCAGAGATGGCTTCGCTGGCGACCTCCTCGCTCCCCTTGCCTGTGAACAGGACGAACGGCAGCGACGGGTAGTCCTCGCGAACGGCCTCGAGCAGTTCGATGCCGTTTCGACCGGGCATGTCGTAATCGGAGACGACGCAGTCGTAGTCGCCCGCATCGAGCAACTCGAGCCCCTCGCTAGCCGAGGCGGCCGGTTCCACCTCGAACCGGTCGTCCTCCCGCTCGAGGAACTCCGCCGCCAAGGACGCAAAACTCGAATCGTCCTCGACGTGGAGGATCGAAATCGATCTGGCCATGCCGCGTCGCATTCCTCGACGCTCTTGAGATTTTAGGCTGGAGCAATCGAAGCGGGGGAATGGTCGAGTCGCCCGCCAGCGGCGCGACGAATCGGTGCAGGATCGACGCGGACGAGTTGCCGCCGGCGTGCTGGGACCGAGCGATCCGGTGATAGCGGCTGGGCCGCCCGGATCCGGCCTAGGTTTACCCGCTGGTACGTCGACAGTCCATCCATGGCCACGGAATCGGACTCCCTCGTCGACGGCATCGCCGACGCGGCACTCGCTGGCGTCGCCCTGCTGCTCACCGGCGGCGTCTCGCTACTCGGGATCATCACCGCGGAGGCGCTCCACCCCGACTACGCCACGACCCAGGAGATCAGCGACCTCGGCTCGACCAGGCCGCCGGATCCGGTCAGCTACGAGCCGACCGCCACGATCTTCAACGCGACCATGCTGGTCTCGGGGGCGCTGGTGCTCACGGCCGCGTTCTTCCTGTATCGCGACGGCCGCCGGCGAGCGCTCTGGCTGCCACTCGGCGTGTTCGGACTCGGCATCTTCGGCGTCGGCGTGTTCCCCGGCGACGTCACGCCCTGGCACGGTATCTTCGCGCTGCTGACGTTCACGAGCGGCGGCATCGCGGCGGCCCTCTCCGCCCGAGCGGTGTCCAAGCCCTTCGCGTACGTCTGTCTGCTCTTCGGCGGCTTCTCGCTGGCGTCGCTGGTGTACGCGATCTTCCTCGGCGACACCGGACCGCTCGGCGACCTGGAACTCGGCGGCATCGAGCGCTGGGTGGTCTACCCGCTGCTGGTGTGGGTGGCGGGGCTGGGTGGGTATCTGCTGGGCGAACGCACGGACGCAGCGGACCACACGACCTGACCGGCGGCGACGGATCACGGATTCCCGGCCCGATCAATCGAATCCGACGTCGTCGACATCGCTTCGTGCGTCGCCAGGCCCACCAGCGAAAGCTCCTCGAAGCCTGCGTATTCGGCTGCAGCCACGTTTATCGGCGAGGGCGCGACAAGGAGGTGTATGAACCCGAATCGAGCCGAGGGCGTGCTCCTGGGGCTGGCCTGTGGCGACGCCCTCGGACGACCGGTCGAGTTCGACTCGCCCGAGCAGATCGCCGACGAGCACGGGACGCTCACCGATATGGTCGGCTTCGGAACCTGGAACCAGCCGGCCGGCACGCTCACCGACGACACCGAACAGGCGCTGTGCATCGCCAGCAGCGTCGCCGAACACGGCTCCTTCGACCCCGCAGACGTCGCGGAGCGCTTCCGCACCTGGTACGAGTCGGAGCCCTTCGACGTCGGCGTCATGACCCGGCGATCGCTCGAAGCGCTCGACCGCGGGGCGGCCTGGGACGAGGCGGGCCAGTCCGTCTGGGAGGACAGCCCCGAGGGACAGAACGCCGGCAACGGGAGCGTGATGCGGTGTCCGCCGCTCACGATTCCCCTCCGGAACGAGCCCGAACGGCTCGTCGAGGCGAGCAAGCAGTCCTCGCAGATCACCCACGCCGATCCACGGTGCACCTGGGGCTGTGCGGCGCTGAACCTCACGATCGCCGGGTATCTCACGGATCGAGAGGCGCCACTGCAGTGGGCGCTCGACCGGATTCGATCGGACGCCCCCGACGAGCTGGTCGACGCGCTCGACCCCATCGCCGCCGGCGAGACGCCCGACTCGCTGTCCACGTCGGGCTACGTCGTCGACACGCTCCAGACGGCGCTCCACGACGCCATCGCCGCAGACTCGGCCAGCGACGCGATCGTCACCGCCGTGAATCGCGGCGGCGACGCGGACACGATCGGCGCCGTGGCGGGTGCCGTCGCCGGCGCCCGGTTCGGCGCGGTGGACCTCGACCGCGAGTGGCTAGTGGCGATCGACGAGACGGAGGCGATGCGGAGTCTGGCGATCGCGCTGGTCTGAGCGAAGGTCGGTGTAGATCGGGAGTTCGAATTGGTTCCTCTGGAGGAGGATCCGACCTGCGACGTCTTCTGACATACATCGAAGGGACTCAGAGATACGACTCGGCGCGTTGTACGACTTCGTCGAGGTGAGAGACGGACTCGCGTGAGACGGTGCCGACCCTGACAGTAGGGCAAGAACTGTTGCCTGCTTGGCACACACGGTAAACCTTCCAGCCCGTTGGCTCCTCTTTCAGTCCAACGCCGACAGCACTACCACAACGAGGACAGCTTCGATCGTCGACTCGACGTACCAGCACAACGATAGCTCGCCCCGGCTTAGAATTTCAACCTGCGGGCCCAGTAGTTATTTGAAGGCGATCTTCAAATCAACGGGATATGGCATACGATGGGCCGAAAATCTTTCTGGCGCCCTACGGAAGCAACGCGGCGCAGGAGAACTTCCAGAAGACAGTTCTGGAAGGCATTTCGGCCGAACGTATAGCTTCGTTTACTGATTTCCCCAACGAAGAGACCGACGTCGTCCGGTTGTGGGGGACGAAGTCGACGGTCAAAGGATCGTGGAGAAAAATAGAGCCCGGTGACTACCTCCTATTCTACCTCGATGGAAGCTATACGCACTCCGCGGAGGTTCTGGGAACCGAGGAGAACGAAGAGCTAGGTCGCGATATCTGGCCAAATTTCGACGAAGAACCCTGGAGTCAGATCATCTATCTGGAGGCCCCAGTAGCGATCGACGTTCCGTCGGAGAACGTCCACGAACTCGCTGGGTACGATCGGGACCACCCACAAGGATTTAGCTCGCTCCACGATCTGGGCGTCGGCGGCATTCGCGGACAGTACGGTTCGGTCGAAGCGTTCGCCAACGGAGGGGATCCTATCGAACGACGGTCGGCGGTACGAGCTGGTGTTAGCGATGCCGACAGCGCGATCGACGTTCATAGGGAACCCGAAGTCGATTTCGGGGACAACCTCCTCGATGGGCTCTACTTCCCAGACGGTCGAGGCGAAGAAATTCTCGACCAGGTGGCATCGGCCTTCGACAGTGGAAAGCACGTTATCTTCACCGGACCGCCGGGGACCGGAAAGACCGAACTCGCACGCCGAGTCTGCAGCGAACTTGTCGAAGACCACCCCGACGTATACTCGGGGCACCAGATAACGACCGCTACGGCCGACTGGTCCACCTTCGAGACTGTCGGCGGCTACATGCCCACAGAATCCGACGGCGAGAACCTCTCGTTCGAACCGGGACAGGTTCTCCGCCGGTTCAAGCAAGACGGACAGCAACGCAACGAACTGCTCGTCATCGACGAGATCAATCGCGCCGACATCGACAAGGCATTCGGTCAGTTGTTCACGCTGCTTTCCGGTCAATCGGTCCAACTCCCCTACCGCAAACAGGGGGAGGAGATTGTCGTTCGACCTGCAGACGCTGACGACGGCGAAGCCGCGGATCACGAGTACGTCATGCCGGCGTCATGGCGTCTCATCGCGACGATGAACACGTACGACAAGACCTCGCTATACGAACTCTCCTACGCGTTCATGCGGCGCTTCTCGTTCGTACACGTCGACGCGCCGACCGTCCCAGAGGATCGCGAGGATCGCCTCGCACTCCTCGCCGAGTACACCGCTGCGTGGGACCTCGATCCAGACGAGGCGATCCTCGACGCAGTCGCAGAGATCTGGCGTGTGCTCAACAGCGGGAACGAGGACCGGAAAATCGGGCCGGCAATCGTCCAGGACATCCTCAGAGGGATCGAACACGGGCCGCACAGAGACGAACGTACTGCAATCACTGCAGCCGTCGCCAATTACGTACTGCCGCAGCTGGAAGGGACCCGTCGTCAAGAGACAATCGTCAATCGGCTTTCGAGAGTCGAAGCGGTCGATCGAACGCGCCTGATCGATCTCTCGGAGGACGTACTGCAGGTCGAGATCGATGGATAGGGCCGAACTGATCGACTCGGTGGCGGAGGACCTCTTCGCCTACGTGATGCACGGCACGATGCCCGAAACGCACGTCGCCGAGCAGATCAAACCGAACGGTCTGGACGAGCGGTTCGAGGACTTCGACGCCCTCGTCGACCTCCATTTTATCCTCAAACCGGAAGTGATCGACTTCGTCGAGGCCCTACCGCATCGAATTCGAAGCATCAAGACGCAGACGAAGAACGTCTCGACGGCGAGTCGAGGCGAGATCGACGGCCGGATCGACTGGGAGTCCACGATGACCACTCGAGCGTCGAGTGCGCCCGGCGATCGATCACTGTTCGTCTGCGATACGCGTCACGAGAGCTACGACGTCGACGAGAACGTCGTGCTCAAGCGGCTCCTCTCGTTGATCTACACGACGCTCGACGACGCCGAATACTACCTCAAGCAGGAATATGACTGGGTGACGGATCGTTGGCAAGAGAATCTCGAACTCGTCGATCGAATGCGTGATCTCTTCGAGCGGAACGTCCACGTCACGAGAATTCGTGCACCGGAGCGGTACGAACCGACGGATCGTATGTTGCAGCGTGCCGATGGAGCACGGAATGAAATCTACCGGGAGGCTGCGGCCTTGCTTCGGGATCACCAAGCGAGCCGTCGTGGGGACGTGGATGCAATTCGAACACTACTCGCAGACACGGCGATCACGCCGGGAGACGAGGAGACGCTCTTCGAACTGTACGTCCTCTTCCAGTACGTCAACGCCATCGAAGACCACAAAGACGGTGATGCAACCGTCTCGACGATCCAGACAGATCGGCAAGAGGTGGCCCGAATTGAGAGCGAGGACGGCTCCGACGTGGTCCTCTATCACGATAACTCGGGGCGCGACGACATTTCTTTCATCACGCATCCGCGGGAGAAGGCCGAGAGCGACCTCACGCGATCGGAGCGAATCTACCACGAGACCCAGAAAATCACCAACCGATACTTCAAAGACAGCGACTTTCAGGTGCGGTCGAATCGGCCGGACGTCATCGTCCTCGAGATTCAGCGAGACGACCAGTACGAATATCTGGTGACCGAGGTGAAAAACTCGATTGGAAGGCGAACGATCCGGAATGGAATCACCGAGACGCTGGAGTATCTTGCATTCCTTCGACGGGACGACCAACTCGTCTACGAAGAAGAGACCCCATTCGGCACGGGCTGGAACGGTGTCCTCGTGGTTCAGGACATGGAAGAGCAAGACACTGCATCTCTGCACGAGCAGGAAACCATCCGAATTCTCCAAGCCTCCGAACTCGATACTGCGATTCCGGAGTTATTGGAGCGCGTGCTGTAGCAGTGCAGCGTCCGGGTCGAGCCAATGTGCATTGTTCCCAACTCCTTCCCAGATTATGACCCTGCACGACCAACACTTATTGAAAGCTGCCACGAACTAGCACGGCATGGCGCACGTCCCCGAGAACGTCAAACAGTTCGTCTGTTCGAGTTGTAACGTCGTCCACGCCGGCACGCCGATTCACCAAGCGGACGGCACTCACTCCTGGGAGGAGCCACCGGCCTGCGGTGCCTGCGAGGGCGAGGAGTTCGTCCCGATGGAGCAGTGGATTCGTCACCACGAGTGACGCCCAGTCCGAGGCGAGTGCGGTCGGCGCCGAGCGACGGGACTGGCGGCGTCCGGCCCGCCTACTGACGAGACGCACCCGCAACGAGGCAGCGGCGCTGCCCCGATCAACTGGCCCCGGAGCGCTTCGAGGAGCCCGGCGGTCGCGTCGAGTTACAGAGCGTCCACCTGACGACAGTGATTATAGAAGCAGGCTTACTAATACGGTATTCCATCAGTAGTCTGTAATCTTTGAAAGGGCGAGTCGGATTCGAGATACCGTAGAATCTGGTGTCGAGATGGGTTTGGACCGCGGAATCTCGTATATTGACCAATACCGAAATTTACACAGTTTCTTCGGGAATCGCAGAGATATATAGTAATATCACCGGATTTCGGAGCCATTATCCACGATTGATTCGTATTCGCCCGATTATAATTCGTATCGCAATAATAGCGCCGGTACTAAACATCAGTGGTATATGAGTTATTTACTATTGTCATATTTCGGCACCAGTGCAGCGCTCAGCAGACGCTGCGCTGATCACCCGGCCACGAAATTCGGTAGACCTATTTACAGCGGTACCGGTGTAATGGCCATGCGACCGACGGACGAACGCCGACGGCCGACGCCCAGGAACGATGAGTGACGATCTGCCGCCGGCCGAACGGAGCAAAGTGGGCCGCCTGATCGCGGAGAACGACCTGTCCGGCGCCGGTGAGACGCTGGAGCGCCGGTGGACCGGCGAGGCTGGCGAACGCGCGAGTCTGCGCGATCTGGCCGACTGGTTCAACCAGCGGGTGCTGGAGGCAGTCCTGGCCGAGCACGACCGGCAGCCTGCCGCGGAAACGACCGAGACGACCTATCGGCTCCTCACCGACGACGAGGTCGGCCCGACGGCGCAGACACAGACCAGGCGCGACCTCGAACGGAAGGGGATCGACGTCGACGACCTCGAAGCCGACTTCGTCTCCCACCAGGCGATCCACACGTACCTGACGTCCTACCGGGACGCGTCGCTCGAGGACGACGTGCGCTCGTCGAGCCTGGAAGACGTCGAGGAGGCCATCGATCGGCTCCAGAGCAAGACCGCGACGGTCACGAAGTCGAACGTCGAGCGACAGCGGGCGGCGGGGAACGTCGACGTCGGGGAGGTCGACGTGATCGTGACGATCGACGTCGTCTGCACCGACTGTGGCGACTCGTTCACGTTCGGCGAACTGATCGAGGCAGGCGGCTGTAGCTGCGGCGACTGACGCCCCGGGTGGCCGCCGGATCGTCCCGGACCGGTAGGTTTTATGCCGAGAACCGACGTGGAATATACAATGAGTTCGCAGGGAGCCTCGAACGCGTACTACGACGTCGAGGTCGAAAATATCGGGGGCATCGAGGAGTCCCACCTGCGGTTCGCGCCGGGGATCACGATCCTCTCGGGCCGAAACGCGACCAACCGAACCTCCTTTCTACAGGCGATCATGGCCGCCCTGGGAAGCGATCGAGCCTCGCTCAAGGCCGACGCGGAGGCGGGTACCGTCTCGCTGACCGTGGACGGCGAGACGTACGACCGCGAACTGTGGCGCGAGGGCGACGCCGTGTTGACGGACGGAGAACCGTATCTCGAAGAGCCCGACATTGCCGACCTCTTCGCGTTTTTGCTGGAGGACAACGAGGCCAGACAGGCCGTCGAGCAGAACGGCGACCTGCGCGAGGTGATCATGCGGCCGGTCGACACGGACGCGATCCACGCGGAGATCGACGAACTCACCGCCGAGAAGGAGCGACTCGACGACGAGATCGCCGACCTCGACGAGGCGAAGCGCCGACTGCCCGAGCTCGAGGCGGAACGGTCCCGGCTGGAGGACGCCATCGAGGAGAAGCGCGACGCGCTGGCTGACGCGGAAGCCGAGATCGACGAGGCCGACGGCGGGATCGAGGAGACGCGAGAGACGAAGGACGAACTGGAGGGGAAACTCGCGGAACTGCGGGCGGTCAGATCCGAGCGGGAGGACGTCCGCTACGACCTCGAGACCGAGCGCGAGAGCCTCGCGTCGTTGCGGACGGAACGCGAGGACCTCGAGGCGGAACTCGCGTCGCTGCCCGAGATGCCGGCGGGCGAGCACGGGGAGATCGAGGCGCGCCTCGAAGCGCTCCGGGACCGCAAACAATCGATCTCGTCGGACCTCTCACAGCTCCAGACCATCGTCCAGTTCAACGAGGAACTGCTCGACGGTGCGGACAACGACCTGGTCGAGGCCGTCACCGAAGGGGACGCCGCGGACGGTGCCGAGTCGAGGTCCCCCACCGACAGACTCGTCGATGACGCCGAGCAACTCACCTGCTGGACGTGCGGCAACACCGTCGAGCGGGCGCACGTCGAGTCGGTCGTCGACGGCATCGAGGAGCTCCGCCGTGAGAAACTGGCGGAGCGCAGCGACGTCGACGAGGAGATCGGCGACCTCCAGTCCGAGAAGCAGGAGCTCGAGCGCCAGCAACAGCGCCACGAGAAGCTCCAGCGGACCCTCGATCGACGGACCGAGGAGATCGAGGACACCGAGGAGCGGATCGAATCCCTCGAGGCGCGGAGCGAGGAACTCGCCGACGAGATCGGATCGCTCGAGGCGGAGATCGAAGCGCTCGAACGGGAGGAGTACAGCGAACTGCTGGAGCTACACACGGAGGCCAACCAGCTAGAGTTCGAGATCGACCGCCTGGAGGACGAACTGGCCGCGACCACCGGGGAGATCGAGTCGATCGAGGAGCGCCTCGACCGGCGAGCCGACCTCGAAGACGAGCGAGCGGACGTCGTCGCCCGGCTGCGCGACCGCCGGACGCAGATCGACCGGACCGAACAGCGCGCCGTCGAGTCCTTCAACCATCACATGGACGACGTGCTGAACGCCCTGGAGTACGAGAACGTCGAGCGCGTCTGGATCGAACAGCGAGAACGCGAGGTGCGGGAGGGCCGTCGCACCGTCGCCAGGAGCACGTTCGAACTCCACGTCGTGCGGGAGACCGAGTCCGGCGAAGCCTACGAGGACACCCTGGAGCACCTGAGCGAGAGCGAGCGGGAAGTGATCGGCCTCGTGTTCGCGCTCGCGGGCCACCTGACCCACGAGGTGTACGAGGAGATGCCGCTGATGCTCCTGGACTCCCTCGAGGCGCTCGACAGCGAGCGCATCGAAGCGCTCGTGGACTACCTCGAGGAGTACGTCGATTCGCTGGTGATCGCACTCCTCGAAGAGGACGCGGCGGTCTTCGAGGACGCCGAGGACGTGACGATCTGTGAGTTCTAGGCGGACGTCCGGACGACGTGGACGCCTCCAGGCACCCAGTGATCCGCCTCGTGCGATTCGGCGAAGCGCACGGGAGCGCCTCGAGGCGGCAGTGAACGACGGGAATCGGGGAAGCTAAGGGACGGGCGCACACTCACCAGACGCATGGACACCGACGCCTCGCGGTACCACGCGTTCGTTGGGACGTACACCGATGGCGACAGCGACGGCATCTACACCTGCTCGCTCGATCCGACGACCGGCGTGCTCGAACGCGTCGGCGTCACCGACGCGGGCGATGACCCGTCGTTCGTCGCGGTCCACCCGAGCGGCGACTACCTCTACGCCGTGAACGAGGTCGACGACGGCGCCGTCACGGCCATGGAGATCGACCGGGAATCCGGCGACCTCTCCGTGCTCAACCGGGTCGTCACCGGGGGCGGCGCGGACCCGTGTTACTGCGAGGTCGACGCCACTGGCGAGCATCTCCTCGTCGCCCACTACACCGGCGGCAGCGTCGCGGTCGTCCCCATCGGCGAGGACGGCCGCGTCGACGATCCGACGCACCTGGTCGAGCACGAGGGCTCCGGCCCGAACGAGGAGCGACAGGAGGCCGCCCATCCCCACAGCATCCGTGCGGGGCCGGCCAACCGGTTCGTCTACGCCCCCGACCTCGGCGCCGACCGCGTGTTCGTCTACGAGTTCGACGTCGACGCCGGCCGACTCGAACCGGCCGAGCAGCCCGCCGTCGAACTCCCCGGCGGTGCTGGCCCACGGCACATGGCCTTCCACCCGGAGGAGCCACTCGTCTACCTGCTGAACGAACTGGACTCGACGCTGACCGTCCTGGAGCGCGATCCCGACACCGGCGCGCTCGAGGTCCTCGACGCCGCCTCGACGCTTCCCGATGGCGTCGACGACAACCTCACAGCCGACGTTCACGTCCACGACTCCGGCGAGTGGGTGTACGCCTCGAATCGGGGCCACGACAGCGTCGCGGTCTTCGCCGTGGGCGAGGACGGCCGGTCGCTCTCGCGTACCCAGGTCGTCTCGACGGGCGGGGAGTGGCCTCGGAACGTCGCGCTCACGCCCGGCGGCGACTACCTGCTCGCGGAGAACGCCCACACCGACGAGGTCGTCACGTTCGCGATCGATTCCGAGGACGGGACCCTCGAGCCGACCGACGACGTCGAGGCGATTCCCTCGCCGACCTGCCTGCAGTTCCTCGCCGCGGAGTGACCCAAGGCCCGTCGAGCGCCGCGTTCCTCGACGCCTCTGTGGACGTTGCTACGACAGCAGAGAGTGAATGGCTCGGGGACGACTGGCGAAGCAGGTCGCCGTTACAGCCGTACCGGTGTAACGGATTGGCGCCCGTCGGCTCCAGTCAGTCGTGCTGGGCGCGCTGGTGCGTGACGTTGATCTCGATCTCGCGAGCCACGTTCGAGACGAGCTGGGGGTACTCCTCCCTGAACCGCTCCCCGCGGACGCGGTGGGTCGGGCCGGTCATCGCGAGTGCGCCGAGGACCTCGCCGGACCCCTCGTGCGTGATCGGGGCGCCGATCCCGCGCATCCCGTCGATGCGCTCCTCGTCGTCGAGCGAGAACCCACGCTCGCGGGTACGCTGAACGTCCTCGCGGAGTTCGTCCTCGTCGACGATCGTGTTCTTGGCGTGTCGATCGAGGTCGATCTCGTCGAGCACCGCCTCGAAGGTCTCCGTCGACAAGTTCGCGAGCATCGCCTTGCCGGTCGCGGTGGCGTGGATCGGGAGTTCCAGGCCGGGGTAGGAGTCCGTAGTCACGGCCTTCGACCCCCGCGCCTGGTAGACCGGAACGGAGTTGGTCCCGTAGAAGGCCGAGAGGACGGAGAGCTCCTCGGTCTCCCGGGCGAGGTTCGTCGCCGGGATCTGGCCGTGCTGGAACAGTTCGAGGTCGTCGCGAGCGTGACCGCCGAAGCGGAGCCACCGCAGCCCGACGACGTACCGGTCGCCGTCCCGTTCGACGAACCCGCGCTCCCGGAGGGTCGCGAGGTGGTCGTGGACGGTACTCTTCGAGACGCCGAGTTCGTCGGCGACCTCGGTGACCCTGGCGCCGTTGGCGTCCCGCAGGATCTCCAGGATCTCCAGCGCCGTCCCGATCGCCTTCACCCGGTCGGTCTCGCGCCCGTGCATACGACGGTCTTCGGTCCGGTTCCCCTTAGTTCTGTTCCCCATCACCGAACGATCGCGCCAGCGAGCGCCCGGCGAACCCGTTGTGTGGTAACGGGTAACGAACTCGCTTCTCATTGCGCCAGAATCTGGCGTTGTAGCGCTGCTAACCGCCGTTCGTAGCGCAACCGTTGGCAGCGAAGGAGGCCGAGTTGACGTCAGGACGTTCCGTAATAACGAACGATCGGCAATCTCGGAGTTCGTTCCAGTTCGCTGGAGACGGAGTTCCAGCTCTCAGGAGGCAGAGACGCTATCCACGGGCCCGCGGGCACGAGAGTACTCCGAGGACGTCGGGGCGTGTTCCGCTATTCCGAACGCCCTGGCGATCGGTATCCGCGATCGTCGGGAGAGTTACTCGTCGAGGTACGTCAGTACGCCGTCGACGTTGAGCCGGACGAGTTCCCACGCGACGCGCTCCTCGTACAGATCGGCGTACAGGTGGTCCTCGAGCAGCGCGTCGACGATGGCCGCGGTGTCGTCGTGGCGCTCGTGCAGTTCGGCGACCGCCTCGACCCACTCATCGAGCACCGTGCGATACTCGGCGATCGCCTGCTGGGGAGCCGTGTGTTCGCCGTAGTGCGGGAAGTAGATGGCGTCGAGTTCGCTGTCGGCGAAGCCGTCGAGGCTCTCCTCGATCGCGTCGGGATCGAAGTCCGGTGGGGGCGTGCTCGGGACGACCGTGTCGTCTACGTACTCGCCGCACTCGTCACCGGGGAACAGACAACCGTTGTCGCCGTCGTAGTACGCGACCTGGTGGGGTGCGTGACCCGGGGCGTGGACGACCTCCAGCGACCGTGCGCCGAGGTCGATCGTCTCGCCGCCCTCGAGGACGCGGATTCGGTCGCGAGGGATCGGCCGCATCGTCCCGTAGTCGTTTGCGAGATCGCCGACCGCTTCGTGGACGCCCTCGACGAGTTTCGGAACGACCTCCGGGTCGGAGATGAAGTCCACGCCGTACTCGTGACAGAGCACGGTCGCGTTCGCACAGGCCTCGACGATCTCGGCGGCACCCCCCGCGTGATCCATGTGGATGTGCGTGAGCGCGACGTACTCCACGTCCGCGGGATCGAGGCCGATCTCGTCGAGGGCGTCGAGAATGTGCGGCGCACCCGTCGAGAGTCCGGTGTCCACGATCGTGGGCTGTTCGTCGTCGACGACGTAGGCGGCGGTCCGCTCGGGAATCCCCATCTCGTGGGTGTCGACGACGTACGTCTCGGGACTCACGGCGACTGGTTCGACCATACCCGGCGTCACCACGCTCGCGGGCATAAACCTGTGGCCGGGCGGAGCGCTGACCGGGCGGGGCGGTCACTGGCCAGCGCGGTGACCCGGGACGGCGCTGCCGCCGGACCAACATTTATCGTACCGCATTACCGATTCAGGCCACACGATGGCTACCAAGAGACACGCCGAGCGGACTGCGATCGTCACCGGCGCATCCAGCGGGATCGGTCGTCGCATCGCACTCCAGTTCGCCGAAGAGGGCGCGAACGTCGTCTGTGCCTCCCGGAGCAACGAACCCCACCAGGGGGTACACCACGACACCGACGTCGCGAGGCCCACCGAGCAGGTGATTCGGGAGGACTACGACGGCGACGCCATCTTCGTCTCGACGGACGTGAGCGACCCCGACGAGGTCCGGAATCTCGTCGACGAGACCGTCGATCGCTTCGGCGGCATCGACGTGCTCGTCAACAACGCCGGCGTCTTCGTCGAGGGCGACTCCCAGGAGACCTCCGTCGACGACTGGCAGTTCATGCTCTCCGTCGACCTCGACGGCACGTTCTACTGCTGCAAGTTCGCGATCCCGCACCTCAAGGAGTCCTCGGGCCACATCGTCAACATCGCCTCGGTGAACGCGACCGAAGGCGGCTCCGGACCCGCCTATGCGGCGGCGAACGCCGGGCAGGTCAACCTCACCCGCGACCTCGCGGTCGAACTCGGTCCCCACGACGTCAACGTCAACTGCCTCTCGCCGGGCTACATCAAGACGCCGATCCAGGACTACCAGGACGAGGAGAGCATCCAGATCTCCCGGGAGCAGACGCTCCTCCCCGAACTCGGCGAGCCAGAGGAGGTCGCGACCGTCGTGACCTTCCTCGCTAGCGAGGAGGCGAGCTACGTCCACGGCGCCGACATCTACGTCGACGGCGGGTGGGCAGCCCACCGGGTCTGACCGTGTCCTACCTCGTCGTCGCCGACGACCTCACCGGTGCGAACGACACCGGTGCCGCGTTCGCCGCCACGGGCCAGGAGACGGTGATCGAGATCGAGGGCGGTGGAGATGGACGCGAGGACGCTAGCGATGCTGCCGTTCGGGTCGTCAACACCGACTCACGCTACAGCGATCCGGCGACCGCCGCCGAGCGAGTCCGATCGGCCGTCGAGCGTGCGCCCGACGCCGACGTCTACAAGAAGGTCGATTCGACGCTCCGGGGGAACCTCGTCGCCGAGATCGACGCGGCGATGGCGGCCAGCGGTGCGGACCTCGCGATCGTGGCCCCGGCGTTCCCGGCGACCGGCCGGATCACTGTCGGCGGCTACCACCTCGTCGAGGAGACGCCGGTGGCTGAGACCGCGGCTGGCCGCGACGCCAAGGGGCCGACGACGTCCCACGTGCCGACGCTCCTCGAGGCGTCGTCGTACCCGGTCGTCCACCGGTCGCTCGACGACCTCGGCGAGTCTGTGGCGCTCCGGGCGTCCTTCGAGGAACTGGCGGCCTCCGGCGACGGCGCCCTCGTCGTCGCCGACGCGACCACCGACGAGCACCTCGAACGCGTGGCCGACGCCGCGGCCGCGGCGAGGGAAGCGGCGGGCATCGACGTGCTGTTCGTCGGGAGCGGCGGGCTGGCGGCCCACGTGGGAAGCGGTGGATCGAGCGCCGTCCTCGGCGTCGTCGGGAGCGTCGCCCCCGAGACGTTCGAGCAACTCGAGGCGGTCCCGGACGACCAGGTCGTTCTACTCGACTCCGAACTGGTCGTCACCGAGCCGGCGGCCGCGGTCGCCGACGCCGCCGAGGCGCTCGGGCAACGGCTCGACGACGACCAGCCGGCCGTCGTGACCGCCGCGACCGACCGGGAGGACGTCGAAGCGACGCTCGCCGCCGGTCGGGCCACGGGGCTCGACGACGAGGAGATCCGCGACCACGTCGCCGAGGCTCTGGGGAAGACGGCCCTCACCGTCGAACGGGACCACGGGATCGACGGGCTGTTCGCGACGGGCGGCGCCGTGGCCACGGCGACCTTCGACGCGTTCGACGCGATGGGCGTCCGCCTGACGGGCCACCAGGTCGAGGCCGGTATTCCGCTGGGACGGATCCAGGGCGGACGGGCCGACGGCCTGGCGGTCGTCACGAAAGCGGGCGCGTTCGGCGGCGAAACGGCAATCGTTAATGGACTCCGCTTCCTCGCGAGGTACGATGACTGACCTGCCAGTCGTGGGCGTCACGATGGGCGATCCGGCGGGGATCGGGGCCGAAATCGTCGTCGAGGGGCACGACGAAATCGCCGCGCTCGCCGACGTCGTCGTGATCGGCGACGCGTCGGTCCTTCGCGCCGCCGTGGAGTGCTGTGACTCGTCGCTGTCCGTCGAGGCGGTCGACGACGTCGCCGAGGCGTCCTTCGCCGACGACGCCGTCAGCGTCCTCGACCTCGACCTCGTCGACGACCTCGAGTACGGGGTCATCCGCGAGGAGTACGGCGCGGCGAGCCTCGCCTACGTCGAGAAGGCGATCGAACTGGCGAAGGCCGGCACGATCGACGCGATCACGACCGCGCCCATCCACAAGCAGGCGACCCGCATGGCCGGCAGCGAGCACGCTGGCCACACCGGCCTGCTCGCCGCCCGCACCGACACCGACGTCTACTCGATGATGCTCGTCCACGACGACCTCCGCGTCTCCCACGTGAGCACGCACGTCCCGCTCCGAGAGGCCTGCGACCTGGTCACGACGGAGGCCGTCCTCGACACGATCCGCGTGACCGACGAGGGGCTCCGCCAGCTCGGCGTCGAGGAGCCAATCATCGCCGTCGCGGGACTCAATCCCCACGCCAGCGACGGTGGCCTGCTCGGCGACGAGGAGGCCGCGGAGATCGAACCCGCCGTCGAGCGAGCTCGCGAGGAGGGCATCGACGCGGTTGGCCCGGAACCGCCGGACACCGTCTATCCGCAGGCCGCTGGCGGCGCCGCCGATTGCGTCGTCTCGATGTACCACGACCAGGGCCACATCCCGATCAAGATGCTCGGCTTCGGCGACGGCGCCGTCACCGGCGTCAACGTGACGATCGGGCTGCCGATCGTCCGCACCAGCGTCGACCACGGGACTGCTTTCGATATCGCTGGCACGTGCCAGGCCGACCCGACGAGTCTGATCGACGCCGTCGAGGTCGCCGTCAGGGCTGCGCGGTAGCGGTCACGGCGTGAGGCCGCGAGGAGAGTTCGCGGAAACGACAACTGCGCCAGTGCGCTCAGGAACGCTCGGTAGGTCGACGGAACCGTACCGGCCGAGCGCCTCACCTCGCCGCTTCGATCGCGTCCAGTGCCTCGGGGTTCTCGACGCTGCTCAGGTCGCCGAGTTCCTCGCCCGTGTAGGCGGCCTGGACCGCACGGCGGACGATCTTGCCGCTCTGCGTCTTCGGGAACGCGTCGACGAACAGCACCTCGCGGGGACGGAACGGTTTGCCCTGCTCCTCGCCGACGGTTTCCATGATCCCTTCGGCCAGGTCCGAGTCTGGATCGACGTCCGGTTCGGGGACGACGTAGAGGACCACCGCGGTTCCCGTGGTGTCGTCGGGGACGCCGATGGCCGCCGCCTGGTTGACCGCGTCGTGCTCCATCGCGGCGCCTTCGACCTCCGCCGGGCCGACCTTCCGACCGGCGACGTTGAGCGCGTCGTCGGCCCGGCCGTGGAGGAACCACAGGCCGTCCTCGTCGACCTGCGCCCAGTCGCCGTGGTCCCACAGGTCCTCCCAGGTCGACCAGTACTCCTCGAGGTAGCGCTCGTCGCCGGACCACAGCGACTTCGTCATCGACGGGCAGGAGTCCTTGGCGACGAGGTACCCCCGTTCGTGCTCGTCGGCGACGGAGTTGCCCTCGGCGTCGACGACGTCGATGTCCATCCCGAGGCCGGGGCCGCCGAGCGTGCAGGGCTTCAGCGACTGGATCGGCATCGGCATCAGGAAGCAGCCACAGATCTCCGTGCCGCCGGAGATATTGACGATCGGACACTCGCCGCCGCCGACGTGCTCGAGGAACCACTGCCAGGACTCGGGGTCCCAGGGCTCGCCCGTCGAGCCGAGGAGCCGGAGCGAGGAGAGGTCGTGGCCCTCCAGCCACTCCTCGCCGTGCTTCCGGAGGGCGCGGATCGCCGTCGGCGAGATGCCGAACTGCGTGAGTCCGTGCCGGTCGATCATGCGCCAGAACCGGTCGGGCTCCGGGTGGTCGGGCGCTCCCTCGTACATGAACACGGTCCCGCCGAAGGTGTGGTTCCCGACGAGCGTCCAGGGGCCCATCATCCAGCCGATGTCCGACACCCAAAAGAAGCGGTCGGCCGGTTGCTGGTCGAACCCGAAGTGGATCTCCTTGGCGCACTGCGTGAGGATCCCGGCGTGCGTGTGGACGATCCCCTTCGGTTCGCCGGTCGTCCCGGAGGAGTACAGCAGCATCGACTCCTGGTCGGACGGGAGGTGTTTGGTCGCGTACTCGTCGGGCTGTGGGCCGATCGCGTCGGCCCACCAGGCGTCGCGCTCGTCGTCCCAGCCGACGTCGACCGCGCCGTCGCTCGCACCGATCCGGTCGACGACGACGGTGTGCTCGACGTGCCCCGCGGCCTCGATGGCCTCGTCGGCGGTGTCCTTGAGCACCACCTCGCTCCCACGCCGGTAGAAGCCGTCGCCGGTGAACAGGACGCTGCACTCGCTGTCGGCGATCCGGGTCGCGGTCGCGTCGACGCCGAACCCCGAGAAGATCGGCACCGCGATCGCCCCGACCTTGAGGCAGCCGTAGAGGATCGAGACGACCTCGGGGACCATCGGCATGTACAGCCCGACCGTGTCGCCGGTCTCGATCCCGACGGACTCCAGGTAGTTCGCGACCCGGTTCGCCTCGCGGTGCAGTTCGTGGTAGGTCACCTCGCGCACGTCGCCCGGCTCGCCCTCCCAGATGAGTGCGACCGAGTTGCGAGCCTCGGCGTCCACCGCGGCGTGCCTGTCGAGCACGTTGTGGGCGACGTTGAGCTCGCCCCCGGGGTACCAGTCGGTGAACTGCGGCCCGTCGGAATCGTCCCGAACCCGCTCGTAGTCCTCGTAGAACTCGATCCCGAGGTAGTCGACCAGTTCGTCCCAGAACCACTCGACGCCCGAGTCCGGTTCGCCGGGGACCTCGCTCGTGGTGCGCTCGATCAGTTCGTCGTAGTCATCGATGCCGTACTCCTGCATAAACTGCCAGACGTTGGTCGACTCGACGAACGACTCCTCGGGTTCGAACGCGAACGATTCGCTCCGCTGGGCGTCCTCGCGTGTCATCGTCACTGGAAGTGGACGGACGATCCTAATAATTGTACTGTGTGTCCCGGGCAGTCAGGGGTGCGATGCAGCGAGATGTGCACGCCAGATGCACCAATACCGAGCACGTGCCACGCATCGCCAGGAACGACGGCGCAGCGAGGAGGCGTGCCCGCTCGCCCGCCTCAGGTCCGATCGTAGTACGCCGGCGGCGACGATTCGGCGTCGCTCTCCTCGTAGAGGTCGAGCATGTCGAGCAACGCGCCGTCGCGGCGCTCCCGCACCGACTCGAGGTCGACGTCCGTCCAGTCGTAGATGCCCTTGCCCGTCTCCGTGCCGGTGTAGCCCTCTTCGAGGAGTTCCTCGATGACGGGGTTGGGATCGGTGCCGCGGTCGAGGTCGCCCATGAGGCGCTTCTCGACTTCGTGGTGGATCGCGAGGCCGGACTGGTCCATCTTCTCGAAGATACCCATGATCGGGAGGCGGAAGCCGAACCCTGCCTTGACCGCCCGGTCGATGTCCTGGGGCGTCGCGACGCCGCGGGCGAGCAGCGAGAACGCCTCGTAGGACATCGCCGCCTGGATCCGGTTGCCGATGAACCCGGGGACGTCCTTCTGGACGACGATCGGGGTTTTGTCCGCGTCCTCGAGGAGCGCACGGATTCGCTGCGCCGCCGCGTCCGTCGTCGCCGAGCCCTTGACGACCTCCACCAGCGGCACGAGGTGGGGCGGGTTGAACCAGTGGGTGCCGAGCACGCGACTCGCGTCCTCGACCGGCCCGGCGATCTCGTCGATGGAGATGCCGGAGGTGTTCGTCGCGAGGATCGCGTCGGCGGGGGCGTGCTCGTCGAGGTCCTCGAACACGGCCTGCTTGATCGCGGCGTCCTCAGCGACGGCCTCCGTCACGAAGTCGACGCCGTCGACGGCCTCGGCGACGTCGGTGTGCAGCGAGATCCGATCGAGCGCGTCGGTCGCCGCCGATTCGGAGTACCGTCCGCGCTCGGTGAACGTGTCGAGGGCGTCTGCGATGCGGTCGGGGCTGGACGCGAGCGTCTCCTCGTCGACGTCGAACAGGCGGACCGGGTGCCCGGCGAGCGCGTAGGTCAGCGCGATGCCGTGGCCCATCCTGCCCGCGCCGACGACGGCGATCCCGTCGACGTCGTGATCCGGCGCGTCGACGTCGTGGTCCGGCGCGTCGTGGTCGGTTGCATCGGCTGGTTCCGAGGCGTCTGCGTCGGGGGTATCGCTCATGGGCTCAGACGATCGCCGTGTTCTCGAGTCCCTTCAGCCCGAGGAACTCGCGGACCTCGTCGGGTTCGGCAGGCTCGCGGCCGGTCAGTTCGTCGCCGAGGCGGACGATCTTCTCGACCATCGCGGCGTTGGACTCGGCGAGTTCGCCGGGGCCGAGGTAGAGGTTGTCCTCCAGGCCGACGCGGGGGTTGCCGCCCATCGAGATCGCCTGGGTGGCCATGCTGAACTCGTTCCGGCCGGCGCCGATGACCGAGAAGGAGTAGTCCTCGCCGAACAGTTCGTCGGCGATCCGGACCATGTGCGTGAGGTTCGCGGCCGTCGAGGCGATGCCGCCGTGGATGCCCGTGACGAACTGGAGGTGGATCGGCGTCTCGATCAGCCCGCGGTCGACGAAGTGCTTGGCATTGTAGAGGTGGCCGACGTCGTAGCACTCGAGTTCGGGCTTGGTGTCGTGCTCGTTGAAGATCGGGAGGACGGTTTCGAGGTCCGCGAACGTGTTCTGGAAGATCAGGTCGCGAGTGCCAGCCAGGTACTCGGGCTCCCAGTCGTACTCCCAGTCGTCGTACTTATCGAGCAGCTGGTAGAGCCCGAAGTTGATCGACCCCATGTTGCAGGAGGCCATCTCCGGTTCGAGTTCGGGGACGACGCCGACGCGCTCCTCCGGCGGGTCCATCGGCGCCCCGCCGGTCGTCGGCTGGACGATCACGTCCGTCTCGGCGGCGATCCGTTCTGCGACCTCGCGAAAGAGGTCCCAGTCGTTGACCGGCTGCCCCGTCTCGGGATCCCGGACGTGGACGTGGACGATACTGGCTCCGGCCTCCGAGGCCTCGATCGCGGCGGTCGCGATCTCCGCTGGCGTCACCGGGAGGTGCGGAGACATCGTCGGCGTGTGGATCGCTCCCGTCACTGCACAGGAGACGATCATCTTGTCGAGACTGCGCATCTGGTAGCTGAATAGCGAATTTCGTTGTAAATAGATTGTGGTGGCCCCAGTGCGTACAGCTTGCCGGTTTCAACTGCGACGGCGTACAGTGGCGGGCCGCGCAGGGTGTTGTGAGGGCACCGCGAGGCCCTGTCATTCCCACACTCTGTGGTCCCCACAACTGGGGGACCACGCCACTGGCAGACTGCCTGCGCACAAAGTATTAATAATGAAAAAAGAGAACAGCAATCCGCTATGCAAGTCGGAGTATTGACTGTTCCGCTCGGCGGACAGTCGCTGGACGAAGCACTCGAGTACCTGACCGGCCTCGGCGTCGAGATGGTCGAACTAGGCTGCGGCGGCGACCCGGGCGACGACCACCTGCCGATGGACGAGTACCTCGACGACGAGGAGGCACAGGCCGAACTGCAGGCGCTCCTCGACGAGCACGGCGTCGGGATCAGCGCGCTCGCGACGCACAACAACCCGCTCCACCCCGACGAGGAGCGGGCCGAGGCGGCCGACGAACAGCTCCGGAACGCGATCCGGCTGGCCGACCAGCTCGACGCGAACACGATCACCTGCTTCTCCGGCCTGCCAGCGGGCGGTCCGAACGACGAGGTCCCGAACTGGGTCACAGCACCGTGGCCGAACGAGCACCTCGACGCGCTGGAGTACCAGTGGGAAGAGGTGGCGATTCCGTACTGGCAGGACATGGCCGAGTTCGCCGACGACCACGGAGTCGACGTCGCCATCGAGATGCACCCGAACTTCCTGGTGTACAACCCGCCGTCGATGCTGAAGCTCCGGGAGGCGACGAACGAGCGGATCGGGACGAACCTCGACCCCGCGAACATCGTCTGGCAGGGCATCGACGTGCCCGAGGCGATCCGCTACCTCGGCGAGGAGGACGCCATCCACCACGTCCACGCGAAGGACCTCCGCACCTACGAGTCCAACAAGGACGTCACCGGCGCGCTCGACACGAAGCCCTACACCGAGGAGATCGATCGGTCCTGGATCTTCCGCTCGATCGGCTACGGCCACGACATGGACTACTGGAAGGACCTCGTCTCGACGCTGCGGATGGTCGGCTACGACGGCACGCTCTCCGTCGAGCACGAGGACTCCCTCACCTCCGCACGTGAGGGCCTCGAGAAGGCCATCGGCACGCTCGACGAAGCGATCTTCGAGACCCAGCCCGGCGAGGCCTACTGGGTCGACTCCGACGTGTGACCATGTACGACGTAGGATTCCTCGGCTACAAGTTCATGGGGAAGGCCCACGGCAACGCGCTGGCGCGTCTGCCGATGTTCTTCCCCGAAGCCCCCGAGACGAATCGCCACGTCCTGATCGGCCGGGACGAGGAAGCGCTCGCCGACGCCGCCGACCGGTTCGGGTTCGAGACGACGAGCACCGACTGGGAGGCCGCGCTCGACGAGATCGACGTCCTGTACAACCTCGGTCCGAACTGGCTCCACGTCGAGCCGACGATCGAGGCACTGGACCGCGGGATCCACGTGTTCTCGGAGAAACCGCTCGCCCCGACGGCCGAGGACGCGGCGCGCGTCGCCCAGGCCGCCGAAGCCAGCGACGCGATGGCGGGCGTCGCCTTCAACTTCCGCGCGGTGCCGGCGCTGATCTACGCCAAACAGCTGATCGACGACGGCGTCCTCGGCGAGATCCACCACGTCCGGGCACAGTACCTGCAGGACTGGCTCGTCGACCCCGATGCGCCGTGGTCCTGGCGCAACGACGAGGAGATGGCCGGCAGCGGCGCGCTCGGCGACCTCGGCGCTCACACCGTCGACGCGATCCAGTGGCTCGTGGACGACGTCGCTCGCGTCAGTGGCCAGCTCAAGACGTTCGTCGACGAGCGGCCCGTCGAGGGACAGGACGCCCGCGGCGACTCCGTCGGCCACGAGGAGGGCGCCGAGACGGAGACCAAGCCCGTCACCGTCGACGACGCCTACACCGCCAACGTCGAACTCGAGAACGGCGCGATCGGGACGATCGAGGCGTCGCGGTTCGCGAACGGTCGGAAGAACGACCACACCATCGAGATCGAGGGCTCGAAGGGGAGCCTCCGGTACGACCACGAGCGCCTCAACGAACTCGAGGTGCTCCGGGAGGACGACCGCGGCTACGAGACGATCCTGGTCACCGACGCCGACGATCCCTACGTCGACCGCTGGTGGCCCCCCGGCCACATCATCGGCTGGGAGCACACGTTCGTCCACGAGAACTACGAGTTCCTCACGGCGCTCGAAGCGGGCGAGCAGTTCCAGCCCGACTTCCAGAGCGGGCTCCAGGTCCAGCAGGTCCTGGGGGCGATCGAGGAGAGCGACGAGACCGGCGCCTGGGTCGACGTCGACTGAACTGCGCTGGGTCGACGTCGACTGGACTGCGCTGGGTCGACGGCCGACCCAGTGTCCCCCGCCGGATCCGTTACCAGGGCAGCTCGAGGTCCCCGTTTTCGTCGAAGGAGAGCGGCTCCAGCGGTCCGACCTCGACGTCCGGATGCTCCGCGAGCTCCTCGGCAACCGGCGCAGAGACGAGCAGATCGTCGGGTTCGAGCGTGTTCTCGATCACGGCGGCCCGCAGGTCACCGATCGACTGGACGCCGGTCGTCGAGTTCGCGAGTGTGAGGGCGGTCGCGTCCGAGGGGACGACGAACGGAAGCTTCGCGCGGACGGGTTCACCGCTCGTGGCGATGTTGACGTAGGTGTCGCCGAAGTCGACGTCGGCGACGAGGTCCCGGTGGACGAAGTCCGCGAGCCCCATCCCGAGGGCGTTGCCGTGGGAGGCCGGGGTGAGCGACCGGACGTAGATCCGCGTGACGTCGATGGCGTCGGCGGGTTCGGGCTGGCCGTGGAAGAGCTGTCGGCCGACGACGTTCGTGTCCAGCCCCGTGCCGCTGACCTCCTTGCCCATCTCCTCGACGAGCAGGAAGTCGAGGTCGTCGACCGGGAGCGTCGGGAGGAGGTCGGCCGCGCGCTCGAGGAGCGCCGGTTCGCGCTCCATGATTTCCCCGGCGTCGAGCCCGACGATATCGGCCGCTCGCTCGTTCGCGTTTTCGAGCAGTGCGAGCCCGCCGACCACGGGCGTCTCCTCGATGAGAATCTCCGCGCGCTCGGGAATCACCTCCTGAAAGCCGCGGGCGAGCGCAGCGTTGTGCATCGCCTCCGCGCCGCGGTGCTTGCCGAGGCCGACCACGGCCATCTTCGCGAGGCCGCTCTCGTAGGGGCCGGCGTAGTCGGTGTGGGGCTTGACGCGATTCACGAGGAGGACGGCCTCGGCGTCGAGGGCGTCTCGTGCGGCGAACACGGGCCGACCGTCCTCGTCCTCCCCCACCTGCTCGACGGCCATCGAGGACCGGAACTCACAGCCGATCGTCTCCTCCGTGATGCCGAGTGACTCCAGTGTCTCGAGTTGGCCCGCCGCCGTCGCGCCGCCGTGGCTCCCCATCGCGGGCATGACGAACGGGGAGAGGCCGCGTTCGTCCAGCGCCGAGACGGTCGTCGCGAGCACCTCGGGGACGTCGTGGATCCCCCGGCTCCCGGCGGTCACGGCGACCTCGGCACCGTCGGCGAGCGAGTCGAGGCCGTCGATCGCGTCGAGTGCACGCCGCGTGGCGTCGGCGACGTCCGAGACGCGAGGATCGTCGCGAGAGCGCGTGGCCCGTGCGAACCGGGGGAAGTCCGCCGGCGTCACGTCCGCACTCCCTTCGAGGCGCTCCCTGCTCGGGAAAGCTAGCTCCATACGTCCAGACTGCCGCCGAGCGTAGTTAATGGTGCGGTCGGGGCGTTCTCCACCGGATCGTGGTACCGGGCTGAGAACGGCCCGGGGCCGGAGCGGGAGATGCGGTCGGCCGATCGACGGATGTGTCACCGATCGCTGGGCAGGTTGCCGATCCCCGGGCGGATTGCCGATCGCCGGACGGATTGCCGGATAGGTTGCCATCGCCGGGAGGTGCAGGGGCCGGCGTGGAGACCGCGGTGACGCGGCAGGTGTTGCCGCGAATCCTCAGGCGAGAGGTGCAGATCGCACCGTGATGTTGGTTAACATACACAAATTATATATGCAGGCGATTTTATATGCTTCGTTGATGCGGGATAGCACTGACATTCGACGACGATCGTTTATCAAAGCTGCAGGTGGCGGCGTCGCCCTCACGGGCCTCGCCGGCTGCCTGGACCGACTCCCGGGTGGTGGCGGGGGAAGCGACGACTTCTCCGCTGCGATCATCTCCGGACCGGGTGGGTTCGGAGACAACGCGTACAACGACAGTGCGCTCCAGGGACTCGAGCAGGCCGCCGAAGAGAACGACGGATCGGTCAACCAGGTGCAGGGTGCGGGTGGCGAGTACCGCAGTCTCCAGAGCCAGCTCGCGGAGAGCTCCGACGACTACGACGTGATCGTCTGCGTCGGGTTCTACCAGGCCGAGGCGCTCAAACAGAGCGCCGACGAGTACTCCGACCAGAACTGGATGCTCATCAACCAGGGCCTCTACCGTGAAAGCGGCGACCACTACGAGAACGTCGCCGGGTACGTGTGGGGCAACCACGAGATGTCGTACCTCGCCGGCGTCGTCGCCGGAACGATGACGACCCGGGAGCTGACCTACGAGGGCAACAGCAACGACCCGAGCGGCTCGACCGTCGGCTTCGTCGGGGGCGTCGACAGCGCACTCATCAACGCGTTCGAGGAGGCCTACGTGGCTGGCGCACAGTGGGCGGACTCCAACGTCGACGTCACGGTCGGGTACGCCGGGTCCTTCCAGGACCCGGCTGCAGGTCGGGAGGTCGCCCTCTCGCAGTACGAGGCGGGCGCGGACATCGTCTACCACGCCGCAGCGGGGACGGGACCGGGCATCTTCCAGGCGGCCCAGGAAGAGAGCCGGTTCGCCATCGGCGTGGACGGCGAGCAGTCCCTCGCGCTGCCCGACTACAGCGACGTCATCGTCGGCAGTGCGGTCAAGGACATCAACGTCGGCACGTACGACGTGTCGACGGCCGCCTACAACGGCAACTGGGGAGACGTGTCCGGCTTCAAGACGTACGGACTCGAGCAGGAGGCAGTCCGGTTCAACAAGGGTGCAGACGTTGGTGGGGAGCTGCCCAGCGTCGTCGACGAGAACCTCCAGGAGGCGACGGAGGGCATCGTCAACGGCGACATCACCGTCCCGTGCTCGGCGACGGGCTGTCAGTAGGTTTTTTATCCGCACCGCAGTTTCTTCGTCACATGATCACACAGAGACAGGGGAGAGACGCATGAGTGGGTCACGACCGCCGGCGGTCAGGCTCGAGGGCATCTCGAAGCACTTCGGCGACGTCGTCGCGAACGACGACGTCAACTTCGACCTCGAGCGAGGCTCCGTGCACGCACTCATCGGAGAGAACGGGGCGGGAAAGACGACGCTGATGAAGATCCTCTACGGCCAGTACACGCCGGACGCTGGGCGGATCTACGTCGACGGCGAGGAGCGATCGTTCGAGTCGTCGCGCGACGCGATCGACGCGGGGATCGGCATGATCCACCAGCACTTCATGCTGATCGACACGTTGACCGTCCTCCAGAACGTCGTGCTCGGGAACGAACCCACGGACCGATTCGGCAGGGTCGACACCGAGCGGGCGCGCCGCGAGATCACAGAGATCTGCGAGGAGTACGGCTTCGACGTCGACGAGTACCTCGACGACCGGATCGAAGACGTCGGCGTCGGCGTGCAACAGCGCGTCGAGATCCTCAAGACGCTCTACCGCGACGCGGACACGATCGTGCTCGACGAGCCGACGGCCGTGTTGACCCCACAGGAGGTCGAGTCGCTCTACCAGGTGATGGATGAGCTGACGGCACAGGGCCACTCGATCATCTTCATCACGCACAAGCTCGAGGAGGCGATGCGTGCCGCCGACGAGATCACCGTCCTGCGCGACGGCCACACGGTCGGGACCGTCGACGCCGAGGAGGCGACGCAGGAGCAACTCGCCGAACTGATGGTCGGGCGCGAGGTCCTCTTCGAGGTCGAGCAGCACGAACACGACGTCGGTGCCGAAGTCCTCGACGTCGCGGGACTCCACGTGAACGACGACCGGGACATCGAGAAAGTCAGCGGGCTCGACTTCACGATCAAGGAGGGCGAGATCTTCGGCATCGCCGGCGTCGAGGGCAACGGACAGCGCGAACTCGTCGAGGCCATCACCGGCCTGCGAGAGGCCTCCCGGGGAACGGTCGTCTACGAGGAAGCGGACATCTCCGACCTATCGCGCCGCGAGCGAATCGAAGCCGGCATCGCCTACGTGCCCGAGGACCGCCAGGAGGAGGGCATCGTGATGAACTACGACCTCGTCCAGAACGCGCTCCTCGGGAACCAGACCGCGGAAGTGTTCCAGAACGGTCGCTTCCTCGACTGGGACGAAGTGGAGCGACAGGCCGAACGAATCGTCGAGGAGTACGACGTGGAGCCGCGGAACGTCGCCACGCGGTCGGCGGACCTCTCGGGTGGCAACCAGCAGAAGTTCATCGTCGGTCGCGAGTTCGAGCACGACCCGACCCTGATCGTCGCCGCCCACCCGACGCGCGGTGTCGACGTCGGGAGCATCGAGTTCATCCACGACCGGCTCCTCGAGATCCGCGACGAGGGCGCCGCGGTGTTGCTCGTCTCCTCGAAACTCGACGAGGTGCAGAAGCTCTCCGATCGCATCGGCGTGCTCTACGAGGGCGAGTTCACCGACGTCGTCGAGCCCGAGGCCGTGAACGAGCAGGAGCTCGGTCTCATGATGGCCGGCCAGCGACCTGGCCAGGCCGACGCGGACGTGCCCACGTCCTCTAGCGACGACGCGGCTGCCGGTGCCAACGCGGCAGCGGAAGGGGGTGACCCATGAACGCCCTCGGCAGACTGCGCGGGGTCGCCGATCGGATGGCGACGGCCTCAGGCGGCGAGCGGCTGCTGATCGGGATCGGGTCGGTCCTGCTCGCGCTGTTCATCGGCTCGATCATCGTCTTCGCGGCGGGGTACGACCCGATCACCTTCCTCCTGTTCCTCTTCTGGGGCGCGTTCGGCAGTGCGGGTGACGTCGCGTTCACCCTGCGCAAGACCACGCTGTTGATCCTCGCCGGCGTCGCGGTCGCGCTGGCGTTCCGTGCGAACATCTTCAACATCGGGGTCCAGGGACAGCTGGTCGTCGGCGGGTTCGGGACCGCGATGTCGATCATCTGGCTCGCACCGTACGTGCCCTCGGGTACGCTCGGCGGGATCGTCCTGATGCTGATCGGGATTCCGATCGGGATGGTCTGTGGCGGCCTCTACGCCGCCATTCCCGGCGTGATGAAGGCCTACGCCGACGCGAACGAGGTCATCACGACGTTGATGTTGAACTTCATCGCGACCGGCGTCCTGTTCGTCCTCGTCGACGGTCCGCTCAAGGACCCCGACTCGCCCGCGCCGAAGACCGTCGACTTCCCGGACAGCGTCGAGTTCCCCTCCGTGGTCCTCGACTCGAGCCGGTTCTCGCTTTACGGGCTGCTCATCGCGCTCGCGGCCGTCGTTGTCGTCTCGGTCGTGATGAACCGGACCGCCTTCGGCTACGACCTCCGCACGAGCGGCGAACAGGCCGAGGCAGCGGCCTACAGCGGCGTGATCCCGGAGCGAATGATCGTCTCGACGATGGTCTTCTCCGGGATCGTCGCCGGTCTGTGCGGTGCGGTCTACACGATCATGGTGCTCGGCTACTACCAGGATCCGGGCGTCACGCCGACGTTCGGCTTCGACGCGATCGCGGTGAGCCTGCTCGCGGCGAACAACCCGATCGGGGTCGTGCCGTCGAGTCTCCTCTTCGGGAGCCTCTCCTCTGGCAAGCAGTTCGTGGAGATCAACCAGAACGTGCCCCAGGAGCTCGTCGACGGCATCGTCGGACTGATCGTCCTCTTCGTTGCCACGCCGGAGCTCTTCCGGATGGCTGGCCGTCGCCGGGGTGATCGGGAATGAAGTACCTCTCGATGACGAACCAGCGACTGATGGCGCTCGCGAGCGTGCTCGGCGTCGTCGTGCTGTGGTTCGTCGGGAGGCTCTTCCCGGAGACGGTCGTCGGCGAGATCTTCACGACCGGAATGGTCGCACGGTCGCTACGGCTCTCCGTGCCGATCGCGCTCGCCGCCGTCGGCGGGCTCTACGCCGAGAAGAGCGGCGTGTTCAACATCGGGCTCGAGGGACTGCTCATCTTCGGGGCGTTCACGGCAGCGGCCGTCTCGTGGGAACTCGGTGGAAGTCAGATCAGCCAGCTCGACCTCTGGATCGCCGTGCTCGTGGCGATGGCCGTCTCCGCCGCCATCGCGGCCATCTTCGCGGTGTTCACGATCCGGTACAAGGCGAACCAGATCGTCGCGGGACTGGCGATCTGGTTCCTCGGGCTGGGCTTCGCGCCCTTCGCCGCGATCGTGCTCTGGGACCGGGTCAACAGCCCGTCGCTCAACGGTATCGACACGATCGTCGTGCCCGGGCTCTCGGAGATCCCGCTCCTCGGTCCGGTGCTCTTCGAGGCGTCGCCGTTCGTGCCGATCACCGTGGGGATCGTGATCCTCGCCTACCTCGTCCTCTACTACACCCGGTGGGGCTACTGGGTGCAGGCGGCGGGCGAGAACCCCGAGGCGCTCGACACGGCCGGCGTGAGCGTCAACCGGGTCCGCTACGCCTCCGTCATCTTCTCCGGGGTCCTCTGTGGCCTCGGCGGCGCAGCACTCTCGATCGGCTTCTCCGAGGGGTTCGTCGGCCGGGGCGTCACGATGGTCGACGGCCGTGGCTGGATCGCGATCGTCGCCTACCTGTTCGGGAACTACAACCCGCTGGGCGCGTTCGGCGCCTCCCTGCTGTTCGGCGGGGTCAACGCGCTCCAGATCCAGTTGCAGACGATCGGCGTCAGCATCCCGAACCGCCTCTCGGGGCTGTTCCCCTACATCGCGGTGCTGATCGTCCTCGCGTTCGTCGGAGGCACCCGCATTCCGTCCGCGGCCGGCGAGCCCTACGAGACCGAGAGCGAGTAGACGCTCACCGCCGTCGTCCCGATTTTGCTGCTCCCCGGCGTCACCACCTGCGTCGGAAACGGTTGCCGCGCAGGGACTGGTAGAGGGAATCGCGTGACACGGATCGCCGCTGTCGACGGGGTCCGTTGATCTGCTGCCGGCTCCTCAGGAGGGACCGACCGTCGCTTCGTAGGACGCCGAGCGCTCCTCGCCAGGGGCGAGGTGGTCGAGCGTTCCGTTCGCGCGCTGTGCGTCGGGGACGTCGCCTGCTGGGTAGGCGGAGGTGGGCTCGAGGCCGACGTTGTAGTTCCGGTTCCAGTAGGGGTAGGCCGCGTGCCCGCCGAAGGGCTGCCAGTACCAGACGTGCTCGAAGGGATCGAGCGGGAACGAGAACTCGAAGCGGAGGTCGATTTCCTCGTTGGACACGGCGTAGCGGCCCTCCCGCAGGTCGGTCGCGTACGCGAGGTCGTGGATCGTCGCGTCGTACGGCGGGAACTCCCGGAGGTCGACGGTCTCGCCGTCAGCGCCCGGTGCGTCGGGCCAGGCGAAGCGTTCCCCGCCGGCGAGGCGCGCGTTCTCGTGGCCGTCGCCGTAGTCCTCGACGTGGCCGGTCTCCGCGGGAAGTTCGAGGCGCGCGTCCGGCCCGACGAGCGGCGGCCCGAGCGCGAGGTGCTGTTGCCAGACGAACGGAACCGCGACGCCACCCTCGTTCGTGACCGTCTCCTCGACGAACAGCGTCGGCTCGTCTCGGCGGAGCGTCAGGTCGCGTTCGATCGCGAAGGGATACCGGAGCAGGTCGGTCTCGAGGTGGAGCGTGACTGCCTCCTCGCGTCGCTCAGACGTGGCGTCCCACGCCAGGAGTGCGCTCTCGCCGTGGAGCCCGTAGGGCGTCCCGTCGAAGTCGTCGGTCTCGCCGGCCATCGGCAGGTGGAGTTGCCACCCGCCGGGGTAGTGATCGTGATATGCGTCGGGCTCCGTGATCGGGAGTCGGCCGTCGCCCGGCGCCTGCCAGTCGTGGTCGGCGTGCCAGAGGACGTCGACGTCGGTGCGCTTGTCGCGGAACTCGAGGACGTCGCCGCCCTTGCCGGAGAGGACGAGGAGCTGGAGGTGGCGGTTCTCGAGGAGGACCGCGTCGATTCCCCTGTACGCGTAGGCGTCGTCGACACGGAGGTGTGTGCCTGCGGCCATGTGGGAGTGACCCACGCGAGGGACAATAAACGCTCTCCGCGAATCCTGCCTCCTCGCACTCCGCGTCGAGTCGTGGTCGAGCGGGTCGCTCGCCGAGATACTTAAGAGGGCAACGGACGACCAGCCGGTATGCAGCCCGACGCAGAGCGTGCCTTCGAGCAGATGGTAGCCCGCGTCGACACGACGCTCGACGCGGTGGGCGAGGCGTTTCCCTACGTCGCGGAGCCCGACACGGGGGCGTGGACGACGACCGACGACGGCAACTGGTGTGGCGGCCACTGGGTCGGCCTGCTGTGGCTCGCCCACGAGTACACCGGCGAGGATCGGTTTCGGACGGCTGCCGAGCGTGCGACGGAGACCGTCGTGGCGTCGGTCGAGCCGCGGTCGATGTTCTACGGGATGAACGCGAACTACTGTGGCTTCCGGGCATTCGATCTGACAGGCGAGCAGCGCTTCCGCGAGATCGGGATCGACGGCGCCGACCGGACGGTCGACTACTTCCACCAGGGCGCCCGACAGGTGCCACTCGGCACCCAGCCCATCGAGGCCCCAGCGACGAACTTTCGCGGCCCGGAGGCCGACGAGGGACCCTCCGGCGACGTCCTCGGCGCCGTGGACTCGGTCTACACCGCCCTGCCGGTCCTGTGGCGGGCCTACCGCGAGACCGGCGATCCGACCTACCGCGACACGGCGGTCTCCCACGCCGATCGGACGCTGGACTGGTTCGTTCGCGAGGACGGGCGGACCTGGCATCACGCAGAGTTCGACCCGGAGACCGGCGAACTCGTCCGCCAGTACAACGAACTCGCCTACAGCGACGACACCTGCTGGGCGCGGGGGCAGGGCTGGGCGATCGCCGGACTCGCCCGGGCCTACGACGAGACCGGTGCGGAGCGCTACCTGGACGCCCTGGAGCGGACGGTCGGCTACTACGAGACGCACGCGCCCGCCGACCTCGTTCCCTACTGGGACTTCGAACACCCCGACGCGCCCGACGTCCCCCGCGACACCAGTGCCGCGGGGCTGGCGGCCTACGGACTCACGCGACTCGACGACTCGCCCGAGACGGCCGACCTCCGCGAGACCGGCGACGCGATCCTTGACTCGCTGGTGGAAAACTACCAGACCCCGACCGGGGCCGAGGACGATCGGCAGCCGGGAATGGTCATCGAGGGATGCTACAACGGGCCCGCGGGGTACGCCGACGCAAACGAACTCGTCTGGACGGACTACTACGTCGCAGTTGCGCTGGCGAACCGGGCGGGCGTCGTCTCCGTTTGAGCGCGAGGGGCCGGTCACCGCTGGACTGTGGCCGGTCGCCGCTGGAGCGTGGGCGACGACCGCTGTCGTGGCGGACGGTCGACGCCCCGGATCGCACGATCACGGCTGGTACCCCGCGTTCGACGCACCGTGGCCCCATCATTTATGAAGACCGTCGTGAATCTCACTAGGGGAAGCCAATGCAGATCAGAGACATTACTGCGTACCCCCTGCAGGACGACCTGTGGAACCCCTGGTGTATCGTCACGGTCGAGACCGACGACGGCCTTCGCGGCGTCGGCGAAGCCGGCGGCCTCTGGGCCAACACCGACCTCTACGCGAAGGTCGAGTACGCGAAGAAGTTCGACGAGTGGTTCGAGGGGATGGACCCGCTCAACATCGAGTCGCTCCGCGTGAAGGCCCAGGAGACCGCGTGGGGGCAGTCGCGCATCTCCCAGGCGATGCTCTCGGGCATCGAGATGGCCTGCTGGGACATCGCCGGCAAGCATTACGGCGAGCCTGTTCACAAACTGCTCGGCGGCGCGATCCGAACCGAACTGCCCGCCTACGCGAACGGCTGGTACGACGGGCTGGAGACGCCCGAGGAGTGGGCCGAGGGAGCTGCCGACGTGATCGATCGGGGGTACGACGCGCTGAAGTTCGACCCCTACGAGAACTCCGTGCGCGACATCGAGAACGACGAGATGCAGCTGGCGCTCGACCGCATCGCCGCAATCAGAGAGGAGGTCGGCGAGGAGCCCTCGCTCATGATCGAGGGGCACGCCCGCCTGACGCCAGGCGAGGCGATCAAGATCGGCTCCCGTCTCGAGGAGTACAACCCGACCTGGTTCGAGGCGCCGATCCAGGCCCACCAGGGACCGGACGCGTTCCGGGAGGTCCGGGAGGCGCTGTCGATCCCCATCTCGGACGACCTCGCGAGCATCGAGAACAAGTTCGAGGCCTTCGAGTTCATCTCCGAGCGCGCGATCGACGTCATCCAGCCCGACGCCGCGAACGTCGGCGGCCTCCGGGAGGTCCAGTACATCGCGCAGATGGCCGACGCGGCCTCGATCTCGATCGCACCGCATGCCGCGGGCGGTCCAGTGGCGATGACCGCCACCGTGCACCTGGACGCCGTGCTCCCGAACTTCAAGATCCAGGAGGGGTTCAACGAGTTCACGCGCCCGGACTGGGTGACCGACGTCATCGAGGATCCGATCTCCATCGAGGACGGAACCATCGACGTGCCCGAGGAGCCCGGCCTCGGCATCGAGTTCGACGCGGACCTCGCCGAGGAGCACGACTGTAACCCGATGCCCGACCACAACTTCCTCTCCAGCGAGTTCAAGGACACCTACGGCTCGCAGGAGCACGCGGAGTAACCGGACGAACCCCCACGGGACGGGGCGGCAGGCCCCGGATCCGGCGGGCCGGTAGCTGTCGCTGGACGCCGATTTGGGTCCGAGGGACGACTACGAGGAGATCACCCACCGATTTTATGGTAACGGGTGACAAACTGTTCTGTGGTGTTCGACCATGAAGTTAGGCCTCCTCACGGTATCCTATAGCGGCCTCTGGCACGACGGGCCAGGGCTATCGATCGAAGAACAGATCGAGCGCGCCGACGAACTGGGCTACGACGCGATCTCGATCGAGACGAAGCGACCGACGGCGTTCCCGCTGGATTTCGACGCCGACGATCGCCAGCGGATCCGCGAGACCGCCGACGAGGCGGGCATCGAGATCTGCGCCGTCGAGTCTATGTCGAACTTCGCGAGCGAGTTCCACGAGGAGCGGGAGAACAACCTCGCGATGATGCACGACGTCCTCGAGTTCGCCGACGACCTCGGGGTCGACCTCGTGAAGGTGTTCCCGGCGTGGCCCGGCATCAAGGACGACCAGGCCGAGACCGCGATCTACGGCGAGATCCCGATGCGCGCCCACTGGGAGCAGCAGTATCCCGGCACCGAGCAGTACGCCAAGTGGAGCCGCTGCGTCGAGGGGATCCGCGAGGTCGCCGACTGGGCGGCGGAGATGGACATCACGCTCGCGCTGCAGAACCACCCGCCGGTGCTCGCGGGCGGCTACGAGGACGCCCTGCAGATGGTCCAGGAGATCGACCGCGACAACGTCGGGCTCTGCCTCGACGCCGTCCTGTTCTACGAGCGCCAGAGCGACGAGTACGTTCGGGAGGCCGTCGAAGCCTGCGCCGAGCACATCGAACTCTCCCACTACGGCGCCTGGAACTTCGCCCGCGAGGACGGCGAGGTCGTCCAGACGCCGTCGCCGCTGTCGGGCGAGCTGATCAACAACGAGGCGTTCGTCCGCGCCCTCGACGACGTCGGCTACGACGGCTACCTCGTCTCGGAGTACTGCGTCCCGGTCATGGAGGACCACGAGGTGCAGGGCATCGAGGCGATCGACGAGGCAAACGAGATGTCGCTTGGCTACATGCAGGAGATCCTGGAGGACGTGGAATCGGAGGGAGCGGTCGCGGCCGAGGACTGAGTGGGTGCGGGAGCGGGCGATCGGCGGCGGGCCGATTCGCCGTCTCGCGGCCGGACGGGGCGACACGCGTCGGCGTTGATTCCCCGTCACGTATTCGGGTAGAGTACCAACCGCACGGAAACGGCCGTCTGATCTACCGCGACCTGGCGGAATGAAAGGGCGAGGCCGTCTCGGCAAACCTCGACGACGCAAGCACTGCAGCGAGTGAGCGTAGCGAACGAGCGAAGCGCGCAGCGAGTCGCGGGAGCCGAGACGGCCGAGGGCTTTCGAGGCTGCTGCGGAAGCGATTCGCACATTTCCAAACGCCACCCGGTTCCTCTGGCCGAACCTTTTTGCTCCGCGCAGGTGACCTAGCGACCGATTCGCATGACCTGGACAGTCGCCGGCATCAACTTCGCACACTTCCACATGGGCGACCAGCTCGGCAACGTCGTGGACAACCCAGACACGGAACTCGTCGCGATCTGCGACGAGGATCCCGAGCGCGCGACGCTCTCCCTGGAGACGACGGCCGAACAGTTCGACCTCGACGACGAGCAAGTCTATCGCGACCACGAGCGCTGCCTCGAGGAGAACGACGTCGACCTCGTGGTCACCTGTCCGGTGCCGACCGAGCACGCCGACTGGGTCGAGCACCTCGCCGAGTACGACGTCCACGTCCAGCTCGAGAAGCCCTTCGCCACCTCCGTGGAGGACTGCGAGCGGGCGATGGCCGCCATGGAGGACTCGGCGGGCGAACTCGCGATCAACTGGCCGCTGGCGTGGTACCCCACGCACCGGACGACGAAGCGCCTCGTCGAGGAGGGCCGCATCGGCGAGGTGATCGAGGTCCACTACTACGATGGCAACCGCGGCGGCCAGCGGTTCACGGAGGTCGAGTACGGCGACGAGGGGGAGATGCACTTCATGGGCGACCTCGAGGGCGGCGGCCCGATCGAGAACGTCGAGCCGCGCCAGCGCGACGAGCAGGCCTGGTGGCACGACCCCGACTCCGGCGGCGGATCGCTCCACGACTACCTCGGCTACGGGACGACGTTCGGCACCTGGTTCCGCGGCGGCGACCTGCCGATCTCGGTGACGGCGAACACCTTCGTCCCCGACCATATGGACGTCGACACCCACTGCATCGCCGTGGCGAAGTACGAGGAAGGACTCTCGAAGTTCGAGTCCCGGTGGGGGACCTTCACTGACCCCTGGATCGACCAGCCCCAGCCGAAGTGCGGGTTCGTCCTCGTGGGCACCGAAGGAACGATCTCCTGTTACGACTACGAGGAGACCGTCCGCGTGCAGGACGAGGACCACCCCGAGGGCTACGAGGTCGAGGTCGACGACCTCGCGCCGCCCAAGCAGGGCCCGATCCAGTACATGGTCGATCGGATGGAGACCGAGGAGCCAGTCGAGTTCGGCCCGCTGCGTCCGGACCTCTGTCGCGACGCCCAGCGCATCGCTGACGCCGCCGTCGAGAGCGCCGAGCGCGGCGAAGAAGTGTTCCTATGAGCGGGGACGGGACGGAGGATGGCGCCGGAGGGGGTGACGAAGACGACTACGGGCTCGCGGAGATCGTCGACCTCGAGGAGACGACCGCCCCGACCTACCCCTACCAGCCGCAGGACCCGGACGACTACGACCCCGGGATCGCCCTGATCGGCACCGGCGGCATCAGCGAACAGCACCTGAAAGCCTACACCGCGGCGGGCTACGACGTCGTCGCCCTGTGCAATCGGACGGTCGAGAAGGCCGAGGACCGCCGGGAAGAGTTCGACCTCGACGCCGACGTCTACGCCGACTACGAGGAGGTCCTCGAACTGGACGCGGTCGAGGTCGTCGACGTCACACCACACCCCGAACAGCGCGTGCCGATCGTCGAGGACGCCATTCGCGCCGGCAAGCACGTCCTGAGCCAGAAGCCGTTCGCGACCGACCTCGACGACGCCGAGCGACTCGTGGAGCTCGCCGACGAGTACGACGTCAAACTGGCAGTCAACCAGAACGGCCGGTGGGCGCCGCACTTCGCCTACCTCCGTCAGGCCGTCGCGGACGGCCTCATCGGCGACGTCCACGGCGTCGCCTGCAACGTCCACTGGGACCACAACTGGATCGGCGACACGCCCCTGGACGACGTCGAGCACATCGTGCTCTACGACTTCGCGATCCACTGGTTCGATATGGTCACGCAACTCGTCGAGGACCCGCCCGAGCGAGTGTACGCGAACTACGAGCCCTCGCCCAGCCAGACCGCCTCGCCGCCGCTGCTCGGCAGCGCGATCGTCGAGTTCGACGGCGCGCAGGTGACGCTCGCCTTCGACGCGGACACCAAGCTCGGGCCGGAGGACCGCACCGTAGTCACCGGTGGTGAGGGCACGCTCAAGAGCGAGGGGCCGGACCTCGAGGAGCAGGAGGTGACCGTCTTCACCGAGGATGGCTACGCGACGCCGGAGCTCGACGGCGCGTGGTTCCCCGACGGCTTCCACGGCGCGATGGCCGAGTTGCTCAGCGCGATCGAGGCGGACCGGGAGCCCACCAACAGCGGCCGGGACAACCTCGCGACGCTGGAACTGACCTTCGCGGCGGTCGCGAGCGCGGAGGACGGCGAGCCGAAGACGCCCGGCGACGTCCGCCGGCTCCCCGAGGGTGCCGGATAGGCTGGACGCCCGGCCGACGGTCACCGTGTCGGAGGTGCTCAGGAACGCAATCGTGGTCGGAGCGAACCGTCGGTTGACGATCCTACCTATTCGAGAAATATTACTATTTTCAGATACGATCGATAGGCAGGCCGATGCCGATCGGCCGGATTTCGCTGCGGCGATCGGGGACGAATCGGAAGTTAGCGCCTATTAAATGCGAATAAAACCCTTGCTTCTGACGGGAGTCCGGTGCGAGACTCGCGGGCAGTGAAGAGAGGCAATATTAGTGAAATAACGTCCATTGATATGCGGATAGTCCAGACAGAACAGGAGAAGTGACGGCAAACAGTGCGCTAAAGACCGAAAATTTCCACCAATTTATGAACTATCGATGTGAGCCCCAGAATAGTTACTGCGAATCGTTAGATCTCGAAATACATAAGCAAATAGTTATTCCATGTCCGCCAGGTTCGTCGGTTCGCGGAGGATCGTCGGTAGCGCTTCCACGGTCGTACGGGTCTCGGCCCGTGGACGGACGTGATCGGACGGCGCAATCGTCTCAGGGCGTCTGGTCCGACTCGTTCGCCGAGGACCCGCCATTCCGCTCCCGGTCGGCGAGTTTGCCGCCGAGGAAGCCGCCGATGGCGCCAAGCCCGGCGCCGACCGTCGCGAGGAGCGCCAGCGACAGGAGCAACGCTGCGCCGACGACGAGCGCGAGTGCGCCCTCGCCGACCTCGAGGAGCCCGGCAACGATGCCGGCCAAGACGAAGACCAGGAGTGCGAGCAGCGGCGCAACCGACAGGAACCCGGAGAACGCGCCGACGCCGACGACGCGTTCGGAGCTCCCCGACTCGAGGTAGCCCGCGACGATCCCGCCCAGCGCCTGGGAGAAGGGGACGAAGGAGAGGACGATCGCGAGGATCGCGCCCAGCAGTGCGTTCGCACCGAAGTTGCTCACCTGCTCGCCTGCGGCGGCCCGGCTGTGGGTACGACGACGGACGGCGACGTACGCGAACCCGAGCACGAACAGGATCGCGCCGATGGCGATCAGTCCGACGGCTGTCCAGGTCGCGAGCGCCTGGGTCACGTCGACGAGTTCGGCGTTCGAGAGCACGTCGGACTGGATCTCCTCGTCGGCGACGGCCTACCGGATCTCCGAGCGATCGATCGCGAAGAACAACGCCGAACCGGCGAGCGCGCTCGCGAGGCCGACGAGGACGAGGAGGGCGCCGAGGACCCAGTCGACGACCTCGGGGACCGGTCGGAGGGCGGTTCGGTCGGCGTCGAACGACCCGCTCTCCGTGGTTGGTGTGGATACCATAGCAGGTACAGATACGTCTGCTGGAGGCTTGAATCTGCCTTTTACCCGTGCTGTAAGGACCAGAGAACTGGCGATTACCCCGCAAGCGCGTGCGACCGTCGGACCGGCGCGAGGCGGGAGCGACGCGTCGGCGCGCTGGGATCCGGCTCAGGTCGTCGTTCCGGGCTCGCTCACCTCGCGGCGGGTGCCGGTGCCGCGGAGCTTGCCGCCGAGCCAGCCCCCGATGGCGCCGAGGGCGGCGCTGAGCGTCGCCACGATCGCGAGCGACAACAGGAGTCCTGCGCTCGCGGCGAGCGCGAGGCCCGCCTCGCCGATGTCCAGCAGGCCGATCACGCCGCCGACGAGCACGAAGATCGACACGAACAACAGTGGGACCACGGTCAGGAACCCCGAGAGCGCGCCGGCGCTGACGTCACGCGGCGACGTCGCGCGCTCGAGGTAGCCGGCGACGATGCCGCCGAGCACCTGCGAGAACGGGACGAAGGAGAGCACGACGGCGACGATCGCGCCGAGAAGCGCGTTCGCGCCGTAGCTGCTGACTGCTTCGCCCGCCTTGGCCCTGCGCCGTGCTCGGCCACGCCGGAACACGTAGCCCAGGCCGACGAGCACGACGAGCACGCCGAAGACGATCAGGCCGACGCTCGACCACGTCCCGGTCGTCGCCGACACGTCGACGAGTTCCTGGAGCGTGAGGGGATCCGGATCGGTCTCGGCGTCGACGAGCGCCTCGCGGATCTCCGAGCGGTCGATCACGGTGAACAGCGCTCCGCCGCCGAGTGTGAACGCGAAGCCCACGATGATCAGCAGTGCGCCGACCAGCCAGTCGACGACCGCCGGAACGGGGCGGACGGACGTGCGGTCCACCTCGTGGGACTCGCTCTCCGTTGACGATGTGGAGGACATTGCGTGTTACTCTATGACACAGAAACGTTTGAACCTGCCTTCGGAGGGCGATTTCTGGACAGGAATCCGGTGACGAACCGGCGACGAGCGAGCGGCGACGCCGACGCTCCAGGCAATTGGGCGGTTCGCCACTGGCCGGGCCGTGGGCAGCGAGTGGCGACCAGCGACGCGGACAGCTCGGAGCCCCGTCGTGACGCGCGTCGGCGTCCGAACCCGTCGGTGACGCTCACCCGACGGAATCTTACGTTCGGCGAAAAATCCTCGAACGATGACCGACTTCCCAACCGACGGCGTGGTGTACCTGGTCACGCAGGCCGACGCCTCGGCCGGCCGCTCGACGGTCGAGATCGTCGAGGCCGCGATCGAGGGCGGCGTCGACGTCGTCCAGTTGCGCGAGAAGGACAGTCCCGCGAGCGACCGGTACGAACTCGGACGGGAGCTCCGCGAGCTGACCGCCGACGCCGGCGTCCCGCTGATCGTCAACGACCGCATCGACCTCGCGAGTGCGATCGACGCCGACGGCGTGCACCTCGGCGACGAGGACCTGCCGATCGCCGTCGCCCGCGAGCAGCTCGGCCCCGACGTGATCGTCGGCCGCTCGGTCGCGACGCCCGAGGCAGCCGTCGCCGCCGAGGAGGCGGGCGCGGACTACCTCGGCGTCGGCGCGATCTACCCGACGGACTCGAAGGAGAAGCCGCCCGAGGAGTCCGATCTCGGGGCCGAAGGGATCGCCGCGGTGCGCGAGGCGGTGTCGATTCCGATCGTCGGCATCGGCGGGGTCACCTCCGACAACGCCGCGGACGTGACCGCCGCTGGCGCGGCGGGCGTCGCGGTGATCACGGCGATCACGCAGGCCGACGACCCGGCGGCCGCGACGCGTGACCTCGGCGACGCCGTCGCCCAGGGGGTGCGTGCCCGATGAGCGACGACCGCCTCGTCGCCGACGGTGGGACGGACGCCTCCCCCTTCGACGGCGAGGTCACGCTCCCGTCGGCGCTCGACGCGATCGCCGAGCAGCCCCCGCTGGTCCACTGCATCACCAACGACGTCACCGTCAACGACGTCGCGAACGTCACCCTGCACTGGGGCGCCCTCCCCGTCATGGCGGTCGATCCGCGAGAGGTCGAGACGATGGCCGGCGCAGCGGCCGGCCTCTACCTCAACATGGGGACCGTCGACGAGGACGAAGAGGAGATGATCGCCGCCGGGCAGGCCGCCAACGAGGCCGGCACGCCCGTCGCGTTCGATCCCGTCGGCGTCGGCGCGACGCCGACCCGCGACGAGGTCGCGGCGGAGATCCTCGAACAGGTCGACGTCTCGATCGTCAAGGGCAACTACGGCGAGGTCACCGCGCTCGCCGGCGAGGACGCCGAGGTCCAGGGCGTCGAGTCCGTCGGCGAGTACGCCGAGATCGCCGAGACAGCGATGTCCCTCGCGGCGGACACCGACGCCGTGGTCGTCGCCTCCGGCGAGGTCGACGTGGTCGCAGACGCCGACGCTGCTTACGAGGTCGAGTCGGGGGACCCGATGATGGGCCGCTTCGTCGGCACCGGCTGCATGCTCGGCGTCACCGAAGCCGTCTTCGCCGGCGCGCTCGGCGAGGACCGCGCTCTCGAGGCCGCCCTCGCAGGCACGGCCGCCTTCGGCGTCGCCGGCGAAGACGCGGCCGAGGAGGGCGACTGGAACGGCCCCGCGAGCTACCGGACCGCGTTCCACGACGCCGTCGCAGCGATGACGGCCGACGGCCTCGACGCGGGCGAACTCGACGCCCGGGTCGACCTGGCGGCGGAGCGGTAGGCCCTGACCGCGGCCCGGCAGCTATCCGGCCGTTGCCGACGTGCGCGCCGCTCGCGGCAGCCGATCCGGTTCGGGCCAGCGATCCTGGCTGGCCAGGGCCACCGCGAGCGAAACGACTACCTCCCGCCGAGCGCGAGCGTGTGTATGGCAGACATGGATGCGCTCGGGGCGGAGTACGCGCCGAAAGTCGCGGCGAACCTCGAGGACTCGATCCTGGACTTCTGGTACCCCCGCTGCATCGACGAGGAGCACGGCGGCTACATCACCAGCTACGACGCCGACGGCGAGTTCGCCGGCACGTCCGAGAAGCAGATCGTCACGCAGGCCCGCTTCGTCTGGTTCTTCGCCCGACTCGATCGGGAGGGCCACGGCGACTATCGCGAAGCCGCCGAGCAGGGCCTCGAGTTCCTCATCGAGGAGATGTGGGACGACGAGCACGGCGGGTTCTACTGGCAGGTCGAGCGCGACGGCACGGTCACCAAGCCGAACAAGCACATGTACGGCCAGTCGTTCGGGCTGTACGCGCTCTCGGAGTTCGACCGCGCCTTCGACAGTGGCCTCTCCACGGGCGGGAATCAGGCACGCGAGTACGCCGAGCGCCTCGTCGCACTGTTCGACGAGGAGGCGCACGACGACGAGAACGGCGGCTACGTCGAGTACTTCGAGCCCGACTGGACGCCGATCCTCGAGGGGCGGACCTACCTCGACGGCATCGAGCCCGACTGGTCGACGAAGGAGTCCGACGACGAGGAACTCGACGCCTCGTTCAAGCTGATGAACACCCACATTCACCTGCTGGAGTCCGTTACGGAGTACCACCGGGCGACGGGGGCCGGCCGCGATCAGCTCGAGGAGCTGTTGCACATCTGTACGAACACCGTCCTTCGCAAGGACGTGGGCGCCTGCACCGACAAGTACGCGCCCGACTGGACACCCCAGCTCGGCGACCTCGCGCTGGCCTCCTACGGCCACGACCTCGAGAGCGTCTGGCTCGTCATGGACGCCGTCGAGGCGCTCGGGCTCTCCCAGGAGCTCTTCGAGGACTTCTACGAAACGCTCTGGGACTACTCCCTGGAGTACGGCTACGACGACGAACACGGGGGCTTCTACTTCTTCGGCCCGATCGGGGAGCCCGCGACCAACCGCGTGAAGGCGTGGTGGGTCCAGGCCGAGGTCCTGACGAGCGCGCTGCGAATGTTCGACCTGACCGGGGAGGAGCGCTACGCCGAGGTGTTTGAGGAGACCTGGGACTTCCTCGAGTCCTACCAGTTCGACGACGAGGTCGGCGAGTGGCACTCCGGGGTTACCGACGACCTCGAGCCGGTCGGCCGGAAGGGCGCGCTCTACAAGGGCGCCTACCACAACGGCCGCGCAATGATCGAGTGTCTCGACGCGCTGGGCGGGACGTAACCCGGAGCGACCGACCTGGGAAACGCTCGGGGCGTGTGAATAGTTCACATTATATCTGCACTCGCTGCCGACGCTGAAACTACGACCGGACTCGTCGAACGTTGGCCAAAACACCGAATAGAGCCGCTCATTCCTCGTATTTTCCTACCGTTGCCAATGGCCACAACACTTTACTCACGGCTTTTCGTTAGGAAGTACCACGCAGTCTGGAGTCCCACGATGGCACCTGGCACACGAGCACACGTCCTGATCGTCGAGGACCGGCCGGAGATCGCCCGGCTCTACGAGAGCTGGCTCTCCGAGGACTACGACGTCTCCGTGTCCCACGACGGCGACGACGCGGTCGACACCTTCGACCAGAGCGTCGACGTCGTCGTCCTCGACCGGCGGCTCCCCGGCCGCCCCGGTGACGAAGTGCTCCAGGCTATCCGCGACGTGAGCGACTGCAGCGTCGCGATGGCGACCGCCGTCGAGCCGGACTTCGACATCCTCGAGATGGGGTTCGACGAGTACGTCGTGAAGCCGCTCACCCGTGGTGAACTCATCGGGACCATCGAGCGGCTCCTCGCCCGCGACAACTACGCGGACTCCCTCCAGCGGTACTTCGCGCTCGTGGCCAAGCGATCCGTCCTCGAAGAGCACAAGTCAAGCGCCGAACTCGACGACGACCGCTATCGGGAGTTCTCCGAGCAGATCGACGACCTCGAGGCCGACCTCGAACACTGCGTCGACCGGTTCGAACACCGCGACTTCGAGGCGCTGTTCCGCTCGCTCGATGACACCGAGGAAGCTGACCCCATCCTCGAGTGAGGCGGCTGCCGGTACGCTGTTCAGCGGTAGGTGCTCGCGAGGTGGAACGGCTCGCGGGCGATCGTCTCGCGGAGGTCCGAGAGTCCAGCCGGACTCGTACCGTTTGCAGCGTGGACCACGGCGAGGACCTCCTGCCGGGACACTTTCACACCACCGTCCGTGAGCGCGTCCTTCGGCCGATCGCGCAGTTCCCGGAGCGTCCCCACACTCAGGAGATAGGGGATCGACCAGGCAGCGATCGTGTTGCCGAAGGCCATCGGGGCGGTTTCGAGGTAGGACTGTGCGTCGTCGAGGAACGTCTGGGCGAACGCTGCCGTCCGGTCGACGACCGTGGCGACCGCGTCCCGATTGTCGGGATCGAGGACGGCATCCTGCTCGACGCCAGCAGCGTCGAGCCACTCCGCGGGGAGGTAGACGTTGTTCTCTTCGTGGAAGTCGGCGTAGACGTCCTTCGAGACGTTCACGAGCTGCAGGAGGAGCCCGAAGGCGCCGGCAGTGTCGTAGAGCTGCCGTGATCTGTCCTGGCCGACGTCGCCCCGGGTGAGGAGGTTCGTAATGAGGGTCCCGACCGTTCCAGCGGCGTAGTGACAGTAGGACTCGAGTTCGGCGCGGTCGGCGATCCGGAGCCCGCCCGCGTCTTCGTAGCGCTCGATGAACTGCCCCATCCCGGTGACCATCTCCCGGACCGGCGGCACGACGGCGCAGCGGACGGCTTCGGGGCGTTCCTCGAACGTCGCCCACACGGTCGGGACGTTCGCCACGACCGACCAGTCCGCATTCCGCTCGGCCGGCGACGGGAGCCACTCGTCGACCTCCGAGCGAAACTGCGCCATCGTGACGTCCGTGTCGGACGAGAGCGCGGCGTCGTAGCGATCCAGCAGCGCGACCTGTTCGGCCGGCGGAAGGTGGCTGGCGTCCTCGATCGTGTCGGCGACGCGACAGAGGAGGTAGCCCAGGCAGATCTGGGAGGACATCGGTTCCTCGAGCACGTCGACGGTGAGTGCGAACGTTCGAGAGACGTCCTGGACGGCGTCGTGACACCACTCGAGGTCCGACGAGGGCAGTCGGGCAGTCACGCGTTCGGCCCCCACTCGATCGTCCACCCGTCGGCCGACTGGTGGGGGCCTGGTATCACACGCGAGGAATCGTCGCTGCCCGACGTAGCGTCCGTTGGGATCACCGCGGACTGCCGTGCTGTGGGCTGGCGTCGCATTCGTTCGATACGACGACGAACGGTCTCCGGACGTTTTCGAGTTCCGGATCGGGAACGGCCGAGGGTAGCACGTCGGAGGCCGTCCGGTGGCGTGTTGGGCGCCGATCCCTGCCCACGCTGGTCGCTATCGGTCACCGATTCAGTTCCGGAAGCATGCTTCCCGCACGATCCGCTCGTCGCTGTCGCTCCGCGATCAGGTTCGGGACGGATGCGCTCACTTCGCTCGCGCCTCGAATGCGCCGGGAGACTCACTCCGCTCGTCTCCCGAGCCCTGGCTCGCTTTGCTCGCCAGGACGCCGGGCGGGAATTGGACCAGAGGAAGACGTTCCGGGCGTGCGGCCTCGCTGTGCTCGGCCGTTCCGGGACTGCGACTTCCAGGCTTCAATCCCTTCATTGCGCATTCGCTCCTCCGTCCGTTCGTCGCAGAATGCGCCGGGCGGGAATTGAACCCGCGCTATGAGCTTGGGAAGCTCATGTCCTACCACTAGACCACCGGCGCACTCGCTCACTCCGTTCGCTCGTGCGCCGAGGTTCGCAAATCCTCCGGATTTGCTCACCACCGGCGCACGATATCCGGGCCGATGCCTGCCTCGCCTCGCCCGGCAGGACACCGGCGCTCGGGAACGGCGGTGAGGTTCACTCGAAGGTATCGCCGTGGCGCACTTGAACGTAGCGCTCCGGACCGCAGTCGAGCGACCGGGCAACGTGCGTGCAGAAATTGATGCCGACGGACGGCTATTTGGTGGCCCGCACCCAACGAGGCAGCAATGATCGACCTTCGGTTCTCAGAGGCGGAGCTGGCGCGACGGCGCGAGCACATCGGGAGCTTTCTCCAGGAACAGGTCGCCGCTGCCGGGGCGGAGGGCGCGGTGATCGGGCTCTCCGGCGGCATCGACAGCGCGACGGCGGCCTCCCTCGCCGTGGAAGCGCTAGGCGCCAACGCCGTGCGGGCACTGGTCCTCCCCGGAACGGTCAGCACCGACCAGAACATGAGCCACGCCGAACTCGTCGCCGAGGAACTCGGGATCGCCTACGACCTCGTGCCGATCGGCGGGATGGTGGACTCGGTACTCGACGGCTTCCCCGAGATCAGCGACGACAAAGTCGCGATCGGGAACGCTCGCGCCCGGATGCGGGCGGTCTGTACGTACCTCATCGCGAACCACGACGAGCGCCTCGTGATCGGGACGGGCAACCGCTCGGAGGCGCAGGTGGGCTACTTCACGAAGTACGGCGACGGCGCCGTGGACTGCCACCCGATCGGGAACCTGTACAAGGTGCAGGTCCGCCAGCTCGCGCGGGCCCTCGGCGTGCCCGAGGCGATCGTCGAGAAGCCCCCGACGGCGGGGCTGTGGGCAGACCAGACCGACGAGGAGGAGCTGGGCCTGCGCTACGAGACGCTCGATCCGATCCTCGCGCTGCACGTCGACGGGCCGCTGTCGGCCGACGCCACGGCGCGGGAGCTCGACGTCGAGCGCGAGACGGTGGATCGCGTGCGCGAACTGCACGCCCAGAGTGCGCACAAGCGAGCGACGCCGCCGAGTCCGGAGCCCCTGGACTGAGCAAGTGATACCCCGGCGGCAACGTCGAGGGGTCGAACCGCCGACCGTCAGTTCTCCGAATCGACGACGATGCGGACGTGATCGTCCTCGTGGAGTTCGTACGCCGTCGGATCGACGGGCTCGCCGTTGACGCGGATCGTCACCGTGGTCCCGTCGTCGCTCGCCCTGTAGGTTGTGCCGTCGACGGTGACCGTCGACTCGGTGAGGTCGATGCCGACGTCCTGCATCGCCTCGGCGAGGGTCAGGCGGCCGGGCTCGCTGGGGTGCATGTGCCACGTCGGGCCGCTGTCGTGGAAGTGGAAGGCGCCGCTGGCGGTGTGCTGGGGCTCGTCGAACGCCAGCCGCTCGCCGTTCACCGTCATGTTGATCGTCCCGTGCTCGTGGACGGGCTGTGCCGGGCCGCCGCTGAACGCCCCGACCGCCGCGTAGACCGCACCGCCGATCACTCCGACCACGACGATTCCCACGATTGCGTAGACGATCGTCGTCGAGAGTCCCTCGCCGTCACCGCCATAGTGGTCCGCCACGCGGCGCTGGTCGATCCGACCGAGTTCGCCCTCGTGGGCCTCGCCCATGTGCTCGAGGAGCGACCCCTCGTCGGGGAAGGACTGCTCGCAGTAGTCGCAGTCTGGCATCTGCAACAGGGTGAGAGCGCGATCGATACAACGGTTTCGGAGGAACGAATCGCCGTCCGGACGGCCAGGGTGGGGAGATCCAGGCGGTCGGAGTCGCCCGCCGTCCCCCACATCGAAACCCTTTATTGGTGCCGTGGCAAACTCGTGATTGCAAGGCGGGTTGGTAGTCTAGTCCGGTTATGACACCTCCTTGACATGGAGGAGATCGGCGGTTCAACTCCGCCCCAACCCACTTCTAACGACACCGCAACCGCGAGCGCAGCGAGCGGTCCGTGGCGTCGAAGTAGGGCGGGCGGAGTTGAACGCTGGAAGTCACAGCCCGGGAGCGCAGCGCCAGCGAGCACCCCGGACTGTCTTCCTCGAGTTCAACTCCGCCCTAACCCACTTCTGTCGAGCACAACGCCGAGCGATAGCGAGGCGTCGGCGTTCTTAGCGGTGCGTGGCGTCATCGTCCCCAGCGGCCCGGGCATCGAAAAGGCGACGCGATCGTGAGCAACAGTCCCGATGACCGAACACCGCGAAGGGATTCGGACGGACGTTTATCCACGCACGGACCGTACCCAGACGTATGGCCACGGACGACACCATCCTCCGGGCAGCAGTGATCGTGGTTGCGGCCTTTCTCCTGATCCCGTTCCTCATGTTGCTGTTCGCCGTCCCGATGCTGGGGATGAGCGGCGGCCACATGTGGGACGGCGGCGGAATGTCCGACGGCGCCGGCTGGGCGTGGGTCGGATCCTGGCTCGTGATGCTCGCCGTGATCGGCCTGATCGGGTACGCCATCGCGCGGGCCCTCCGCGGTCCGAAGCGGACGTCCACGGACCCGGCGATCGAGGAACTGCGCATGGCGTACGCCCGCGGCGACATCACCGACGAGGAGTTCGAGGAACGGCGGGAACGCCTCGAGTCCGACGCGTAGTCGACACGTCCGGCGACGCGTCGACCCGCCGCTCGGTCAGGGAATGCTCGCTCCTGGATCCGCCCCACGAGTCGATTTATACGGCTCGCGTGCGGATTGGTACCACATGAGTAACGTCGCGAGCCCACCGACCGGTATCGACCGCGACCACCGGAGCTACCAGTACTATCGGACCGAGGTCGAGCGCCACTGGGACCCGGCCGACGTCGCGCTCGAGGACGACGTCGAGGCGCTCGTGGACGCCCCTGCGGCGGTGCTGGACGGACTGCGCGACGCGCTCGCCAAGTTCGGGGCGGGCGAGCAGTCGGTGACTGCCGACCTCGCGCCACTCGGCGTCGTGCTCGACGGCATCGAGGACCAGTCCTTTCTCGCGACGCAGTGTTACGAGGAGGCGAAACACGCCGACTTCTTCGACCGGTACTGGCGGGAGGTGATCCGGCAGGTCGAGCGCGAGCGCGACGTCGCCGTCTCGTCGCCGACCGACGAGCGGTGGTTCGACCCGGACTACGAGACGCTGTTCGATCGCCAGGAGACGTACCTGCACGCGCTCCTGGACGAGGATACCCCGGAAACGAGAGCCCGTGCCTACAGCGTCTACCACCTCGTCGTCGAGGGGATCTTCGCCCGGACGGGGTACTACGGGCTGCGGACGGTCTACGGCGACGAGTCCGACGAGACGCCGACGCTCCCCGGGCTGGTCGAGGGGGTCCGCCTGATCCAGGGCGACGAGGGACGGCACGTCGGCTTCGGGATCGCGAAGCTCCGGGAGCTCGTCCACGAACGTGGCGTCGACCCCAGTCTGATCGAGGAGACCGTCGGCGAGCTCGCGACGCTCGTCCAGGGATCGCTCGCGGCCACCATGGAGCAGACCGAGGGAGCGATCCCCGAAGCGGTCGACGTCGACCTCGTCGAGTACGCGCTCGAGAAACACGGCGAGCGAATGACGCAGATCACGGCCACCGATCGGTCGACGGCGGACCAGCCGCCCGGTGAGGACCGCTGACGCGACGGCCGCCGGCAAGCCTGATGCGGATCGTGGACGGTGGATGGCCGCACTTTGATGCCGACGGCGGGACGCGGAGCCTGGGCGGCCGAATGGGTGCATCCCGCGTGCCGGCGGCGCTGTCGCGGATCGCTACCCACGCATAATTCTTGGGACGCGAGAAGTGGCCGAACGCTTACCGTTCTCGATGACCTTTGGTACGGTATGGCACTCACGCCGAACGTCGGAAAGACGGACCGGATCGTCCGAGGTATCGTTGGCGCACTCCTGCTGGTCGCGGCAGCGGTCACGTTCTCGAGCGGGAGCACCGCCCTGGCTGCCGTCGCCGGCGTCGTCGGCGTCGTCTTGCTCGTCACCGCGGCCACGCAGTTCTGCGGCCTGTACAGAGTACTGGGGATGAGCACCTGCCCCGCGGATCGCGCCTGATCGCCGGGACCGGAGGACACTCCCGGCCGCAGGCCGAACGGCGCACCGATGGGCTACCACACGTTCGACGCCTCCCGCGCCGACAAACTCGAGCGGGCGGAGCGTCGCTTCCGATTCTGTTCTGCCGAAGAGCTGCGCTGGGCGCTCGGTGCCGACGCCGACGCCACGGTCGCCGACCTCGGCAGCGGCACCGGTTTCTTCACCGACGTGGTCGCACCGCACGTCGAGACCTGCCACGCCGTCGACGTCCAGGCGGCGATGCACGAGTACTACCGCGAGAAGGGGGTCCCGGAGAACGTCGAACTGGTGACCAGCGGCGTCGCCGACCTGCCCTTCGAGGACGACGCACTCGACGGCGCCTTCTCGACGATGACCTACCACGAGTTCGCGAGCGACGAGGCGCTCACCGAACTCGGGCGGGTGCTCACCGAGAGCGGCCGACTCGCGATCCTCGATTGGAGCGCACGGGGATCCGGCGAGGCGGGACCGCCAGTCGAGGAGCGCTTCAGCGCCGCGGAGACCACGGCAGCGCTCGAGGACCACGGCTTCGCGGTCGAGCACGCCGCCGAGCGGCCGGAGACGTTCCTCCTCGTCGCGATCGCACAGTAACTCCGGGTCGCAACTCCCAGGATAGCCCGCCTACTCGTCGCCGCGGGCTCGTTCGAACGTCGCGATCGCTTCCTCCCGGCGCTCGGCGTGGTCGACGATCGGCGCGGGGTACGCCGGCGCCGTCCGCTGGCGCTGGGTCGGTGAGAGCTCCGACCAGTCGTGGATCACGTCTGGCTCGACGTCGCGGAGTTCGGGGACGTACCGTCTGATGTACTCGGCGTCGGGGTCGTGGCGCTCGCCCTGCGTAACGGGGTTGAACACCCGGAAGTACGGCTGGGCGTCGACGCCGACCGACGCGGCCCACTGCCAGCCGCCGGCGTCGTTGGCCGGATCGTGGTCGACGAGGCGCTCGCGGAACCAGGCCAGCCCCTCGCGCCAGTCGAGCAGGAGGTCCTTGGTGAGGAAGGAGGCGACGATCATCCGCAGGCGGTTGTGCATGAACGCCTCCTCGCGGAGCTGTCGCATGCCCGCGTCGACGATCGGAAAGCCGGTCTTCCCGTCCTTCCAGGCCTGGAGCGCCTCGGGGTCGTCCCGCCACTCGATGGGATTCTGGAAGTCCTTGAGCGGCGTCGTCGGCATGTCGGGATTGTCCGCGAGCACCTGGGCGTAGAACTCCCGCCAGCACAGTTGGCGGCGGTACTCCTCAGAGTTCTCCCGAGCGTCGTCGTCCGGCGCGTCGGCCTTGGCCGCCTCGACGGCGGCGTGGACCTCCCGCGGTCCGAGCGTGCCGAAGGAAAGGTGCGGCGAGAGCCTGGAGGTGGCTGCGGCTGCCGGATCGTCCCGCCTGTCGTCGTATTCGTAGATCGGGCCGTCGCAGAACTGGTGGAGCCGGTCGAGTCCGTCGGCGCGGGTGCCGGGCTGGACGTCGGCAGTCGGCTCGGGAACGCCGAGGTCGTCGAGACCCGGGATGGGATCGTCGAGATTCCGAAGTTTCGCAGCCTCGACGGCCGCCAGCCGGTCGGGGCTCGCGAGGCGATCGGCGTCGGGCGCGGCCGGCGGCTCGCCGGGGTCGCGTTCTGCCCACTTCCGCCAGTAGTAGCTGAACACGGAGTAGTGCTCGCCCTCGCTCGTGAGGATCGAACCGGGTGCGTGACAGACGGCGTCGTCGTAGGACGCCCGGTCGATCTCGCGGTCGGCGAGTTCTCGGCGGACTGCACTGTCGCGCTCGCGAGCGATCTTCGAGTAGTCGCGGTTCCACGTGACGAGGTCGACGTCGGACGCCACTGCGACCTCGGGGACGACCTCGCGTGGGTCACCGTGGGCCAGGAGGAGGTCGCTGCCATGGTCGCGGTACCACCCGCGGAGTTCCGCGAGCGCTTCCAGCATGAACGCGACCCGTGGCGGGCCGGCGTGGGCGAGCAGCGCGTCGTCGAGGACGAACAGCGCCAGGAGGTCGCCGTCTGCGCGCTCGTCCGGTGCGTCGGTTCCCGCGTCGTCCGTCGCGGCGTCCGCGGCCGCCGCGAGCCCGACGTTGTCCGCCGGGCGGAGGTCCCGGCGGTGCCAGTGGAGGGGCACGATACACGGTCGACGCGCCAGCGGCTTCAACGCCCGGCTTTCGGCGACCGTGCCCGTCGGATCCTCGCCGTCGATGGGGCCGACGCGGACCCGTGCCGACGGCTACCCCTTGACGTTGCAGACCGGGAACGTCCGCGCGACCCGATCGCCGATGCCCAGCGCATCCGAGACCCGGACGACCTCGTCGACGTCCTTGTAGACGCCCGGCGCCTCCTCCGCGATCGTGGCGCCGCTGTCGGCTTTGACGTAGACGTGCTGCTGTTCGCGGAGGTCCGTCTGCACGTCGCCGCCCCAGTAGTCCTTCTTCGCCTGCGTCCGGCTCATCAATCGTCCGGCGCCGTGGGCCGTCGAGCCGAAGGTACGCGCCATCGACTCCTCGCCGCCCCGGAGGACGTAGGAGCCCGCGCCCATGCTCCCGGGGATGATGATCGGCTGGCCCACGTCGCGGTACGCGGCGGGGACCTCCTCGCGACCCGCCGGGAACGCGCGGGTCGCGCCCTTGCGGTGGACGTACAGTTCGCGTTCTTCGGTGGATTCCGCGCGGTCGCGAGGGACCGCGGCGCCGTGCTCGTCGAGGCCGACCTCGTGGACCTCCTTCTTCGCGATGTTGTGGGCGACGTCGTAGAGGAGCTCCATCTCCATGTCCTCCCAGGAGCGATCGAAGGTCTTCTCGAAGACCTGCCGCACCCGGTGCATGATCAGTTGGCGGTTCACCCACGCGAAGTTGATCGCCGCGCACATCGCGCCGTAGTACTCCTCGGCGAGCTGGGAGCCGGCGGGCGCGGCGGCGAGCTCCCTGTCCGGCAGCTGGTCGAGCAGGCCCTCGTGCGTCTGCTCGATCTTCCGGAGGTAGTCGTTGCAGGTCTGGTGGCCGAGGCCGCGGGAGCCACAGTGGATCAGGACGACGATCTGGTTCTCCTCGAGGTCGAAAGAATCGGCCACGTCCTCGCGGTAGACGTCGGTGACGCGCTGGACCTCGAGGAAGTGGTTGCCACTGCCGAGGCTTCCGACCTGGTTCTTCCCCCGGTTTTTCGCCTTCTGCGTGATCGCGCTGGGATCCGCGTCGGGCCGTCGGCCCTCGTCCTCGCAGTGCAGCAGGTCGTCCTCGACGCCGAAGCCGTTCTCGACGGCCCACTCGACCCCCCGATCGAGAATCTCGTCGATCGTGTCGACGTCGGTCTCGACGATCCCACCGCCGCCGAGGCCGCAGGGGACGTTCGCGAACAGGCTCTCGACGAGTTCCTGTTCGTTCCCCTGGATGTCCTCGTAGGTGAGGTCCGTCGTCATCATCCTGACGCCGCAGTTCGAGACGACGAACCCGTTCGCAACGAAGTTGTGTGCCGGATGATCGACACCGATATCGTAGACCGTTCGTTCGCCGGCCGGCTCGATCGATTCGATGGTAGCATCGACCGAGAGGTCGTCGCCGACGGATAGGGCATCACAGTAGTCGTCGAAGTCGGGAAAATCGAGAGGCGGACGTGGGCGACCGTCGCGGCCACTCCAGACGCTCCGCTCGATGAACCGATCGTTGATCTCGAACTCTGTCTTGATCTCCGGGACGGGCGTGCCCCCGTCGGCCATCGCCCTGGCCTGGTCGGCGATGTCGACGCGACGCTCGATCTCGCGTTCCTTCCGCTTGCAGTACTGCAACGCCTTGATCGATTTCCGTCGCTTCGATCGATTGTAGCGGTAGCCGACCGTGGAGAAGAACTGGATCAGATTCTGGGAGTCGTTCTTGATCCCCAGGCGGAGTCGTTCGGTTTCTCGGTCTGCACTGGAGTCCGTCTCGAACCGTTCGATCGGGTTCGTCTCGATACCGAGGTCCGCGAGGAAGCTCGCGAGGTCGATCAGGAACTGCTCGGCGGCATCTGCGTGCTCGGCGACCCTCGTCTGGGAAACTTTCGGGCAGTATAGATTCTTGTCGTGCTGGGCAGCGGGCGCGTTCATCTCTGCCCCGAAGTACGCTGACGCGTAGAGCGCCTGTTGCCACGTGGCGAGGCGGTCGAAGTACTCGGGAGTGGTGAAGTCCGACTCGATCTTCCGGCCGTCGGGTGCACCAAGCTTCAACAGGAGCTGCTGGAACGCCTTCGAGGAGCCACGGACACTGTACTCCGTCGCCTCGAACTGGTTCCCGTTCACCTCGTGGGAGCGATCGCGCTCGTAGATCTTCGACGGCGTGAATCCGATCGCGCGAATGTCGTCCTGAATCGACGCAAGGTCCTCCGGATCGCCGTAGAACCACGTCTGTCCGCCGGCACCGATCGCTCCGTCGCCGGTGTGAAAGCCCACGAGCTTGAGCAGTCGGTGAAACGCGTCGTCGGTCGATCGAAGCGGGAGGAGATCCCTGTCCGTGAGCGCCCGTACGAGCTGGGGGTTATCGTCTTCGAAGTCGGACTCGTCGAGAAGCGTGAACGCCTCGGGCTCCTTGTCCTCGATACCACGGAACGGCTGGAGTCGAACCTCGTCGCCGACGGCGAGATCCTCGACATCGACCATGCCATCATGCGTGGAGATCGGGTGGTCGGCCGTCGCCTCGATCACGTCGCCCGTGTCGGTCTCGATCTCGTAGACTGTGGCCCCGTCGCGCTCGGTAAACAGCCTGATGTCGGCGGATTCGAGGTTGCCGTCGGCCACAATTGCACGCTCCTCCTCGAACCGGTCGCGTAGCTCCTCGATCGGCACGCTCCGACCGTACTCCAGGAGCACTTCCGTATCGCCCGGCAAGCAGTTGATGTCGTAGCCCACCGCTCCCGGCGAGATGCAGCCGTCCTCGGCGTCCATCGCGCCCACGCCACCGACCGGGAAGCCGTAGCCCTGGTGTCCGTCGGGCATGCAGATCGCGTGGCTCGTGATCCCGGGGAGGTTGGTCGTGTTTGTGAGCTGCTGGAGGGTCTTGTCGTCGGAGATCTCCTCGAGCAGCGCCTCGCTGGCGAAGACCCGTGCGGGGACCCGCATGTCGCCGGACTGCGGGATCTCCCAGACGTACTCCTCGACCTGCTCCAGGGTGATCCCGTCGGCGTCGAAGGTGGTCATGCCTAGAACTCCGCTCGTGATCCGGGTTAAGGTTACGCAGTGACGGGTCGAGGTCGAGCGTTGGAGTTGTTGGCTGGTCCGGCACTGCAACCACCTTCGGATTCCGGGAGATCAAAGATTTCCGCCGTCGCGGCTTCCGCTACGACAGCCACCTCCCGCCGACCGATCTAACTCGCCAAGAGACATTTCTGCTCGCTACGCTGCGCGGGCTGTGTCTCTTGAAACCGGGTCACCCTGCCTTGCAGTGCGGCTTCACACACGGAGCGATTAAGTAACACGGGCGAGGGGAGTGACTCGGAAGAACCCTCGGGCTACGCTAAGATTCAGGCTGAGAGTCAGCCCCAACTGTTGTACAACTGTTCCGTATAATCGAGCACCATCTCGAAGTGCTGTTCTTGCGGTTCTGCGGAGTCGTCGTACGGCTCGACGACAACGTTCACCATTAGGTTGCCTTGGAGTAGAAGCGTGTTCGCCCGGTTAGCGACCGGTTCTGCTCCGAGAGCAGCGATGCCTTCCTCCCCGTAGGACAGTTCTTGGAAGTTCAGGTACTCTTCACCGGCCGGCTCGATCGAGTTACGGGTTAGCTGATACCCGTCTGCTGCTAGCTCGGGCTCTTTGAATAGGACCGCAATCTGTTTGAAGAACAGGTCCTCGCCGTTGATGAATTGCCAGTGAGTAATGCCGTGCAGATTTTCCTGGTCGAACCCCGAGTTGCTTCCATCGGTCGTTCGCCTTGTGTCTTCTTCCCACTGCTCACCGACCTCACTTGGTTCGAGCAACAGATCGCTCGCAGGTGGTTCCACCGTCGTGAACGGTCCGCCACCAGTCTCGCCTCCGGAACCCTCCTGTCCACCGCTATCAGTTCCGGTGTCGGAACTACCGTCGGTACTGGAATCGGTGGTTCCGGAACTACCGTCACTGTCACCGTTGCCGGCGTCACTGTCGTCGGTATCGTTCGAACCAATGATACCGGAGCATCCTGCAAGTGCTGCTGTCGTACCGGTAACTGTCGTGGCAAGGAAGGTTCGTCGATCCATTGGTGCTGTCAATGAACATGAATCTCCCCTATTTGTAAGTATGTGATTCAATATATTCTGCTTCAAGACACGAGCGGATTGCGCCTTCCAGTCCCACCCGGTGATCTTCTGATAGATCTCGAAGCCTCGGTGGACCACGTCGGCGCGCGCTGCGCAGGCTGCGAGCCCTCCCACGGGCGAGCAGCCGAGCGAGCTACGCGCGAGGGATGAGCAGCGCAGCGAGGGAGCGCTAGCGACTGAGTGAGCAGCACAAGCGGTTGGGGAGGGCCGAGGTGCGGTGGGTGGGACTTCGAAAGGGGCAGTTCGCTCCGCTCGCGCGACTCGCTTCGCGGTTCACTCGCTCACTGCGTTCGCTCGTTGCAGTGCTTACTTCACCGGGCTTCCCGGAGCGACCTGGGCTTTCGGAGGCCTTCGATACACCACTCGATAGACCAACCGCTCTTCGGGCGCAGAAAGCAGAAGAAACCGAAACCGCAGATTACGTAACCGCGTTCAGAGCAGCCCCGTCTTCTGGAGCTTCATCAGGTCCTCGGTGTCGAGGGTCTCGCCGTCCTTGAACTTCTGGTAGATCTCTTCGGCCTCCTCCTTGGCGTCCTCCTTCTTCTCCTGGCGCTCGGTCTTGCGCTCCTCCTCCTCTTCCTTGTCGAGCTCGCGCAGACGCTTCTGGACGCGGACGAAGTCCTCGTGGTGGCGGTCGGCGGCTTCCTGGGCCTCGACGAACAGCTCGTGCATCTCGTCGGCCTCGTCGCGGATGTCGTCGGCCTCGCGGTAGGCCTCGATCATCTCGTTGTGGTGCTCCTGGGCCTCGTCGGCCAGGGTGGTCACCTTGCGGTGGTGCTTGGAGGCCTCGGAACGGACCTGTTCGGCGCGCTCCTTGAGCTCCTCGAGGTCGCCGGAGTTCTCGAGCTTCTCCTTGCGCGCCTGGTACTCCTCGCGCTTCTCCTCGATCTGCTCGATGAGTTCGCGCTCGTCCTCGGAGCTGAGTACCTCGGTCTGCTGCTTGAACTCGAGGTCCTCGATCTCCTCTTCGAGCTGGTCGAGGGACTTGCCGTCCTCGAGTTCGAGGTCCTCCTTCTCGTCGTCGACCTTGTCGAAGAGCTCGTTGGCCTTGGCGTTGAGCTCGTTGCGCTGTTCCTTGTGGGACTGGACCAGCTCGTTGAGCTCGTCGCGGCGCTCGCGGTGTTCCTGGGCCTCGTCGACCTTCTCACGCGTGGCCGCGTTGAGGTCGTCGCGCTTGCCGGCCCGCTCGGAGGCCATCTGGTTGAGTTCGTTGCGCCGGTCTCGCAGCTGTCCGGCTCGTTTGATCAGTTCGCCCTTCGACTCGGACTCGAGGTCCTCGTCGGTAAGTTCGATGTTATCCGCGTCGTCGAGTGTGTCTACGTCTGCCATGTGTTCGATCGTGCCTCTGTGCCATACTGCACTGGGAGGTGGCGGCGCTCCGGAAGGTAACGACCCACCACAAGGAGTTCGTGTCGTTCTTCCGCGAGCGATACCACCGATGCGCCAGTGACGTTCTGGGTACCCACACCTATCGTGGGGCCATTTGTAAAGGTACCGGTGAATTCGCGTGAAAACGGCTAGCACGGGCCCGCTACCGCCGTGTTAGGCCGACACACGGTCGTGCTTGACGTACGTCATGCCCCCGGAGCGACCCGAGCAGGCACGGTCGTCGTGGCCGGCGTCATCACACCGGCTGGCTGCGACAGCACCCGCGTCGTCCCCCGATGAGCACGTGCTCGGCACTCGAGAGCACGTATTCGGCCCTCGAAAGCAGAAAATCGGCGCTCGAAAGCACCCATTCGGCGCGAGTGTACGTAATCGACACTCGAGACCCCCGGCGGGCCGCCCACGGCAGGTCACCAGATCGTGAGATCGTAGGAGTTCGTCACCGTCCCCTCGTCGATCCGGAACTCCAGCGTCAGGCGATCCGCGGCGTCGGGCACGTCGACTGCCCCGCCGTCGGCGCGCTCCCAGGGGCCGACGGTCACGTCCGTCGCACCGTTGCGCCCGCCCGCGGTCCAGGCGAGTTCGCCGGTGTACTCCGTCGCCGTGTCGTTACAGAGCGTGATCCCGACGGAGCTGCCGCCGCGTGGCGGGCCGTCGAGCACCGCCTGCAGCGGCATGAACCCGCGGGCGACGCCGTGGAACCCGGCCTTCCGCTCGCCCTCGGCGTCGAGGATCCCCATGCCGCCGGAGACGTCGGCGTCCTGCAGCGAATCGAGGACGAGCGTGCCGACGCCGTTCCGCCGGAGCGCGTCGAGCACCGTGCGGACGGTCCGCGCCTGCTCGGCCTGGGTGGCGTCGGGATCGCCCGCCGCGCCCGCCGAGAAGTGGCCGCGGTCGAGCCCCGCGGCGTGGCCGTCGCCGGGGCGCGAGAGCGAGCCCGCCCCGAAACTCCCGACGACGTCGCCGACCTCGGGGAACTGCTCGAGGAGCCACTCCGCGTCCGTCGCCTCTAGGTACTCCCACCCGGGGTAGGCGTGGACGGCGTCCGCGTCGGTGCCGGGCGGTCCGGTGACCGGGAAGACGATCGAATCGGCGGGCAGCGAGCCCGCGAGGGCCTCGGCACCCGCCGAATCGTAGTCCGATCGCCAGGCCCGCCAGCGGAACTTCAGCTTGTCGAGCGTGCCGCCGCCGAGCCCGCCGTAGGGATCGGCCGGATCGTCGTGGACGCCCCAGGCGACCAGGCTCGGGTGGTTCCCGCGCGAGGCCGCGAGCGCACGAGCGAGGTTCCGCCCGCGCTCCACGTCGATCGGCCCCGCAGCGTCCGGGCCGGAGCCGTCGGGCCCGACGATCGGGAGGTCCTGCCAGTAGAGGAGGCCGGCCTCGTCACAGGCCTCGGCGAGTCGCTTCGTGGGGACGTGGCCCCGTGCTCTCACGAGCGTCGCGTTCGCGTCGAGCGCGTTCTCGACGACGGTCTCTGGATCCGCGTTGGGTGGGACCGTGACCCCCCGGGGTCGGTGCCGGGCGCCGTTGAGCAGGAACTCGCCGCCCTCGCGCTCGACGTCGACGAGGCCGGTCGTCGCGCTCCGCTCGTGGGCGTCCAGTTTCGCGCGGACGGTATAGCGGGGCTGCTCGCCGAGGTCGTAGGGCCACCAGCGCTGCTCGTTCCGAACCTGGACGGAACCCTCCGCGCGGACCCGCTCGCCAGCGTCGGCCGAGACCGCCAACCGCTCCATCGACCCGCTGGCGCGGAAGCCTTCGGGTCGCAACGAGAGCGTCAGCCGATCGTCGATCGGTTTCGCCGCGTCGATCAGCGCGGAGACCTCGATCGTGGGCTCCTCGCCGTCGAGGTCGCCCCGCACCGTGAGATCGTGGACGTAGACGGGCGGCACGGCCTCGACCTCGACGCCGCCGCGGATCGACGGGACGCGGGCGCTCGCAGGCACCCGGCCCGTGTCCTCGATCCCGCCGAAGCGATCCTCTGCCGACCGGCAGACCACGACCAGTTCGTTCTCCTCCATCGGCGAGAACGGCGCCCGGATCGGCGCCGCCCAATCGCCGCGGACCAGCTGCTGGCCGTTCAAATACACCGTCGCCGTCGCGTACACGCCCTCGATCGTCAACAATCCGCGCTCGACGTCCGCCGATCGCGGATCGGCGAAGCGCGTCCGGTAGGCGACCGCGTCCGCTCCTGCAAGCGAGGAGGGCCGCCCCGGCACCGCCACGCGCTCCCAGGACGCCGGCTCCGGCGGTCCCTCGCCCCCGACCTCGTCGACGACCGCTCCCTGCCACTCGAACTCCATTCGATGGTGGGGACACGCCCATCCCTCAAAAATGGACCGCCACTGAACGCAGTGTTTGCTGGTGTTGGTGGTTGTTCTGGAGTGATTGTGATGGGCAGTTCGACCGCGACGACAGCGATCGGAAGCCCCCTCCCGCTCGACCGGCCGCGGCTCGCTGCGCGCTTCCCTCGCTACCGATGGTCGCTCGGTCCAGAGCTTACGTCGCCGGGGCCGGGTCGACCGGTCGGCCCCTTCCGGAGCCCCACCCGGGGAGCTTCCCTAATCCTCAGAAACCCCGGTGGAGGTGCCGTGGCGCGCGTTTCGCGGCTGTGTCAACAGCCGCGTAGCGTGCGAGGGACGAGCAGCGCAGTGGTGAGCGAAGCGAACCCGAGCAGCGCAGGAGGTTGGGGAGGACTGAGGATGCGGTCGGGTGGGACTTCGAAAGGGGCCGGACTCTCGGCGGTCCCCGGGCGACGCAAGCACCGCAGCCGACCAACGGGAGGCGAGGAGCGCAGCGAGCCCCGGGATTCCGAGCGTTCGGGGGCTTTCGGAGGGCGCAACCCCACCAGCACTCTCACGACGCAGACCTGCCGCAACTTTCGTCAATCAGAACTTCGCTAGCAGGTCCTCGTAGAAGTCCTCGCCCTGCTCCTCGGCCAGCTTCTCGACGATCAGCTCCGGCGTCGACCGCGCGAGATGGTCCTTCCGCGGCGAGCGATCGACGACCAGCTCCCCGTCCTCGAGGCCCTCCGCCTGAATCCCGTCGACGGCCACGTCGAAGGAGGCCGTCTCTGCAATTTCCCCAGCGAGGTGAGAGACGAAGATGCCGGTCGCGCCCTGGTCGTCGAGCGCTTCGAGCACGCCGGCGACGATCTTCGCGGAGGCGCCCGGCTCCGTGATCGATTCGAGCTCGTCGACGAGCACGAGGGCGCCCTCGCCGCCGGCGGCCAGGTCCCCGAACTCGCGGACGGTCGCCTCGAACGCGCCGGCGTCGAGCGTGCCCTGGGTCTTGGCGTGGTAGTGCAGCGCGTCGAACCGGGTGAGCGCGACCTCGTCCGCGGGAACGGGCAGCCCCATCTGCGCGAGGACGACCGTCGCCGCGACGAGGTCGAGCGTGGAGGTCTTCCCGCCGCTGTTGACGCCGGAGAGCAGCGCGACCCCGCCGACGGCGTAGTCCACCGGCTCGATGGCGTCGGGCGGCTCGTCGAGCAACGGCGAGCGGCCGCCCTCGATCGCGATCCAGCCGGGGCCGGTGCGCTCGGCGGTCGCAGCGTCCGCCTCGGGGTCGACGCCGATGCCGTCGGGCGCCGCGGCGGGCTCACCGGCCGAGTCCGCCGCGGCGGCGAGCTCCGGATCGGCAAAGCGGGGCATCGTACACTCGAAGTCGCGGGCGAACCGGGCGATCGCGAGTTCCACGTCGAGTTCCAGCGCGGCCCGCACCAGCGCCCGGGCGTCCTCCCGCATCCCCGCGAGGTCGTCGGCCAGCTCCCGTTTCCGCTTCGCAGCCCGCCGCTCCGCATCCGCCCGAAGGGACTCGCGCAGCCGAGACATCGCATCCTCATTGCGCTCGACGGGGAACGTCGGGTCGTCGGGGATGATCCGGTGGGCGCGCTCTGCCTCGGCGGGGCCCAGTTCGAGCGCGTCGACAAGGTGTTCCCGGGCAGCCTCGACGGCCTCGGCGTGCTCGTCGGCCAGTTCGCGATCGAGGATCGAGTCGACGCCGGCGCCCTGCTCGACGAGCGAGAGGAGGTCCGCGCCCTCGACGGTCACGTCGCGCTCCCGGAGCGAGTCCCGGAGGTGATCCGTCGCGACGCTCTCGGCGGTCGACACCGTCGCGTCGAGGTCGTCGAGAGCGGTCTGGAGCCGCTGGAGTTCCTCGTCCCCGACGGGTTCGCCGTCCTCGCCGAGCCGGTCGAGGGCGTCCTCCAGTTCGTCGAGGTCCAGCGGCGCGTCGAGGGCCGCCGCGCGGTGGACGTCGATCGCAGCGGCGAGCGCCTCCCGGTTCGCCGCGAAGAAGGCGAGTGTCCGCTCGGGCACCACGTCCTGCGGTCGATCGAGCGCGTCCGGTTCGACGCGAACGTCGCCGTCGACGTCCACGCCCGCGAAGGACTCGTCGAGCGCGACGACGGTGGCGTAGCCCCGCGCGAGTTCCGCCAATCCACGGGCGTCGTCGACGACCTCGATGGCGACCTCCGGGATCGCCTCTTGCGCCTCGGCGTAGCGCTCGGCGTCGGTCGTCGCGAGGCAGCGATCCCGGACCCGGACGTCGGAAGGGGCAGAGAGCGGCTCGACGCCCTCCAGCGCCTCCAGCACCGCTTCCTCGGGGTCGCGCTCCATCGCCGCGGTGGCGATCGAGCGGGCCTCGGCGATGCGCGAGGCTGCGGGTGAGGGGTAGAACGTCTCGAGCCTGTGGGCGGCGTAGTCCGTGACGGTTCGCTCCTGGAGCAAGCCGAGCAGTTCGGAGTGGATCTCTCTGGCGCGACTCGTCCCGAGGAAGCCGCCGGGATCGTCGTGCTCGGCCCGGATCGCGCCGCGGGCGATCCGCGCCGCGCGGCCCGGCGTGACGTCCGGTGCCTCCGCGATGCGGGCGACGTCGCCCTCCCGCAGCGCGCGCTCGGGGTCGTCGAGCGTTTCGAGGGACTCGGCCGTCTTGGCGCCGACGCCCGGGATCGCCTCGAGGTCCATCTACCCGGGTGGTTCACCCGATCGAAGAAAAACCTCCCGGCAGCGGGGTGAAAGTGGTTGCCAGCTACGTGCCGAATATCACCCGAATATCGTAGCGGGTCGCTTACAAGAATTCGCTCCAGGGAACGATTATCCGTCCGAGTGCGCTACTCTGTAACATGGCAGCCGACGACTCCGCCCCCGCTCCCGAGGGCTACGTCGAGGCCACCGACCTCCAGACGCTCCAGGACGACGGCGCCGCCGTCGCGGCCGCGGACGGGACGCCGATCGCGCTCTTCTACCACGACGGCGAGGTCCACGCGGTCGACAACGCCTGTCCGCACATGGGCTTCCCGCTGATCGAGGGCAGCGTCGACGACGGCATCCTCACCTGCCACTGGCACCACGCCCGCTTCGAACTCTCCTGTGGCGACACGTTCGACCCCTGGGCCGACGACGTGGCGAGCTACCCCACCAGGATCGAGGACGGCCGCGTCTACGTCCGCCCCGAGCCAGCCACCGATCGACCGCCGGAAGAACGCTGGCGCGACCGCCTCGACACCGGCCTCGAGGAGAACCTCCGGCTCGTGATCGCGAAGTCTGTCATCGGGCTCGATGCCGCCGGCGTCCCCGACGAGGAGCCACTCGAGCGCGGGCTCGAATTCGGTGCGACCTACCGCGAATCGGGCTGGAGCTCCGGGCTCACCATCCTCGCCGCGATGGGGAACGTCCTCCCCACGCTCACCGGGCACGATCACCGTCGCGCGCTCTACACCGGACTCCGCCACGTCGCGAGCGACTGTTCGGGCGAACCGCCGAACTTCTCCCAGCCCGCGTTCGACGCCGACGTCGAGCCCGACCGGCTCGTCCGGTGGTTCCGGGACGCCGTGGAAGTCCGCGACCGCGACGGCGTCGAGCGCTGCCTCCGGACCGCCGTCGAGCAAAGCTCGACGGGCCCTCACTCGCAGGCTCCTGAGGACGCCGTCGAGAGCGAGGAGCACGGGCGCGAGACGATCGAGCGGATGCTGTTCGGCGCCGCCACCGACCATCTGTACCTCGATTCGGGCCACAGCCTCGACATGATCAACAAGGCGATCGAGGCGCTCGATCGGACGCAGTGGGCCAACGCCGAACCCATTCTCGCGAGTCTCGTTCCCCGGCTGACCGAGGCGACTCGCATGGAGGAGCGCTCCCAGTGGCGCCAGCCCGTCGACGTCGCGGGCATGTGCTTCGACGCGTTCGACGAACTGGAGGAAGCAGCGGCCCAGGGTGCTAACCTCCGGGCCGAGCGGCGGAACGCCGCCGACGAATCGAACGGCTGGCGGTGGACGCCGGACGACCAGTTCCGCGAGACGCTGCTGTCGGACGACCCCCAGGCAATCGTCGACGCACTGCTCGCCGGCGTCCGGGACGGCGCAGCGCCGAGCGACCTCGCGGCGCCGGTCGTCGACGCCGCCGCGACCCGCGTCGCGCAGTTCGGCACCTCCAACGAGTTCAACGATTGGAACACCGTCCACCACACGTTCACCTACGCCAACGCCGTCCGGGAGGCAGCGCTACGGACTGAAGCCGACGCACTGTACCGCGGCGTCTTCGACACGGCGATCTCCGTCTACCTGGATCGGTTCCTCAACAGCCCGCCCGCAACGATCCCCGAACCGGACGGCGATGGAGACCCCGAATCACTCCGCGAAGACCTGCTCGACGCGATGGATCGCGAGGGCGCTGTGAACGAGGCCGGACGGGCCGCGGTCGAGTGGCTCGCCGTCGCCGACGGGCCCGAGGCGGTCTGGACCACGCTCGGCGAGACGCTGCTCCGGGAAGACGCCGGGTTCCACACGCTCCAGAACTACGAGGCCGGCTGGCGGCAGTTCCACAGAGCCGCGAGCGGTAGCGAGCGGCGCAGAGCACTGGTAGCCGTCGCCCGCTACCAGGCGGCCCACTTCCCGACGCGACGCGAGGCCGAGCAGACGTTCTCGATCGCGACGCGGCTGCATCGAGGGGAGAAGCTGCACGAGTAACGGACGTAGTGGGCCTGGACAGCCGGAGACGTAGTTCGGCGACAAAATCACTCCGGGTGGGACTGGAAGGGGCCGACCGCTCGCGTGCTCCCACGAAGCAAGCACTGCAGCGAAGGAGCGCTAGCGACTGAGCGAAAGCGCGTGGATTGAGAGAGCGAGCTCTCTCGTCATCTCGAAAGACGCGTCGCGTCTTTCGGCGACAGCGAGTGAGAGTGCGCGAGCGGGAGGGGGCTTCCGGGCGGTTTGTGGTTGCTGAAGACCGTCGCGAGACCTAGTCAGACGCCTCCTCCGCGGCCTCCAGCGTCTGCGAGAACTCCTCGATCGGGTGGACCGAGTAGTCCACCGACAGCGTGTCGTGGGTCGCGCGAATCTTCCCGACGAAGGTCGAGATCTCCGGCAGGGTACCCTCCAGGACGAACAGTTCCATGCAGTAGCGCTCCGCGACGTGGCTGTGGAAGTTGGAGGCGACGAGGTGCTCGTGCTCGTGGCGGAGTTCGGTCATGCGCTGCTCGACGTTGGTGGTCTCGTAGTCGAAGACGACGGTGACGACGCCCATCAGCTCCTTGTCCTCGAGGCTCGCGTCCTCGAACTCGCCGAGCAGATTTCGGCTGGCCTCCCGGACGACCTCGCTGCGGCCGGTGTAGCCGTGTTCCTCGGAGAACTCGTCGAGGCGATCGAGCAATTCGTCGGGCATCGAGACGGAGACGACTGCCATGTGTTACTGGAGAGTGTGACGATTACCTAAGGCTTGCTAATATAGCGAGAGATAGAGGACTCGATTAACAAATTCGCCAGTCATCCATCTGTGGAAATCGACCGGTCACGGAAGGTACGACGCTGGCAGACGAATTAGATGAGGTCCGGGGTCAGTAGAACCACACGTAGTCGCCCCCCTCATCGTGCTTTTCTAGAAATCGTTTCCCTGCCTGGACGCTTCGTAGCGTGATGGTGCCTCGGCCCTTCTCACGCACGAGTCCGATCGCAACGAGATCGTCGATCGCTTCGTCCAACTGGTCACCATCGTAGCCTCCACACCAGCCTTTTAGCGTCTGACGCTGCACATGACGAGTCTTCGCGACGGGCTCACGGACCATCGTAGAGACCACCTGCAGATGAGTATCGTTCCAAGATTCCATACGTAGTCCTCATCTGTAAATGCTGGTTCGACTGACAAAAGTGTTTCGATGCAGCACAAGTCCGTTCTAATACAGTGTTCTATACCTCCATCATAGATGCGATTCCGCACAAACCGTTAACACTATGTACTGAAGGACAGTACACTACTGTAAGAACAGAGGCGCATCAGCAATGCTGGTGTGTCGTGTTCGGGCAAGATACCGTGCCCAGTGATAGCTATGTCCGGAATGGAAAACGAAGAAAGCCAGCATTACACGGATAACGCAGCCCTCACCCGCCTATTCGGCGACAGTCCCCGGACGAAGATCCTCGCCGTATTGCTCCAGCAGGGCCGTGACACGAACGTCAGCACGATTGCGGACGTCGGGGGCATGAGCCGGAGCTCCGTCTATCGCCATCTGGACGATCTGATCGAGCTCGGCGTCGTCGAGAAGACGCGGGAGATCGGCGGAAGCCCACTGTATCAGATCGACAAGGAGAACCGAGTTTCCAAAGAACTCGCCGAGCTAGAGTGGGCACTCGTCGACGAGATCGCCGAGGAGACGGACGAGGGCGTGGACGACGACTTCGAGATCCCGGAGTCGCCCCCGGATTCCAACTAGGGTCCGTCTCTGTTTCGGGGACTTTTGAAGCGTATGGAGGAGAATTCTAGAACAGGTTACGCTACTCCTCGCCGTCCAGATCCTGCCAGCACAGCCGAGGGTTCCGCGCCGCACTCGTCTGGTCGATCCGCTTCGCGGCGGTCCGCTCGGGCGCGTTCGCCAGGGTCTCGTCGTCCTCGGCCTGGACGGCGTCGAAGGCCGCGGCGAGCTGGTCGAGCGAGTCTCGCGACTCGACCTCCGTCGGCTCGGTCATCAGCGCCTCCGGCACGATCTCGGGCCACTTCGTCGTCGGTGGGTGGACGCCGTGGTCGAGCATGCGCTTGGCCACCTCCGCGGCGTCGCGGTCGCCGGCGGAGGCCACGAACTCGTGGTGGAACGGGCCGTACGGCACGTCGTAGTGCAGTTGGCTCGCGAGGTAGTTCGCGTTGAGTACGGCCTTCGCGCTGGCGTCGCTCAGGCCCTCGTCGCCGAGCCGCGCGATGTACGCGGCTGCTTTCAGGAGCACCAGCCAGTTGCCGTCGAAGCCGTGGACCTTGCCGATGGAGTGCTCGGGCGTGTAGCGCTCGAACGTCGGGATCGTGGCGCCGGCGCGCTCGCTGTCTTCGCCGGCACGCTCGCTGTCTTCGCCGGCGCCGGTGGTCTTCCGGACGTGCGGATCGGGCAGGAACTCGGCGAGGCGCTCCGCGACGCCGACCGGGCCCGCGCCCGGGCCACCGCCGCCGTGGGGCGTCGCGAACGTCTTGTGGACGTTGTAGTGCATCACGTCGAAGCCCATGTCGCCGGGGCGAGCGCGGCCCAACAGTGCGTTGAGGTTCGCGCCGTCGTAGTAGAGCAGCCCGCCAACGTCGTGGACGAGATCGGCGATCTCCTCGATGTCGCGCTCGAAGAGCCCGAGCGTGTTCGGGTTCGTGAGCATGAGGGCGGCGGTGTCCTCCGAGAGCGCCCCTTCCAGCGCGTCGACGTCGACGCGGCCGTCCTCGCCGCTGGGCAACTCGACGACCTCGTAGCCGCCCATCGCCGCCGAGGCGAAGTTCGTGCCGTGAGCAGTGTCGGGGACGATGACCTCCGAGCGGTCGTCGCCGTTGGCCTCGTGGTAGGCCTTCGCGATCAGGATGCCAGCGAACTCGCCGGCGGCCCCTGCGGGCGGCTGGAGCGTGACGGCGTCCATGCCGCCGATGGCTGCGAGGTCCTCCTGGAGGCGGTGCATGACCGCGAGGATCCCCTGTGCGGCCTCGTCGGAGCGGTCCGGATGGACCAGCGCGTTCGGATCGGCAGCGAGGTCCTCGACGTACCACGGGTTGTACTTCATCGTGCAGGAGCCCAGCGGGTACGGGCCGTGCTCGACGCCGTAGGTCATCTCCGAGAGCCGGGTGTAGTGCCGTGCGAGCTGGGGTTCCGCGGGATCCGGGAGCGTGAGTTCGTTCCGGGTAAGGTCGTCCGGCAGGTCGACGTCGACCTCCACCGTCCGATCGTCGGATTCCGAGAGCAGGGGCTCGTACACCGGCGCGTCGTCTCGCGACCATCTGGCCTGATCGAACTTCATTGGAAATCACCTCGAAACGGCGCAGCAGTTGGAGAGACTGCGACCGCAGCCGTCTCCCAAAGCCCTCGGCCGTTCGAACGCCCTCGCTCGCTGCGCTCCTCGGCCTCCGGCCTGCGGTGCTTTCGTCGCGAGGCCGCGTCGAACGGCCTCGCCCTTTGGAAGTCCGCCAGGCGGTGGTTGCTGTGGAAGCTGGGACTTCCCGGGCCTCGAAGCTCGCTGGGGCCAGGTGGGCAAAGGCCAATTCGACCAGCCACCCCGCCCTGGCGGAATGAAAGGGCGAGGCGGGCTCGCGCGCGGTCAGCCGGCCCTATCCGAGCGAAGCGAGGATATCCGGCTGAGCGCGCGCGAGAGCGCCGAGGGCTTTCGAGGCGTTTGCGGCTGCGGTCGCGGTTATCGCAGTCCCAGTTCATCGAACCACCTCCATGGCCTCGACGAGGTCACCGACGTGCTCCCGATTCGTGTCCGTCACGCAGAGTTGCAACCGGTCCTCATCCAGCACGTGGACGGCGAAGCCTTCCTCGCGGAGACCAGCACCGATCGTCGCCGCGGAGGCATCGGTCTCGACGACGAACTCGCGGAAGTGCGCCTTGTCGTGGACCGGGGCCGCGTACCCCGGAAGATCGTCGATCGTCGCGGCGAGGGATGCCGGCTCCTCGATGCACGTCTGGGCTAGCTCGACGAGCCCCTCGGGTCCGAGCGAGACGGCGTGCATCGCCGAGCGCAGCGCGACCCACGCCTGGTTCGTACAGACGTTCGAGGTCGCGCGCTCCTTGCGGATGTGTTGCTCCCGAGTCTGGAGCGTGAGCGTGTACGCCCGGTTGCCGTCGGCGTCCTCGCTCGCCCCGACGAGTCGCCCGGGAACCTGCCGGAGGAACTCGTCCCGTGTGGCGAAGAGGCCGAGGCCAGTCCCGAAGCTCGCGGGCAGGCCGAGCACGCTCGCGTCGCCGACGACGACGTCGGCGCCGAGGACGGCCGGCCGTTCGAGCACCGAGAGCGCGATCGGATCCGAGCCGAGCGTGAACAGCGCGTCGTGCTCGTCGGCGAGGTCACCGATCGCCGCGAGGTGTGGATCGAGCGTCCCGCGGACCGTCGGCGACTCGGCGTAGACCATCGCGACGTCCGCATCGACCCGCCCGCGGAGGGCTTCGACGTCCGCAACGCCGTCGTCGTGGGGATAGGCCTCGACGCGGAGGTCGGTCCCGCCGACGTAGTTCTCGAGGACCGACCGCCGTTCCTCGCGGAGCAGTTCCGGAACGAGCACCACGTCGCCGCTGGTCGCCCGGACGCGTTTCGCGAGCAGGGCGGCCTCGCCGAGCGCGGTCGCGGCGTCGTACAGCGAGCAGTTCGCGACGTCGAGCCCGGTGAGTTCGACGACGATCGACTGGTACTCGAAGAGCGCCTGCAGGAAGCCCTGCGCGACCTCGGGCTGGTACTGCGTGTAGCTCGTGAGGAACTCCGAGCGGTCGGCGAGGTGCTCGACCGCCGAGGGAACGTAGTGGTCGTAGTGGCCGCGGCCGAGGAACTCGATCTGCTCGTCGGTGTCGTCGAGCTGTTCGGTGAACTCGGCGCGGACGGTCTGCTCGTCGCGCGATTCGATCCCGAACTCGCCGTCGAAGCGGACCGAGTCGGGGACGTCGAAGAGGTCCTCGACGGTCTCGGCGCCGACGGCGTCGAGCATCGCTGCCGTCTCTTCGGGCGTATGTGGGGCGAAAGGAGTGCCGGTGTCGTGGCCGGTCATGAATAACCTCGTGGGATACGACAGGATTCTGTCCGGGGCCTACTGAAGTCACGGGTTTCGGACGGTCGGACTGCCGTGTACGCAGGAGCACGTAATCGAGGGCTACGCCCCAGGATCGTACGCTGGGGATCGGCCCGGCACTGGGACCGTGGAACCGATACCGGACGCTCGGAAGATTTTCGTCCCAGAACCGACGATCTCCAGTCGTGTCTTCTCGCAGGTCAGTACTCCTTGAGGAGATGGTATCGCCCGAAATCGAGGCAGCGATCGAAGACGGCACGCGCACGGCGGTCGTCGCCGTCGGCTCGATCGAACAGCACGGTCCCCACCTCCCGGTGAACATGGACACGCTCGACGGCGACGAACTCGCCCGGCGGATCGCCGTGGAACTGGGCGACGCGCTCGCCGCACCGACGATCCGGCCCGGCTGCTCCGGCCACCACATGGCATTCCCGGGGACCATCACGATCCCGCCCGAGACCCTGATGGACGTGATCAGGGGCTACTGTCGGTCGCTCGACGAGCACGGGTTCGAGCACGTCGTACTGGTGCCGACCCACGGCGGTAACTTCGGCCCCGTCAAAACCGTCGCACCCGAGATCGCCCGCGAGGTCGACGCGACCGTGATTCCGCTCGCGGACCTCGACGAGCACATGCAGCTCCTGAACGACGGGCTCGCCAAGGCCGGAATCGACTACCAGCAGGACGTGATCCACGCCGGTGCGGCGGAGACCGCGATCGTGCTGGCGATCGACGAGGGGCTCGTCCGGACCGAGGAGATGGAACCCGGTCCCGAAGGCGAGTTCTCCACGGCCCGGCTCCTCAGCGAGGGGTTCGACGCGATCACGGAGAACGGCGTCCTCGGCGATCCACGGGAAGCGACCGCCGAGGCCGGCGAGACGATCGTCCAGACGGTCGTCGACGCCTACGTCGAGGCGATCGAAGCAGAGCGGAGTGCAGTCTGATCACGTCGAAGCAGAGCGGAGTGCCGTCCGAGCACCCCGTCCGACGGAGGACTACTGCCACGCGCTATCGCACCGTCCCCCGTTGATATGCGAACGCCACCGTACATGGCGCTGGAGGCCAATTAGAACCTATGCCCACTGCGCACAACGGTGACGTCGGGATTCACTACGAACTCGACGGGCCCGACGACGGCGAGCCCGTGGTCCTGCTCGAGGGGCTGGGCTACGGTCGCTGGATGTGGCGCTGGCAGCGCGAGCGTCTCAACGACGAGTACCGCGTCGTCCTCCCTGACAACCGCGGCACCGGCGACTCGGACGTTCCCGAGGGACCGTACTCGATGGCCGACATGGCCGCCGATCTGGAGGCCGTGCTGGCGGACGTCGAAGCAGCGGACGGCACCGCCGGCCTCGACGCCGTCCACGTCGTCGGCGCGAGCATGGGCGGGATGATCGCCCAGCAGTACGCGTTCGACTACGACCGCGCCGCGACGCTCACCCTCCTCTGTACGAGCCACGGCGGCGAGGAGTCCGTGCCGATCCCCGAAGACACCGCCCAACAGATCTTGGAGGTCCCCGAGGGGTACGACGAGCGCGAGACGATCAAGCACCGGATGGAGCCCGCCGTCTCCGACGGCTTCTACGAGGCGAACCCCGACCTCGTCGAGTCGATCGTGGACTGGCGCCTCGCCGGCGACGCGACGGAGGCGGGGCGGAACGCCCAGGCCGCGGCGGTCCAGGCGTTCGACGTGAGCGACCGCGTCGACGAGATCGAACTGCCGGTGCGGCTCCTCCACGGCGACGCCGACCGCGTGGTGCCCGTCGAGAACGGCCGCATGCTCGACGAGAAGCTCCCGAATGCCGAGCTGGTCGAGGTCGAGGACGGCCCGCACCTCTTCTTCGTCGAGCAGCCGGATCTCGCCGGGGAGCGGACGCGGGAGCACCTCGAAGCGAATCCGATCGAGACGGACGCCGAGGGCGGGGCGGCCGACGCTGACTCCTCGGCCGCCGGAGGCAACTGATGGACTGGAACGCCCGCCCCTACGAGTGGGTCGGCGACTGGAGCGCCCGCCGGCGGTCGCTCTCGCCCGATCGCGAGGCGATCGTCGACGCGACGACTGGCGAGCGCTACACCTACGCCGACCTCGATCGGCGCGGGAACCGCACTGCGCGGCTCCTCGAGGATCACGGCGTCACCGCCGCAGACGACGATCCCGTGACGGACGACACCGGCGAGAACGCCCCCGGCGCCGACGCTGGCGGAGAGCGCGTGGCAGTCGTCTCCCGGAACCGGATCGAGGTGTTCGACCTCTTTTTCGCGACCGGGAAGACAGGAGGGGTGCTCGCCCCGCTGTCCCACCGGCTCGCGCCCCGAGAACTCGGGGAGCTGCTCGAACTCGTGGATCCCCGGCTCCTCGTCGTCGAGGAACCCTTCGCCGAGCGGGTCGCCGACGCGCTGGACGCTGCGGCGGTCGATCCGCCGGTGCTCGGGCTGCCGGACGACACGGCCGGGGACGTCGCGAGCGCACCCGACTCGGAGTTCGGCTCGCTGGCTGCCGCGGACTACGGCGAGGCGCTCCCGGCCGACGACTCGCCGGTCGAGACCGCCGCCGTCGCACTCGACGATCCCCACCTCCTGTTGCACACCGGCGGCTCGACGGGGACGCCCAAGGAGACGATCGTCACCCACGGCTCGATCGCCTGGAACTCCTTCAACACGATCGCGTCCTGGGGCCTCCGCCCGGACGACGTGACGCCGATGGTGTTCCCGACGTTCCACACCGGCGGCTGGAACGTCATCTCCATCCCACTGTTCCACATGGGCGGCACGATCGTCATCGATCGGGAGGTGGAGCCGGGTCGCGTGCTCGAACAGATCGAATCAGAATCGGCGACCCTGCTCGTCGCCGTCCCCGCGGTCCTCCGGATGATGGCCGACCACGACGACTGGGCCGAGACGGACCTCTCCAGTTTGCGGTTCGTCAAGAGCGGCGGCGGGCCCTGCCGCGAGTCCGTCATCCGGGCGTGGCGCGAGCGCGACGGCCCGACGGACGGGGACGACGGCGTCGACCTCTCGCAGGGCTACGGCCTCACCGAGTGTGGCCCCAACAACTTCGCGATGCCCGACGGCTGGGCGGACGGGCCGGAAGAGCAGGTCCGCGACCGGGTCGCCAGCGTCGGGAAGCCGGCGCTCCACGTCGACGCACGCGTCGTCGGCGAGGACGGCGAGCCACTGCCGGACGGCGAGATCGGCGAACTGGAACTGGCAGGGCAGCACGCCGCCGCGGGTTACTGGCGTAACCCCGAGGAGACCGAGGCAGCGTTCGGCGAGGCGCCCGACGGCCAGCGCTGGGTCTCGACGGGCGACCTGGCTCGCGTCGACGACGACGGCTTCGTCTCCATCGAGGGGCGGAAGAAGAACATGTTCGTCAGTGGCGGCGAGAACGTCTACCCGCCCGCCGTCGAGGACGCGATCGCCGAACACCCCGACGTAGGCGACGTGATCGTGATCGGGATCGACGACGAGACCTGGGGCACGGTGGGAAAGGCGGTCGTGGAGCCGGCGGCCGGGGTGGACGGCGAGCCGTTCGATCTGGCGGCGCTGGAAGCGTTCCTCGAGGATCGACTCGCCCGCTTCGAGGTGCCCAGAGCGCTGGCGTTCGTCGAGGAACTCCCGACGAGCGGGCCCTCGAAGATCGATCGGCAGGCGGTCGAGGAGCGCTTCGGCGGGCCGCAATAGTTCGTTCCTGCGACCTCTAGTAGCAACCGCCTACGCTCGCTCGCCTCCCGATTCCCAAATATCGGGGTGCGCCAAGGTTAAGCATGGCTGTTGCGAATGGACGATCATGATCGACCTCACGATGGACATGGAGCAGTACGACTGCCCGTTCATCGCGACGACGGACGACTACGAGGTCTCTTTCGCGGCCGTCCACTGGGAGTTCGACGAGGGAGCGCGGGAACTGGAGACGCGGCTCGTCGTGGAGGGGTCCTCGCAGCCGACGCTGGAGAACGGGCTCGACGCGCTGCAGTCCCACCCGGGAATGAACCAGTGCGACCTCTTCCGCAAGCGCGGTGACACCGCCTTCATCCGGACCGTCATCGAGGAGACCGACGCGATGGGCGTCATCCGTGCCAACGACGGCTACATCACCGGCCCGTTCCGCATCGCCGAGGGCTCGGAGACGTGGGAGGTCGGCTTCGACGACAAGCGCATCGCCGGCGACGCCCTCTCCGAACTCGACCGGAACAACGAGTTCACCGTCGAGTCCCGCGACGTGCTCGCGCTCGACGACTGCTTCGACCTGCTGGAGAACGCCGACGCCGCCGCGGAGCTACTCGAGGGGTGCCGGGACCTCTCGGACGTCGAGCGACAGACCCTCTCCGTCGCCGCCGACTCGGGCTACTTCGAGCAGCCCCGCGACGCGACGCTCCAGACGCTCGCCGACGAGTTCGAGGTGTCCGACACCGCCGTTTCGAAGAACCTCCGGCGCGGCGAGCGCAAGGTGCTCCGCCGGGTCGTCAACGCGCTGGAATCCCTCGACAGTTCGCCTGCGGGTCGCACCCGATAGGAGGAGCGCCGTGAGCGAGGACCGCGCGGACCGGGGAGCGAACGAAACGGCGGTCCCAGAGAGCCACGCAGGAACGGTGGAGAGCGAGTCAGAAACCGCGCAGACGGGACCACTGCGGCGCGTCTGGCAGGTCGTCATCGTCGCCGGTGGCTGGGTCGTGGACACGTTCCGCGGCCACTCCGGCGCTCGCGACCTGCAGCGCCGACGGAACCAGGACGAGTGAGCGAGCCGATCCGAGCGCTCGACAGTCGCCACCGCCACGGGTTCGCATGTCAACCCGGCCTGTTTCGGTACGAAAGATCGTCTAGTGAATCATGTCGCCCGAGGTTTCGCCGCCCGAACTCGCTCGCGAGGACGTCCACACGATCGACGACGAGCGCTTCGTCCGCGACCGGGTTGCCGTCGTCACGGGCGCGGCCTCGGGCATCGGACGTGCGACCGCGCTCGCTGCCGCGGTGAACGGCCTGTCGGTCCTCGCTACCGACGTCGACGAGGAGGGGCTCGCGGCGACGGTCGAGCGCGCAGAGGCGATCGGCGAACCGGCCGACGCGATCGAACCGTTCGCGGCGGACCTCCAGGACGAAGTCGAGATCGAGGCGATCGCCGACGCCGCCCGCGACCTCGGCGACGTCACGTTCCTGGCCAACGTCGCCGGCCTCCAGCACGTCGCCCCGATCGGCGAGTTCCCGACGCCGGCCTACGACCGGATCCAGAACGTCATGCTGCGGGCACCCATCCTGCTCACCCGCGAGCTCTGGGACGCTCTCGAAGAGAACGACGGCTGCGTCGGCAACATGGCCTCCGTGCACGGCCACTACGTCACCTCGGACAAGGTGGCGTACAACGTCGTCAAGTTCGGGATCCGGGGGCTCACCCAGTCGATCGCGGCGGAGGGCGACGGCGACCTCCGGTCGTTCTCGGTGAGCACCGGCTACGTCGAGACGCCGCTCGTGACGAACCAGCTCGCGGACACCGCCGAGCAGCGGGGCATCTCGGTCGACGAGGTGATCGAGGACGTGATGCTCGGGCAGGCGCGTTCGAAGGAGATGATGACGCCAGCAGAGGTCGGGAACCTCTTCGTCCTCGGCTTCTCCCACCTCGCCCAGCATCTCAACGGCGGCGACCTGCTGTTCGACGGCGGAATGACGCTGACCTACGAGTAGGGCCGCACTCGCCACAGGGCGGGACGATCGCTGCCGACGGTCTGGGTGCGGCCCATCCTGGTGCCCACCAGCACGGTGCTCGCAGGCGGAGCGGAAACGAGCGAGCCGAGGTTGAGATATCAACCCCGCGTTCTTTGCCAGTAAGGAGCCTAGTACACTACTAGCATGGCAGACCATTACAAACGGCGCGACGTGCTCAAGGCAACGGGTGGCGCGGCGACGGCCGCGAGCTTCGGGCTCGCGGGCTGTATCGCCGGGGACAGTGACGACGATGACGACGGGGGAGACGGCGACGACGGTGGCGACACGAGTGGCGGTGGTGACGACGGTGGCGGCAGCGGCGACGGCGGTGGCGGCGACGAGACGGTCTCGGGGACGGTGAAGGTCGGCGTCATCCAGCCGACGAGCGGGGACCTCCAGTACTACGGGCTCCAGAGCCTCTGGGGATTCCTCTCGGGGCTGTCCTACAAGGCCGACTCCGCACCGCCGAACGTCACGAGCGCCGGCACGACGAGCATCGACGTCGGCGACCTGACCTACGAACTGCACATCGAGGACAGCCAGTTCGCACCGGACCAGGCCCAGTCTGTCGCGACGACGCTGGTCGAGGACGAGGAGGTCGACGTCCTCTTCGGCACCGCGAGTTCGGGGTCGGCGCGCCGCGTCATCCAGAACGTCGCGGTGCCCTCGAGCACGCCGATCGTCGTCGGACCCGCAGCGGCAGCCGACATCACGTCCAACAGCGACTACTGTAACGAGATGGTGTTCCGCGCGAGCGAGAACACGGCGATGGACGCCCGGAGCGGCGGGCGGTACGTCGCCCAGGAGACCGACGTCGAGAGCGTCTACATCATGGCGGCTGACTACAGCTTCGGGCGGGCCGTCGCGAACAACTACACGGAGGTGCTCGAGGCCAACGGCATCGAGATCGCCGGCACGGACTTCGTCCCGCGGGGCTACTCCGAGTTCGAGGGGCACTTCCAGAACGCCGTCGACGCGGGCGCGGACGCCGTGATCGGCGGGTTCACCGTCGTCACGCTCCCGGCGTTCCTCTCGACGGGGCTGGCCGGCGGCTACGGCCTCCGGATGTTCGGCGGGTTCGCCACGCGGATCACGGCCAACGCCGTCGGGCAGGTGGCCGCGAACGCGATCGGCGAGCCGCTCACCGCCGAGAAGATCCAGGACGCGAAGCTCGGACCGTTCACGACGCGGTACCACTGGAACCAGTACGACAACGAGATCAACGACTGGTTCGTCGAGAACTACGCCAACGTCTACGGGACGCTCCCGGACCTGTTTACCTCCGGGACGTTCACCGCCGCCTCCTCGATCCACCAGGGCGTCCAGGCGTCCGGGTCGACGAGCGGCGCCGACATCGCCGAGGCGATGCGGGGCATGACCGTCACGGACACGCCGAAGGGTACGGACGGATACACCTACCAGGAGTACAACAACCAGGCGCGCTCCGCGATGACCGTCGCCTACCCGGTCCCGACCACGGACGAGTGGGCGAGCAACTGGGACGCCTCGATCATGCCCGGTGAGCCGATCGCGACCGTGGGCGCCGACGAGGTCACCCTGCCCGCAGACAGCGACTCCATGGGCTGCAGTCTGTAATGACGCTGCTGCGAACGCGTGGCCTGACCAAGCGCTTCGGCGGGCTCACCGCGGTCGACGGGGTCGACTTCGGACTCGGCGCCGACGAGTGCGTCTCGCTGATCGGGCCCAACGGCGCGGGCAAGACGACGTTCTTCAACCTGCTGACGGGGTCGCTCGCGCCGACGGAGGGGACCGTCGAGTACCGCCCCGGCGGCGGCAGAGCAGTCGCCGACGGACGTGGAGACGCCGGTGGCACTGTGAGTTCCGACCGCAAACCGATCGCCGACGGCGGGGCGGTCGCGGACCAGGGGAGCGGCAGCCCTGGGGAAGACGCGGGTGCAGGCGGCTGGCAGGACGTCACCGACGCCTCGCCCGACGAGACGGCGCGGCTCGGCATCCACCGATCGTACCAGATTACGAATATCTTCCCGGCGTCGACGGTGCTCGAGAACGTGCGGATCGCCGCACAGGCACACGGCGGCGCCGACAGCTGGCGACTCTGGCGGAACGTCGGCGCCTTCGGGGAGTACGAGGAGGAAGCGTGGCGGATCCTCGAACGCGTCGGCCTCGACGACAGGGCCGAGCTCGTCGCCGACACCCTGAGCCACGGCCAGAAGCGCCACCTCGAGGTCGCCATCGCGCTCGCTGGCGATCCCGACGTTCTCTTGATGGACGAGCCGACGGCGGGCGTCTCGCGGGACGGCGTCGACCGCATCGTGTCGCTGATCGACGACGTCGCCGCCGACCACGCGATCCTGCTCGTCGAGCACAACATGGACGTCGTGATGGACGTCAGCGATCGCATCGCCGTCTTGCACCAGGGCTCGCTGATCGCCGACGACGAGCCGGAAGCGGTGCGGAACGATCCCGCAGTCCAGCGGGCCTATCTCGGTGGCTACGAAGAGAACGGCGGAGAGGGAGATCGGACGGGCGAGGCTGGCTCGACAGCGACCCAGTCGAAGCCCGCGACGGACGGGACCGGACGTACCACGGACGACGGAGGGGACGAACCGTGACAGCGATCGAACTCGACGACGTCCACACGTACTACGGCCAGAGCCACATTCTCCAGGGCGTCTCACTCTCCGTCGAAGACGGCGAAAACGTCGCATTGCTCGGGCGCAACGGCGTCGGCAAGACGACGACATTGCGGTCGATTCTCCAGCTCACGCCACCCCGCTCGGGGACCGTTCGCGTCCACGACGAGGACGTGACCGGACTGCCAACGCACGAGGTGGCCCGTCGCGGCGTCGGCTGGGTGCCAGAGGAGCGCCGGATGTTCTCCCACCTCACGGTGGCGGAGAACGTGCGCGCGTCGATTCCGCCCGAGGCCGATCCGGCCGAGCGAATGCGGCGTGCGTTCGATCGGTTCCCGGACCTCGAGGAGCTCCGCGAACACGAGGCCGGCAGTCTCAGCGGCGGGCAACAGCAGATGCTCGCCATCGCCCGGGCGCTCGTCGGCGACAACGACGTCCTGCTCGTCGACGAGCCCAGCGAGGGGCTCGCACCGCTGATCGTCGAGGAGGTCGTCGAAGCGCTCGAGGACCTGCCCGACGACCAGACGCTGGTACTCGTCGAGCAGAACGTTCCGATGGCACTGGCACTGACCGACCGGTTCTACGTCCTCGATCACGGTGAGGTCGTTGCGGAGGGCGACTCCGCCGACGCGTCGCTCGAGGACGATCGCATTCGGAGGTACCTCACAGCATGAGCGGGTTCGTCGCTCACGGCGCGACCGAGATCGTCGCCATCGCGTCCGCCCTGCTGCCGGCGCTCGCCGGGGTCGACGCGGTCCTGCCGCTCGCCAACCTCGGCCAGCTCACCGATCTCGCCGATCCAACGGCGCTCTTTGGCATCTTCCTCAACGCGCTCTCGAAGTTCGGCGTCTACGTCACGATCGCCGCCGGCCTCTCCCTGATCTTCGGCCTGATGGGCGTGCTCAACTTCGCGCACGGCTCCCTGACCATGATCGGGGCGTACCTCGGCGGCGCAGTCATGTTGGCGTTCGTTTCGTCTTCGACGGGCGACTTCGTCACGATCGCCTTTTTCTTCCTGGCGCTCGCGCTCGTCTTCGCGATCGTCACGGCCTTCGGTGCGGTGCTGGAGGTCGGCGTGATCAGGCCGATCTACGATCGACCGCCGCTGTTCCAGATCCTGCTGACCTTCGGACTCGTACTCGTCCTCGACGAGGCCCTCCGGATCGTCCTGGAAGTGCAGGACATCCAGCCCAGCGTCGAGTGGACGGAGGCCGCGGGGACCCGTCCCGATATCCTCGGCTTCCACGACATTCTGGGCGTGACGACCCGCGGGATCTACCAGTTCGAGGCACTCGTGGGAGTCCTCGTCGTCATCGCGACGTGGTGGTTCCTCACGCGGACGAGCTACGGGCTCCACATCCGCGCGGGAAGCGAAGACGCCGAGATGGCGCAGGCGCTGGGCATCGACGTCCGGCGCTCCTTCACGGTCGTCTTCGGCGTCGGCGCGGGGCTCGCGGCGCTCGCGGGGGTCATGCTGATGTGGGACCCCCGTTACGGCGCCAGCATCGGGCTCGGCGTCGAAACGCTACTCATCGCGTTCGTGATCGTCATCGTCGGCGGGCTCGGCTCGTTCAAGGGGACGGTCGTCGCAGCGGCGATCGTCGCCATCGTCGACGCGGTGGCGTCGTGGATGCTGACCAACGACGTGGTGACCTTCGCCGGCCTGCCGGAACTCGTGATCTTCCTGGTGCTCGTCGGCGTGCTGGTGATCCGTCCACAGGGCCTCTTCGGCGTCGAGGAGGTGGGTGGCCATTAGCCCTGATTCGTCGGTTCCGGCCGACGACGACTCGCCCGGGAGCGGACCGACCACTCCCGACGGCGGCGAGCCCGAAGGCGCGACCCGGGGCGCCACCTCCGACGCAGCGGAGCGGGGTGTGCTCGGCACGATCGGCTCCATCGTCTCCGATCACGTCGTGCACATCGGGATCGTCTTCCTGTTCGCGATCTACCCGCTCGCCTACACCCAGCTGATGGCGCTGCCGTTCGGCGAGGAGCTCAATATCATCCTCCCGCGAACCCGGACGATGATCGTCGTGCTCTACTTCGGGCTGTTCGCCATGAGCTTCGACTTCATCTCGGGGTACACCGGGTACCTCTCCTTCGGCCACTCGATGTTCTACGGGATCGGTGCGTACCTCGTGGTGCTCACCGCGAACGGCAAGGTGCCACTCGTCGGGCAGGGGACGCCGCTCCTCCTGTTGTTGGTCGTCGGTGGGTTGCTCGCGGCGGCGATCGCGCTGCTCGTCGGCGCCGTCTCCTTCAGACTCTCCGGCGTCTACTTCGCGATGATCACGCTCGGGTTCGCGGAGGTCGCCCACGTGTTCATCCGGAACTGGGACTACGTGGGATCGAATCCACGCGACGGCGCCGGATTCGTCGAGGCGTTCTCGCTCGGAATCCCCGGCGTCTACTCAGTGAAGCTCGGGCAGATCGTCGGCACCGAGTACACGGACGTGTTCGGCACGGCGTTCGACCTCTCGAAGGCGGACGTCTCCTTCTACGCCATCGGCGTCGTCGTGTTGCTCTGTTACTTCGCGATGCAACGGGTCATCCACTCGCCCTACGGCAAGGTGATGATCGCGATCCGCGAGAACGAGGAGCGGGCGCGCGCCGTCGGCTACAACACGTTCTACTACAAGATGGGCGCGTTCGCGATGAGCGGCTTCTTCGCCGCTATCGCGGGCGGCCTCTTCGCCGGCTACCAGCGTTCGGTCGCCCCCGAGAACACGTTCGACCTCTTCGTCACCGCCGACGCGCTGCTCGCCGCCATCATCGGCGGATTCGGGACGCTCGCTGGCGCCCTCTACGGCATCCTCTTCCAGGACGTCCTGGAGGGGATCCTCTCGACAGAGGGCCACGGCATCGCGCCGTACCTCCGGCGGACGCTCTCGGAGTCGACGATGGACTCCGCCGTCGGCGACGGTATCGATCTCCTCCTCGACGGCCGCGCGGAGCTGTACATCGGGATCGTGTTCATCCTGTTCGTGCTCTACGTCCCGGAGGGGATCCTCGGGACGCTCCGCTCGCGACTGGGTGGTACGGTCGCCGAGAAACTGCCCGAGCGCCTCCAGCGCTACCGGGGTGGGAACCAGTGATCGGGGCGGCCCGCTCTCCGGCAGATCGGACGACCGGCGGTCGCCCGGGTGATCGCCGGTGACCGAGGACGACGTCGCCCTCACTGGCTACGGCGTGTACGTCCCCGACGACGTCGTCACCGGCGAGGCAATCGCCGCCGAGAGCGGCATTCCAGAGGCGGTCGTCGTCGAGAAGATGGGTCTCCGCGAGAAGCGGGTCTGCCCGCCCGGCGAGGACCACGCCAGCGACATGTGCGTGAACGCTGGCGAACTCGCGCTGGCCGACAGCGGGATCGACGCGTCGGACCTCGACCTCGTCCTGTATCACGGCAGCGAGTACAAGGACTTCGTCGTCTGGTCGGCCGCCGCGGACGTCGCCGATCGGCTCGGTGCCGAGAACGCCTACGCGACCGAGAGCTACACGCTCTGTGCCGGCGCGCCGATCGCGTTCCGGCAGGTTCGCGCTCAGCTACTCGCGGGCCCGATCGACGCTGCACTGCTCGTGAGCGCGAGCCGCGAGGAGGACCTGGTCGACTACACGAACGAGCGCTCCTCGTTCATGTTCAACTTCGGCTCCGGCGCGTCCGCGGCGGTGCTCGAAGCCGATCCCGGAGCCGGCGACGACGATGGCGCAGCCCCGTCGGTCGCCGATCGAGCGAGAGCGACCGTGCAGGAGAGCGCCGCGATCACCGACGGCTCGTTCTCCCGGGACGTCGTGATGCCCGCCGGCGGCTCGGTCGAGCCGCCCTCGCATTCCTCCGTCGACGCGGGGCTCCACAGCCTCGACGTGCCCGACCAGGAGGGGATGAAGGAACGGCTCGCGCCCGTCTCCCTGCCGAACTACCTCGAGGTCGCCGACGAGGCGCTCGAGCGGTCGGGATTCGACCGGTCGGACCTCGACTTCGTCGCGGTCACGCACATGAAGCGGTCCTTCCACGAGACGCTGCTGGAGGAACTCGGGGTCGACCACGAGACCGACGGGTACTACCTCGACGAGTACGGTCACGTCCAGAGCGTCGACCAGCTGCTCGCCGTCGGCGAGGCGGTGGACGACGGGCGGCTCGAAGCGGGCGACGTGGTGCTGTTCCTCGCCGCGGGGACCGGCTACACCTGGGCGGCGACCGTGCTGACCTGGGAGGGGTGACTGGCCTGCTGGAGCGATAGTCCCGACTGTGGCGATCCTCGATTGCCGTGACCGGCGATCGCTCGAAGACTGTCGGACTGGGTACCGACCACGACGAAGCTGTCTCGGCATCCCGAAGCCGACACCGGAGAAGTGGGGGCCTGATTATAACTCATTCTGATTATAATATTCGATTGGGAGGGAAATAACCAATGAGAGAAGACGGGGAACTCGGGGGAATCGGGAGCAGAGCCGTCGCCGTCATCGTCGACACGGTCGTGCTGTTCGTGGTCGGGTACCTCATCGCGATGGCGACCGGTTCGACGACGGGGTCTGGCTTCGCACTACAGGGGCTGCCGGCGCTCCTGTGGTTCGGTGCCGGGTTCGCGTACTACATCGTCCTCGAGGCGGAGTACGGCCAGACGCCCGGGAAGCGGCTGGTGGGCATCGAGGTCGTGGGGGAGGACGGCGGACCGATCGACTACCAGGCCTCGGTGATCCGCAACGTGCTCCGGTTCGTCGACGCCCTCTTCTTCTACCTCGTCGGCGCCATTCTCATCTGGATCTCCGACGAGGGGCAGCGCCTCGGGGACCGGGTCGGCGACACCTACGTCGTCAAGACGCAGTAGGTGAAGCCGATCCCGGCCGTCGCTCCAGCCGCGGTAGTTACGGCAGCGCTCCGAAAACCAACGGAGCGCCGTAGCGTCGCCGGTTCAAGAACGCCTTAGACGCTCGCGGCCCCAGAACGCCCATGTTCGAACGGCTCGCGCTCCCGACGCCCTTCCAGGTCGGGCCGGTCAACGCCTACCTCGCGGAGCAGACCGTCGTCGATCCCGGTCCCGACGGCGAGGACGTCCGCAACGCGCTCGGCGACGAGCTCGCCGAGCGCGACCTCGCGATGACAGATGTCGAGCAGGTGCTCGTCACGCACGCCCACCCGGACCACTTCGGGCTCGCCCACCACCTCAGCGAGCAGGGCGCGGACGTGCTCGCGAGTCCCGAGGCGGCGGCGATCATGCGCGACTTCGAGGGGCGACTCGACTACGAGCAGGCGTACTTCACCGAGCTGTTCCAGGCCCACGGGATGGCGCCGGAGACCACCCAGACCGTGACGCAACTGCCCGAGGCCTTCGTGGAGTACGCGCCCGACGTCGAGGTCGATCGGGAGCTGACCGCCGGCGACACGGTCCCGATCGACGGCACGCAGTTCGCGGTGCGGGAGCTGGCCGGTCACTCCGAGGGCGAACTCGCCTTCGAGTGGGACGACGAGCCGGGAGCCCCAGGTGAAAGCGACGACGAGGGGACGGACGGCGGACAGCCCCGTTTCACCGCGATCGTCGGCGACAACGTGCTTCCCGACACGACGCCCAATCCATTCCTCCAGCCACCGGCGCGTGAGGACGGATCTATCGAGGCCCCCGAGTACGAGGACCTCCTGGAGCTCGACGACCTGCGACCCCGTCCGCTCCCGGAGTTCAACGACTCGCTGGACGAACTCCAGGCCGCCGGCCACGACCGGTTCCTCCCCGGCCACGGCGGGATCATCGAGGACCCCCAGGGCCGCATCGACGAGATTAGGGCCGCCCACGAACGGCGGAGCGAGGCCGTGCTGGAGATCGTCGAGGGCCCGACCACGGCCGTCGAGGTCATGCGCGGCCTGTTCCCGGACCTGGCAGTGATCGACTACTTCCCGGGCATGAGCGAGGCGCTCGGGCATCTGGACGTGCTGGTCGAGCGTGGGGAGATCGTTCGTGAAGTGCGGGACGGCGGGCTGGTCTACGTGCGGGACTGAATGCGGAAGGTTGGGGAGAATCTTTCTCGTCCGAAAGCCCCCGATCGCTCCAGTCGCGCGGCTCGTTGCGCGCTTCGCTCCTTATAGTCGCTTTAGTGCTTACTTCGCCGTGCTTCCCGGAGCGATCGGCCCCTTTCGAAGTCCCGGAAGATCGGAGATCTTCCGACCCTCGCGAAATCGAAGATTTCGCTCAGCCCACCCAGACCGCCCACGTCCTCCCCAACCGATTGCGCCGAGAGACGTTCCTGCTCGCTACGCTCGCGGGCTGCGACTCTCGAGCCCTCCCTCGCTGGGCTCGGCAGGACGCTGCTCGGCTTCGCTTCGCTCGCTGCGCTACTCATCCCTCGCACGGTGTCGCGCGATCGGCTGCTCACCCGCTTCGGGGTTCGCAGCCGAGCGCAGCGCGCGCCGAGGTGGACCATCGGGGTTTCGTGATCGGTGGGGAATCAACAGGGTGGGACTGGAAGGGGCCGACCGCTCGACGGCATCTGAGGAAGTAAGCACCGCAGGCGAACGGAGTGAGCCGAGGAGCGCAGCGAGTCAGGGTCGTCGAGCGGTCGGGGGCTTCCGAGCGGGATGCTGTCCCGACTGTTCTCCCGCAAAAACGAAATCCGCAGACGCGCGAATCAGACCTCGAATTCGATCGCGGCGCCCTGGCCGAAGCCGACGCAGAGTGTGGCGAGCCCGCGCCCACCTCCCCGCTTCTGGAGTTCGTGGATGAGCGTCACGGGCAACCTGGCACCCGAGGCGCCGAGCGGATGCCCGATCGCGATGGCGCCGCCGTTGACGTTGAAGATCTCGGGGTCGACGCCGAGCTGTTCGCGGGCGTAGAGCGTCTGGCTGGCGAAGGCCTCGTTCAGCTCCACCAGATCGTAGTCCTCGATGGAGCGGCCGTTGCGCTCGAGGAGGCCCTCCGTCGCGGGGACCGGACCGATGCCCATGACGCGGGGGTCGACGCCGGCGACGTTGTTCGTGCCGACCTCGGCCATGATCTCGAGGTCGTGCTCCTCGGCGAAGGCCTCGCTCGTGACGAGCAGCGCCGACGCGCCGTCGCTGACCTGGGAGGCGTTGCCGGGCGTGACCGTGCCGTCGCTCTTGAACACGGTCGGGAGTCCGGCCATGGTCTCGAGGTCGGTGTCGGGGCGGATCCCTTCGTCCTCGTCGACGGTGCCGTCCTCGGTCTCGATCGGGACGATCTCGTCGTCGAAGCGGCCCTCCTCCGTCGCAGCGGCGGCGCGCTGGTGGCTCTGGAGGGCGTACTCGTCCTGGGCCTCCCGCGAGACCTCGTAGCGCTCGGCGACCTCCTCGGCAGTCATCCCCATCTGGAGTTCGCCGATGTTGTAGAGTTCGGCGAGGCGCGGGTGGACGTTGTGGGTGTTCTCGCCCATCGGCACGCGGCTCATCGACTCGACGCCGCCGGCGATGATCGCGTCGCGGTTGCCCGCAGCGATCGCGTCCGCCGCGGAGATCACGGCCTGCATCGAGGAGGCACACCAGCGGTTGATCGTCGTCGCGGGGACGGACTCGCCGAGTTCGGAGAGCAGCGCGATGACGCGAGCGAGGTTGTTGCCCTGCTCGCCGCGTTGCTGGGCGCAGCCCCACATCAGGTCGTCGATCAGGTCGGGATCGAGGCCGGTCTCGGCGAGGATCTCGTCGATCAGCGGGACCGAGAGGTCCTCCGATCGGACGTCGGCGTAGACGCCGTCCTCCTTCCCCTGGGCCGTTCGGTACGCGCGAGCGATAACGGGCGTCTGTGCTGCCATAGGGGAAAACAGGGGATACGTCGTGTTAAACCCTGACAAACTACCCACTCGTCGCGTGGAGTTGCAGCGACCGCCGGCACGCGGTCGGCGGCCCGATTCCTCGGTCGCAGCCGCGGTAGCACGCGGTCCAGCGGCCGGTCAGGCGGGTCGGGCCAGATCAGGCCAGATCAGATCAGGCCAGGCCAGATCAGACCAGGTCAGGCCAACTCGAGGAACAACAGGAGGACCTGCGGGATCGCCACGAGCAGGAGCCCAAGCACGATCAGGCCGATCGGCACCAGGATCGTGACGTCGACGAACAGCCAGATGCCGATGCCCGCGAGGATGCACAGGATCCCGACGATCCTTAACAACCACGCGATCGCCTCTTCGAACCCCGAGTCGACGACCAGCTCCGCGACGTCGAGGATCTCGTCCATTGCGTTGGCGGCTGGCGACGCGAGCGGTATACGTCTTGTGTGACCCGGTGGGGCGATCTCGTCGGGGCCGAAGCGAGCGATCGCGATCGCCCGGATCGCGCGACTTTTCCCCGCGCCGCCGTTCTCCCCGCGTATGAGCGATCTCGACCCCGAGACCTTCGACGAGCGCAAGTACGTCGAGGACTTCCCGAAGCTCCAGCGCGCCTACAAGAACGCGTTCGAGACGATGAACGACGCGTACAACTCCGAACTCGTGCACGCCATCGACCAGCAGGTGCTCGCCGAGAGCGAGCCCTTCTACGAGGGCGACGGCGAGTTCCGGATCGAGTTGCCCGAGGACCCCTACGACCGGCTGGAGGGGACGCTGGTCGACGAGGAGACCTTCCAGGACACGCTGGAGCGGTACGTCGAGGAGCTCAAAGACGAGATCGCGCGGACGTTCTCGGTGTAGCGATCGGATCGAGCGATGCTGCAGCAACAGGTGCGAGCGATTACGTAGCGGGCCGACTCGCGATGTGCGCCGTCAGGACTCGCGCCACTTGTGGCCGCACGCGACGCAGGTGAACAGTCGAACCTCGTAGGAGCCGCCCGGCTTCGGCATCATCTCGTAGGAGGCCCGGTCGCTGTTGCAGTCGGTCGCGGGACAGGGCTCCTGCATCGTCTCGGGGGCGTCCTGGGTCGCGTCTGCCACGTCCGGTGCCCCGTCGTCACGCTGTCGGTCCTGGGTCGCCATCGCCGCTTCTGCCTGCGAGTCTCGCGGCTCCTCGTGCTCGCAGGAGCGACACACCCACGTGTCGCCCTCCGTGTGCATCAGCGAACCGCACGCGTCACAGAACTGCATCTGCAGGAGGTCCGTTCGGGTAGCAGAAATATGCGTTCACTTCCGAGCCGTCGTGGCTGGCGGGCACCAATCTGCCGCGTGCACCGACGGCCTCGCTCAGCCGTCCATCCCGAACCGCCGGTGGCGCAACTGGGGCGTGATCTGGATCCGGTCGATGGACTGGCCGGTCTTGTCCCAGACGAACGCCGCCCGAGTAAAGAGTTCGCGACACTCGATGCGAACCTCGCGAGCGTTGCCTTCGCTCCGTTCCGCGATGTCCTCGATCGCCTCCCGCGTGAACAGCGACTGGGGCTGGCCGTCGTAGCCCTCGCCACGCATGAACGCGAGCGAGCGCTCGACGTACTCCTCGACGGCGTCGGCGTCGAAGGGCTCGATCCCCTCGTAGTAGCGCAGTCGGGAGTCGAGCGTGCCCCGAAGGTTCGCGACGCGCTCCTTGCCCTCCGGCGTTCCGAGGAGGAAGAGGCGGACGCCGGCGTCGCCGGCCGTCTGCAGCGGCGAGAGGAGTTCGGCGGGTAGCACCTCGATCTCGTCGACGAGGAGGATCGGGCGCTTGCCCTCCTCGCGGATCTCCTCCGTCATCTGCCGGACGGCCTGGCGGGCCTCGTCGGTCGCCCACGGGATGCCGTCCCTGGCCTGCGTGAACTGCGCGGTATCGAGCTCGAAGCCGGCGTCGTAGGCGGCCTCGAGCACCTCGCCGTAGAGCTGACGGGGCGTCGTATCGCGCGGGTTCTCGACGTGGGCGACGACGAAGTCGTCGTGGTCGCCGAGGTCCCGCAGGACGACCTCGCGGAAGGCCGTCTTGCCGGTCCCGTAGGGCGAGACGAGGCCGATGTGCTGGTCCTGGAGCAGCCAGCTCGTCACCTGGTTCAGCAGGATCTCGTCGTGGCGCACGTACAGCGCGGAGGGCATCTCGTCCTGGGCCGCCTCCTCCGTGAACGGCAGGTCCGCGACCTCGTCGATCTCGCCGCCGAGTTCGCGGGCGAAGGAGAGCAGGCGGTCCTCGACGACCTCCAGCTGGTCGGCGATGACGCCGTCGCTCTGCCCTTTGCCGCGCTCCTCGGCCTCCTCGCGGCGGGCGCGGATCCGCTCGACGACGTCGCCGATCCGCTCCCCGGGCTGGTCGTCGTCGGGGTCCTCGCGAGACGAAGTCGAGCGAGGGCTCGACGAGCCTCGCTCGTCGGTGTCGGTCGGCGCCGACGAGTCGTTCGACATACGACGGAACTGGCAGTCGAGAGGATTAGCTCTTTTGCCTGGGTGATCGCGGCGGAATCGGTGGTTCTAGGGTTTGAGCGGTGCAACTGGCGCAGCGACGGAACGCTTGGAAGCCCCCTCCCGCTCGGGCGTTTACACTCGCTGTGCTTCTCATCTCGCTCACTTCGTTCGCTCGATTGCGGTGCCTGAGGCGAAGCCTCAGACTTGCTGGATCTCCGATCCAGCATCGCTTGCTTCGTCTAAACGCCCGACCGGTCGGCCCCTTCCAGTCCCACCCGGTTCGTCTTTCCCGGAGTCGCGAAAACCCGGTGGCCACGTCGGCGCGCGCTGGCGGCGGTCCGAGCCGCTTGCCGGCGAGTGGCCGCCGCCAGCCTGCGCGCGAGGGATGAGTAGCGCAGCGTAGCGAGCAACGCAATCGGTTGGGGAGGACGTGGGCGGTCTGGGTGGACTTCGAAAGGGGCCGATGGCTCGACGTACGTCACGACGCAAGCACTGGACCGAGCGAAGCGAGGGAAGCGCGCAGCGAGTGAGGTGCGTCGAGCGATCGGGGGCTTTCGGAGCAAGCAGTAGCTCTACGAGCAGAGAAAATCGAAGATCAGCCTTCAGGGACCCTCACTCCGTGACGCGACCGATGACCTCGATCTCGACGCCGATCTCGACGGGCAGCCGCTCGACCTGCATCGCGCTCCGCGCCGGATACGGCTCACTCAGATACTCGGCGTACACGTCGTTGATCTCGTCGTAGTTGTCCATGTCGCGGACGAACACCTGCGCCTTGACGACGTCGTCGAGCGAGGAGCCCGCGGCCTCGAGCACGGCGCCGACGTTCTGCATCGTCTGGTGGGTCTCCTCACGGATGTCGTCGCCGACGATCTCGCCGGAGTCGGGGTCGATGGGACCCTGGCCGGAGACGAAGACCTGGCCGTCGTCGATGACGCCCTGGGAGAACGGGCCGATGCTGGGCGGTGCCTCGTCGGTGGAGACTTCTTCCATAGCGACCGAACCGTCCCGCGGCGCGAGGAAGTACGTTTCGATGAAGCACCGATTTCGCGGCAGAGCGGGCCGCTATCCAGTGATTACTCGACGGTGAGTAAGGATTGAGACGGGCCGCTGACCGGAGAGATAAGACCGGGGGAGATCAGACCACTGGAGGTCGCTCCTCAGGTCGCGTGCGCCCTGATCCGCTGGATCACGTAGTCGATCTCGTCCTCGGCGAGACACATCGGGTTGATCGTGAACGCGCCGGATTCCAGCGAGTCGGCGCCGACGAAGATGCGGGGCTCCTCCTGGCGCAGCCCGCGGACGACGTCCGTGGCGGAGCCCGCTGCGACCTCGGGATCGACGCTGACGATTACCTCCGGGGCCACCGACACCGCCGAGTCGGTCGGGACGCGGGTGTCGATTCCCTCGATCTCTCCCAGCGCGTCGCCGATCCGCATCGAGATATCGGTCCACTCCGCGGCCTTCTCGTCCTGGTCCTCCGCGATGAACTCCTCGAGGGCGACGAGGATGCCGGCGAGTTCCTCCTTGCCGACCTTGCACTGCCGGCCGACGCCCTGCCGCGGGACGCCGCCGAGGGCCTCCACGTCGACGAGTTCCGGTGCGGGCTCGTAGACGGCCTCCGCGGCGTGCATGTCGAGGTGCTGGGCGGCGATCGACTCGATCAGGTCACCCCGGCCCGCGACGATACCGGTGGTCTGGGGGCCGCGGATGGCCTTCCCGCCGCTGAAGATCACGAGGTCCGCGCCGGCGTCGATAAAGCGCTCGAAGTTCGTCGTCGGGGGCAGTTCGGCGGCCGCATCGACGATCACCGGCACGTCGTGGTCGTGGGCGATCTCACAGACCACGTCGAGGTCCGGCTCGGTGTACTCCTTCTGGATGTAGCCCATCGCGGCGGTGTTCTCGCCGATCGCGCGCTTGATCTCCCAGGGCTCGACGTTCCGTGAGCCCGTGCCGAGGTGGCGGTCGTTGCTCCCGACGTCGACGATCGTCGCGCCCGCCGAGCGGAGCGCGTGGTCGTAGCCGGTGCGGTGGGTCCGGGACATGACGATCTCGTCGGCGAGCCCCTCGGTGTCGGGCAGGCTGGCCATCGCGGCGAGGTCGTCGCCGGCGATCGCGGCGGCAGCGCCGAGATACATGCCCGCGGCGGCGCCGCTCGTGACGTATCCCTTGTCGGCGCCGGTCAACTCGGCGATCCGGTCGCTCGCCGCGGCCTGGAGATCCGAGAGGCGGACGAACGACTGGGAGGCCTCCGACATCGCCTCGACGGCGGCCGGGCGGATCCGGCTGCCGCCGATGCGGGTCTTCGTCCCCGTCGCGTTGATCACCGACGGCGCGCCAAGCTCCTCGTAGATCGTGTCGGCGTCCATGTGGCGCACGTGGACCCACCAGCGTGAAAACGATTCGGTTACGGAAGTCGGTCAATTCTGGGGCGGCGGCTCCGGCTGGCCGCCGAGAGCGAAAATCGCCAGCCGCAAGCGGGCGATATGGACGCGTCGCCGAACGTGTTCCCGAGCAATACAACTCGATTACGGATGGATGAAAAAAGTTATCCGGCGCCCGGTCGTCCCGATCGGTGTTCATGGATCTGCTAGCCATCGTGGCCCACCCCGACGACGCGGGGATCTTCTGTGGCGGCACGCTCGCCAAGCACGCCGATCGTGGCGATTCAGTCACCGTCGCGCACATGACCCGCGGCGAGTACGGCGGCTTCGAACAGAGCGAGGACGAGATCGCGGCAACCCGGACGGAGGAAGCCCTCGCCGCCGGCGACGTCATGGGGATCGACGAGGTCGACTTCCTCGGTTTCGAGGACGGTCGCATCGAGTACAGCCTCGAGAACCGGATGCGGATCGTCGAGGCCATGCGCGAGCACGAACCGGACCTCGTGCTCACACACTTCGGCGACGACATGCACCCCGACCACTGCCGCACTTCGCAGCTGGTCTCCGACGCCTACTACATGGCCGGCCTCCCGAAGGTCGAGACCGGGCAGGAACCCGCCGATCCGGACAACGTCTACTTCTTCGGCAAGCCGACCTCCGCGTTCGAGCCAACCGTCTTCGTCGACGTCGGCGACTACCTCGAGACGAAGATCGAGGCCGTGGCCGAACACGAGTCCCAGCTGGAGTACCTTCAGGACCACGGCGGCATCGACGCGGAGTTCGACAACCTCCTCGACAGTCTTCGTGCGGAAGCCCGCTCGCTCGGCACGCGGGCGAGCGCGCCTGCCGCCGAAGGGTTCGCGCCGCTGCACGAGCAGCCGATCGAGTTCCTGGGCTGAGATCCGGACCGGTCGAGTAGCTGAGCAAGGGGATCGTCAGTGTCGGTCGAACCGCAGTTCAGCGGAGCGGAGAGCGATCGAGACGACGAGCAAACGCAGCCGGCGAAGCCTCCTCAGCTACTGCCCGGGAACCGGTGGTACTCGAGTCCCTCACGCTTGATCTCCTGGTGCTTGTCCTCGAGGAACGCGTACACCGTACCGTGGGGTGCACCGTCGATGATCATCTCCGCCGCCTGTCGCACCGCGTCGACCTGCTGGGGCGTCCCGATGGCGCCGAGCGTCGAGCCGTAGATGACGACGCTCGCGCCGGTGAGCTCCTCCATCAGCTCCCGGGTTCGGCCGTCCTCGCCGATGAGGCGGCCCTTCTTTCGCGTGAGGTCGTTGCGATTGCGCGTCGCGGCGTCGATGTCGACGAGGTCGAACATCATCATCTCGTCGTCGAGCAAGGCGAGTGCGTCCTCGGGGTGGAACCCGCGACCGATCGCCTTCACGATGTCCGGGCCCTTCAACGCCCGAACGGGGTCGGCGTCGCCCTGCTGGTCGATCTTGACGGCGCCGTTCTCGGAGTCGACGTCGAGTCGCACGTCCGCCTTCGCTTCGATCTCTCGCAGCGTCTCGCCCCCATCGCCGATGAGCACGCCGATGCGGTCCTGCGGAATCTTCACGTGCTGCATTGTTGTCTGCGGTAGGATGTGGCTGCGGTTAAGCGTTCGGCACTGGGTTCGCGAAACGCAGTTATCGGCTCTCTGTCGAGTGGGAGGGCCAGGGGTAAACCGTCGTCCGAAAGCCCCCGATCGCTCGAGGGCTGCGGTTCGCTGCGCGCTTCACTCACTTCGTTCGCTGCAGTGCTTGTTCCGATAGACTCGCTACGCTCGTCTATCGACGTTCGCCTCACTGCGTTCGGCTCACCGTCGCCTCGCACCGTCGAGCGATCGGGGGCTTTCGAAGTCCGCCCAGACGCCTCATTCCTCCCCAGCCGTCTGCGCTGCTCGGGTTCGCTTCGCTCACCGCTCCGCTGCTCGGCCCTCGCACGCTAGCTGACGACGGCCGCTCGCCCGCTACGGGGCTCGCGGCCACGTCAGCGTGCGCCGACGTGGTCCACCGGAGATTCGCGATCGGGAGAATCCGATCGGGTGGGACTGGAAGGGGCCGAGCGCTCGTACGCTTAGACGAAGCCAGCACCGCAATCGAGCGAACGAAGTGAGCGAGATGAGGAGCGTCGTTCGAAAGGCGCGAAGCGCCTTTCGTGATCACGAGAGGGCTTCGCTCTCTCGGACGACAGCGAGTGTAAGCGCACGAGCGGGAGGGGGCTTCCGAGCGGTTCACAGCAACGATGCTGCCACGAAAGAACGCCCCATTCGACTTCGAACCCGGCCCCAACCTTCAACAGTACCGGGAGCGGACAGAAGGGTATGGCAGACGTGCTTGACGAGGCGGACATCGAGGCGGGACTCCCCGAGGGCTGGGAGTACGCGGACGACGAGATCACCCGGACCTACGAGTTCGACGAGTACCTGCGCGGCGTCGCGTTCGCCCAGCTCGTCGGCGAGATCGCGGAGGCGCAGTTCCACCATCCCGAAATCGTCATCCGCTACGGCGAGGTCGAGATTTCGCTGACGACGCACGACGCGGGCGGCGTGACACAGCAGGACCTCGACATGGCGGAGATCATCGAGTCCGAGACTGACGCCTGAATCTGGAGCCGATCGACGTCTGCGACGCGTTTCCATCCTCCGAGCCCCAGGCCGCGAGAACCGGGCAGGCAGTTGAAGCACGTGGGCACCAAACGGGATACTGGCATGGGTTCGCCGTTGCTCGTGGGCCACGCGCCCGCCTGTCTGGAGCACGATCCGGGACCGACCCACACCGACCGACCGAAGCGCGTCGAACGGGTGGTCGAGACGCTCGAGGAACGAGGCGCCACGTTCGAGCGGCCGGAGCCCCTCGAGCCGGACGACATCAGCGCGGTCCACACGCCCGGCTACCTCCGGTGGCTGAAGGAGACCTGCGAGGACGAGAAGCGCGTCGACCACGACACCGTCACCTCCGCTGGTACCTGGCCAGCCGTCATGGCGGCGGCCGGCGCGGCGGAGTGGGCGGTCGAACGAGCCCACGAGGAAGCGACGAGAACCGCCGACGAGTTCACGGCCGGCGACGAATCGGTGGCCGGCAGCGAACCTTCGGCCGGCAGCGAACCTTCGGCCGGCGAGACGCCGGTCACGTTCGCGCCCGTCCGCCCGCCGGGACATCACGCCCTGCGGAACCGCGCGATGGGTTTCTGTTTCGTCAACAACGCCGCCGTCGCCGCCGAGCGCGCCCTCGAACTCGACGGCGTCGACACCGTCGCCGTCCTCGACTGGGACGTCCACCACGGCAACGGGACGGAGCGACAGTTCGTCGACCGCACCGACGTCCACTACGTCTCGGTCCACCAGGACGGCGTCTACCCCGGCACGGGCTCCGTCGACGCGGCGGGCGTCGGCGACGCGATCGGTGCGACCGCCAACCTGCCGCTCCCCGCGGGCGCCGGCGGCCCCGCCGTCCGGCTGGCCACCGAGGCGCTGCTCGACCCGTTCCTCGACGCCGCGGAGCCGGATCTCGTCGTCCTCAGCGCGGGCTTCGACGCCCACGAGCACGACCCGATCTCCGACCTCGAACTCACGACCGAGAACTACGGCTGGCTCACGGGCTGGGCCCGCGCCGTCGCGGCGGCCCACGACGCCCCGCTCGCGATCGTCCTCGAGGGCGGCTACCAGCCAGGGTTGCTCGCCGAGAGCGTCGACGCCGCAGCCGAGGCCATCGAGAACGGCACCCCGGCCGCCCCCGAGGGCGAACCGACCGAGGAAGCCCGCCGAGTCATCGAGGGCGCCGCGGAGATCTGGCCGGCGCTCGACTGACCGCCAGGCCGCTATCGTCCGATAAACCGCCCGACAGCGACGCCCCGCCGGCGAGCCCAAATCCATATACGCCAGCGCCGCCTACCTCCGCCCAGATGGCCGGCCACGCCTACGACGCCGTGCTGTTCGACCTCGACGGCACGCTCGTCGCCCCCGAGTTCGACCACGTCCGCTCCGTGTTCGACGCCGTCGGCCGACAACTCGATCACCACTTCTCCGACGAGATCGCCAGCCGGCTTTGGCACGGCCTCGGCGGCCCACGGAACGAGCAGCTTCGCGAACTGGGCGTCGACGTCGCCGAGTTCTGGCGCGTCTTCGACGCCACCGAGGATCCCCAGGACCGCGCCGCCGCGATGGAGGTCTTCGACGACGCCGCGATCGCCGCCGACCTCGACGTGCCGACCGCGCTCGTGACCCACTGCCCGCCGAAACCAACTGCAGCCGTCCTCGATCACCACGGCATCGGCGAGTGGTTCGACGCCGTCGTCTCCTGCTCGGACGACCTCGGCTGGAAGCCCGATCCCGGACCGATCGAGCACGCGCTCGGCGAGATCGGGATGGACCACCTCGTCGACGACAGGCGCGACGGCCGGATCGCCGCGGACGGCGGCACGCCGATCACCGCGGGGCCTGGCGCGGCGGCGGAACCGCCCTCCCGCGCGCTCTACGTGGGCGACACCGCTGGCGACGTCGGCGCCGCCTGGAACGCCGGCCTCGACGCCGTCCACGTCGAGCGCTTCGACCACGACCGACGGGAGCACTGCGTGCTCGCGGACTATCGGGTCGACGCGATCGACCGGGTCGATCCGCTGCGCTCGATGGCTGGCGACTGAGGGCTAGCGACCGAGGGGCAGCGACTGTGGGCCGGCGGATCGAGGGCTGGCGACTGAGCGCCGGTGACCGAGGACCGACGACCGGGGCCGATTGCATCGATCGATTCTCAGGCGGCTTCGTAGCCCGAAATCGACGCGAGGAGCTCCGGAAGCCGGTCGGTGACCCCCTGGAGCGCCGACCGCCCCGCCGCGTCCGAGCGGTCCGGATTCCCGATCAGCCGGACCCGCTGGGTTCCGAAGGGAACGAAGCCGAGGTCCAGCCGCTCGGCCGTCGCCCGGAGGCCGAGTCCCGCGGCTGCGTCGCCCGTTAGCACCCGACGAGCAGGGCTCTCGTGCCCGCGGAGCCCGACGCCGTAGCCCTCGATCGTCGCAGGGTCGATTCCCGCAGCGTCGAGTCGGTCGTCAAGCGCCGCACGGAGCCCCGAGCCGCTCGCGAGATTCGCGAAGGGCAGATCCGACCCGGCGAGGTCCTCGATCGTAGCGACATCCTCGGGGGTTCCGGCCGGCACCGCGAGCCCCCATTCGCGCTCCCAGGCCGCGATTTCGGGACCCTCGGCGTCGCGGCGGGGCTCGCCGGCGACCACCGCGACGTCGGGCACGCCGGCGCGGAGCCGCCGGACGCCAGCGGCCGTGCCGTCGGGGAGGTAGCGCGGCCGGTCGAGCGCGTCCATCACCGCCGCCGCGCCTGGGTCGTCCTCGCCGATCGCGAGCAGCGACGGCGGGCGAACGGCCGGCGAGAACAACTCGACGGTCACCCGCTCGCCGGGCGCGACGTAGGACGTTTCTGCGGGGACCGTCACCAGGCCGTCCGCCCGCGAGAGGCTCGTCGTGGCGCCGGAGCCGCGATCGACCGGGTACGTGAGCGGCGTCCGATCGCCGTCCGGATCGCCGGCGGCTGTGGTGGCGTCGCTCCACGCTTCGACCAGCCCGACCGGCAAGAGCCGGCGGCGGCCGGGCTCGAAACGGGCCTCCTCGAGCAGTTCGGCCTCGACGCTGGCCCGCTCGGGCTCGGGGCGGCCCGCTGCCTCGCGAATCGCTGGCGCAACGAGCGTCCGGAACACCATCATCGCGGAGACCGGATAGCCGGGGAGGCCGACGTAACCGCAGTCGCCGAGACGGCCGACGAGCGTCGGCTTGCCGGGTTTCAGGGCGACGCCGTGGAGCAGGAGTTCACCCTCGGCTTCGAGCACCGAGTGCAGCGCGTCGACCGCACCGGCGGAGGTCGACCCGGAGGTGAGCAGGAGGTCGCACGCCGGCGCCGCCGAGCGGAGCGATTCCGCGAGCGCTTCGGGGTCGTCGTCGGCCGTCGAATACCGCTGGACGTCGGCGCCGGCCTCCCGCGCAGCTGCGGCGATCGAGGCGGCGTTCACGTCGTGGATCTGACCGCTGTCGTGGTCGAGGGGCTCGCCGGGCGGGACGAGTTCGGCGCCCGTCGAGAGGACCCCGACGGTCGGCCGTGCGCGGACCGGCACGGACTCCTCGCCGAGCGCCGCGAGCAGACCGACCTCCCGCGGCGTGAGCCGGGTGCCGGGCCCCAGCGCGCGCTGGCCCGCGGCGAGGTCCGCACCGGCGGGCATGACGTTCTCGCGGGGGGCGACCGCGGTGCGGACGTCGACGTCCGATACTGCACCAGATTCGCTCGCGATCTCGTCGATGCGCTCGATAGGCACCATCGCGTCGGCGCCAGGCGGCATGACGGCGCCCGTCGATACCTCGACGGCCTCGCCGTCGTCGACCTCGGCAGCACCGGGCGCCTCGCCAGCGTGCAGCGTCCCGACGACCTCGAGCCGTACCGGGTCGGCCTCGTCGGCGCCGGCAGTGTCGCCGGCCCGGAGTGCGTAGCCGTCGAGGCTCGCGCGATCGAAGCCGGGGACGTCGATGCCGGCGTCGATCCGCTCGGCGAGGATCCGGCCCGCGGCGTCGTCGAGCGGGACGGCTTCGACCGGCGGTTCGGGCGCGATCGGGAGGTCGGCGATCGCCGCGGCCGCCGCGTCGGGATCGGCGAGATCCCGGAACGTCTTGCGGTCGCTCACGGGTGCCACTCCCAGTCCTGAACGGCGACGAGGTCGCCCTCGGGCAGGCCCTCGACGTCCGGTTCGATCTCGATCCAGCCGTCCGCGAGCGCGACCGAGGAGAGGACGCCCGCGCCCTTCGTCCTGGTCGGGCGGGCGACCTGCCGGCCGTCCTCAGCGTCGAGTTCGGCGCGGGCGAAGGTCCGGGTGCCGGGCTCGCTCTCGATCTTCCGTGTGAGCGTCGCCGGCTTCGTCGGCGGCTGCTCGGGCTCGGTGCCGGTGAGCCAGTGGAGGACCGGCCGGAGGAACTGGACGGCGGTCACGATGCAGGAGACGGGGTAACCCGGCAGGCAGAGCACGGGCGTCTCCTCCACGACGCCGAGACAGACCGGGTGGCCGGGCTGGAGGGCGACCCCGTGGACGAGCACCTCGCCGAGGTCGTCGAGGACCTCGGGCAGCAAGTCGCGCTGGCCGACGGAGGTGCCGCCGGTCGTCACGATGACGTCCTTGGTGAGGTCGCGCTGGATCGCCGCCCGGAGCGCGTCGGGATCGTCGGTGACGACGTTGCGGTACTCCGCGCGAGCACCCCAGCGACCGACGAGCCGAGAGACCGTGAGGCCGTTCGTCTCGACGGCCTGTCCCGGCGCCGGATCGTGCTGGACGAGTTCCACGCCGGTCGGGACCACGCCGACCGTGGGTTGGCGACGGAGCGAGACCGCCTCGATGCCAGCGGCTTTGAGAAGCCCGAGGTCGGAGGGTCGCAGCCGGTGGCCCGGCTCGTAGAGCGCCTGGCCGGCCGAGACGTCCTCGCCGACCGGCGCGACGTTCTCGCCCGGTGCCAGGGGGTCGGTGAGTTCGATCTCCGATCCGATCGCCGCGGCGCGTTCGATCGGGACCACTGCGTCCGCGGCGTCGGGGATCGCACTCCCGGTGTGGACCCGGCGTGCAGCGCCCGGGGGTAGCTCCGAGGGTTCGCGCTCGTCCGGTTCGACCGCGTCGAGGACCGCCGGGGATCGGGCCGAGGCGCCCGCGGCGTCCTCGCTCCGCAGCGCGTAGCCGTCCATCGCTGCGCGCCGGTAGTGCGGGACGTCCCGCGAGGACCCGACCGGCGTTGCGAGCACGCGGCCGTCCGCGCGGCCGATCGCCAGCTGCTCGGCGTCGGCGAGTGGCTCGACGTGCTCGGCCAGGCGCTTCCGAGCCTCGTCGAGGGGCGTCCGGGTCTGGAATCCGGCGACCCGGCGATCCGCACCGTCCCCGGTGGCGTCGGTGCCGTCCTTCGTCATGGACGGCGGTTCGTGCGGTGCGGGCAAAAGGGTAGTGCGCCAGGGGCCGGCAGCGCCCACCGTGGGCAACGTGAAGTATTTGTCGGCAGAGTGTTACTCATTACCATATGGAAGCGAGCGACGTTCGGCGGACGCTCTCCAGACTGCGCGTCGAGCAGGTGCTCGGGGCGATCCTCGGGCTGCTGCTGGTCTTCCTCGTGGTCGACCTGTTCCGGCAGCTCCTGACCGGTGCCCTCGACGTCTCGACGTTGCGCCGGTACGTGTGGCAGGGGATCGTCGTGGGGCTGATCTACGGCCTCGCGGGAATCGGCCTCTCGATGACCTACAGCATCCTCCGGTTCGCGAACTTCTCCCACGGCGATCTGCTGACGACCGGCGCCTTTTCCGGCTGGGCGAGCGCCTACGTCATCGCCGGCTTCGGCGCCTACGGCCTGGGTGACCTCCTGCTCGTGCGGCCGAACAACGATCCCGCGCCCGGACAGATCGGGATGGCGATCGATCAGGAGCCGATCGCGATCCTCGGCGGCATCGCGTTCGCCGCGGTCGTCACGGTGCTGATCGCGCTCGCCGCCGACCGACTCGTCTACCGGCGGCTGCGTAACGAGTCCGCGATCGCACTACTGATCGCGAGCGTCGGCGTGGCGTTCGTCCTCCGGTACCTCATCGCGTTCGTCTTCACGACCTCGAACCGGAGCGTGCCCGCCAGCGCGCCGGAGGAGACGATCGACCTCGGCTTCGTCAGCACGACCGTCGACCTCCACGAACTCACGCTCGTCACCAGCGCGGTCGTGTTGATGGTCGCGGTCCACCTGATGCTCCAGTACACGAAGCTCGGGAAGTCGATGCGTGCGATGGCGGACAACCGCGACCTCGCGAAGATCACCGGCATCCCGACCGAGCGCGTCGTGCTCGCGACGTGGGTGATCGGCGCCGCGCTCGCCGGCGTCGCCGGCTACCTCATCGTGCTCAACACCGGGACGATCACCTACACCCGCGGCTGGACGCTGCTGCTCCCGATCTTCGCGGGCGTCATCCTCGGCGGCATCGGTTCGATCTACGGCGCGATCCTCGGCGGCCTCGTCATCGGGATCGTCGATCAGGTCGCGATCATCTGGGTGCCCAACCGGCTGACCACGGCGGCCGCGTTCCTCCTGATGATCCTGATCCTGATCTTCCGGCCCCAGGGCCTCCTCGGCGGGGTGGAGACGGCATGAGTGGAGACGACACGAGTGGCGACGGTGGGCGTGAGGAAATCCGCGAGGACGGCGGTGGCGACGCTGGCGCCGGGACGGCCGAGACCGGGGCCACGCGGGGCGGCCTCCGGGGACGAGCGGCTCCGTACGCCGACGGCATTCGGTCGCGGATGACGGCCATGCCGCGCTGGAAGGCCGACGCCGTCGTCGTCCTCACGACGCTGGCGCTGGTCTACGTGCTCTTCGTGGTGCTCTCCTGGGGACAGGGTCTCGACGCCAATGGGACGGCCAACACGCTCGCTCGCCTGACCTTCCTCGCGGCGGCCTACGCCCTGCTCGTGCTCGCGCTCAACCTCCACTGGGGCTACGCGGGCCTGTTCAACATCGGCGTCGCTGGGTTCATGTCGGTCGCCGTGTTCACGCTCGCGATCGTCTCCGGCGGCGAGGGCGTCGGGTTCGGCCTGCCGATCTGGGCCGGCATGATCGCGGGCATGCTCGCCGCCGCGGCGCTCGGTGCGATCGCCGCGCTGCCCGCGCTCCGGCTGCGAGCAGACTACTTCGCGATCGTGACTCTCGGCATCGCCGAGATCGTCCGGTTCCTCATGAAGTCCCAGTGGCTGGCCCAGCACCACGTGTTCGGCAACGAGATCGGGCTGCAGGGGAGCGCACCGGTGCAGGTTCCGAGCGCCCAGGAGTACGTCTACAAGCTGTTCACGGTCGACGGCAGCCCGCGGAGCGATCCCACCTACCTCGGCACGCAGTTCTTCGTCATCGGCGAGTGGTTCGGCCTCGAGCGGACGACCGTGATGGCGTGGGGATACGCCGTCTTCGTCGCCCTCTTCGTCGTGTTCGCCTACCTCCTGCTCTCGCGGATCGCCTACTCGCCGTTCGGGCGGATCCTCAAGGCGATCCGCGAGGACGAGGGCGCCGCCCAGGCGCTGGGGAAGCCGACCAGCCGGATCAAGATCTACAGCTTCGTGCTCGGCTGTGCCATCATGGGGCTGGCGGGGATGCTCTGGCAGGCCAGCCGCTTTACCGTCGGGGCGGACGCGTTCGTGCCGATCCTCACCTTCTACGTGTTCGTCGCACTGATCGTCGGGGGCTCGGGGTCGAACGCAGGCAGCATCGTCGGCGGGATCGCGTTCGTCGGCCTCCTCCTTCAGGGACCGCGGATGCTCCAGCGGGTGATCAGCGAACACACCGACGTCTCCAGCACCGACACGATCTACGAGGCCGTGACCGCGTTCGCGAGCTTCGACGTGATGCCGTTCGTGGGCTACGCGATCGGCAACATCGACTTACTTCAGCGGCTGTTCGTCGGCCTCGTCCTGATCGTGCTCATGCTCAGACGACCCGACGGCATCCTCGGGCACCGCAAGGAGATCGCCGCGGCGACGGACCTCTCGCGTCCAGCCGAGGGCAGGGGCTCCGGCAGCGCCGCGACCGCTGGGGGTGGTGGCGATGAGTGACGCACCGGCAGGGAGCGACGCCGGCGCCGACCCCGGGGAAACTGGCAACGGGGGGACCGGCGGCGGGAGGACCGGCGGTGCCAGCACGCCGGACCCCGCACCGGCCAGCGTGCGCACCGTGCCCGAACCCGAACCGCCCGGGTGGGGCGACGGCGAGGGCGACGCGATCCTGCAGATCGACGGGCTCCGCAAGACCTTCGGCGGGATCACCGCCGTCGACGACGCCAGCTTCGCGGTCGAGCGGGGGACAATCACCGGCCTGATCGGCCCCAACGGCGCCGGGAAGTCCACGACGTTCGACCTCGTGACCGGGTTCACGCGGCCCAACGGCGGGGAGGTCACCTTCGACGGCCGGTCGATCACCGGGCTGGCGCCCCACCAGATCGCGCAGGCGGGACTCGTTCGGACGTTCCAGATCACCCGCGAGTTCCCCGACATGACCGTCCTCGAGAACCTGATGGTCGCTCCGAAGGGGCAGCGCGGCGAGTCGCTGTCCCGCTCCGTCCTGCCCGGCGCCCGCGGGGCAGTCGTCGCGCAGGAACGGGAGCTGGTCGGCGAGATCTGGGAGGTGCTCGACACCTTCGAGATCGACCACCTCGCCGACGAGTACGCCCGCTCGCTCTCGGGCGGGCAGCGCAAGCTGCTCGAGCTGGCGCGGGCGCTCCTCACCGAGCCGGAGTTGCTCCTGCTCGACGAGCCGATGGCGGGCGTCAACCCGTCGCTGGAGGAGAAGCTCCTCGAACGGATCCACGACCTCCGGGCCGAGGGCTACTCGTTCCTGCTCGTCGAGCACGACATGGACCTCATCATGGAGCACTGCGACCGGGTGATCGTGATGCACCAGGGCCAGGTGCTCGCGGAGGGCGAGCCCGAGACGATCCGGGAGAACGAGGCGGTCATCGAGGCCTACCTCGGGGGGAACGTCTGATGGCAGCGAACGGACTCCTCACGGTGTCGGACCTCGACGCCGGCTACGGCGACCTCCAGATCCTCGATTCGGTCGACCTCGACGTCGACGACGGCGAGTACGTCACGATCGTCGGCCCGAACGGCGCCGGCAAGTCGACCGTGATGAAGACGGTCTTCGGGCTGACGACCTACATGGGCGGCTCCGTCGAGTTCGACGGCGAGGAGATCAGCGGGCTCCGCCCCGACCAGATCATCCGCAAGGGCGTCGGCTACGTCCCCCAGTCGAACAACGTGTTCGGCTCGCTCTCCGTCCGGGAGAACCTCGAGATGGGCGCGTACATTCTCGACTCCATCCCCGCCGAGCGCATCCAGGCCGTCTACGATCGCTTCCCCGTCCTCGAGGAGCGTGCCGGCCAGACCGCCGGCTCGATGAGCGGCGGCCAACAGCAGATGGTCGCGATGGGTCGGGCGCTCATGCTCGACCCCGACCTCCTGCTACTCGACGAACCGAGCGCCGGCCTCGCTCCCGACCTCGTCGACGACCTCTTCGATCGGGTCGATCAGATCAACGACGACGGCACGGCCATCCTGATGGTCGAGCAGAACGCCAAGGAGGCGCTCCGGCGCTGCGACCGCGGCTACGTGCTCGTCCAGGGCCAGAACCGCCACGAGGACAGCGGCGAGGCGCTGCTGGCCGATCAACAGGTGCGCGAGGACTTCCTGGGCGGATAGTCGGGGGCGAGCGTGACTGCCGCAGGGGACCGCGCGTCCGATCCTACGGCCCGAAGTCGACCGTCTCGATCTGTTCGATCGCGCCGCCCTCGCCGAACTCCCAGATGGAGTAGGTCACCGCGACGACGTCGCCGTTCTCGTCGAAGGTGACCGGGCTCGAGGCGCCCTGGTAGTTCACTGCCTCGCCGCCGGCGACGGTCGCGATGCCCTCCGCGAGGTTGCTCGGGCCGACCTCCATGCCCTCGGGGTTCGCGACCGCTCGCATCTGGTCGCGGATCGCGATCCCGTCGTTCTCGCCAGCGGCGACGTTGGCCAGGAGCAGGATGGCGGTCGCGTCGTAGGCCTGGGCGTTGAACACGCCGGGCGCCTGGCCGTACTCGTCCTCGTACAGCTGGTTGAACGCGTCGACGTTCGGCCCGCTCGCCAGCGGTGCGGTCCCCAGCACGTTCTCCATCGGGTTGTCGACGTTCCCGGGGAGGTCCGAGGACTGCAGGCCGTCGGTCACCATCACGGTCCGCTCGGCGTCGAAGTCCGAGTAGTAGTCACGGAAGATCTGCGTCCCGCTCGCCGGGTAGCCGATGACCACCAGCAGGTCCGGGTCGTCCGAGAGCGTGCTGTCGAGCGCCGACGTGTAGGACGGCTGCTCGGCCTCGAACGCCGTCTGCGTCTGGACGGAGCCGCCGATTTCCTCGAACGCGCTGGCGAAGGATTCCGCGAGTAGCTCGCCGTACTCGTTGTTCAGGTGGAACACTGCCGCGCTCTGGAGGTCCCGGTCCTCGTAGGCGACCTGCGCCATGACCTCGCCCTGGAGCGCGTCGCTGGGTGCGGTCCGGAAGATCAGATCGTCGTCGTCGAGGTTCGTGATCGCCGGCGACGTCGACGCTGGCGAACAGCCGACGATCCCCTGCGGGATGAACACGCTCTGGGCCACGTTCTGGGTGACCGCAGACGAGGCGGCGCCGGTAACCGCGGGATACCCGGCGTTCGCCAGCGACTCCGCGGCGCTGATCCCGGCCTCCGGTGTGGACTCGGTGTCCTCGTCGCGGATGTCGATCTCGAAGTCGGTCTCGCCCTCGAGCTGGGCGCCAGGGAGGATCGCCGCGTCCCGGATCGGCCCGCCGAGGTCGCCCAGGTCGCCGGTGACCGGCTGGAGCACGCCCACGCTGACGGTGCGGCCGGCCTCGCTTCCGGGGACCGCGGTATCGTCGCCGTCACCGTCTCCGTCGGTGCCGTCACCGTCGGTCATGTTACCGTCGCCATCACCTCCGTCGGCACCGTCCGCATCGCCGTCTTCGTCGTCTCCGCCGTCGTCGCCGAGGCAGCCAGCAAGGGTGATCGTGATGCCCGCTGCGGTTCCCTTCAGGATCGTCCGGCGATCGTAGCGTCTCGCCATGGCCCCTAGAGGCCGATCCGCGTATTTTGTTACGATCAGCTTATATGTCGGCCGCTGCCGGACCGGAACTCGCCAGACGGCGCCGTTATGCCTCGCCGTAAACGGGGACTGCTGCGCCGCTCGTCACCACCGTCGCGTCCGAACAGAGCACGGCGATCGTCGCGGCGACGTTCCCCGGATCGACCCAGTCGTCGCTCGGCTCCATCATCTCGCGGTTCATCGGCGTGTCGAGCACGCTCGGCATGACGGCGTTCGCACGGACTGTCCCGCGATTCTCCTCCGCGATCGTCTCGGTGAGCAGTCGAACGCCGGCCTTCGAGGCGCGGTAGGGACCGTCGCCCTCGCCGCCCTCCAGGGAGGACCGCGCGCTGACGGAGACGATCGCGCCGCCGGACTCCTGGAGGTGAGGCAGCGCGTGCTTGGAGGTGAGGAACATCGTCTTGAGGTTCACGTCGAAGACGAGTTCGAAGGTCGATAGGTCGGTCTCCTCGATCGGGTCGCCGCCGCGCCAGGTGCCCGCGATGTTGGCGAGGTGGTCGATACGGCCGTGATCCTCGACGACGGCATCGATCGTCTCCGCGACGGAGTCCTCGTTCGTCAGGTCGGCCTCGTAGAAGGTCGTCCCCTCGTCGGGGTCGAGCAGCGAGTCCTCGTCGTCGGGGGCGATCACGTCGATCGCTGCGACGGCCGCGCCGGTGGCACGGAACTGCTCGACGACGGCGCTGCCGAGGGCACCGCTGGCGCCCGTGACCAACGCGACCGTGTCCTCGAAGTCGAAACTGACGGACATGCCTCGACCGACGGCGCGTTCGGAGAAAAGTCTGGTTACGGACCTGATGCCTGTACCGGGTGCACGGATCGTCGGTGGAACGGCCGACAGCGGGACGACCGTCGGCGGAACGGCCGACAGCGGGACGACCGTCGGTGGAACGGCCGACAGCGGGACGACCGTCGGCGGAACGGCCGACAGCGGAACTTCGAAGGCGGCACGATCGACAGGTGGACGTCGAAGACCGTCCGGCCGACAGCGGGACGACCGACGGTAGGGCGACATTCGCCGCCGCCCGGTTCGGTGCGGTGGACCTCGAACCGCGAGCGTTAGGGCGCTCCCGCTCCAGGCTTCAGGCGAGCAATGGAGGTCACGCTGTTGGGCACGGGCGACACGATCGGGACGCCGGCCCCGGGCTGTGACTGTGACACCTGCGCCCGCGCCGAGGAACTGGGCGTCGAGCGCACCCGCTTCTCCGTCCACGTCTACAACGAGCGCACCGACGAGTCCCTGCTCGTCGACTTCAGCCCGGACTTTCGCCAGCAGTTCCTCGACAACGACGTCGCCCTCCCCGACGCGGGGATCGTCACCCACGTCCACTTCGACCACCTCGACGGCCTGGGCAACGCCTACCGACTGGTCCGCGACATGCCGGTCTACGCCGCGAACGAGACCGACCCCGTCACCGGCGAGTCCGTCGCCGAGACCGCCCGCCGGCGCTACGACTACCTCGACACCGTCACGGTTCGCGACGCCACGCCGTTCGAACCCGTGGAGAGCTGCGGCTTCGAGGTCACCTTCGTCCCGGTCGACCACCCGCCGCTGGTCTGCTACGGCCTCCGGATCGAGGATCCCGAGACGGGTGCCGTCTTCGCGACGACCGGCGACACGAGCTACGGGATTCCGGAGCGCTCGAAGGCCGTCCTCCGCGGCGCCGATCTGCTGCTCGCCGAGGCGATCGTCCCCGCCGAGTCCTGCGAGATCCACCCCAAGGGCGGCGACCACTTCGACGAAAACGGCGTCCCCCGAACGTTCGGCACGAAGCACATGACCAGGGCCGGCGCACTGTCGATGGCCGACGAACTGGACGCCGCGACGGTGCGGCTCGTCCACTGCTCGCACCGGTTCGATCCCGAGGAGGCGTTCGAGACGCCGCTGGCGGTGGACGGGGAGCGTTTCGAACTGTAGCACTCGATCTCCCGCCGCTCGCGGAAGGTGGATTTACGGGGTAGTTCTTCGAAGGCCCTCGTGTGCCCTCCTCCAGCGATCGCGAGGCGGATTCGCCCCGCCGCGCCGACGGTCCCGAACCGACCCCGGCTGGACGCACCCCGAGCCGTCGGACTGTCCTCCACTCGATCGGAGCGGTCGGTGCTGCTGGCATCTCGGCTGGCTGTGCAGCGCTCGGCGACGGGAACGACGGCAGTGAATCGACCGACGGCGGGCGGAACCACGCCGGTGCCTCCCAGATCCACCTCCACAACGATTCCGACGAGCGCAAGCGGATCTCGATCGAAGTCACCCGCGAAACGGACTCGCCGACCACCGTCGCCGACCGGTCGCTCTCGCTCGCGCCGGGCGAGGTCGTCCGGCTGCCCGAGGGCCGGAACGTGCGACTGGGCGACGATCTCGCCGTGCTCGTGGACGTCGAGAGGGGACCTCGCGAGCGCTACGTGTGGACCGACCCGACGGCCGAGCAGGCGCCGCTGCACGTCTTCGTCGACGGCACCGACAACGTGCTCTTCGCGCTGCAGGTCGGCTGAGGACCGGCAGTTCCTGCCGAGCGGTCAGTCCTCGTCGGGGGAAGCAGGTAGCGAAACGGCGACCGCCTCGCCCGATTCTGCCGACTCGTAGGCCGCCTCGACGACCGCGGTCGCCCGGATCGCGTCCTCGACGGTCGCCGGGGGAGCGTCACCCGATCGAACAGCGTCGAGGAAGGCTTCGGCCTTGGTCGGCTCCGCGCCCCGATCGAGCAGCGGCTCGTGGACGGTCTCCTCGTCGTCGATCGTGCGCATATCCCGGCTTCCCCAGCCGAGCCCGTCGATCTCGACGGCTCCCTCGCTGTCGACGACGTGGTGGGCCTCCCGCACCGTTTGCGCGTCGCCGTAGAAGGACACGTGGGCCGTCGCGCCGCCCTCGAACTCGATCCGGATCTCCGCGCGCTCGTCGATGCCCGGCGACCGGAACGCCATCTCGGCGTCGACCGCCACCGGGTCGAGCCCGGTGACCCACAGCAGCGCGTCGATCACGTGCCGCCCGGTGTCGACGGTGAACCCGCCGCCCGAGAGGTCCGGGTCGGCGCGCCAGGTTCCCGGCGCGATGTCGAACCAGGGCTGCGTGATTTCCGCTGTGACGTGCCCGATCTCCGGCGAGTCGACAGCGGCACCGTCGTCGGCAGCGCCGCCCTGGTAGCGCTCCCGTGCTCGCACGAAGGCCTGGTCGAGGTGGCGCTGGTAGCCGACCATCAGCGTCCGGTCGGCAGCGGCCGCGCGATCCCGGAGGTCGACGGCGTCCTCGACGGTCAGCACGAGCGGCTTCTCACAGAGGACGTGGAGTCCGGCGTCCAGCGCCGCCGCGACCTGCTCGTGGTGGAGTGCGTGGGGCGTCGCGATCACCACGCCGTCGAGGTCGGCGGACTCGAGCATCGCTGCGTAGTCCTCGTACCGATCGGCGGGCTGGACGTCGAGCGCCTCACCGGCCTCGGATCGTGCGGCGTCGCTGACGTCCGCGATGGCGGCGATCGAGGCGGTCGGCTCCGCGCGGAACTGTTCGGCGATGTGTCGGCCCAGTGCGCCACAGCCGATGACGCCGACGTGGAATGAGTCGCTCGCTGGTGGCTCACTCATGGCGGTGGGTTCCGTGGCAGGGTGAAAACCGTCAGGCTCGCGGCAATCAGTTCGCCCGACTGCACCCGTCGGCGTCGAGGTCCGTCACCGGATCCGACCGCCCAGCCGCGTCCAGACGAGCAGGATACTCGGCAGTACGAACACGGCGACCACGAACGAGCAGAGGAGTGCGAACGCCACCAGGAATCCGATCTGGCGGACGTCGGGGAAGGTCGACAGCGCCAGCGTCCCGAACGCTGCGACCGTGGTCGCCGTGCTCCCCAGGAGCGCTCCGCCGGTGCCCGCAGTCGCCCGCTCGAGTGCCTCGGTGGCGTCGGACGTCCGCTCCATCTCCTGGGCGAACCGTTCGCTGATGTGGACGGTGTAGTCCGTTCCCAGCCCGATCGCGAGACTCATCAACAGTGCAGTCAGCAGCGTCAGCGGCACGCCGAACACCCACATCGCGCCGAACACCCAGGTGACGACCATCCCGATCGGGAGGACGGTGACGGCTCCCAGGCTCGCGCTCCCCTTCGTGCGTCGGTACACGGCCATGATCAACAGGAGGATGACCCCGAGTGCGAGGTACAGCGTTTGCAGCACGTTGTCGGTGAGCACGTCCATCTCGACGAGCAGGATGACGTCCTCTCCGGTGGGCGTCGCCGTCACCCCCGGGGCGCCGTCGACGGTCCTGGCACTCCGCCGGATGGCATCGGCTGACTCGCGGAAGTCCGCATCCTGGCGGACGGGCATGACGACGCGGGCAGACCGGTACTCCCCGTCGTGTCGCTCGATCACCGCGGCGGCCCGGTCCGGCGCGACCTCGAACAGCGCGTGGTACACCTCGCGAACGTTCCTGTCGGGCACGCCGTCGCCGGTGGCGTCCGCCTGCTCGAAGGTCGCCGCGAACGTCGCGTTCTCCGCGGCCGCCGCCTGCATCACGGTGATGGGGCTCTGGACGCCCGTCGCCCCGTCCGATCGCTCGAAGGCGACGCCGGACTCGGCGAATCGCTGCTGGGCGCGTGCCATCCGCAACTGCGTCTCGGGTGCGGTGACGTTGCCCTCGATCAGGATCTGCCCCGAACTCACGCCGGGACCGGCCCGGGCGAAGTTCTGCTCGACGTAGCGCTGGTTGTGCAGGTACTCGAACTCCTCCATGCCGAACGGCTCCGGCACGTCCTGTTGCCACTGTGCCGGCTGGTCCGGCTCGTACGCCAGACTGGTGTCGAGCGCGCCGAAGGCGAGGACGCCGCCGGCCGTGAGCAGGAGAGCGACCACGACCACGGTGACCGCGGATCGATTGGCCGCCGACACGCCGAGGGTCAGGAAGTCGCGGACCCGGCCAGCGTCGTTGCCGAGCGCCGGTTTCCGGCGATCTCGGCCGTACCGTTCGGCGAGACTGTCGATCTCGACCTTCAACGCCGGGACGATCGTCACGAACACCAGGAACGCGGCCACGACGCCGAGCGCGGTGGCCACCACCAGCACCCTGATGTCCGAGAGCGGACTCGTCGCGTTCGACAGGAAGCCGATCGCCGTCGTGACGGTCACGAGCAATAGCGCGACCCCCACGCCGGAGAGTGCCCGGTCCATCGACGGCCGCACGTCACGATCGATGCGCTCGCCCGCCTCCGCGAGCGTCCGTTCCTCGCCGCCTCGCTCCTCGCGGTACCGCATGAAGACGTGGAGGCCGTAGTCGATGCTCAAGCCGATCAACAGGATCGGCGCGATGATCGAGGCGTTCCCGAAGGGGACGTTCAACCATCCGAGGAGGCCGAACATCCACACGAGCGTCAGCACGACGCCGAACATCCCGACCACGACGTCGAGGACGTCCCGGTACGCGAAGCTCAATGCGACGAGGATCAACAGCAGCGCGATCGGTCCGATGAACAACAGCGTGTCGGTCGTCGCCTGGGCCTGGAGCTCCTGAAGCGCCGGCCCCGTGAGCATGAAGTAGTCGTCTTCGGTCTCCTCGTCCGTCCGCTCGAACACCACCTGCTGGGCGTCGGCGACCGGCCCCGTTAGCGCGAACGCCTCCTCGGGCTCGCCCTCGAGGAGGAACACCATCTGGCGCGACTCCGCGGTAGCTGTCCCGCCGTCGTAGGTCCGTGGAAGCAGCGCGAGCGTCTGCTGTTCCTCCTGGAGGACGCGGACGACGATCTCGCGGACCTCGGCCTCCTCGGCCCCTTCGAGCGCCTCGATCTGCGTCTGGAGGTCGGCCTGCGGATCCCCGGCGAGCCGAACGGCGACGCGGTTCGAGACGCCGACGACCGGTTGCTCGGGGTGTGCAGCCTCCCGGACGGTTTCCTCGCCCACCACGTCCCGCTGGAAACGGAGCGACCGGAGCAGCGACGCCTTCGAGAGCACGTTTCCGCCCTCGTTCTGGACGTACACGGGCACCGACACCACGTCCTCGGTGTTCTCGCCGTAGTTCGTCTGTATATACTCGAGCTTCTCCTGCTCGACGCTGTCGGAGGCGAGGTCGTCCTCCGTCGGTCCGGGGATGTCGGCTGCTCCCGCCCCGACCACGACGCTGGCCAGCAGGACGACTGCAATCGTCACCTTGCTGTGAGTGGTCACCACCGCGACCGTCCGGTCCAGCAGTGAGTCGAACATGGCGGCCCCTCGGTACGTGTCAGCGTAACAATTCCTGGTCACAAAGTCGTTGTCACGGGTGCCACACCTCGACGCGAACGTCGCCGCGCTGGGTCGTCACCGTCGTCGCCCCCGCAACCGAGCCGCCGAGGCGGAGTCGCGCTACGGTACGTCGGTTGCAGGCAGTCGTCGGCAAATCTGGGTACGCAGGCACGGGTTCCGAGTGGGTCCCTGTATCAGAGGCCCCGGAAGGTAGATAGATGCCTGATGGCTGGACGAAACAGGCAGCTTGCTCGTACAGTAGACAGGGCTACCGACCGGTGGGAAGCACGGACTTCCAGGCGGTAGTCCGCTACTGACGACGGTTCCACAAGTGGCCGCTCCAGGCGATCGGAATTGCGAGTGTCGCCACGCGCTGGCGCACGGGTGCAACATGAGGCCCCGGCCATGGAATCCCGACCTGCGGCGCGTCGCCGTCAGGACGAGCAGGTGGTGTCGTTCTCGATGAACAGGTTCCCCGACGAGGCGCCCTCGACGAGGATTTGCTCGCCACCGTTCTCACAGATCTCGTTCCGCACGGCCACGTTATCGACGGCGTCGATCAGCACGAGCCCACCACCAGGGCCGAGAACGTTGTTCCCGCGGATCGTGTTCCCGACGAGTACGTTCTCTGCCGTGTCGACCAGTTGGATCCCGGGACCCTCCTGATTATCGCTGGCGTCGTTCTGGAACAGCACGTTGTTCGACCCCCGCTCGATCTGGATGCCGTATCGTTCCGTGCTCCTCACCCGGTTCCCACGAAGGACGCCATCGGTGACGTCCACGAGGTCGATCGGTTGAAAGCCGCTAGAGAAGTTGTCGAGCAGGGTAGGATCCCCGCAGTCCAGGAGCCGTAGTCCACTGAGACCGAAGTCTGCGGATTGGAACCGGCTGTCCCGGAGGACGACCCGGTCGGATCCGTCGACGAGGCAGCCAAACAGAAACCCGATGCACTCGGTGCCGGCGAGGATCGCGTCTGGGGACTCGCGCAGGACCACGGCCTCGGTGCGGTCGTCGTCACCCGTCGTCGCTTCGATGCCGCCGCCCTCTATCGAACTGTCGACGACGATCGCGTCCGGCGACGACGTCAGTTTCGCCCCCTCACGGCCAGCGTAGATTTCGACGTTCCGGACGGTACAGCCTGTGGCTCCCTCGACCGCCAGACCGATCGTCCGATCGTCGCCCGGTTCGTCCTCGAAGACCCGGTCTCCGTTCGCGAGGGAGACCCCCTGAATCAGTGCGTGGTCGCCTCGAACCTGCAGGCAGACGTCCCACTCCACGACTGCGAGGTCGCGGACGACGGCGTCGTCGCCGGTCACCCGGACGCCGACGCCCTCGAAGTCCCCCTCGACGGCGTGGCCCCGGCCGTCGAGGAGCACGTCGTCGGCCGTAATCTCGATGCAGACCTCCCGATCGCACGTCGAGACGTCGCGACCGAGCACGTAGTAGCCAGGCTCGTCGATGGTCGTGCACCCCTCGACGACCGTCGGGTCGCCGCGAGTGCCCCAGTGCGGACTCGGGAGACGATCCTCGAGTTCGCACGGGGCGACGGATTCGCCCGAATCCCACAGCCGGAGCGCGGCACAGTTTCCATCGATGATCGCGAACGCTGCCAGGTGGCCCTCGTATGCGAAGACGTCGTAGCCACCGTCGATCGCGCCCGTTACGACGCCGTTCTCGATTGTCGTCCCGCGATCGGTCGAGACGCTGTCGTCGGGAACGTCGAGGTGTGGGGCGTGGTCCAGCGGCCGCACGTCACCGGTAGCCTCGAAGGCGTAGTCGACGCGACGGCCGGACTGGGTGTGGAAGGCGAGCGTGGCCGGGCCGGTGCCCGAATCGGCGCTGGCGCTCCCGACGCCGGCCGCGAGACCCACGAGGGAGCCACCGAGGAGTAGTCGCGCTGCGGTACGCCGGTTACAGGCCGTCGTCGGCACGTCTGCGTGGTCGGTCATGGTTTCGAGTGCATCCCTGCAGCGAACTGCGAGATAGCCATTCGATGGTCGTCCACTTGCATGAAGCCAGCAGACTGTTCGCAATATAGAGAGCTTCTACAGCCAGTTGAAGGATGCTGCCATCCAGGCAGTTACCGGCTACCGACTACGAACGCAACCCGATCGGCTGCCGGAGGCGTGGGCGTCGAGGTGGACGGGACGATGCATTCTCCCATTCGGTCGGTGAGCGGTTCCAGATACAGCACCACGACCGTCGCAAGGGGTCGGGGCGGAACGCAGCAGGCGCCCGCCAGGGTCGGCAGGCAGCCATCACCGCGTTCGTAGTAGGCGAAGCGATCCGGCACGTAGTGAAGGGCGTAGTCTGCGTAGTTGGCGGGTTCCAGGCCGTCTGGACTCTCCTCGCCGACGTCGCCGTCGACCTCGCCCGTCGGGTGCCACGACCGTGGCCGACGACGCCTCACAGCCGACGCTTCCGCTCAGCCCGCCGCACCCACCCGCTCCGTCACGGCCGCCCGGAGATCGGCGCCCAGTAGCGCGAGTTTTCCGACCGTCGGCAGCGGATCCGACAGCCGGACGACGTCGTGGTGGGTCCGCGTCCGCGAGGGCACCACGTACTTACAGAGCGCCCGCAGGACATCCTCGCGCTCGAAGACCTGCAGCAAGTCGGCGAACAGACACCGGGCCCGGACGCCGGCCGTGTAGGAGAGGTCTCGGTCCAGGGGCTCGCCGATCCCGAGGCGGTATAGCAGGCCCGGGAAGTCCACGCCCGCCGCGATCGACAGCGGGAGGCTACCCCAGAAACGGGGATTGAGTTCCAGGAGCTTCGCCGCACCGTCGCGAGGATCGATCCGGAACTCGACCATCGCGACGCCGAACCAGCCCAGCCCCGCCAGCAGCCGGTCCGCCCTCCGGATCAGGTCGGGGTCGACGACTGTCTCTCGGAGCGTGCTCGCGCCCCCGTCGGGGTGCCTCGAGCGGAGCCGCTCCTGAACCGTGACGCCTGCGAGCGTTCCCTCCCGGTCGTAGATCGTATAGACCCCGCGCTCGCCGCCATCCGGGACGTATTCCTGGACGAGCGTCGGACCGTGGGCGGCGACGGTTCGCTCGTAGAGGGGCTCCAGCTCCGTCGGCGACGCGGCCGTCGCCACGCCCTCCCGGCCGCTCCCGTAGTGGGGCTTCACGACGACTGGGAAACCGAGTTCGTCCCCGACCGCGTCGAGATCCACCTCTGTGGCGGTCATGGTTCGGGGATGCGCGACGTCGAGTGCCCGGGCCGCCTCGATCGTCTGGCCCTTGTCCAGACCCACCTCGAGCGTCTCGTACGGCGGAAACGGCAACGCGGCGTGTGGCTCGACGCGATCACGGTTCCGGACGACCAGGTCGACAGTCGACTCCGTGACGGGTACGACGACGTCGTACGTGCGGGCCTGGAGTTCGGCTTCGACGGCGTCGAGGTACGCCGCCTGAGCCACCGCCGGATCGGGGAGCCGGAGGAAGGTCCCGGCGTGCCGCGATAGTCTCCCCGGATTCCACGCACGGTGGCTCGCGACGGTAGTCGTCAGGCCGCGTCGCCCGAGGGCCCGGATCGCCGCGAGGCTGTGCGTGGTGTGGCAATCGAGCACAAGAACGTCGGGCATGAGGCTGTGCCCTTGCTCGTAGGCGATCGGTCCGGTTTGGTAGGAGCAACTTATCCGTGAGACACGACGGACCCGCCGGGCAGCGGACGGTCGCGGGATCATCGCAGGGCGTCCCTGATGTACAGCCTGGAGCCCACCACGACGCCCGATACAGCGCCATCCCAGTCGTGGCGGTCGGCGATCGGTCTGCACAGCTACTGGCCGCGTCCCGTTCCTGTCTCGGCGTCCAGCAGGTACGTCCCGGTATACGTCGCGTCCTCCGTCAGCGTGCGGAGATCCACCGCGATTGCCAACACCTGGGTGTCGCCGCCGCGCTCCTGCAGCACGATTCCCTCCCGAGCCTCGCAGGGGCCGAACTGCCGACTCGATCCCCCGGGACAGTTCGCACTCGCCCACGCAGACGCCGCGGAGGTGTTGCGCTCGATCGCGTGGTGGATCCCACGCTCGATTCGGCCGGTCTCGATCGACGCCACTCGATCGTCGAACCGGCTAGCGACCTCGTCCGCGACCCCACTCCGCGCCGCCCACGGTCGTACGCCCTGCGACGGTTCGCTCGCGTCGAAGGCCGCTCGCTCGATCGCACGGTGAGCGTCCGCAGTCGCGGTCGTGGCGCTGGGCTCCGTCGCCGCCATCCCCGCGTAGCCCAACTGCGTGTAGGCGAGCACGATCGGGAGGAGGCCCATCGCGATGACGCCCGCGGCGACGAGGACGAGTTGACTTCGCCGGGATACCAGCCGCCGTCGCTCGTCACCCTCGCTCCCGCCGGACGCGCCGCTGGTCACGGGTGCCACACCTCCACCCGCACCACGCCGTGCTGGGTCGTCACCGTCGCCGCCCCCGTCACCGCGCCGCCGGGGCGCTCAAAGCCGACCGCACCGTGTGGCGTCTCGATACGATAGAGCAGGTTCTCCGGCAGCAGGGCTTCGACGCGCCGTTCGAGGGCGGGGGCCTCGCGTTCGAAGCTGTCCCGCGAGCGGGTCAGTTCGTCGAGTCGCGTCGTCCCGCCGTGGCGCGGTGGCTCCTCGGCGAGCACCACTGCAACGTCCTCCGCGTAGACCTCGAGCTGAGGATCGTCGGCCTGCGGCGCCGGCGTCCCGAGCGCCAGCAGCCCCGCCAGCGAGAGGATCAGGACGACGCCGATCCCGGCCTCGACGATCGGCATCGAGAGCTGGCCGCGATCGGCAGCGATCGACGATCCCTCTGGTCGTTCACGGCGCCGACTCACACGGACTCACCTCCACCGCCCGCGGTGTCGCGGTCGTCGACCGTCACTGCCAGGATCGCCCGGTCGCGGTCGGTGGACCGGTAGGCGATCTCCACGTCGCCGGTCGCGAGTGGTCCCGTCGTGTCGAAGGCGAACGCGAGGGTGCGGTACGGCGACGTCTCGACGTCGAACGTGCCCGAGAGACCGCCGGGGTCGGCCAGCACGACGCGACCGCCAGAGCGGACCTCCGTGACCGTGGTGCCTGGCGGCGGCGAGATCGTCACCTCGACGGCGTCGGTCCGCACCGGCACCGTCAGTTCCGGGTCCTCGCCGCCGACGATCGTCGGCGTCCGGACGGCACGCTCACTCGACTGGACGAGGACGATCCGCCGGACGACGTGGCCGCCGTCGGGATCGCCGAGCGCCGCAATCCGTTCGCCGTCGAGGGCGACCGCCATCGCGAACCGATTCGTGGCACCGACGCGACGGAGATCGGCCGTGGAGAGGTTCGCGAGCTCGCTCTCGTTCACGACGTTCGGGGCGTCGGCGATCGGCCCGTCAGCCGCGACCAGCCGGTCGCTCGCCTGGATCGCGACCGCACGCTCGGCGTCGCCGCGCTGAGTCTCCCGGAACGCGTCCTCGACGATGACCATGGTCCCGCCGAGCGTGATCGTGACGACGGTGATCGCCGCGACGAGCGCGATGAGCGTCGACATCCCGCGGTCGTCACGGGTCGATCCGACAGAGGTGCTGGGCGGTCGAGCACTCATGCCGATCCCGCCTCCAGCCGGACGACCCGGCCCGCTGGCGTCGTCTCGACCCGGACGACCGCCGACGCGGTGCTCTCCCACTCGCCTTCGACGCGGATCACGTCCGAGGGCATTGCGAGTGGCACCTCGCCGCCGATCGCCGGATCCTCGTGGACGAGTTCGATCGAGGCGTTGCTGGCGACGATTCGGTAGGGATCGTTGTCGATCGACCGCGGGAGGTCGCCGCGAACGGTCGCCGTGGCGTCGGGATCGGCCGGGACCGCGGACTGCACTTCGAGCACGCTCTCGGCGAGGACGCGTTCGCCGAGTTCTGCGCCCGTCGTCTGCTGGTACTCCGGCACGACGCCGCCGTAGAGCACGCCGATCAGCATCGAGATGTAGAGCACCACGATGCCGGCCTCGAGCGTCTTCCCGACGACGGCCGAGAGCGCGCGGTCGGTTCCGCCTCGTCGGAGGTGGGTGCCGTCGCCGCGCGATCGAGCGGACCCCCTCACGACACCACCTCGAGGTCGGTCCGGTGCAGCACGAGGTACGTCTGGCGCGGCCCGGCGTACTCCGCGACGATGCTCGTCTCGGCGTCCGCGCCGTCGCTCGGGAACGACCTGGATCGGTCGATCACGGTCGCGCCGTTTCGCTCGAAGTACCGCTGCCATGCATCGGGGTAAGCGGTCTCGACGACCACCCGAATCCGACGACTGCCGAGGTCCCGGCGGTCGTGGGTCACGCTCGCCCGGAACGTCACCCGGGCCGCCGCGTCGGTGTCGATCGAGAGGGCCTCGGCGTCGATCGCGGGCACGCCGAGCAGGAGCGGGCCGTTCGGATCCGGATCGGCGACGATCGAGGGCGACTCGACCATCGACGCACCGCCGCTCCCGGCCCGGAGCACGGCCCCGTTCCCGCCGATCACGGTCCAGTCGCCGACGGTGTAGACCAGCACTGCCGAATCGACGCGCTCGATCACCGTGCCGTTCGCAGCGTCGAGGATCCGGATCGTACGGTTCTCGGTCCGCAGGCTGCCGTCGCCGAAGCGCAGTTCCGCCTCTGCGGTGCCGACGACGTCGCCCGGTTCCGCGACGACCGTCATCGCATCGGCGACGCGGTTCGCTTCGGCGTTCGATGCGCTAGAGTCGACGACGGTGCCGATCGCGACAGTCAGTCCGCCCAGCGCGAGCACCGTCAGGCCGACCATCAGGCTGACGCCGACGACGTGGGACTGGGCGCGGTTCCAGCGCCGTGATCCGGCGTCCTGGCGACGGCGCTGCCGGCGCTGCGAGCCCGCAGTCGGTCCCGTGCCCCGCCGGCGTCGCCGATCGCTGCGACGACGGCTCACGCCATCCCCACCCCGCGGAAGATCAGGTACCCCAGCAGCACGAGCAGCCCGGAGTGGAGCATCCCCTCGTAGCGCCCGCGATTCGCGACGCCGGCGAACCAGCCACAGGAGACGAGCGTGCACTGGGTGACGACGTAGAACCGAAACCGCATCGCGTCGAGGTCGACAGCGTTCGCGGAGAACCCGATCGAGCCGTCGGCCGCAGAGACCGCCGAGAGCTGCGTGAAGCCGTCGATCACGTACGCGTTGACGGCGATGGTGATGCCGACGATGAGCAGCGCCGTCGTCCACCCCACCGCGACGTAGACCTGCATCGAGGATCGGAGTGCCTGCTTCTCGTGGTGCAGTCGGCCGATCTCCGTCTGGAGGGCGTCGAACACGTCCTCGACGTCGCCGCCGGAGTCGAGCGCGCCGGTGACCAGGCCGATGGTCTGCTCGGCGAGCGGAGTGCCGACGCGCTCGACGAACCGATCGAGGGCCTCGGTCCGGAGGTCGCCGTCGTGGGTGGTGAGCCGGGAGTTGAAGGCGAGGTCGGCGACGTCGGGGTCGAGCGGGCCGAGGTCGACCTCCTTCGCGACCACGGCGACGGCCTGTGAGAAGGGTCGACCCAATGCAACGTGACCGGAGACTGCGTGCACGAAGTCCTTGATCTCCCGGTCTTTCGCGTCGTCGATCCGCGACCGACGGACCGAGACGACGCCCACGGGGATCGTACCGGCGGCGTAGGCGAGCAAGCCCGCGTTGAGCGGACTGAGGCCGGCGAACAGGAGCAGTGCGCCGACCCAGATCGCCAGCGGGATCGCGAAGACGACCGTGCACGCGGGGTTCGTCGTCGCGGTCGCGAGCGTCTCAGCCATCGTGTCGGGCCGGCGGTATCGCCGGGTCTGGCCGGGCGGGCGGAGACTCTGGACTGCCATCGACGCGCCGAGACCGACGAGCAAAACGAGGACGGCGCTCGAGTAGATGACGAGCGCGCGGAGCGTGATCGAGCCGAGCGGGGTCGAGACGGTGCCCGACAGACCCGAGGAGAGCACGCTCAGTACGGAAACGACGATCACCAGGAGGGCCGGCAGCACGAGCATCACGATGAACAGTTCGGCGAGCAGTTCGAGGAAGTCCTGGCGGCGTTCCCGGGCCCGCGACTGGCGGTGGGAGAGCATCCTCGCCTCCATCCGGAGGTAGGAGGTCAGCTCCTCCTGCCCCTGGCTAGCGTGCTCGCGGAATTTGAGGAGGAAGGGTGCGAGCGTGTCCCGGGAGGGCGTGTCTCGCGCGACGATCCGCAGGCCCTCCCCGAGGCTTCCGGTGAGCGTCGCCTTGTTGAGTGCCGTGCGGAAGGCGACGGCGGTGTGGCCGTAGGCCTCGTCGTTCCGCGCGACCTTCCGGAGCATCCCACGGAGGTCGTCGCTTCCCGTGGAGAGCACGCGGAGGTAGCGCACTGCGCCCGGCAGCGTGCGCTCGATATTCGAGGTGCGGGCCGCGGCGCGCATCGTCAGGTACCGGCCGCCGAGCCGGAGCGAACCGCGCTTGGCGAGCGCACCGGCTGGCAGCGCGAGCACCACCGCCGCAACTCCGCGGCCACCCGTCGGCAGCGCCTGCTGGGTCGTGGTGATCTGGCCCGGCAGCAGTGCGGCCACGACGACCGTCGCGAGTCCGACCACTGCGAGGAAGGCGATCCAAGAGAGCCCATAGAGCCGTGCGACGTAGACGCCGAAGCTCGTGGTGACATCCGTGCCACGGTAAGTCGACCGGTCCGCGTCGTGGCGGCCGCTGTCTGCGTGTCGCGAGAAGAGAGCGTAGAGCGCTCGGTCGAGGACGGAGAGGCCGACGTCGTCGGTGGTGGCGTCCTCGGCTTCAGTCGCCGCGGCGGCGTGGGCGGCGTTGACCGCGTCGGAGGGCTCGCCGACGCCGCCATCCGTCAGCGCTGGGCCGGCCGTGGCATCCGCCTCGCGGGACGGGGCGGACCCCCCGTCGCGGAGCGGTGTCGCACCGTCGGCGTGCGCCGGGGCTGCGCCGCCTTCGGCGGCCGGAGCGCTCTGGCCATCGTGAGGCTGCGTCACGATACACCCCGCCGCCGGAGCCGCTCGACGGTCGCGGCCTCGTTCGTCTCGAGGTCTGCGACGAACGCGAACAGCTCCTCGAAGTCGTCCAGGCCCTCGCGCTGGAGGTAGCGCACGTAGCGGAGCTTGCGGTGGAACTCCGCTTCGACGGTCTGGACGGGGCGATCCGTCCGGTCGGCGATCCGGTGGAAGACGCGCATGTCACAGCTCGGAGCGGGATCGGTGGCGTCGGAAGCGGTGCCCGCCGCCCCAGTCGCTGCGTCCGTTTCCTCGGCGACCGCCGCCTCGTTGTCGGGAGGATCGAACGCCGAGCGTTCGAGACGTTCCCCCGGCGCCAGGTCGGCGGACGCCCGCTCGTCCGTCGGTAGCTCCGGATGATCGTAGTTGAGGTGGAACGTGCCCGTCGGATCGCGTTCGGCGACCCTGTTCCAGTAGATCGTCGAGCCGCCCTTCTCGATGGCGCCGCAGACGCCACCGACCTGCACGTACTCCGACGGCCCCAGGAACTCGATCACCTCGCCGACGTAGCGCTCGCCGTCGACGTGTTTCGGGAAGGCGACGAGGTCGATCTCCCGGAGGAGATAGGGCGGAAGCCCCTGTTCGACGACGCGGTTGACGAGCTTCTCGACGTCCTCGGCGTGGGTGGTCCCGACGAGGCCGTGCCCGGTGTTGAGCGTCTCGCCGAAGGTCTCGAAGGAGGCGGGCGTGTTGATCTCGGCGATGACCTCGATGTCCGGATTGAGGTAGTTGCATTCGGTCATGAGGTCCGCCATCGTGACGCGCTTGTAGTCGTCCTCGTGGTCGCGCGTGGTGAGCGAGACGCCGGTCTCGTGAGGGAGGCGGACCTCGCGGGATCCCTCGTCGATCGAGATCGGGCGGTCCTCGAAGCGGACGAACGGCATGTGCGCGTTCATCAGCGTCGTCTTCCCGGCGCCGGTCGGCCCGGAAAACAGCACGACGCAGCGGTGCTCGTAGAGCTGCCAGAGCAGGGCGACGAGTTCGGGCGAGATCGAATCGGCGGCCATGAGGTCGACCGGGGTCAGGGCTTCGGGTGCCTGCTTCCGGATCGAGACGTGCGGCCCGTCCTCGCTGATGACCGGCAGGGCCACGGCACACCGGATCGTCACGTCGTCGTCCACGCCCTCCGGCGCGAGGTTGACCTTCGCGCTCGGGTTCGCGGCGTTGAGTTCGACGCCGTCGGCGGCGGCGAGCTGGCGAACGACGTTGACGAACGCCGTCTCGTCCTCGAACACGAGGTTCGTCGGCATCCGGCGGTCGTGCGAGACGGTCGAACGTGGGACCACCTTCACGCGCTCGCCGACGCGATTGGCCTCGATGTCCTCCAAATGCACGTCCCGGATCGGGATCGTCAGTTTCCCCTCGCCGACGTAGTCCCGGAGGACGTAGTAGACGAGGTCCTCGAGGCGGTCCTCGGCGAAGCGATCGTCGATCGGCGGGATCGCGAGGTCGTAGGTCGCGAGCGCCGAGCGGACCCGATAGCGGGTGGCGTCGAACCAGGCTCGCGTGTTTCTGGCGGTGAGCAGGCGGGAGAGGACGAGCCGGGCGCGCTCCCGGACGAAGGCGCCACGGTCCTCGACGACGCCGTCGACGTTCGTCTCCCAGACCTTCGTCTTGCACTCCTCGACGAGCGCCTCGTCGCCGGGCAAGAGGTCCGGCTCCCGGACGGCGTACTTCGTCGTGAACGCGTCCGAACCGATGAGGTGCTCCTGGTAGACGACGACCGGGATCTCGAACTCGCGGAAGGCGACGGTGTACGTGTCCAGCCGCTCGGAGACGAACCGGTCGAGGAAGTCGGGATCGCCGGGCAGGTCCGTGACCGCAGGGGCGTAGTGTTCGGTGTGGACGATCAGTGCGTCCTCCGCGGCGTCGGCGACCTCGATGGACTGGTCGAGCGCGAGCGGCGTGAGTTCGCCGAGACAACGCAGATCCCGGAGAGCGTAGTAGCCGACGCGTCGCAGCCCCTCGTTCGTCGCGTCCACGAGGCGCTCGATCGCGCGCCGGTACTTCTCGTCGAACCCAGCGGCGATCTGCTCGCGGGTGCCCTCCCGCGTGAGCGGCCGGGAGAGCGTCGCGTCGCCGAAGTGGTCGAGGATCGTCGCGAGGCGCTCCTCGTCGCCCGGCGAGAGCGCAGGCTCGCGAATCCGGTAGGCGAAGCTCTCGTCGACCGCCTCGATCGTGGCGACGACGCCGGGGCACAGTTCGGTCTGCTCGCGCACGTCCGGCGCGTACCACGCGTCGGGATCGTCCGGCGGGACGGGTGCCGGGACGGGTGGCGCTGGATTCGCTGTGGCGGTCGTCGCCGATCCCGTGGTTGCCATGCTAATGGCCGATGGTATCCCTATTTAATTTAAACCTTCGGAACGTACATCGAACAGTTCCCGAGGTCGGCAGTCGTCGGCCGAACTATCGTCGGCCGACACCAGCGCAAAGTACCCTTGGAATCGCAGGGAAGAGTTCGTCTAACGCTGCGTTTATTCGATCAGCAGCGGGATCGACGGTATGGACGCAGACTGGGAGGGCGTTTCACGAACCGGGAAGGCGACAGTGACCGGTGGCGCACTGGTCGCTCTCGGCACCGTGTTGCCCTACATGTCGTACTCGGGCGGGTCTGCCTCGTTGCTCCAGGACGGGAAGATGGAGGTCGTCCTCTCGAACGGGATGTCCGCCGGCACCGCGACGGTCGCCTCCTCCGAGACGTTCCTGTTCGCGCTCGTCCTCGCCGCGATCGCGATCGGGCTCCCGCTCCTGCGGGGCTGGGACTGGAAGTCCTCGCTCCCAGTATTCCTCGTCGGGGCCTTCGACGCGCTGCTGTTCGGGTACAGTGCGCTCATGCTCCACGGTGGCGATCAGGACGCCGCCCTGGTCGGCGGCGAACCGGTCGCGGCGTCGGCGACGCCCGGGATCGGCCTGTACGCAGCGATCGCCGGAACCCTCGTCGTGACGGTCCTGAGTCTCGGGAACCTCCTCTCGACGGTCCTCGGACGGCTTCGTGGCTGATCCGGGACTGGCTCGCCGGTAGGATTTTCAACTCGCGACGCCCGGATAGTTTATGGAGAAAGTCACGATCGACGAGGTAGAAATCGAGGTCAATCCGCTGCAGGTCCACGACGTTCGCCGACCCGTCACGAAAGCACTGGACGCCGACCACGTCGCGATGAACTACTTCGAACTCGCCCCGGGCGACTCCTTCTCGGGCGGCCTCCACACCCACCACGATCAGGAGGAGCTATTCTACGTCGAGTCGGGGACCGCCGAGTTCGAGGTCGGGCGCGATCGCGAGATCGAGACGGTCGAGGCTGGCGAGGTCATCCGCTTCCCGCCCGGCGAGTTCCAGAAAGGGTACAACCCCGAGGACGCCGAGGAGGACGTCGTCGGCTGGGCGATCGGCGCACCGGGCGCTCGCCACGACTGGGACGAGATCGAATCGGTGGTCTACTGCCGTGTGTGCGAGGAAGAACGGGCGCACGGAACGCGGATCAACGAGGAGGGCCGGTTCGAGTTCACGTGTACGGAGTGCGGGACCACGTTCCAGATGTAACGGCGGTCCCACGAGCCCTGGTGTCAACAACTGACGTCTCGTCTCCTGCCGATCTCGCAGTATAAATTATATATACATACATCCCATAAGATAGTACGTGTCCCGGGATACAGGAGCGGATGCCGAACGAGGACTGTCGGTCACCCTCCCGGTCCCGCTCCCCGACGATTCGCTCTTCGGGCTCGCGAGCACCGACGCAGTGATCGAGTACCTCGCGCGAAATCGGACCGAGTCGATCGCCCAGACCGATCTCGCGGACCGGATCGATAGCCCTGAATCGTCCGTGCAGCGAGCCGTGGACGTGCTCGCTGCGAACGACCTCGTCGAGGTCAGGTACGAGGGGAATCGGAAGCTCGTTCGCATCAACCGCAGCCGACTCGACGTGCCCGACGACCCGTATCTCGAGATTCCACAGGCGGAGTTTCAGGCACCGGTGCGAGCTGCTGTCGGGCGGCTTCGATCGGAACTGGATCAGGTCGTCGGTATCGTACTCTACGGCAGCGTTGCCAACGGTACGGCAGATCGGCGGAGTGACGTCGACCTCTGGGTCGTCGTTCGGTCGAACCGTGCGGCGAACCAGCGTGCTGCAAACGAGATCGTCGCCGACCTCGAAGCCCAACGCTTCGACGGCGAGCGATACGCGTTCCACGTCGCCGTCGAGTCGACGGAATCACTCCCTGCGTTCACCGAGGACGTGCGTGCGATCCTTCGCGCCGGGATCGTTCTGCACGAGACCGACGAGTATCAGCAACTCCACGAACTGCTGCGCCGTGAGCAGGAGTAGCGACGGCTCGGACGCCACGGCTGCAGCGAGCACGTCGGGGATCGAGTCAGAAACACCCTTTTCACCGATACCGCGGCGACGGGTATCCTACTGTGAGCGATCCGCGCCCACTCGTGGCAGCAATCGATTCCGCCTGCGACGCCTTCGAGTACGTCGGTACTGGCCCACCCGAGTTCGAGCGAGACGTTGCCCGGGACGAGGAGTGGCGAACGCAGCTCACCAAGGCCTGTCGCTATCTCGCGAGTTGCCGGGCACTCCGAGCGAAGGACGGGTTCAACGGTGCGGTCGTCGAGCTCTGTTTCAGCGCCATCGAGCGCACGATCGAGGCGTACCTCTTGCGGCACACCGCTGACAGTCTCGCGTCGTATCGAGACCACGAGACGGTCTACGAGCGAGCCGCCGAGCATGGCGTCTTCGAGCGTGAGACTGCCGAGCGGCTAGCGCGCCTGTATCGAAGAAACCGAACCGAACACTACTATGGCGGGTTGGTTCCGACGCAAGCCAAGGAAGCGGCGATGTTCGAACTCGCCGGACAGGTCCACAGCTACGTGACTGGGCTGTTGGAGGACGAACCCGTGTGCCAGTGCCCCTGAAGTGCCCGACGTTGTAATCGCCCGAGCTGCTCGAGCGAGCCTCAGTCGATCCGGTACTGCTCCAGCTTCCCCTCGTCCACGTCCACCCCCAGCCCCGGTCCGTCGGGCACCTCGATTTCCGCGTCGTCCACCTCGAACGGCTCCGCGATCACGTCGTCGGCCCAGGCGTAGTAGATGGTGTCCGGGGGCAGATTGATCGCTGGCGTGCTCGCGGTGAGGTGCAACACGGCCGCGGTCTTGACCCCGAGGTCGAACGCGTTGTGGTGGGCCAGCGAGATGCCGGCGTCGTCGGCCACCCCCGCGAGCCGCTTCGCGGCGCGGAACCCGCCCGCGGGGACGACGTCGATGACGGCGCAGTCGATTGCACCGGCGGCGCCGTGCTGGAAGAGGTTCCGGTCGAAGTAGGTGTCCTCGTTGACGGCGATCGGGGTGCGCAGGCGGTTGCGCAGCGACTCGTAGGTCCCGACGCTGTCGATGCGAACGGGCTGTTCGAGGTACTGGCAGTAGACGCCGTTGTCCCCGAGGGCGGCGCCGACGCGGACGGCCTGGTCGGGCGTCCAGCCCTGGTTCGGGTCGAGCCGGAAGGAGAGTTCGCCGTCTGCCTCGTCGTCCATCGCGAGGATCCGGCGGACGTCCTCCGTCCAGTCCCGGCCGGCCTTCGTCTTCAGGACGGAGTAGCCCCCGTCGAGTGCGCGACGGGCGTGCTCGCGAGAGTCCTCCTCGTCGAGGATGCCGACGCAGTACGCGAACTCGACGCTGTCGCGGGTCTTGCCCCCGAGCAGTTCGTGGACCGGGACGCCACGAATCTTGCCCAGCGCGTCGTGCATCGCCATCTCGACGCCCCCGACGAACGGCCCGACGTCCAGGTACTCGTAGAAGAACTCGTCCGCGAACGCCTCGGCCTCCGCGACCGAGCGGCCGACGAGTTCCGGCGCGACGTCGTTCTCGATCACGCTCGCGGTGGTCTCGAGCGCGAGCGAGGAGCGCATCTCGCCCCAGCCAGTGACGCCCGAGTCCGTTTCGAGGCGAATCAACATCCGCTCCATCGTCTCGACCTGCCCGTGGTTCGTGACGTACGGCGCGAGGCCGTTCGGGTCGGACTCCGGGAGGACCTCCATCGCGACCGGGATCGCCTCCACGTCGGTGACCTTCATGCTGAAATTTCGTTCCCGAGCGCGGTTACGTCTTTCCTGCGCGGCAAACCGGTTCGGTCGAAAATGACTCGTGGGCGAGTGAATGCTCGTATGGCTGCGTGTTCGCGAGAGCTGCAGACGGGATTGCCTGGAACCCTCCCAGCGGCGGGTTTCCGCTGAGCGGTGGCTGTGGAGTGACACTCGCTGGCGAACGATCGGGAAAATGGGAGACTCGTCGCCGCTGTCGCCCACTTTCACTTTCGCCTCGGTGCAGGGTCGGGTTAAGGTGCGGCCGGTCGGTGGAGTGACGTATGCTCGAACACCTCGCGAGCGAGTGTTCGGCCCCCGACTGCGAGCGGACGCTCTCGGAGGACCGACGCATGCTCACGATGCAGACGCCCGACGGCGTCCGACGCGCCTACGAGTGCGAGTGCGGGGCGGTGACCGTCACGGTGCTCAGCGACGAGACGATTCGAGAGCAACAGTAACGCCCAGCGATCGCGGACCGACGATCGCGGCACTCTTCGGCTTCGGGCGGCCAGTATCGATCGATGAGTGAGGACACCGACGCGCTGGCGAGCGACGCCGAGCAGGTCCGGTACGAGGAAGTGCTCCGTGCGACGGGCCACGAGCACGTCCAGGGGACCCACGCCTCGACGTTCGAGGTGACGACGGACGACTTCCTGACGCCCGCCGGGGACTGTATCGTCGGCATCGAGGCCGATCGCGCCCCGGCGTCATTCGACGACGCGTTCGTCGCAGCCTGCCAGGACCCCGACGCCACGATCGTGACCGAGTTATCCGTCGCCGGTGACGAAGGCGAAGACAGCGCCGACGGACCGGCCACCCAGCGAATCGTCGCCCGCGGGGACCCCGACCTCTCCTTCGAGAACGACCGGAGCGCAGTCTGGCGGACGAGCGAGTACGTCGACGACCGGACGGTCGCGGTCGAGGCCGATCACGCCGCTGCCGACCTCGATCGCGACCTCGTCACCGCTCTCGCGGCTGGAGCGGAACTCGAGGTGACGATCGTGGTCGAAGCGCCAGCGTAGGAACCTGCTACCGCGGTTTCACGACCTGGGAGTTCGCCACGGCTCCCGCCGATATCGGGGTGACACCGCCGATCCGCCGTCGGATCGGCCCGCCACCCGCTGGCGATTCTGCTCGAAAACTGTCCCATACCTTTACCATCTTGCTTGCGGTGTGTTCACACGAGGGATCCATTATGGCGAACGACGGCGTCTTCGGCGGCTGGTATCGCACACACCTGGGCGAGCCACTGGAACCGGACCACGTGAACGGGTACTGGGCGTTCCTCTTCGGGGCGTTCCTGGCCCTGGTCGGCCTGGTACTGTTCCTCGTAGCAGCCGGCTACGAACGGGGGTCGGACAACTTCTGGCTGTTCCGCAGGGTCGCGTTCACGCTGGCGCTCGTCGCCGGGCCGATCGTCGTCCTCTCGATCGTCTATTTGCTGCCCCTGCAGGCCAGGGCGGCCTGGCTGGCGACGCTCGGACTCTTGCTCTGCGTCGGCGCCGCGATCGCTTTCAACGTCTACTACCCCGACGACTGGAACTGGGCCGGCGACATGAGCCCGGTCATCATGGGCGGCTACGGCGCGGGCATCGCCCTCCAGATCCTGACCATCTTCCTCTACCCACTGGTGTCCTCGGGGACGGCACAGCCCGACGTGCTGCCGGCGAGCGAGGCCGACGACGGTGCGGAGGCTGCCGCGGCAGCCAGCGCCGCCGACACGAGCAAGGCGACCTTCCAGCTGTACGAGGACCGCGCGAGCGAGCATCGCTGGCGACTCGTTCACGACAACGGGAACGTCATCGCCGACTCCGGCGAGGGCTACGCTTCCCGGCAGAAGGCTCGCCAGGGCATGAGCAGCGTGAAGCAGAACGCCCCCGGTGCCGAGGAGGAGATCCTCGAGCGGGTGCCCGAGGACGCGCCAGCCGAGGCGACTGCGAGCGAACCGGCGATGGTCGCAGAGGACGGCGGCGAGGACGCTGCCAGTCCGACCGCGGCGACCGACGACGCGGGCGACGACGATGCCGATGACGACGGCACTGCCTTCGAGTTCGGGCCCACCGACGACGCAGCGTCAGACGACACGGCGACTGACGAAGCAGCGGTGAACGACGAGGCGACGGACGACGCCAGCGCCGACGCGACGTTCGAAGTCTACGAGGACAACGTCGGCGAGTACCGCTGGCGACTCCGTCACAGCAACGGGAACGTCATCGCCGACCCGGGCGAGGGGTACTCACGTCGCAGCGCCGTGAACGAGGCCGTCGAGCGCATCAAGCGCGTCGCCAGCGAGGCCGACACGCTGGAGTACGAGCCCGCGGCCTTCGAACTGTACGCCGACGCGGCCGACGAGTGGCGCTGGCGACTCCGCCACCGCAACGGCCGCATCCTCGCGGATTCCGGTGAAGGCTACGCCTCCCGACGGAACGCCAAGGACGGCGTCGAGAGCGTTCGGAAGCACGTCGCCGACCCCGAGAACGTCGAGGTCTACGAGGACAACGCGGGCGACTACCGGTGGCGACTCACCGCGAGCAACGGCGAGTTGATCGCCGACAGCGGCCAGGGCTACAGCCGCGAGTCCCGCGCCCAGGACGCCGTGGAGCGGGTCTCCGAGTACGCGCCGGAAGCGGACACCCTCGACTACGAACCCGCCGCGTACGAGGTCTTCCAGGACAACGCCGAGGAGTGGCGCTGGCGGCTCCGCCACCGCAACGGCCAGATCCTCGCGGACTCCGGCGAGGGGTACGCCTCCAAGCAGAAGGCCCGACAGGGGATGCACAGCGTGATGAACAACGCACCAGCCGCCGAGATCGAGGAGCTCGAATAGTCGCCTCAGACGCCGCCGAGGCGCCGCCTCACCGCTGCTGAACGGTTCTCCCTACGATCGCCCTGGAACCACGTCCGAGCGGTCGATGATGACGCCGTCGACGCCCAGCCACGCGAGCCCTCCTGCGACCGGCCGCCGCTGGACCGTCCAGACGAACACGTCGAGGTCGAGGTCCCTAGCCGCGCGGCGCACGGTCGGCAGCGCCGCCAGCCGGGCCCGCACCATCACCGCCGAGCAGTCGAGTTCGACGGCGGTCGCGATCGGTCGATCCCGGAGGTCGCCGGCGATCGTCGCCAGTTCGGCGCTCGAATCGGCCGCACGAAGCTCCCGCAGGGCCGCTTCGTCGAAGGACGCGACCAGGACCCGCCCGTCGCGGTCGGACAGCGCGTCGAGCACCGGCTCCGCGAGCCCGCGCTCCTTGAGCTCGACGAGCAACGGCGTCTCCGTCGGAATCGCTGCGACCGCCTCGGCGAGCGTCGGGACGCCATCGCCGGAGCCGAGGACGTCCATCGCGGCGAGCGCGTCGGCGTCGTACTCCGCGACCGGTCCGCTCGAATCGGTGACGCGATCGACCGTTTCGTCGTGGATCACCACCGGCTCGCCGGAGGCACACCGGCGGACGTCGAACTCCACGGCGTCGGCGATGGCGGCGCCGCGCTGGAGGGCGGGAATCGTGTTCTCCGCGCGCTCGTCGGCGAACCCGCGGTGGGCGATCAACTGCACGAAATCGAATCGTGCGGGCGGGGAGAAAGTGGTTCTGGAGACGCGTCGTCCAACGGCGCGGCGACCGAACGGGCTCGCTCAGTCGTCTGCGTGGTCGTGGTCGGCGTGATCGTGGTCGTGCTCGTGGCCACCGTCGGACCCGTGGTCCGACGAGGCTCGGCTCGAGTCCCTCGCCTCACCACCGTCAGCAGCGGCGTCTTCTTCCTCGTCGCCGCCGCTGATGTCACCACCAGCCACGAGCGCGTCGTGGTCGCCCTCGATCATGTCCATGTTCTTCAGGTTGTCCCGCTCCTCGAAGTCCTGGATCGCCGCGAGCAGGTCGTCCTGGTTGAGTTCCGTGCGACCTTCCGTCAGCGCGGAGAGGACGGCCTCGCGCATGACGAGGCGGAGGTCACTGCCCGTGAGCCCCTCGGTCTCCCCGGCAAGCGCACCAGGGTCGAAGTCGTCGATCACCATCTCCCGGGTGATGATCTCGAAAATGTCCGCACGCATCCCCGAGTCGGGCTTCGGGAAGTTGACGATCTCGTCGAAGCGGCGCCAGGCCGCGGCATCGAGGTCGTCGGGGTGGTTCGTCGCGCCGATGAGCAGGACGTCGTCGCGAACGAGGCTGATCTCGTCGATGGATTTCAGGAGGGTGTTGACCGCGCGCTTGATCGCGGCGTGCTCGTCGGAGGAGCGCGTCTTCGCGACGAAGTCGAACTCGTCGATGAAGAGGATACACGGGGAGAGGCGCTTGGCGACCTCGAAGACCTTCTCGACGTTCTTGGCGGTCTCGCCGAGGTACTGGCTCGTGATCATCGAGAGTTTGACCTCGACGAACGGCAGGTCGAGTTCGTGGGCGAGCCCCCGCGCAGTGGAGGTCTTGCCGGTCCCGGGCGGACCGACGAACAGCAGTTTCCCGATCTCGCGCAGGCCGATCCGGGCGAGGTAGTCGCGGTGCTCGATCGCGGTGACGATCTTGTCGATCTCGCCCTCCTGGTCGGGCGTGAGCACGAGGTCGTCGAGCGTCGTCTCGATCTCCTCGGGCGCCCGGATGTCGACGAGGTCGAGCATCTCCTGGTCGTCCTCGTCGTCGGCGCCGAAGTACTCCTCCAGCAGCGAGTCGATCCAGACGCGGTCGGCCTGGATCGGCCGGTTCGCCTCGAGTGCGACCTCGTAGTCGACCGCATCAGGCGCGTCTTCGTGGCCCTCGAAGTACGCCGCGAGCGTCGGGTTCGAGTTGAGCCGATCCACGTCGGCCCGCTCGATGAACCACTCCTCGGCGAGGTCACGGTCGGTGAAGGAGATCGAGCCCGAGAAGTCGTCGCGATCGGTGAACATCAGCCCCTGGACGGCCTCCCAGGGACGGTCGAGCCCGGTCGCGGCGCGCGCGGTCTCGTTCGTGGTCGCGAGCGGTCGCTCGATGGTTCCATCGCTCCAGAAGACGCTCCGGTAGCGCGGTGGCAGATCGTTCTCGTCGAGGTCCCGGTCGTCGCCGTACACCTTCGCCGTGAGGAGGAACTCGACGACGTCCAGCTCCGGATTGCTCATTCCCCGCTACGTTGGGAACCCCGGGCGAAAAGGGCGTCGAAGTCCGACCCCGCCTGCGAGCCGGTCCCACGGGCTCTCAGGGGGACGTCGGGCACCGGGCAGGTGGATACATTCGGGGACTGCGGCCGCCAGTGGTTGGGACCTTCGATCGGTCGGACTTCCCGGTCGGGGCCTATGAGTGGCCGTCGAACAACTGCTGGCCGTACCTGTCGATCACGAACGCACCGAAGAGGAGGCCGATCCCGATCACCACCGTCACCACCGTCGAGCGGAGCAGCGTCGCCCCGACCGGATCGAACTGCCGATCGAGGATCGGGAGGATCGCTGCGATCACGAGTCCGGTCGCCAGTCCACGTGGCAGCCCCCGCTGGTGTTCGAACGCGTAGACCGCGAGGCCCGCCCCGATGACGACCAGGGCAGCGATCTCCGCGAGCAGGAGGGCTGCGAGGAGGACGAGCGTGAACGCGCCTGCGATCAGTCCGGCACCGACCCGCTGGAGGACGACAGTGGCGTCCGGCGTCGGTCCCATGTGGTGGAGCAGGGCGCCGATCCGGTGTAGCTCTTTGGACCGCGGTGCGTCGTCCAGCGGGAACGTGCGACGGAGGAACGGCCCGGACCGGCCGGCCCGATCGCCCGATCTACCAGGATTTCGTATAGCGATAAGTAATATATGCGGCTCCAGCGTGGAACCGTTCCCGACACAGTTTCGGATCCAGCGACGCTCTCCGGGTGGATGCGGCGAAATGGCACGAACAGCGGCCCCGGGTCCGGTCACGGCCGGTCGGCGGCGGACCCCGACCGCGATACTGCCGCAGCAGTGGTCCATGCGCTTAACCCCGACCGCGCCAAACCGACGTGCGTGTCCGACGGATACTCGCGCCGGCAGGTGCTGACCACGCTCGGAACCGGCACGCTCGCCGCGGTCGCTGGCTGTAGCCAGACGTTCGAGGAGGCGAGCGACGACGAGCCAGTTGGCCTCACGCGCGCGGCTGGACTCCCGTCCCAGGAAGCCCAGGGGACGGAGTACACCGAGGTCTACCAGGAGGCGATCGACTCGGTCGCACTGTTGCAGGTGTACGGCGGGCAGGCCGGCCAGGGCTCGGCGTTCGTCTTCGACGGCGACTATCTCGTGACGAACCACCACGTCGTCGAGGGTGCCGACACGATCGACGTCCAGTACGCCGACAACGACTGGACCGGTGCGGAGGTCGTCGCGACCGACGCCCACACAGATCTCGGCGTGATCGAGGTCGACGAGCGCCCGGCGTACGCCACCGAGCTCCCGCTCGCGGAGGAACGGCCCGTCGTCGGCCAGGAAGTGATGGCGCTCGGGAACCCACTCGGGTTCGACTCCTCGATCTCCGTCGGGATCGTCAGCGGCCGGAACCGGACGCTCTCCGCGCCGACCGGCTTCTCGATCCCTAACGCCGTCCAGACGACGGCCTCCGTGAACCCGGGCAATAGCGGCGGCCCGCTCGTCGACATGGACGCGAACGTGGTCGCAGTGATCAACTCCGGCGGCGGAGACAACGTCGGCTTCGGCATCTCCGCGGCGGTCACCCGCTGGATCGTCCCCACCCTCATCGAGGAGGGCGACGTCGCCCACACCTACGTCGGGATCCGGACCTACCCGGTCGATCGGCGCGTCGCGGAGGCAAACGACCTCGACGAGGTCCGGGGCGTCATGGTTTCGGAGGTCGTTGGCGGCGGGCCCGCCGACGGGACCCTCCAGGGCGTCGAGGAGTGGGAGACGCGGAACGCACGGCGGATCCCGATCGGCGGCGACGTCATCGTCGCTATCGACGGGACCCGACTCCCCACGCGCCACGACCTCTCGACGTATCTCGCGCTGGAGACCGCGCCGGGCGATACCGTCGAGATCACCGTGCTCCGGGACGGCGAGGAGCGAACAGTGGAGATGACGTTCGGACAGCGCCCGGAGTAGCATCCGCTGTCGACGGTTCGAGATCGTTCGCTGCCCCTGGAGCGACCGCGCCACGTTCGGCGGCAATACACCGTATATCGCGATACTAAATCAACAACGCGGTCGATCCCTCCAGATCCAGATCGTCGGCAGTGATTCCGTCCGCGGATTTCGATTCGAAGACATCACGCCCTGAAGCGGCAGAGAACGGAAGATTTCGTCCAGAAATGGCAACCATATAAGGATGCGTGGGGAGAAAAGGGGGTCATGGGGAGCCGTCGTTGCCGCGTGCGTGACCACGGGGCACGCTGGGAACGGATCGAATCGTGGACGTCCTGGGGCGATCGGCGCCGATCGAGGTGGTCGCCGTGACGGATCGACGACGCGATGGCGTCGCCCTCGTGCTCGTGGGCGTCCTGCTGGCCGTCGCACTGACGACAGGGCCAGCGGCTGCCGCCGGTGTCCACGCGAACGGAACCATCACGGACTGCGGGACGATCGACCAGCCTGGCGGCTACGAACTAGCCGGGAACGTGACGAACAGCAGCGACGACTACTGCCTCCAGGTCGCGACGAGCAACGTCACAATCGATGGGAACGGCCACACCGTAGACGGCGTGGACGACCTGACTGGATACGGCGTGTCCGCAGTCGGATCGTCGGTCTCGAACGTCACCGTTCGAAACCTCACGGTCACGAACTTCTATCACGCCGGCACCGTCGAGAAAGCCAGCGACGTAACGTTCCGGAACCTCACCGCGACCGCGAGCCGCGACCACGGCGTCGTGATCGACGGCGGCTCCGGGGTGAGGGTGACCGACTCGGCCGTCGACGGAAGTGGTTCGGCCGGCGTGTTCGCCGTGAATACGGCGAACCTGTCACTTCGAAACGCAACCGTGACGGACAATGCCGGGCGTGGCGTCTCGCTCGACGCGGTGAGGAACGTCACGATACAGGACACCCTCACCGCCAACAACAGCCGCTGGGCAATGACGGCTACCAACGGATCGACGGTTTCCTCGGCCACCAACTACACGCTCACCGGCGGGCAGTCTGTCGACTTCTCGGCGCACGACGTCTCCCTTCGCGCCAACGAAACCCCGCCGGCCCTTCCAGCCTGGAAGCACCAGCTCGGTCCCGTACTGAACGCCACCAACGAGAGCGCCGGCGCGTGGCTCGAACTCGGCTACGACGGCTCGTCGCTGCTGCCGGGCCACGACGAGGGTTCGACTACGCTCTGGCGCTACGAGGGGAACTGGTCGATCAACGGTGGATCGAACGCAATCGACACCGTGAACGACACGGTCAACGCATCGATCGACGCTGCCGGGAGCTACGCGCTACTCGCAGACGAGGAGCCGATCGCGAACGCCACGCCCGCGTCCCTCGACTTCGGCACGGTGCATATGACGGATCCAGCGACGACGCGGGCCGTGACCGTCGCGAACGACGGGCAGGCGCCGCTAACCGTGGTCGTGGTTGGCGCCACCGGCGAGAACGCGAGCGCGTTCTACGTCCCACCCCTGATCGGGAATCTGACGCTCCAGCCCGGCGAGAACGCGAGCTTCGACGTCGAGTTCGACCCAACGACCGAACGAGGCCAGCTGAACGCGACGTTCGTCGCCGCACACGACGGGTCCAGCGAGTTCGCGAACGTCTCGCTGACCGGCCGGAGCGTCGCGCCGAACGTGAACGTGACGACAGGGCCGACCGTCGATTTCGGCGAAGTCCACGTCGGCACGCCGAGCCGGGGGCGAACGATCGTCGTCGAGAACAACGGCAGCGCGCCGCTCGACCTCCCAGATGCGACGATAACGGGGGAAAACGCAACGGCGTTCGATTTTCACACGGACGGCGATCCGACGCCACACCTGCTCGCGCCGGGCGATCAGGTCGCGTTCGAGGTGGAATTGCTCCCGGCCTCGCTCGGCACCAAGTCGGCCACGCTAGAGATAGCGCACAACGTTTCGAATCGCGCGACCGTCACCCTCACACTTCGGGGAACCGGCGCTGACCTCAGACCGCCACAGATCGCGAACCTGAGCGCGGTCGACGCCACGGACGGCGACGGAATCGTGACCGACGGCGACGCAATCACGATCGGTGCGAACGTCTCGGACGGAGTCACCGGCGTGAGCGACGTCTCGGTGAACGCCTCGGCGTTCGGTGCTGGTACCGTCACCCTGTCGAACGGTAGCAGCGGCGAATTCTACGACGCGACGGTCGTCGTGGACGCAGCGAACGCGTCGGCCGACGGCGTCCACCAGCTGGACGTGAACGCGAGCGACGCGGCCGGCAACGCGAACGACACCGCGGCCGGCTCTGTCACGCTCGACACCACGGCGCCGTCCGTTTCGATCACGACGCCGATGGAGGGCTACGCGTTGAACGGCTCGAATCTCACGGTCACCGGCACCGTCAGCGACCAGTTCGCAGGCGTCCAGTCGGTCGCCTTCGACGACGGCACCGGATGGACCGACGTCGGCTTCGACCGGGGTGCCGGCACCTGGAACGCCACGATCACGAACCTCTCGGCGGGGGCGCACACGTACCGAGTCCGCGCGACGGACGACGTGAGTCACGTGTCCGCGCCGATCTAGGTGAACGTGACCGTCGACCGCACTCCCCCGACGGTTGCCACGGTGCGCGGGAACCGCACCGTCGACGAGGACACCGCGGTCGCGTTCGACGGCACCAACTCCACGGACGGCGTGGGCGTCGCGAACTACTCGTGGGTCTTCGGTGACGGGGCGACGGCGACCGGTGAGACCGTCTCACACGCCTTCGCGGATCCGGGCACCTACACCGTGACGCTGACCGCGACGGACGTGGCCGGCAACGCGAACGCGACGAACCTGACCGTGACCGTCGAAGACGTTCCGGAGAACACCGGCGGTGGCGGATTCCGCCCGTTGCCGGATACGACCGATCCGACGGCGGACGCAGGGAGGGATCGCACCGTCACAACGGGCACCGCTTTCAGCTTCGACGGGACCAACTCCACTGACGACGTCGAGATCACCGCCTATCTGTGGGACGTCGATGGCGACGGTGCGACCGAGTTGACGGGACCCGAACCGACGTACCGGTTCCAGAACTCGGGCACCTACGACGTCACGTTGACCGTCAGCGACCGAAACGGAAACACGGACAGCGACGACGTCGCCGTCGTCGTCGAACCAGCCGACGGGACGGGGTCAGATGGCGGCAGCGATGGCGAGTCCGACGACGACGGAAGCGGTCCGGGCGACGGCGACGGGTCGGACGAGAGCGATACTGACGGAGGAACGGAGGTCGACGCGGACGACGGAGCGAGCGAGGACGGTACTGACGACAGCGAGACCGGCGGCGGAGCCGACGACGGCTCGCCGGGCTTCGGCGTGGCCGTCGCGCTCGTGGGCGTCGTGCTCGGGACGGCGGTGGTGCGCCGGTCGGCCCGGTGACGAGAGAGCCGGCGTGCAGATCCACTCCTGCTCCGATCACTCCATCCCGAACCGCCCGACAGCGAACCGCTCGAACGGTCCGGAGTACTGCATCAACACGGTGCCGAGCACGCTCATCGCGAGGACGTAGCCGACGGCGAAAGCGTAGATGTCGCTGGCAACCGCCGCGGAGAGCGTCCCGCCCGCGCCCTCGATCGCGACGGCGGCGATGATCAGCGAAAACTCGCCGCGGGTGACCATCCCCAGGCCGACCCGCGTCGATCGTCTCGGGCTGAGGCCGTACGCGCGACCGCCGAGATAGCCGGAGAATAGCTTGGTCGGCGTCGTCGCGGCGACGGCGATCGCGACGAGCGCCGCGACCTCCGCGACGAGCACCGGATCGGTCTCGAGGCCGATCCAGACGAAGAACACGGCTGCAAACACGTCGCGGACAGGTTCGAGCAATCGTTCCAGTCGCTCCACGTGGGAGGTCGACGCGAACGCCATCCCGACGAAGAAGGCCGCGACGGCTTCGCTGACCCCGATCGCGAGCGCGACACCCGCCACGAGGACGGTCACGCCGACGACCCTGAGAACGAGGAACTCGTTGGAGGCCCCAGCGAGCAGGCGCTCGAAGGCACCGCTTCCGAACTGCACGACGAGGAGCAAGAGGACGATGAAGCCCATGGCGAGACCGACGGCGGTTGCGAGCCCTGCAACGCCGTTGCCACCCGCGACGAGCGCGACGGCGATCGCCAGGTAGACCGCGATCGCGAGATCCTCGAAGACCAGCGTCCCGAGCATCGGTCCGGCCTCGTCGTTGGCGATCCAGCCGAAGTCGATCAGCGACTTCGTGATGATCGCCGAGGAGGAGATGTAGACGATGCCGGCGAGCAGGAACGCGGCCAGCAGCGATTCGAAGAGGAGGAAGCCGACGACGAGCCCCGCGCCGAAGTTGACGGCGAGGTCGATCGTTCCCGCAGTGACGATGCGGCCGCGATCGGCGACGAGTCGCTCGAGGTTGAACTCCAGGCCGAGAAAGAACAGCAAGAAAACGATCCCGAGTTCCGCGCCGATCTCGACGAACTCCCCGCCCTGGATCGCCGGCACGTCGTAGCCAGCGACGACCAGTTCGCCAGCCACGGCCGGCGAGACGAGCATGCCGGTGAGGATGTACAGCGGAATGACGGAGGTCCCGAGGCGGGCGGCGAGGACGCTCCCCAGCGCGATCGCAGCGAACAGCGCACCGACGGTGAGCAGGTCAGCCACTGATCGACCTCCCGCGCGCGGCGGACGGGCCGAAACACATCGTCGAGGCGTCGATCCTCCCGATCGGAGCGCCGACTCGCGTCCTCCCAGCCATCTACTCCTCGGTTTCCTCACCAGTGAGCAGCGTCTCGAAGGCGTTGCAGCTCTCTCGGTCGCCCACGACGACGAGGGTGTCGCCGGCCTGGAGTTCGGTGCCCGAATCGGGTGCAGAGAGCACGTCCTCGCCGCGCTGGATGGCGACGACCGTCACGCCGGTCTCTCGACCGACCTGTGCGCTCGCCAGCGTCTCGCCGACGAGCGGCGACGAGTCGTCGACGGCGTACCACTCCAGCAGGGTCCCCTCCGTGAGCATCGTCTCGACGTGCTCGGATTCGACGGGCTGGAAGTACGCCCCCTCGAGGATCGTCCCGACCATTCGCGCCATGCGGTCGGAGAGCTCGAGGAGCTTCTCCGAATCCGCGTCCGCGTCGGGTTTGAGGTACAGCTCCCGCTGGCCGGTGTTGTGGGTCACGATCACGAGGACCTGGCCGTCGCCAAGCTCCACCTCGTGCTTCTTCCCCACGCCGGGAAGGTCGCTCTCGATGACGTCCATGACCGTGTGTTCGGTGCAGGACCCATAACGATGGCCCCGGTTTCTCGGGGACTCCCGGGAGCGGAAACGCGCACTCGGCGCCAGAACCGGGCGGATACGCGTCGAAAATCGCAGTACAACGGCCGGACGCCGGTTTGGCAGGTGGAGCGGTTGGCTGGTGGAACCGAAACGAGATTTTGTATAGCGTTATACGATACACTATTTATATAGTTGCCCGTCAGTCGGTCCGTTTCCGGCGCAACGGCGATCAGTTCCCGATCCAGTCTACGAGCACAACGGAATCCGGAGCGTCAGAACGACTCGTCGCCGCCGTCTTTCGGTGACTCGTCGTGTTCGACGTTCGGCCCCCGGTCGTCGTAGAACTTCCTGCCGATGAACTCGTCCGGCAGCTGCCCCGAGAGCGTCTGGTAGAGCATGTCCGCAGACTCGTAACTGTCCTCGCCGAGGTCCTCGAGCAGCGACTCGACGGGCACCGAGTGATCGGCGTCGGGCGCTTCGACCTCGACGTCCCCGACCGCCTCCCGCGCGGTCTCCTTCTCCACCGGAAAGTCGAGTTCGGCCGCGAAGTGGTCTGGTAGGTCGTTCAACTCCATGCAGGCAGTCCGGCCCGGAAGCGGGTTGTTAGGAACCGCTTATCCACGCGCGAAGGCCAGGGGTTGCGACGACGGACCACCCCTTCACCGAACGAACGGCAAGAAGAGGACGAGTCCGATGGCCCTCGTCAGGACCGCAGCGAGGATGGCCCGTCCGCGGCGGTGTCGTACGCCACCCGCACGCCGATCACGACCAGCGAAATGTGGCACGTCGGCATGGGCGCTCCCAAGCGCGGGACGTCGACGCACCCCGACCACGGGCCCAGAGTAGAGCGTCGCGGCGAGGAGTTCCAGCCAGTAGACGAAGACGGAGGTGGCAACGACCGAGACCGCGAACGGAGCGCGCCTACGAATCTGCGATCGGATCGTCCCCCGACCGCGACGACGTAGGCGACACAGGCCAGAGATCGCAGTGCCGAGACCCCGAGTACCGTTTCGGTAGTTCACGTGCCGGAGCCACCCGACCCATCCCGGTGCCCGACCGGGGTGCGCGGCACAGAACTGGCTGCTCGCCGCTCGGGCACGTCGCCGGCGACGCCCGTCGCCCCTCGCGTGGAATTGCCGAGTCGTCGTTCAGCGAGTACGACGGCAAATGGGACGCCAACGTAAGTAATGAATACTATAACGCTATATGAAATGAGAGAGGTCGAGGCGAGGCTCCGTGGTACTCACTGAGGGGCACGCCTGGTCTGACGTAGACCGCGACGGTGCGAGCTGGCGACTCGAAGTGCGGCCACGCGAATGGGGCCGCCGTTGGCAGCCGCGAGTGGAGCGCCCGCTGTCGGTCGGCGTCGCGAGTCGGGAGGAGAGCGGAAGGGTGCCCGGTCGACTTCAGGAGAAGGCCCCGAAACTCGCCTGTTTCTCGCGATCGCTGGCGCCCTCGGCGAGTTCGTAGCCGAGCAGGTCGCGCAGGTCGACGGCGTAGTTGGTGCCGTGCTCTTCGAGGACGAGTATCCGACCTTTCACGCCCCGGACAGTCCCGGTCGCCGTGGTCTCCGGGACGGGAGCGGCGTTGAGGTCGAGACCGTAGTCGAAGTCGAACTGCTCGTGGACCTCGAAGTCCGGTGGGAGCTCGGTTTCGAGGGTCGCCTCGAAGGCCGGAACGTCGACGTCGTCGTGAAGGCCGGCGATCTTCGTCGGCACGCGGACGCGATCAGGGATGCGCTCGGCGATCGCCGCTTCCAGTTCGCGGGCGATCCGGCCGTTCGCGACGGTGCGGACGTGGGCCGCGCGATCGGCGCCCTGCTCCTGCAGGCGCGTGGGGAGCCGATCCAGGTAGGTGACGCCCACCTTGTGGACGTCCGGGGCGAACGCGGCGACGTAGATGGCGTGCTCGCCGTGGCAGTCCATCTCTGGTTTCAGACAGTCGCCGGTACACCGGGCGCAGACCCAGGTGTGGGTGTGAGCGTCGCAGTAGGGCGTTGCGGGGGCGTCGCAGGCCTCGTGGGTGCCGTCGGCGAGCGTGCCCGCACAGTGGCGCTCGTCGAGCGTGTAGGCGAGTTCGGTGCCGTGGTCGAGCGCGAGGCGTTCGAGGTCGCCGGACTCGTCGGCGAGCAGCAGTGCTGGGCCGCCCTCGTGGCCCGTCCGGACGTAGTCGACGACCTGCACGTCCCCGGATTGGTGACCGGAACGAAAAGTCGTGCCGGTCCGCGGCAGTCAGTAGCTCCCGCCGTCTTCGAAACAGCGGCCGCACTTGCTCGCCTCGTGGGCCGACCGGGCTCGCTCCAGGGAGGTGCGAGAAAGGTGCTCCGGGTCGACGTGACTGGTGGCACCACACGCCGTCTCCTTCGAGGCGGTCTCGTCTGCGCGTCTGTGCACGGTCTTCGTGGTCTCGTTGACGACGGCGTCCATGCCAGCCACTAACGAGGAGGCTGGCAATGAACGATGTCCCTCGTTATGCAGGTGCCGAGGGGACGAATCGGGCGGCGGCGTACGAACGGCGGGACGCGCCGTTGCGTCGACGTGGGTCGCTCGGGGGGACGTCAGTCGGTACCGGGCTCGGCGACGCCGGACGCAGTGGGCGAGTCGGCCGCCGTGGGCGTCGTGGCTGGCGGTTCGGCGCCTGCGGCCTCGCGATAGATGCGCTCCAGCTGGGCCATCGTCTGCGAGACCGCGAAGCGCTCGACGGCCCCGCGAGTGTCCCACTCGGCGTCGAGGCAGGTCTCGACCGCGTCGACCATGGCGTCGACGTCGCCGTAGGGGAACCGGCGGCCGTTCTCGGGACCGATCGTGTCGGCGAATGGCGGGACGTCCGCGGCGGCGACCGGCGTGCCGCAGGCGTTGGCCTCGAGCGTCGAGAGCCCGAGCGTGTCGGCCGTCGAGGCGGTGACGAAGACGGAGAGTGAGGAGAGGAAGCCCGGTAGCTGCTCGCGGGGGAGGAAGTCCCGGAACTCCACGGCGTCGGGTGCACGTTCCTCAAGCCGCCGTCGGAACGGACCCTCGCCGACGATGACGAACCGGTAGTCGGGCATGGCGTCCGCGAGGCGAAGCAACTCGCCGACGTTCTTCTCGTTGGAGATGCGGCCGCTGTAACCGATCACGGGTTCGCCGTCGAACCAGTCGCCCTCCCGTGGCTGGAAGAAGTCCATGTCGATGCCGACGGGGAGTTCCACGTGCTCGACGTCGCGGTCGATACGGCCGGTGGAGGCGGTGACGACGTCGAAGGTCCCGAGGAAGGCGTTCTCGTAGGGGACGTAGACCTTCCCGAGCAGGTCCCCGAGTCGCTCGGACCGGGTCGCCTGGTGGAAGTACTCCTCGACGGGCGTGTGGTGCGTGTAGATGGACGGCAGGTCGCGTTTGCGGGCGTAGTACCGGCCGAGCAGGCCGACCGACGCCGGCCCGTGACAGTGGACCACGTCGAGGTCGGGTAGCGTCGAGGGGCGGCGGAACGTGGGAAGGCGATAGCCCGCGTAGAACGGGTTCGGCAGGGATCTGACGGGGATCTCCCGGTCGTCGGGGTCGTAGTCGCCGTCCGGGTAGACCACGTACACCTCGTGGCCCGCGGCCTCGAGGCGCTCCCGCCAGAGTTTGATGGTGTAGGTGACGCCGTCAATTTCGGGGAAGTAGCTGTCCGTGAAGAAGCCGATCCGCATCTAGCTGCCCTCCCCCGTCGCGGGCGACGGGTGCGTCCGGTGCTGACAGGCGGAGCCGTTCACGGGCGAATCGCCCGAATTCGGGCCAGCCAGTCGGCAATGGGCGAGGTGGGCTCCCGCGCCGCGGACCGATGGCTGCTGGCTCCCTGTCATGCTGGCTGTACCGAAACAAATCAGACAGAATGCACATCAATGTTCCGTATCCGGCGTGAGCAGGCACGTTCGGCGCGTGGAACCGAAGGCGGTCGCGCCCCTGACACCCGTTCCGCAACGGGTTTAGGCCCGCTGGTCGACGACGCCAACAGTGGACCGACGTGCCGTCGCGACGACGCTCGCCGGGTTTCTCGCAGCCGTCGCGATGTTCGCGGTCATGTTCACCCTCGTCGACACCGACGGCGTCGTCGCTGCCGTCGAGCGGGCGGACCTCCGACTCGTCGCGCTCGTCGGCGTCACGACGATCTGCTGGGTCTGCTTCTGGGGCCTCGCGCTCTGGAACGTCCTTGGCGCCCTCGACGTGACCGTGCCCGTCCGCGACGCATTGCTCGTCACGGCTGCCGGCATCTTCGTCAACCACGTCACCCCGTTCGGGCAGGCCGGTGGCGAGCCGATCACGGCGGCGCTCCTCTCCCGCCGGACCGACGCGAACTACGACGTGAGCCTCGCGTCGATCACGAGCTTCGACGCCGTAAACGTCGTCCCCTCCCTGACCTTCGCCGCGCTCGGCATCGGCTACTTCGCGGCGACGAGCGCCGTCGGCTCCCAGCTCGGCCTGCTGCTCGGCGGCGCCGCGATCGTGATCGTCGGCGCACCGGTCGCCGGGTTCGCGATCTGGCGCAAGCGCGCCTGGATCGAGCGCGGGCTGGTCCGATTCGTGACCCGCGCGATCGAAATCGGTGCACCCGTCCTCCCGCTCGTTTCCCGCGAGGACGCCGACGACGTGGCCGCCGGGATCGCGGGCTACGTCGAATCGCTGGAGGTCGTCGCGAGCGATCGCCGGCGCGTCCTCGCCGCGATAGGATGCTCGGGCGGCGGCTGGGCGATCCAGGCAATCGGGCTCTGGATCGCGTTCCAGGCGATCGGCGTCGACGTGCCGCTCTACGTCCCCTTCTTCGTCGTCCCGATCGGCACGATGGCGAGCGTCCTGCCGACACCCGGCGGCCTCGGCGGCATCGAGGCCGTCACGGTCACGCTGATGACGCTCGTCACCGGCGTCGCCGGCGCGGACGCGGCCGTCGCCGTCACCCTCCACAGCGTCGGCGGCTACCTCCTGAGCGGCACCGTCGGGGCTGGCGCGGCCGTCGTGCTCGGGCTCCGGCCGAAATCTATCGCCGGGGGCGGGGACCGCGGCGGCGAAGGAGCCTGAGCCACCGCGGCGGAGCCGATCGGTCAGCCGCCGATTTCCAGCCGGGTCAATACTCCGCCGTTCCTGGCGGACAGAAAGGGCGAGGCGGGCTGGCGTGCGCCTCAGCCGGCCCTATCCGAAGGAGCGTAGCGACTGAGGATATCCGGCTGAGCGTGCGCGAGCGGGCCGAGGGCTTTCGAGGCGACTAGCAAAGCGGTCGATACGACATTCAGCCGCAGGTGTACACACTTATCCCTCGGTCCCGACAAGCCACGCGCAATCGTGACGACCGCTGGGGAGCGGGCGAGCGGGGGATCCGACGAGCCAGACGGCGAGCCGATCGCCGTCGGACACTACTGTGAGGGCGCCGGCCACGCGACCAGGATGCTCGCCGTGGCCGAGGCCCTCGCCGACCGTGGCTACGACTTCGAGATCGCGGGCGGCGGCCCCGGCGAGCCGTTCGTCGAGGCCAACGGCTACACCGAGCGCCCGCTCCCGGAGGTCGACTTCGTTGGCGGCTACCAGTCCGACAACGGCTCCCACGTGGTCTTCGACGGGCTCCCGAACTTCATTCGCCGGGTCCGGGCCTACGTGGCCTGGCTGAACGAGGTCGAGCCACCGGTGTTCCTGACCGACGACATCTGTGGCTGCTTCGCCGCGAGCGTCGCTCGCCAGCGCTACGTCTACGTCTCCCACGACCCCGCTGCCTTCTACGATTCGCCACCGGAGCGGGCGAGCGCGTGGATCCGGAACCGGATTCCAGCGGTGACCGCCGAATCGTTCTGCTTCCCGAAGGCCTGGGAGGGCGACCCCTGGATCGAGACGGCGACGCCGGTCGGACCGATCGCGCCGGCCGACGACACGCCGGAAGCCGACCTCCCCGACGTCGACGTGCTCGTCGTGCCGAGCGCGTTCTCCGTCGACGAAGACGACCTCGACGCCGCGCTCGCCGACGCGGGCCGCACCGCGACGATCGTCGGCGGCGAGGACTGGACGCTCAAGCCCTCCCTCCAGCCCTACGTCCGCGCCGCGGACCTCGTCGTCTGCAGCGGCTACTCGACGGTGATGGAAGCGGCGGTGGCCGGGACGGCCTGCGTCGTGATGCCGGCGACCTCCGAGCAGCGCGGGGTGGCAGCAGCGATGGAGGGGACGCGGGGCTTCGCGACCGCCGAGACGATCGAGGAGGTCGTGGCGCTGCTCGGGACGCTCGACGCACCCGAACCCCAGGCGAATGGCGCCGAGGAAATCGCCGACGCCGTCGTGGACGCGATCGAGACTGCTCGTTAGCGCCGCCTCGGTGCCCTATCCGCCGCTCTCGCCCTCGAACGCGACGAACGCGATCCCGTTCAGCGGACTCTCGGCGAGCACGCGGTGGGAGCGGTCGATCTCACTCGCGTTGCCGAGTGGCACGATCGCGTAGCGGACCGACGGATCGCCCTCGATCGCGGCCCGATCCGCACGTTCGAGCGGTCGGTCGGCGTACCACGAGACGCTCATGATCGACTCCGTATCGCCGTCCTCGCCGAGCCAGACGTGGACGGTCTCGCCCTCCGGCACCTCCTCGGCGATCGTCGTGCCGAGTGCTCTCTGCTCGTCGTTGTAGGGTTCGTGAAGCGGTGCGCCGTAGGTCCCGAGCAGCAGGACGACGAGCAACACGCAGGTCGCGGGGTAGACGGCGGCGCCAGCGGCCTCGCCCCAGCGCTCCGTGACGGCCCTGCGGGCCCGTTGCGTCGAGGGAATCGCGTCGCGGAGGCGGGCGAGGCGGCCGCGACGGCCGCCGTCGCCGGCCGTTTCGGGGCCCGTATCGCCAGCCGTTTCGGGGGTTGCATCGCCGGCGTCGGTCGGAGCCGATCGCCCGAAACGCGTGCCAGCTTTCGCGTCGTCGAAGGCAGCCCCGAAGCTGCCGTCGGCGATGCCGGCGACCAGGTGCCCGAGCAGGACGGCGCCCGGCAGGTACATCGGCAGGAGGTACCAGGCGTGGTTGCCGCCGCCGAGCATGAACGTCAGCGGGACGGCGAGGGTCCACCAGAGGAGCAGCAGGAGCGTGGTGTCCTGGACTGGCGCTGCGGGAAGGAACTGCGAGAGCGCGCCCGTGCGACCGCCGCTGCCTGGCCGCAGGCGGAGTCCGTCTGCACGGAGTCGCCACCAGGCGAAGGCGAGCGCGAGCACGACGCCGGTGCCGAAGACGGGGATCGCGTACTGGTAGGGTGGGAGGAGGGTCCCCGCGGCCAGCTTGAACCACGGGTAGTTGAGGAACGGGAGCAGCGGTTCCGCGGGCGGTTCGGTGGCCTGCCCGGAGACGCGCTGGCCCACGCTGGTCAGAAAGTACTCCTCGACGAACAGGTCGCCGTGCTCGAGGTAGGCGTAGAGGTGCCAGGGCAGCGCGACCGTCACGGTGCTCGCGACGGCGGCGACGGTCCAGCGGTTCAGGTAGTCCCGAAGGTAGAGGACACCGACCGGCAGCAGCACGATCACGAACACGCCAGCGGCGAGTCCCTTGACCATCACCGCGAGGCCGGCAGCGATCCCCGCGGGCAGGAGGAGCCGCGGGTCGTCCCTGCCGCGCCAGGTCCACCAGACGAACAGGCTGCCGAAGAGCGCGAGCGGAGTGTCCACCACTGCCGCTGCGCCGCCGTGGCTGCCCAGGAGCATCCCAGGGAAGACGAGGAAGCCGAGGGCGCCGGCAAAGCCAGCGCGGCGGTCGTAGGTGACCGTCGCGACGTGGTAGACGAGGGCGGCGCAGCCCAGGGTGGCGAGCGACGTGGGGAGGCGCGCGGCAAACTCCGAGACGCCGAAAATCGACATGGCAATCGCCTGGAGCCAGTAGCCGAGCGGCGGCTTGTTCAGGCGGAGCGATTCCCCGAGGTCCGCCTCGTGGGTCGGCACCCGGATCATCGGATCGAGCCAGCTACCGCCCTCGGCCATGATCCGGGCGGGCGTGGCGTAGCGAGATTCGTCCCAGACGCGAAGCGAGAGGTCGCCGAGGCCGTAGACGTAGAGGGCGGCCCAGACGGCGATCACCGCCGCGAACAGCGCGTGGGCGGCGGTGAGACCGGCCGGGAGGCGGCGGGAGAGCGCAGTAAATCGATCCAGGGACGTCGACACAGTGGCATGGGCTATCCGGAGCAACCCCATTACTGTCGTGGTTCAGCTATGCGGACCAAGAGATCCATCATGTGTCAGTCCACCCATTACTTTATTAGTCATCAAGAAAAGAAGTTGAAGATAGCCAGGGGCAGATACCAGTGACCATCACAGAATCGGACCAAGAAACCTATCAAAGCACGGTTTCGGACTTTCAGCCCCAGATAACCGAGGATGCTTGCCTGCCAACTGCAATCAAAAATATCCTCGACGATCTCGCGGAGAGACGAGACATCAGTGGGCTCTCTATGAGTCAGAGCGATGTCAATGATCTTTGTGAGTATCGTGAAGGCTTCTACTCACAGGAAGAAATCATTCCGGAACAGTTGACGCACGAAGTTTCCGAGTACGGCTACGAGGCTGTCGAGGCGACTGGGCATCAGATGGATTTTGAATATCTACAATCCATCATCGACAGAGAGGATGCTTCTCTTCCAATTGTTGAACTAGATCCAGAATACTTCCTTGACGTGGAAGGATATCGCGTTCAAGAGGCAGAGAACATGCCGTCTCACACGGTCATCGTTTTCCAAATCAACGACGAACAAGTCCTCTATTACGACCCATACGAGAAATTCTTCGAGAGTTCCTCACGCATTGAAGAAGCACCCTGCACATGGCCCAAAACTGAGTTCTTCGAGCTCTGGAGTGGGAGATTCGAGGAACGATGGACACTTTGGCTAGACCGTAGTGAACAGCAACCACTCGCCCAATTTGAGACATAACAATGGCAACGAGCTCACCAGGCGCAGAGAGCAAACTTCGATTTGACGACCCGGAGGAAGTTATTGAGGGGACTGTAGAGAGTCAACTAAAGAGGAAGTACGGCAGAGGAATTTACGTCGGAAATGTCCGAAGATCGAAAGATGGGACGTTGTTCATTCAACTCGGCAACACGGTCCCAAAAGACGTGAGCGACTGTAGGGACCACGACAGAGTATTGAAATTTATAGAATTTGACGACATATATACGCTAAAAGCGGAGTCGCTCGCTAAAGGATACCTCATCGAGTTGCCAGATAGAGACGAGTTGTACGATGGCTTCCGCTCAAGTCGGAGGGACTTGGCCAGACGACTTGATCGAAATATGGCCCAGACAATCTACAGCAAACTAATTGAGTTCACCCCGGTTGAGAATCAGCTAGGGGCGATCAAAGAGATTCTTCGCACTGTCCGTGAGCATGCACCGCTGCCCGTCGATACAATATACGAAATCCGAGGACCTAGCAACGAAGAACAGACCAGTCGATATCTCCGACTGCTCGAGGACACCGACTTCATTCAAATCGACGATGATACCCTCCGGTCTGATTCAAATCTCGATGTCCACGACGAGCTCGAAGTAGGGACAAGGGAGTTCAGCGAAATCGTGCTTGGACAGGTAGTTAACCGAGCATTCAGCACCCTGCGAGACGAATTGAATCTTACCCTACTAGCACACTATCCGAAATACGCAAACTCATATTATTTCAGCGCACTGCAGCGTGGACAGCCGAACCTAAAACTCGATGTGGAATCGGCCCACGACAATCTCGAGATGCTTCACGAAGAGTCAGTACACGAAATCAAGGTCCAACAGAAGTTGGATGACCTAGCGAAAGTTGGTGTACTGGAAACAGAGGGGGAGTTCTACAAGTCGAATCCAGAGATCTACGGAGATTTGGCCGCACAGCCAGTCTAATCAGGGACAATAGCCGATGCGATCACTCGTTTAAATTCTGTTTCTCGCCCCGCTCGACCGACTGGATCCGATACGGCACCTCGCCCTTGTAGTGGATCTTCGTCAGCATCTCCGCCATGATGCCGAACATCAACAGCTGGAAGCCGAAGATGATCAGCGCGACGGCGAAGATCAGGCGGGGCAGGTGGGGCAGCAGCGAGTCGCCGAGCACGTACTTCATGAACAGCGCGTGGGTCCCGACGACGCCGCCGATCGCCAGCAGGAAGAGCCCGAGGCCGCCCATCAGGTGCATCGGGCGCATCGAGTACTTGTTCCAGAAGATGTTGAACGCGAGGTCGACGAACCCGCGGACGAGGCGACCCGCGCCGTACTTCGTCGAGCCGTGGGTCCGCGGGCGGTGGTCGACGGGCTCCTCGGTGATCTTGTAGCCGCGATCGTAGAGCTTCGCCGGGATGTAGCGGTGGCCCTCGCCGCGGAGGTTGAGTTCGTCGACGGCCTCGCGGCGGTAGGCCTTCAGCGTGCAGCCGAAGTCGTGGATGTCCGGGCCGGTGAAGCGCGCGAGGTAGGTCTGGATGCCCGAGGGGATCGTCTTCGTGATCGGGTCGTCGCGGTCCTTCCGCCAGCCGGAGACGCAGTCGTAGCCGTCCTCGAGGCGATCGAGGAGCATCGGGACGTCCACCGGGTTGTTCTGCCCGTCGGCGTCCATCGGCACGACGTACTCGCCCGACGCCGTGTCGAAGCCGGCACACAGGGCCGCGCTCTGCCCGAAGTTCCGGCGGAGGAACACGCCCGCGACCGCGTCGAACTCGTCGGTCAGCTCGCGGATCGTCTCTGCGGTGCCATCGGTCGAGCCGTCGTCGACGATCAGGATCTCGACCGGGCGGTAGGCCGCCATTTCCTCGGACTCGACGACCGCGACGATCTCCTCGACGAGCGGCCGGAGGTTGCCCACCTCGTTGTACGCCGGGAGGACGATCGAGGTGACGACGTCCTCGGGCGCGTCCGCGGCGATCGACTCGGCGATCTCCGGAGACTGGCCCGTGTCGGGTGCTGTGGACGCCTCGGCCTCCATCTCCGGCTCCATTGGCGCGTGCTCGGATGCGGCCTCACTTAGCGATGTTGCTATGAAATTGGTAGATCACGAGTCACTCGGTCGGAGAGTGCACCGCAAACACCCACGGAAGCCCCACCCGTTGTCTGTGTAGACTGGCCGAAACTCCGGAGAGGTGCTGTGGCGCGCGTTTCGCGGCTGCGGAGCAGCCGCGTAGCGTGCGAGGGACGAGTAGCGCAGCGAAGTGAGCAACGCAGGAGGTTGGGGAGGAATGAGGTGCGGTGGGCGGGGGTGAGCGAAATCTTCGATTTCGCGATCTACGGAAGATCTCCGATCTTCCGGTACATCGAAAGGGGCCGGACTCTCGGCGGTCCCCGGGCGAAGTAAGGACCGCAGCCGACCAGAGGGAGACGAGGACCGCAGCAAGCCCCGGGTCTCCGAGCGTCCAGGGGCTTTCGGGCCGCGCTGCAGCCACAGATCGTTCAAAACCCCCAGACGCTCGAATTCGACAGCCGAACGACACCGTTAACTCCCGAACCCCGGTACGCGAGCGATAATGAACGAGATCCGGAACGTCCTGCTGGTCAGCGTGGACTGTCTGCGCGAGGACGTGTTCAAAGCGGGGCTCGAGGAGGGCCTCTTCCCGAACTGTGCGGCCCTCTACGACGGCGCACTCGAGTTCACGGAGACGTACACGGTCGCCAACACCACCGACCCGAGTCTCACCGCGTTCATGACGGCGAAGTACCCCTTCGAGCACGGCGTCGTCGAGAACGGCTGGGGACTCGACGAGACCCACGACACCGCCGGCGAGAACTTCCAGGCCGCCGGCATGGACACATTCGGGGTCGTGAGCGTCGACCACCTCGCCGCTGACCACTCCAAACTGGATCGCGGGTTCGACCGGTACGAGGACGGCCAGGCCTACGGGAAGCTCTACCCGATCCTCTCGCGGATCTACGACACCAAGACGTTCAACACGGTCTTCGGCGCGGTGAAGAACCTCGGGATCGGCCGGTACACCGTCAAGAACCTCCTACGCGACCTCGGGCTGATCTCGCTGCACTGCCGCTCGGCCCGGAGCGTCACGGACGACGCGATCGCGTGTCTCGACGACGTCGCGCCGAAATTCGCCGCGAATGGCGACGGCGCAGACGCCAACGGCGAGGACGCCAGCGGCACCGACGACGAGGAGTCGGGCTTCTTCGGCTGGGTCCACTACTTCGACGTCCACGAGCCCCGGAACGCGCCCAGGAATCTCCTCGAGGACCACGACGAGTACACGGCGGCGATGATGCGCGTCGACGACCACGTCGGGGAGCTCCAGGACGAACTCGAGGCCCGCGGCATCGCCGACGAGACGCTCGTCGTCTTCACCGGCGACCACGGCGAGGCGCTGGGCGAGCACGGCTACGAGGGTCACGGTCGCACGCTCTACGACGAGGAGCTGAACGTCCCGCTCGCGTTCGATCACGACGCACTCCCCGACGAGCAGATCGACACGCAGGTCCGGACGATCGACATCCTGCCGACCCTCCTCTCGCTCGTCGACGCCGACCCGCTCGACGCCGCGGGGGAGCCGATCGTCACCGCTCCGGACGACGATCCCGCCGAAGAAAGCCGTCAGCTGTTCACGATGGCCTACCCGACGTTCGGCGACGCCGTCGCCACGCGGACGCCCGACTGGAAGCTGATCCGGGATCGCGAGGACGACGTCGAGGAGCTCTACGACCTCGAATCGGATCCCGACGAGCGGGACGACCTCGTCGACGAGCACGGCCAGCGACGGGAGGCGCTCGCGGGCGACCTCGATTCGTGGCTCGCGACGTTCGGCGAGATCGAGCGCCAGGAGGTCGACGAGGACACCGAGGAGATGCTCGCCGACCTCGGCTACATGGAGTAAGTGCCGGCTGCGAGGCGAACCGCGGGCTCGCGAGCCCCATCGACGCGCGCTCGGCCATGGCAGACCAGGGCGACCGCTTTTCGCCCGAGGGTACGAGGAACAGTCCGTATGGGAGTGGTCCAGCGGGTACGCAACGTCCTGTCCGGTGAACGGAATCGCGAGCGATCGGGTGCGACCGATCGAGACCAGTCGGGGGACCCCGATCTACGAGGGCCGGAATCGGACGACGGGACCGACACGAGGACGACGAACCTCTATCACTGCGAGCCATGTGGCACCACCTACGTGAGCGACGATCTCGACGCCTGTTCGCAGTGTGGCAACTCGCTCGAGCGCGTCCCCACGGAGCAGGATCTCGGGCTCGTCTGACGGACGCACTCCGGGAGTGGACGCCAGTCACCAGCCCGGGACGCTCGTCGATCGTCCCCGCGTCGTGCAGCTGGCTCCCGACGGCGTGGACGGCCAGCCCGATCAACGGTCTGCGATCTCGCGGGGGAGTGCCTCGTCCTCCGAACGCGGCAGCACGATCGTCACGACGCTCCCGGTGGAATCGCACGCCTCGAACTGCACGGAGCCGCCCGCGCGACCGGCGATGCGGTCGACGAGCCAGAGGCCCATGCCGCTGCCGTGCAACAGGGGATCGATCTCCTCCTCGCCGTCGAGAATCGCTCGCTCGGCCTCGGGGATGCCCGGACCGTCGTCCGCGACCCTGACTTCGACGGCGTCCTCCGCGTCGACGACGCTCACGCGAACCGTGGCCGCGTCGCCGTCGTCGTGGACGAGCGCGTTCTCGACGAGTTCCTCGATCGCCCGTTCGAGCGCGGGGACCGTCCGTAGCACGACCTCGTCGGGAGCCTCGACCGCGAGCGTCGCCTCGGGGTGGTCCGCCGACGCATTTGCCACGACGCGCCGGACGGCGCTGACGACGTCGACCGCCTCGTGCGACGGGGGATCCGCGAGGAGGTCGACGATTTCGCGTTGCTTGTCCGCCTGGTCGAGCAGTCGGCGGGCCGAGACCACGATCTGCTCGGCCCCGTGTTCGAGGTCCCCGCTCGTCTCGGCGGCGATCGTCTCCGCGTAGCCCAGGACCACGTTCAGGTCGTTGTGGAGGTTGTGTCGCAACAGCCGATCGAGCACGACGAGTTGCTGTTCGCGCTCGCGCTGGGCCGTGACGTCCCGCATCGTGGCGACGACGCCGACGATCTCGTCCGCCCCGAGTGGCTCCAGTGGATAGTAGTGAATCTCGAACGTCTTGGCGGTGTCCGTGGCGTCGGTGCGCGTCATCTGGTAGTGCACCGTCTCGCCGTCGAGCACGGCCCGGACGTGACGGAGAACGTCCTCCTTTTCGTCGGCGTCGAGGACGTCGGGGAGGACTGTTTCGAGGCCGACCCCCCGCAGGTCGACGCCCTCGAGGCCGTGGAAGGTCCGATAGGCCTCGTTCGCGAAGAGGTACTCGAGGTCGGTGTCGACGGCGGCGATGAGGTCGGAGGCGCCCTCGATCGCTCGCTCGTAGTGGCGGAGCCGTTCCTCCCGTTCCTTCTGCTCGGTGACGTCAATCTGCACGGCGACGAACGCCGAGACCTCGCCGTCGGCGTCGGTGATCGGTGCGATCGTCTGCTGACCGTAGTACAGCTCCCCCGACGCCCGCCGGTTGACGACCTCCTCCGACCAGACCTCGCCGTCGAGGATGCTCTCCCAGAGCGCCTCGAAGTACGACGACGGCATCTCGCCGGAATTCAGGATCTCCGGCGTCCGGCCGATCGCCGCCTCGGCGTCGTAGCCGGTGATCTCCTCGAAGGCCGGGTTGACGTAGGTGATCGTGCCATCGGGATCGGTCATGTAGACGGCGTGACCGGCGGCCTCGACTGCGCGACGGAACCGCTCGAGCGAGCGTTCGGTCGTTTTACGCTCGGTGACGTCCTGCTGGAAGCCGACGTAGTGGCTCACCGACCCCTCGTCGTCGAAGAGGGGTGCGATGGTGACCCGGTTCCAGAACTCGGTACCGTCGCGCCGGTAGTTGCGGAGTTCGACGGTGACGGGCTCCTCCGCCTCGATCGCCTCGCGCAGCGCCGCGACCGGCTCTTCCCGGGTCCCCTCGCCCTGGAGGAACCGGCAGTTGCGCCCGACGGCCTCCTCGACAGGAACGCCGGTAATCCGCTCGAACGCCTCGTTCACGTAGACCAGCGGTTCGTCCGGCCGCGTGGCGTCGGCGATCGTGATGCCGACGGGCGCGTCGTCCATCGCCCGCTCCTTCAGCGCGAGGTCGTCCGCGAGCACGCGCCGGTCCGTGACGTCCCGGACCACGAGCGCCGCCGCCGGCGGATCGAGCCACGAGACTTTCGTGGCGGTCACCTCGAGGGCGGCCTCGGCTGCCGTAACGCTGGAAGCACCCACGTCCAGCCCGGCGTCGACGGCCAGTGTCGCGTCGACGCCGTCCAGACGGTCCTCCCCTGCCTGGACCGCGGCGATGCGATCCACGAGGTCACGGCCATCGGCGGAAGCAGCGTCGTCGAGCGAGAGTAGCTCCCCCACGTGAACGCCGATCGCCGCTTCGGTCGATTCAAGGCCGAAGAGGGCCGTACCCGCCTGGTTACAGTACTCGATGCGACCGTCCCGCACGAGGGCGATCGTGTCCCGGGCCGCGTCCAGCAACGTCGTCACCTGCGCCTCGGGGTCGGCGACCGTCGCGTGCTCGCGGTAGTACCGAACGGCGTCGTCGATCACGGTCGCGAGGCGATCCCACTCGTCGGCGTGCTCGCCCCTGACGACGTACTCCGTGACGCCGGCGGAAATCGCGCGGCTCGCGACCGTCTCGCTCCCCGCGTCGGTGAACAGCACGACGGGGAGCTCCGGCGACCGGGCACGGACCGCCTCCAGCAGCGCGATGCCGTCGACGTCGGGCGCGTCGTGGTCGGTGACGACGCAGTCGACGCCGCCCGCTGCGTCGAGGTGCTCGATCGCAGCCCTGATCGAGGCCGCTGTCGTGATCTGGAAGGAACCCCATCCCTCGAGTCTGTCCCGGCACGTTGCCGCGAGGCCGTCGTCGGCCGCGACGACGAGGACGCTGCAGTCTGCGACGTCAACCGAAGACGACATTCCCTGGTTCTTTCGGCGGGGGAGATATACCGCTTCCGGCGATTTCAGCGGTGGAGCGGCAGCCCGTGCCGATTGTCTGCGCGGTGACGATCCGCCAGCGCCGCCACGGCGGTCCCACCGGCGAATCGAGCGTCGCGACCCTGCCCCTGGCCACACCGATCTGCCCCTCGCGGTCACTACTCGGACGCAGGTTCGGAGGGCGTGAACTCCGCCACGAGCCCCCTGAGCTCTCCCACCGTCAGCACGTCGAGCACCTGACTCCCGACCGCGTAGAACGCCAGGCCGATCCACGGGAGGACGAAGAGATCCACCCACCACGGACCGAGTGGCACCAGCACCCACAGAATCCCGATCGTCGCCAGCCCGAGGACGGCGACCCGCAGGATCGGCAGCCCGTCCGTCGGCTGGATATCGACCGTCCGCGCGGCGAGGACGTGGGTCACCGCCATCGAGCCGTATGCGATCGACGTCGCGATCGCCGCGCCGACGATCCCGAACTCGGGGATCAGGACGAGGTTGAGGACGACGTTCAGGACCACCGCCGTCCCGGTCGCGAGCAGCAGCGTCCGGAGGTGGCCGCCGGCCTGGAGCACCGGCCAGATGACCCGCGCGATCGCGAAGCCGAGCACGCCGGGCAGGAGCACCCTGAGCGGCAGCACGCTCGCCTCGTAGGCCGGCCCGAAGTACAGCGTCAGGAACTGCTCGCTGAGGACGAACACACCGGCGACGAGCAGCACGGTGATCACGACGACGTAGCGCAGCATCCGGGAGAGCAGTGCCGTCAGCTCCCCTGTGGCGTCTTCCTCCCACATGACCGCCGTCGACTGGATCATCACCTGCTCCATCGCCACGGAGACGACCCACATGAACTCCGAGACCTGGAGGGCGGCGCGGTAGTGGCCCGTCGTCGCCGCGTCCTCGAAGTAGCTCACGAGCAGAATGTCGACCTTGAACATGCTCGTCAGGAGCAACACAAGGGCCATCGTCTGGACGCCGAAGCGCAGCAGCGGGCGGCCGTAGATCGAGAAGGCGAGCCGCTTCGGCGACGGGACGAACCCCGCCTCCCGGAACGCCAGCAGCGTCGAGAGCACGCCGGTCAGCAGGAAGCCGGTCGCGAAGCCAGCGAAGACGCCGGGGACGCCGTAGCCCTCCGCGGCGAGCGTGAGCCCGACGACGGCCATGACGATCGATCGAACGGGAATGAGCGGCTCGACGATCGCCTCGCGCTTGTAGGCGTGGAGCACGCCGCGGCCGAAGTAGTAGAGCTGTTCGCCCACCACCGCGCCGAGCATCAGGTAGAGCGCCTGCTGGAGCGGCCCGTCGGTGAACAAGAAAAAGGCCGCCGCGAGCAGCGGAATGCCGACAAGGAGCATCCCAGCGTGCAGCGCGAACGACGTTGCGATCACCCGGCTCCGGTCCTCGCCCTCCTCGCGGCTGGCGTAGGTCTTCGTCGCCTCGAACAATCCGAGATTCAGGATCTTCCGGCTCGGCAGGAAGATCGCCATCACGAGCGCGTAGCGGCCGAAGCCGCTCTCGCCGACGGTCCGGACGAGCAAGGGAATGAACGCCGCGAAGATCAAGAGCCGCCCGAGGTCTCCCGCGAAGACCGAGAGGTAGCCCTTGAAGATCGCGCCGTCGTCGGCCATTACTCGACGTACCCGAGGTCCCGCATCTGCTGTTTGAGGTCCTCGTCGACGTCGCTGCGCTCGGCTTCGATCGTCTCGCCGTCACGCGAGAGTTCGAGGTCGGCGTGCTGTGCGACGACCTTCGTCTCGAAGTCCTGCCAGGCGAGCGTCGCGGAGCCGTGCCACGGCGCGACCGTCAGCGTGTGATTCCGGGCGCCCTGGCCGCCGTTCGCCTCCGGGCGGACGTCCTTCCCGTGCCACTCCGGCGGAATCGCGTCAGGGCCGGCCTGGTCGGCGAGAATCGAGGGCGCGATGTCCAGCGAGGACAGCGGCGCCTCGAGGTCGAGGTCGTTCGTCGCCGCCGGCACCGTGATCAGCGCGTCCGCCACGCGGCCCCGCTGGGGCTGGTGGAACCAGACGCCCTCCTCGCCGAACTCGTCGCCGTGGTCGGAGGTGAAGACGACGATGGGGTCCTCGGCGTCGACGGACTCGACGAGGCGTTCGATTTCGGCGTCGGCACGCTGCAGGGTTGCGCGGTACTTCTCCTCGATCGTCTCGCGCTCGGCGTCGGTCAGTTTCTCGGGCTTGAACAGCGCCTTCCGATCGACGTCCTTGGGCACCGCGTCGTCGCCGAGACCGTAGGGCCGGTGGGTGCCCATCAGGTGCAGCCACATGAACCGCGGGCCGTCTTCGGCGTTGAACGCCTCGATGGACTCGTCGATCAGTTCGTCGTCGGGGAGCCGGTTCGAGAGCTTCGCGTGCGGCGGTTTGAACCGGTGGTACACCTTCCGGATGAGGTCGAACTGCGAGGCGAACTGCCGGATCGGGTTCCCGCGGTTGCCCGCCTCGGAGAAGTGGTGGTAGACGTCGAACCCCTGGTCGAACCCGAACCGGGCGTCGGTGTGCGGCGAGGAGGAGAGGCCGATCGTCGTGTAGCCGGCGTCGGAGAACGCCTCCGCGACGGAGGGCTCGACGACGCGGGACTCGACCGCGCCCTGGTAGTTCGACGTGAGGAGGCTCGCGAGAGAGGGTCGGGTGTAGTGGGCGCCGGTGATCGTCTCGTGGTTGGTGAGCGTGGAGGAGACGTACGGCATCGCGTCGAGGAAATCGTGGCGTACAGAGTCCGCAGAGACGAGGATGACGTCGCGCATTGGGTGAATGAGTGCGGGAACGTCACTTGAGTCCTGCGCTCTGGAGGCCGAAGTCGGCTGGGATGTGGGATTCGCCGTTCAGGGTGCCCCTGCAGCAGTGACCACTGCAGCAAACACCTCGGAAGCCCCCTCCCGCTCGACGATCCTACCTCGCTGCGCGCTTCCCTCGCTCCCTTCGGTCGCTCGGTCCAGTGCTTGCGTCGGTACGATCGACGAGCGGTCGGCCCCTTCCAGTCCCACCCAGGGTCATGCCAGTGTCGCGAGATGCGGTGGATCTTCCAGTTCGCTACGCGTGCGCCGGATCCACGGAGCGATCGCCGAGTGGAATGTCCACGTCGATTTCGTCGTACCAGACGACGGGGCGTTTCGCCCGGCCGTCCTGCTCCAGTTCGAGCAGGCCGTAGTCCTCGAGTTCGCGGACGTTCGCGAGCACGTCCGGCGGGTGACGGTCGACGGCGTCGGCGAGTTCCCTGATGCTCGCCGGTTCCGTCTGGACGATCGCTTCGAGGAGTTCGAGGTTCGTCCCCCGGAAGATCCGTCCGAACGTCTCTAAATCCTCGATGGCGAGTGTGGGGTCCTGCGAGTCGATATCCTCGCCGGCGTCGAGTGCAGCGAGATCCGCCTCGAGGTCGTCGCGGTCGGAGACCGGCTGGATCGTGACGTGGAGTGTCCGGGTCATGGCTCGATCACCAGTCCGTTCGTGTTACCAGTGATAGGCCGTGGCGACATTGTCGCCCGTCCGTATCCGGAGGTATGCGATCGTCTGTGAAAAACATAGGGACAATCCTACCATAGACTGTTGGGCAACCCACGTCGAGGGCTGCAGGACAGTCTCCGCGCTTCCCCAGGTCTGGCACACGGGGGCACGACTACGAACCGTTCCCGCCACGGGGGAATCGGAGCCAGTACTGAAGGCCGCGAGCGCGTAGATTTGAATATGCACCTCGGCATCATCCTCGAGACGAACGACCCCGAGCGCGTCTGGAACGCGTTCCGGCTCGCGAACACCGCCCTCGACGCCGACCACGAGGTCGAGGTCTTCCTCCTCGGCGACGGCGTGGAGGCGCCGGACCTCGAGGCGGAGACGTTCAACCCCCACGGCGTCATGGTGAAGTACGATCGGGCTGGCGGCGAGCTGTTCGCCTGCGGGACCTGCATGGAGTCCCGGGAGATCGAACCGGACGACCTCCGGCCCCACTCGACGATGGGCGACTGCCTCCGGATCGTCGAGGACGCGGACGAAGTGCTCACGATCGGCTGACGGGTCGGGAGCGGACGAGCGAACTCGGATCGGTCAGTCCGCGGGCTGCTCGACCGCGTCCGCGGACTGCACGCCGAGCGGATCCCCACCCGACGACGCCGTCACCAGTCGCAAGAACTGCCCCGCGTTCGTCAGCAGCTTGTTCTCGGCCTTCCGGAGGTGCTCCTCGAACGTCGAGCGGGCGACCTCGGTCGCGTCGGCCAGCTCCCGCAGCGAGGTGCCGCGGGGCTGTTCGTAGTAGCCGCGTTCGAGGGCGAATCGGAGCGCCGCGAGCTGGCGGTCGGTCAGGGTCTCGAAGAGCTGGTCGACCGGCGCGAGCATGCTGTGTGGGAGCTGTTGCTCCGCGATGGCCGTCTTCGAGAGCACCTCGACGTCACGGTCGGCCTCGAGGTCGGCCAGCAGCGCCCGGACGTCGGCCTCGTCGAAAGCGATCACGCTGTAGTGCTCCCAGCCCTGCCGGTGGATCGTCGGCGGCTGGTAGAGCGCGTTGTGGTCCTCGAAGCGCTGGACGATCGAGTCCTCGAGCGAGCACAGGCAGGACTGCGTGACCACGTGGAGGCCGCTTTCGTCGACGGACTCGTGGAGGACCGTCCCGAGCGAGCGGATCTCCTCGCGGAGCGCCTCGGTCGGCGGCTCGGGGGCGGTCACCTCGACCACCTGGCACTCGTCGAGGTACCACTCCTTGATCGTCAGATCCGGGTGGCGCTCGGAGATCTCCCGGTAGGGACACTCGTGTTTGACCCGGAAGGAGGCTTCGTGGAGGCTCATCTGCCCCCGACTTGCACCGGCATGGAATTAAGAATGCCGGTCATGTCCGGCACCACCCATATGGTACGTCTCCCGGTACGAAGCAACACCCATGACGGACATCGCACCGGACGAACTCGCCGAACGACTCCAGGCCGAGGAGGACGACCCCCTCGTCCTGGACGTTCGTCATCAGGAAGACTTCGAGGACTGGCACGTACCGACGAGCGTCAACGTCGACGTCTACGAGGAGCTGGTCGACGACCCCGAGACCGCGAAGGAACCGCTGGCCGAGCTCCCCGACGACGAACCGATCGTCACGGTCTGCGCCGAAGGCGTCGTCTCACAGACCGCGACCGAGGTCCTCGAGGACCTGGGCTACGACGCGCTCACGCTCACCGACGGCATGAGCGGCTGGAGCCGCGTCCACGAGCACGCGGCCGTGTCGGCCGACCTCGACGGGCAGCTGCTCCAGGTCGCTCGACCCGGGAAAGGCTGTCTCTCCCACGTGCTGGTCTCCGACGGCGACGCGGCGATCTTCGACCCGTCGCACTACCTCGACGTCTACGACGACGTCGTCGACGCTCACGACGCAGATCTCGTCGGCGTCTTCGACTCGCATGCCCACGCCGACCACGTCTCCGGCGGCCGCGACCTCGCGGACCGACACGACGTTCCCTACTACCTCCATCCGCAGGACGCGCTCGCGATCGACGCGACGCCGGTCGAGGACGGCAGGCGTGTCGCCGTCGGCGACGTCGAAATCGAGGTCGTCCACACGCCCGGCCACAGCGAGGGCAGCGTCACCTTCGACCTCGTCGGGGCAGCGTTGCTCACCGGCGACACCCTGTTCCACGACAGCGTCGGCCGCGTCAAGCTGGGCGTCGAAGCGGGCATCGAGGATTCCGACGTCGAGTCGAACGCCGCGACGCTCTACGAGAGCCTCGAGCGGTTGCTCGACCGCCCCGACGACGCGCTCGTCCTCCCTGCACACGACCCGGGATCGCCCCGACCGCCAGTAACCGCGCGACTGGGCGACCTCCCCGAGCGGAACGCCGATCTCCGGCGCGACCGAGGGGCGTTCGTCGAGACGCTCGCGGCCGACGTACCCGACCACCCGCCGAACTTCGAGCGAGTCAAGCGAACCAACGTCGGCCAGGAGTCAGTCCCCGACGAGGAACTGAGCGACCTCGAACTCGGTCCAAACCGCTGTGCCGCGGAGTAATCGATGACCGACACTGCATCCATCGACGGGTCGCAAGGGCTCCAGCAGGGCATCCGCGAACACCTCGGCCAGTTCTCGCTGCACGTCCTGCTCGTGTTCGCGACCGGGCTGACGATCGGCTCCGAGCGCGCCGTCGTCCCCGTCCTCGGGCGGGACGTCCTCGGCGTCCAGTCGCTGTTCGTGATCGGCTCGTTCGTCGTCTCCTTCGGGATCGTCAAGTCGATCCTGAACCTCTACGCGGGGAAGTGGGGCGAGACGTACGGGCGGAAACCCGTCCTGATCCTGGGGTGGGCGACGGCGCTGCCGCTGCCGATCGTGTTGATCGTCGCGCCGAGCTGGGCCTGGATCACGCTGGGTAACGTTCTCCTGGGGATCAACCAGGCGCTGACCTGGAGCATGGCGATCAACGCGAAGATCGACCTCGCCGGTCCCGACCAGCGCGGGCTCGCTGTGGGCATCGACGAGGCCTTCGGGTACACCGGCGTCGCCGCCGGTGCGTGGATCACCGGCCTGATCGCCGCGCAGACGAGCCTGCGGCCCGAACCATTCTACTTCCTCGGAATCGTCGTGGTACTGGCGTTCCTCATCTCGATCTTCCTGATAAAGGAGACCGTGCAGTACGCCCGCGCTGAAGGCGACGAGGATCACCACGACGCCAACCTGCCCTTCGCCGCGGTCCTTCGCCGGGCGACCTACGGCGACCGGACGCTCTTCGCCGCCGCACAGGCCGGCCACGTCGAGAACTTCGTCGACACGCTGTTCTGGATCGCCGTCCCGCTGTACCTCACGAGCGAGGGGCTGGGCATCGCCGCCGTCGGCGTGGTCGTGGGCGTTCACAGCGCGATGTACTTCCTCCAGATCGCGACCGGCGGACTGGCCGATCGGATCGGCCGGCGGCCGCCCGTCGTGGCCGGCATGTTCCTCGCCGGCGGCGGCGTGCTCGCGATGGTGCTCGTCGAGGGCTACCTGCCGTGGGCCCTCTTCGCTGCGGTCTCGGGGCTCGGCATGGCGCTGCTCTACCCGAACCTGATGACCGTCCCCGGCGACGCCGCCCATCCGAGCTGGCGCTCGGCGGGCATGGGCGTCTACCGCATGTGGCGGGACTCGGGCTACGCCGTCGGCGCGATCGCGATCGGGCTCGCGATGCAGTTCGCGAGCGCCGAGGCCGCCTTCTACCTGACCGCGATCCTCATGTTCGCGTCGGGGGCGGTCGTCTACGCCTGGATGGAGGAGACCCACCCGGAGTTCGGCACGCACGAGCCGCCGGCGCCGGCGGACGACGGAGGCGTGGCGGCGACCTCCGACGACTGAGCGGGGCAGGGCGACCGCGCCACCCCACCGACAGGGGCCCCGACGGACCGGGCCACGCCGGCAGACAGGAGCACGTCGGCCGGCAGGAATGCGCCGGCTGAGAGCGGTGCGCCTGCTGACAGCATCCGCAGGCCACCGATGAGCACCCGGCCGTCAGTTCGCCCCGCTCGACCGCGGTCCGACGTCGACGAATCGCGCCCAGAGCGCCAGCAGGCTCGGGAGCACGAACACGCTCGCAACGAACGCGTACACGATGGTGAGCGCGGTGATCAGCCCGAAGGACTGGAGGAAGGGCAGGATCGCAACGAGCAACACCGCGAACCCGCTGGCGGTAGTCGTCGCGCTCGCCAGCAACGCACCACCGGTGCCCGTGACGGTCGTTTCCAGCGCCTCTCCGACGTCGTCGGTCGTTTCGATCGCCTGGTTGAACCGTTCGCTGACGTGGAGGCTGTAGTCGACGCCGAGCCCGATCGTGAGACCGGTGATCATCCCGGTGACGACGTTGAAGGGGATGTCGAGCGCGGCCATCGTCCCGAGCACCCACGTCAGCGTGAAGGCGACCGGGACGACGGTGACGACGCCCAGCGACGCACTCCCCTCGGTGACGCGGTAGGCCACCGCGAGGACGAGCAGTACCGCGACCAGGGCGACGACGAGGCTGGTCATCGCCGTCCGGGCGAGCTGGTCGGCCGTCAGCTGGTTGACGATCACGTCGCCGGTCGCGATCGCGGTGACGCTCTCGCCGTCGGCGGTCCCGGCGAGGTCCTCCATCTGCTCCGTGATCGCCGCGTCGCTCGCGGCGCCGTCGAGGGTGACGACCATCTGGAGCGCCCGGTACTCCCCGTCGGATCGGTGGACGACGGCCGAGGCGTCGTCGGGGGCGACCCGGTAGAGCTCGTCGTAGACGCCAGCGACGTTCCGGTCGGGAACGCCGTCACCGTCCACGTCCGATGCGTCGAGCGTGGCCGCGAAGGAGTCGTTGCGCGCAGCGACCCGATCCATGACGGTGAGCGGGTCCGTGACGGCCGGATCGCCGTCCGCGTAGGTCTCCGTCGCGGACATCCCGCGTGCGTCGGTCCGAGCGGCGTCGAGTCGATCGAGGGTCGCCGGATCGGTGACGTTCCCCCGGACCAGCACCGACGCCGTCGTGTCTCGACGCACGAAGTCGCTGTCCAGCGCGTCGATCGCAGACTCGGCGGTGTACGTCCCCGGTGCGATCGGCCCGGGCAGGTCCTTCAGCCAGTCGGCGGGATCCTCCGCGAGGAAGTCCGACTGCTCGAAGCTGGCGTCGATGGTGGTGGCACCCACGGCACCGACCCCGCTGACGAGGAGCGCGATCGCGAGCACGGTGACGGGCGCCCGCCTGGCGAGCGTCGCCCCCATCACGAGGACACGGTTCGCGCCGCCGGCGTCGGTCCCGACCGCCGGTTGCAGGCGGTCGATCCCACGAGCCTCGAGGGCGGAATCGAGTTCGACCTTCAGCGCCGGCACCAGCGCGCCGAACACGACGAATGCGGCGAGGATGCCGATCGCGCTGACGACGCCGAGCTGGCGGAACACGGCGAGGGGACTCGCGAGGTTCGAGAGGAACCCGATCACGGTAGTCGTGGTCACGTACGCGAGCGCGACCCCGACGCTGCCCAGGCCGACGGCCATCGCCCGGCGCGGCGGGGTCGTACTGGACTCGCGGGCCTCGCGATAGCGCATCACGACGTGGAGCCCGTAGTCGATCGAGAGCCCGATCAGGAGGACGAGCACGACGACGAACGGCTGGCTGAACGCGATGCCGATCCAGCCCATCGCGCCGAACGTCCAGACGAGGACGAGCGCGATCCCGAGGAGCCCGAGCGCGACGTCGAGCAGGTCGCGGTAGACGACGAGCAGGACCACCAGGACGAACGCCGCCGCCAGCGGCCCCAGCAGGAGCACGCTGTCGACCATCGAGTTCGTGATCTCCGTCGACACGACGCCGTCGCCGTAGACGAGGACCGACAGTGAGCCGTCCTCGGGGGCGAGGGCCGCGATCGCGGTCTGAGCGGCTTCGATCTCGGCGGGAGCGTCGCCCGGAGCGAACGAGCCACCGGCCGAGTCGTGGGTGACGACGAGCAGCGTCGCGTTGGCTTCCGTCGATCCGGGCTCGTAGTCGTGCGGCATGAACGCGAGGGGCGTCGCCCCGTCGCGCCCCGACCGCTCCGACTCGGTGGAGAGCGTCTCCGCGACGATGGCGTCGATCTCCGCCTCGGAGAGCGATTCGAGCGCGTCGATCTGGGCCTGCAACGTCGGATCGGACTCGCTCGATCCGCTCGGAGCGCCGGGGGCCGTCCCATTCGCCGGCGCCCCGTGCTCGCGGATCGCCGCGGTCGCGATCACGTTGGCGACGCTCCGGGTTCCACCGTCCTCGACCAGCGTGTCGCCGACCCGATCGTCCGTTTGGAGTCGCTGCTGGTACTCGAGCGTCGCGATCAGGGACTCGCGATCGAGGACGTTCTCGTCGCGGACCACGACCTGCGCGGTGGTCGCGTCGCTCTGGCCCGACGAGAAGTTCTCGCCCGCGTAGTCGAGCGCGTCGGCCGCGGGGTCGTCGGCCTGGAACTGATCGAGGGACGTCGACCGCTCCACCATCGGGACGCCGGCACCGACGAGGAGCGTCGCGAGGAGCAACGCTGCGATCGCCACGCGGGCGTGTTCGGTGAGCCAGGTCGCGAGTGCGGGGCTCATCGGAGCAGTCCCCGTATCGAACGTCGGTCGCCGCGGGGTAGCACTCGCCGGTGCGGGTCACCTGGAGTGGGGCCCGGTTGCTCGGCGTGTAGTGCTCGGTCGGGCGAGCCAGCGGTCACGAGTCGTCCGCACCTGTCGCGGTCCGGATCCAGGCCTTCTGACATGGAATCATCCTAACAGCCTAGTCTGGTTATGAGATAGTGCGAAGATTCGAGTAGTAGGCTAACATATTAGCATTCAGGCGGTCGCAGGACGCCGCCGACCACCATGCCCCACGCACGACTCACGATCGACGTCCCGGAGACAGTCTGGATCGGCGAACTGTCGGCCAGACACCCCGATCTCGTCTTCGAGGTACTCACCGCCATCTCCGGCGAGGACGTCGGCATCGCACTCGTCCGACTCGGTGCAGACGATCCCCTGCCGGTGATCACGGAGATCCAGGCCCGGGACGACGTCGAGACGGTCGAGTTGCTCTGGAAACACGACGACGAAGCGCTCCTCCAGATCGAGACGACGAACCCGCTCCCGCTCGTTCCCATCTGGCGGGCGGGCGTGCCCCTCCGGATGCCGTTCGACATCCAGGACGGGCACGCGACGTGGGAGGTGACGACCTCACGAGGACGGCTCTCGACGCTCCAGACGGCGCTCGACGACGTCGGGATCGGGTTCACGGTCGAGTACGTCCAGGCGATCGAAGCGAGCCAGGCCGATCGGCTCCTCACGGACCGCCAACTGGAGGTGCTCACCACTGCCGTGGACGCGGGCTACTACCGGTCGCCGCGCGAGGCAACCCTCGGCGAGGTGGCGGACCTGCTCGGGATCGCGACGGCGACGTGCAGCGACGTGCTCCACCGGGCCGAAGGGCACGTCGTCCACTGGTTCGTCGAGGAGCACGTGGACGGGTAGCACCGGACGCTCTCGGCAGCGAAAGGGCGAGCGTCAGAAGGCGTTGGTCACACTGCCGCGAGCACGACCGCCGAGAGCCACTCGACGACCGTCTCCCACACCGAGAACCCGGTCGTCATCGCGAGCACAGTGTCGGCGGCGAAGAAGGCGAAGATCCCCGCGCCGACGAAGTGTGCCAGACGGAGATTGATCCGGTGGGCGAACTTGTGGAAGGCGTAAGCGTTCACGAGGCTCACGGGGACGATCACGAGCATCTCGCCGAGCCAGATCGCCGGCGTCGCGCCGTAGGTCGCGGCGAGGCTAATCGTGACGAGCTGGGTCTTGTCGCCGAACTCCCCGGCGGCCATCAGCGCGAAGATCGAGCCGAAGGAGCCGATCCGGCCACCGACGGAGTAGCCGAAGATCGAGAACTCGCCGGCGACGTCGGGGGCGATCCGCCGCGTAGCGCCGATCCCGCCGTCGGTTTTGGCGCCAACGGCCGAGCCGGCAGCGTCGTCGCTGGCCGGACCGTCGCTGGCCGTGGCAGCGCCCCAATCTGCGTCCGGCTCCGGCGCCGAGCGGACGAGCATCACGGCGAACAGCAGAAACAGGGCCACCGTGAACCCGTCGAGGACGATCGGTGGGAGGGCACGCTGGATCGCCTCGCCGAATGCGATCTCGAGGGCGGTCCAGCCCGCGAACGCCGACCCTGCTGCACCCACGACCACCAGCGGGTGGTAGCGCGTCGAGAGGCCGGCGATGATGAACTGCACCTTCTCGCCGGGCAAGACCGTCAACTGGGCGAGGGCTGCGATCACGACGATCTCGACGAAACCTGCCATCGCTACTTGATCGACCGGGTTGCTAAAGAATTAGACGCGTCGAATGTATGAGTTACGCCTGGCGAACCCGCTCCTGGAGTGGCCTCCCCCGATAGCAGGGGTCCGGTGGCAGGGAGCCTACTGCACGGCTGCCCGCGACGCGCGGTGGAGGAGTCGAACCGCGATCGCGCCGAGGACGACGTTGAACGCGACGAGCACGACGATCGCCGGGACGATCGTGTTCCAGACCCCGCCGAAGGCAGCCACGTCGACCACGGTCATCACGTCCTCGCCGAGCATGGCCGCGCGGACGCCGTCGACGCCGTAGGTGATCGGGTTCACCGTCGCGACGGTATTGATCCAGTCGGGCAGGACCTGCAGGGGCAGGAACGCGCTGGAGACGAACAGCAGCGGGAACGTCAGCGAGTTCGCGATGAGGATCGTCGCCTCCTTGTCCCGGGTGACCAGCGCCACGATGTTCGAGAACGCCATGAACGCGCCGGCGAAGAGGATCGTGATCGCGAGCACGCCGAGGAAGCCCGCCACGCCCGTTTCGAGGAACGTTCCCGGCCCGTCACCGGTCTCGAGGAACAGGAGGACGGCGCCACAGCCGAGGATGATCGTCGTCTGGACCACGATCCGCACGACCTCGGCGAACACCTTCCCGAGGAACATCGCGCCACGACCCATCGGCGAGGCGAGCGTCTTCTCGAACATCCCCGAGTCCATGTCGATAACGAGGCCGATGCCCGAGATCGATGCCGCAGCGAGCGCGGACTGGACGACGATCGCTGGCGTGAGGTACGTGACGTAGTTGACGTCGGTGCCGACGGCGCTGGCGAGCGCGCCGCCCGCGACGGCGCCGAACACCTCCGCCATCAGCACGAAGAAGATCACCGGCTGGACGAGGGACGTGAACGTCACGAACGGGTTCCGCGAGGTCTTGACCAGCCAGCGCTTCACGCTGATCCAGGTGTCGCCGAGGGCGCCGGCCCCCGGCGCACGCTGGGGCCGCTCCTCGATCGCGGGAGAGCGGTTCTCCACGACGTCCGTGCCGCCAGCAGATGAGGCAGCAGTGGAGTCGGCGCTCATCGAGCCACCTCCTCCACGTCGGCACCGCTGCGTGGCTCACTTCCCGTCGCGGTCTCGGCTTCGTCGATCTGTTCCCCGGTCAGCGAGAGGAAGACGTCGTCGAGCGTCGGCGATCGCACGTCGACGCCGGTGACCGTGAGGCCCGCGTCGTGGAATGCGACGAACAGTTCCATCACGCCGGTCCGAACGTCGTCGGCGGTGATCGCGAGGCCCTCGTCGGTTCGCTCGACGGTGGGATCGTCGAACGCGTTGGCCGAGCGGACGACCGACGCCGCGTGATCGCGGAGTTCCGTCCCGCCGACGCCCCCGGACTCGTCGATGCTTCCAGCGGCACCGGACTCCCCGGTGCGATCCTCGGCGAGGGTATCGTCGACGCCGGCGAGCGTCAGCTCCAGTACGTCGCCGCCCACGGCAGCTTTCAGCGCCGCCGGCGTGTCGGTCGCGACGACCTCCCCGTCCTGGAGCAGGGCGATCCGGTCGCAGAGCCGGTCGACCTCCTCGAGGTACTGCGTCGTGAGGAAGACCGTTGTCCCGGCGTCGTTGATCGCCTCGAAGTAGTCCCACAGCTCCATGCGGGCTTCGGGGTCGAGCCCCGTCGTCGGCTCGTCGAGGAAGACGACGGGCGGCCGGTGGACGAGGGCGTTCGCCGCGTCGAGGCGCTTGGCCATCCCGCCGGAGAACGTCTCGGCGAGGTCGTCGGCCACAGTGGTGAGGTCGACGACGTCGAGGAGTTCCTCGACGCGCTCCTCGCGCTCGGCCGCCGGCACGCCGTGGATCCGGGCCGCGAAGCGGACGTTCTCCCGCGCGGTCAGTTCGGGATCGACGCTGGTCTCCTGGGGCATGTAGCCGACGTACTCGCGGACGGCCTGCGCGTCCTCGACGACGTCGTGGCCGTGGACGGTCACCGAGCCCCGTGTCGGATGCAACAGCGACACGAGCGTCTGTATCGTCGTCGACTTCCCGGCGCCGTTGGGCCCGAGGAAGCCGAAGCACTCCCCGGGTTCGACGGCGAGGTCGACGCCGCTGATCGCCTCGGTGCCGTCGGCGTAGGTGACGTGGACGTCCTCGGCTCGGATCGCTGCGGGGCCGTCGTCGCTGTCCGCCGCGCTGGCGGCCGTGGCGGCGGCCTGGCCGGTGCTCTCGGATGGTGCATGCTGTGACTGCATGGAGTCGAACCTCCACGCCTTCCCCCGGGAAATCCCCACTCTCAGCCGTGAGGCCATTTATAAACCCCACCAGCCCGAGCCAGCCACGAACGGGAAACGATCGGTGTCGGACGAGAAGTGCGGCCAGAATTCTGTATCGCGAAATGTGATTTGTACTCATCTCGAACCTCGATTCGCGGACAGCGAAATTCGAGTTCGGAGGACCCGAAACCGTCGATTTCGGAGATTCAGGAGGAGTAGCTGCAAACTTCGGTGCTCGAACACGCTCGCAAACTGGGAGAACTCACGACGCAGCAGCCGGGCAGCCGCGACCAGCAGCCGTCGAATCTTTTTGTCGCTGGCGAGCCAACGTCACGGTTGCAATGTCCCAGTTCGAGACCTTCGAGTGCCGGAACTGCGGCAAGTCGTTCGTCGCCCTCCCCGAAGCAAACGCCGGGACGAAACGCCTCTGCAGTCCGGCCTGCGAGACGGCGCAACTGGCCGTGTGAGGCCACAGACCGCGAACCGTCAGTTCGTCAGGAAGTCGACGACGGGCGACATCGTCCGCGCGGGATCCTCGAGGCCGGTGTGCCCCACGCCCTCGACCTCCACGAGCCGACTCTCCGGCAGCCGGTCGTGGACTTCACGGACGGCGTCCGTGAGGAAATCGGGACTGTGCTCGCCCGTGAGCAAGAGGACCACCGGATCGACGTCCAGCGGCCCAGGGAGTTCGTAGAACTCCACCGCCTCGAACTCGCGCTGGGTGACCTCGGCGAGTTCGATCACCTCGGGCCAGTGGGGCAACGCCTCGACGTCCTCGATTCCCGTCATCTCGCGGAAAGCCAGTCGCATCGCGCCCTCCCGGTCGCCGTCGTCGAGCAGGTCGGCCATGCGATCCGCGGCGTCGTAGGCGCGATGCTCTCCGACGAGGATCGCCGGCTCGAACAGGACGATTTTCTCGAGGTCGACGGCGTCGCGGGTCGCGACGTTCAGGGCACAGAGCCCACCGAAGGAGTGGCCGAACAAGCGCATCGCGCCCGTAGTCTCGAGTACTGCCTCGACGTCCCCGACCTCTCGTTCGAGCGCGTACGAATCGGGCGCATCCCCGCTCTCGCCGCGACCGCGTCGATCCATCGCGACCAGTGGGCCCGCTTCCCGGAGGTGCGGCAGCCAGCTCTCTCGTGAACCTGTCGAGCCGTGGACGAGGATCAGCGGTTCGGGACCTCGATCGCACGCGGGGGCCGCCCGCTGCGTATCCCGCTCCTGGGCACCGTGCGTTTCGAAGCTGATCGTCGTACCGTCGGTGAATTTCGTGGTCTGCATGTACGAGAAGCGCTCGCCGCTTCTCCGCCCTCAATGCCGCACTAAACCGTATGGCGCTTTATTAAATCCCTCTGCACCCCGGCACCGGGCGCGTCCAGGTTGGCGGCGATCAGGGCGCGCTGTGCCCGGCGCAGCCGCTCGGACGCGGAGGCTGCCGAGATTCCGAGTTCTGCGGCGACGTCGGCGAGCGTCGCGCCACGTGGCACCTCGAAGTACCCCAGCTCGAAGGCCATCAGCAGCGCCTCGCGCTGGCGATCCGAGAGCGCGTCCGTCGCGGGCGTGCCAGTCTCGCACTCGGGCGACTCGACGAGGCGGTGGATCGTGACGCTGTGCTCCTCGCGCCAGAACGACCAGTAGTTCTCGAAGGCTGCGCGGTCGACGCAGCGCCGTCGCTGGCGCCAGCCGTCGCGGACGACCTCGACGTGTTCGAGGACGGCCTCGGTCGCCGCGAGGTCCCGCAGGCGCTCGACGTCGGAGACCGCCGGCCCGAGCTGTTCCTCCATCGTCGTCGCGGGGACGATCCGGTACCGGCGAGCGTCCGCGTCGGCAGCGAGGCGGACCTTCTCGGCGACGAACGGCGAGGCGTCGAGGGCAGCCTCGGCCTCGTCCGGGGCAGGGCCCCGGACCGTAACCGCGAACGGCGGCGGGCCGCCCTGATTGGGCTGGCCGACCTGGACCGTCAGGGTGGCCTCCGGCACCCGCCTCGCGACGTCGACGAGCGGCAGGCTATCGCAGTGGACGGTGTACTCGGCGAGATATCCCATGGATCAGCATCGTACCTACCGGGATTCCAAAAATTCCCCGAAGGAAGATTGCGGACGTGAGAAGTTGCCGTACGCCACCGTGACAGGGACCAAATCCGCCCGAGAGAACGCCGTCTACTCGTCGCCGGGGCTGTAGTTGGGCGCCTCGTCAGTGATCACGACGTCGTGGGCGTGGCTCTCGGCCTGGCCCGCGGAGCTGACCCGCACGAACTCCGAGCGCTGCTTGAACTCGGGGATCGACTCGGCGCCGACGTAGCCCATCCCGGACTGCATCCCGCCGGTGAGCTGGTGGAGCTCGCTCTCGAGACTGCCCTTGTACGGCGTCGCGGCCTCGACGCCCTCGGGGACGTACTCGTCCCCGTCGTCGGGCTCTTCCTTGAGGTAGCGGTTGTCGTCGGTCTCGTCGGCGGACATCGCGCCGACGGAGCCCATGCCGCGGTACTGCTTGTAGCGCTTGCCGTTCATCGTGATGATGCGACCTGGCGCCTCGTCGGTGCCCGCGAAGTAGCTCCCCATCATGATCGCGTCGGCACCCGCTGCGATCGCCTTGATCGCGTCGCCGGAGTAGCGGATGCCGCCGTCGGCGATCACGGGCACGTCGTGCTGGCTCGCCACGTCGGCGACCTGCGCGACGGCGGTGATCTGGGGCATACCGGAGCCGGAGACGATCCGCGTCGTGCAGATCGAGCCCGGACCGATGCCGACCTTGATGCCGTCCGCGAAGTCGACGAGTTCGCGGGCCGCTTCTCTGGTGCCGACGTTGCCGACGACGACGTCGGCGTCGACCCGGCTCGCGATGTCGCGGGAGCCCTCGATGACGTTCCGGTTGTGGGCGTGGGCGGTGTCGATGAAGAGGACGTCCGCGCCGGCGTCGTCGGCGCGGGTCGCGCGCTCCTCCTCGAAGGGACCGACGGCGACGCCGACGCGCAGGCGACCTTCGCCGTCGCGCACGGCGTTCGTGTGCTCGCGGCGCTGGAGGATCCCCTGCATCGTGATGAGGCCGGTCAGCCGGTTCTCCTCGTCGACGATCGGGACGCGCTCGATCTTGTGCTCGTACATCAGTTCGAGCGCTTCCCGAGCGCCGACGTCCTCGCCGGCGGTGATGACCTCGTCGGTCATCGCCTCGCTGACCTCGTCGCGCTCGCCGACCTCGAGGTAGGGTCGTAGGTCCGTCGCAGAGATGATCCCGAGCACCTGGTCGTCCTCGTCGACGACCGGAGCGCCGGAGACGCCCTGCTCGTCCATCATGTCGTCGACGGAGCGGACGGTCTGGTCGGCGCGGGCCGTCACGACGTTCTCGCGGTCGATCACGAGTTCGTCGGCGGTCTTGACGGCCTCTACGTGCTCGACGGTGTCGTCGACGTCCATGTTCCGGTGAAGGACGCCGAGGCCGCCCTGTCGGGCCAGCGCGGTCGCGAGGTCGGCCTCGGTGACGGTGTCCATCGCCGCCGAGAGGACGGGCACGTTCAGCTCGACGTTGGTAGAGACGCGCGTCGAGAGGTCGGCCTCGTCGGGCTCGACCGTACTCTCCTTGGGTCGCAGTAGAACGTCGTCGAATGTCAGGGCCTCGGGGACGCGGAGCTTCTCGGTGAAGGGCTCCTCGTGAGGAACGTCGTTCGCCATGTAGTCGGTCCGATTGGGTTGGGGAAAAACGTTGCGAGACCGCCCGAGCGACCGAGCGAAGCGAGGGAGCGAGGGCGGAAGTCACTAGCACACTCCGCGGTACGGCAGCGGCTGCGGAGCGGAAGCGGTGCGGCGGTTGCAGAACGGAAGCGGTGCGGCGGTTGCAGAACGGAAGCGGTGCGGCGGTTGCAGAACGGAAGCGGCGCGGCGGTTGCAGAACGGAAGCGGCGCGGCGGTTGCAGAACGGAAGCGGTGCGGCGGTTGCGGAGCGGAAGCAATCCTTCACAGAAATACGCCGCCACGTGAACGCCGACAACTCGACCCAAGAACTACCACCCACCCCGTCGAACCCGGCAGCCATGACGGCCTGCCCGGCGGACGCGATCGAACGGACGTACCACCGCTATCTCGCGGGGGACTGGGATTCCCTCCAGCGCTGGGCGTGGGTCTACGTCCACGTGGGGATGGTGCTCGCCACGGCCCTGGTCGGCTACACGGTTGCTCGCGGACGGTTGCGACTGACCGCACTCCTGCTTCCGCTTCCGGCCTTCTTCCTCGCTCGTCGGTACACGTACGCCCGGCCGAACGAGTAGTGCCAGGCGACCGTAGGGCAGGAAGACGGGGCGCTGCTCGAAGAGATCACTCGGCCGGCGAACTGACAGCCCACGTCACCAGCACGCCGTCGTCGACCCGCTCGACGTCCCGCAGTTCCAGGTCCACGAACTCCGCCACGAACCCCTCGCCGTCGACGAGCGTCGGCGCATCGCGGCCGCCGATGATCGTCGAGCCGACGTAGAGGGTGAGTTCGTCGACGAGCCCGGCCTCGAAACAGGAATAGAGCAGCTCACCGCCGCCTTCGATCATGAGCGAGTCGACGCCGTGGACCGATTCGAGCTGCTCGAAGGCGGCGGGGAGGTCGACGCGCTGGTCGCCCGCATCGGCGTCGTCGCCGGCCCCGCTGGCGTCGGCGACGACCAGCTCCGCGCCCGCGGCTTCGAGGCCGCGGCGGCGGTCGGCGGGCGCAGCCTCACTCACGAGGACGTAGGTCGTCGCTTCGTCGTCGAGAATCCGGGCGTCCGTCGGCGTCCGGGCGCGGGAGTCCGCGACGACGCGAGCGGGATTCACTGGCTCGCCGTGGCCCTCCCGTTCGGCCCGGAGATCGGGGTCGTCGACGGTGAGGCTTGGGTCGTCCGCGAGCACCGTTCCGACGCCGACCAGCACGGCGTCGAACTCGGCGCGGATCCGATCGACGCGCTCGAAGTCCGCGGGGCCGCTGATCGGCACCTGCTCCCGGTGCCGATTCGAGAGCTTGCCGTCGGCGCTGACGGCGGCGTTGACGCGGACGTGCACGGAGCGGGATTGTCGCGGGGAATGCAACGGCGTTTCGGTTCCGTGCGCACGGCTGTCCGGGCCACGATGGCGGGACTGACGGGGCCGACCGACGGTGTCCGGGCAGGCCGTCGGTCGGCGCTCCCGCGGCGTTTAACTCGCCTGGCACCGGACCGAGAGCACGATGGAGGAGACGCCGACGGGCACCCCGGTCGGGGTCGACGATCCCTACGAGCACGTCGACCGCTGCGATCACTGCACCGACGAGGGAACCTGCCGGTTCGCCTTCGAGCGCTTCACCGACGATCCGACGTTCGCCGAGGAACGACGCGACGACGAGTTTCGGTGCCCGGTCGTCAACCCCGACGCGGATCGCGAGTGGGAGTCCGCGGAGTGTCCGAACTTCCGTTCGACGACCGACGGGAAGGAGTGCCGGCGCTGCGGCATCGAGGAGCGTCGGATGGCCCACTCGCACGATCGGCCGCTCATCGAAGAGCACCACCTCTCGTACGCTGAAAACGAGGCGCGAAGCGCCTCGGAACAGTCGAGTATCGCGGAACGCAGTTCCGCGGACCATTCGAGCGGGCAGAGCCCGCGAGAAGACGGCGACGGCGGAGAGCCGCGAGACGGCGAAGCGCCCGAGGGCGAGGACGATCCGAACGGCGGTGACCACGAGATCACCGTCGCGCTCTGTCGATGGTGCCACACGAAGGTGCACAAGTCCTGGGCCCGGATCGACGACGACGTCTCGCCCGATCCCGAGGCGATCGCCGCGCGGGAGGAACGGCGCGGGAAGGAGTTCGAAGAGGCGAGTTTCGAGACCGCTGCCGAGCGGTTCGGCGACGGCGGCTGAGACGGGGCTGTCCGTCGGGCAGGAATCGGCACGTTCGCGAACGGCACGTCGAAGCGGCGTCGCTGGCGGCGCCCAGTCACCGATACAATCCGCGGTAGCTCGCGAGTTCGGCGTAGAGTTCGCGACGCTGGAGGACGGCGAACCCCGCGGCGATGACGCCGAAGCCCAGGAGCGTCAGCACCGCCACGTCCTCGCCCAGCGCCGCCCAGCCGACGACCAGCGCCACGACCGGCGTGAGGTAGGTCGTGAGGTTCGCATTCAGCGCCCCGACCGTGCCCATCAGGGTGAGGTACGAGACGAACCCGATCGCACCGACGAACAGGCCCAGATACCCGATCGTGAGCAAGGCAGCGGGCGTGACGTCGATCGCAGCGATCGACTCGCCCACGGCGAGGGCGGCGCAGAACTGGAGCGTCGCCCCGAGGAGCATCGCCCAGCCGGTCAGCGCCGGGACCGGGAGCGCTGGCTCGCTCCGCCTGACGAGCACCGTGCCGAGGGCGATCACGACGACTCCGGTGAACACCAGGAGCTTCCCGACCAGTTCCGGATCCAGGAGCGCCGCCGGATCCGGGCGGACGACGATCGCCACGCCGAGGAAGCCGAGGACGACGCCGACGTAGTCGCGGCCCGTCAGTCGCTCTGCGGGCAGGAGCACCCAGGCGAGCACCGCGATCACGATCGGCGAGAGGCTGAAGATGACGGCGGCGACGCCGCTCGTGATGTACTGCTGGCCGACGAAGCCGAAGCCGACGCCGCCGATCAGGAACGCGCCGCCCGCGATCACGGCCGTCCAGTCCGCCCGAGAGACGGGGACGCGATAGGTCGCGGTCGCGCCGACGTAGGCGAGGAGCAGGAGACCGGCGACGTAGTTCCGGATCGACGCGAACAGCAGTGGCGGGAAGTAGGCGAGACCAGCCTTGACGGCCGGGAACGCAGTGCCGAAGATCAGGGTCACGAGCGCGAACAGGAGCAGCGTTCGGACGCGAGACACGCGTGGGCAGAAGCGCCACGGCACAGCGCCTAAAGTAATCGGCAGATACCGACGCCGTCCCGGCGGACGGTTCAGTGAGCTTGCAGAATGTCGCCGACGCGACGGGGTTCGCCGCCGAGGTCGGGGCCCTTCTCGACGAGTTTGAGGACCTCGTGGTCCGTGACCTCCCAGTAGTTCTTCTGTGTGGCCTCCTCGATGAGTTCCTTCTCGAGGCGGAACTCGGTGCCCTGGTAGACAACGTCAACGCCCTGCTCGTCGAAAGCAAGCGACGTCATAGGCTGTGTTCGCACCGAGGTGGCAAAAACAATCCGGCACGCCGTCGATCCGACCGCGGGCGGACGGGCCTCGACCCACCGCTTTTGCCGCCGGCAGCCGTCGGTCCGGGCATGTCCATCACCGACCACGTCGAGGACATCGTCCACGAGGAGACGCAGGTCCACCGGGGCGAGGCAGCGATCGACCTCACCGCGACGGAGATCTACGAGATCGCCGAACCGGGACGGGTGGACTTCGGCGGCGGCGAACTCGAACCCGCCGACCTCCAGCCGCACGACCGCGTCTGGCGCAACGAGGCGGACGACTACCAGTGGTGGCACCTCGACGCGGGCCAGTACCTGCTCGAGTTCAACGAGACCGTCGTTGCCGACGATCGACTCGTGCTCCAGCCCCGCGACGCGATCCTGGAGCGGGGTGCGAGCCACCCGACGCTCCACGTCGAGTCCGTGGAGCGGATTCCCCTCGCCGTCGGCGGCGCGGGGCTGCGGCTCAAGGAGAACGCGCGGGTCTCGACGTTGCTCGCTCCCTGAGGGCCGCACGGTGGCCCTCGCTCGAATGCAGCCGCTTCTCCTCGCCCTCCGAAGCTCCGGAACACTGCGCCGGACCGGTCGCGGGAACGCGGCTTTATCTCGTCGGCCGCCCTACGGAACGGTATGGAAGAGAAAGTCTTCGTCTCGTCAGGACGGATGGCCCGCGAGGAGATCGCCGAGTACCTGCGCGCCGTCGCCGAGTCGCTCGATCGGGGCGCGTCGATCACGCTCACGGAGGGCGACGAATCGGTGACGCTGGAGGTCCCGGCCGAGCCGACGTTCGAGGTCCAGGTCGAGCACGAGGGACCGGAGGGCGCGATGACCGAGCGCTCGATCGAGTTCGAACTGGAGTGGGACGAGGCCGAGGAAGGCGAGGCGGCGGCCGGTGGCGATCTGTCGATCGAGTAGCGCTTGACGCGGTCTGCTGACGGCGCCCGCTATTCGACTGTCAGTGCCAGCCGTCCAGCACCCGCTCGTGCTGGTCGGGATCGTGGCCGTAGATCACGTCGGCGTCGTGGCGGCGTTCGATGTCCTGCAGAAGCCCGATGCTCTCCTGCCAGGCCTGCCGATCGCGGAGGAGCCCGGCGCCGAGCGGCCGCTCCTGCTCGTAGTTCGCTTCGAGTTCGGCGACGTCGCTCCCGAAGAGGAGCGACCCGTGGTCGTCGAGGTGGACGAGCATGCCCAGGAGGCCCGGCGAGTGGCCGGGCAGCCGGACGAACTCGACGTCCTCGAAGAAACTCGTCCGGTCGCGGTGGACGATCCGCCAGTGCAGATCGTGGTCGAAGTCCGCGCGAACGTAGCCGCCACCGTCGCCGCCGGGCGTGCAGGCGCTGTAGTACGCGAACTGGAGCTCCTGCTCGTGGACGTAGATGGGGGTGTCCGTGCCGGCGAAGGTGTGGAGGCCGCCGGCGTGGTCGACGTGGAGGTGCGAACAGACCACGGCGTCGACGTCCTCGAGGGCGTAGCCGGCGTCGGCGAGGTCCTCGGCGAGTTCGTGTTCCGCGGCGTCACGGTGCTCGAACGCCTGGTAGGTCGCCTCGGGCCAGTGGCCGTCGCCAGCCTCGGGATGGGAGCCGGTGTCCCAGAGGATCGTGGCCTCCGGGTGCTCGATCACGAGGTTGTAGACCGGCGTCGCGATGCGCTCGGCGCCGGGAGACGGCTCCTCGACGGTCGCGACCGTCTCGGCCTCGAGGTGGAAGTTCACGTCGCTATGGATCGTCCCGCGGTGGATGCCCCGGATCGTCGCGTCGACCATGCAGGCACTGGTGGGGCCAGCGAGGTAACTGTCGGTGTCCGGGAGCGCGGTTCCGGGCTCGCAGCAGCACGGCCCGCGACGCCCACATAGCAACCGTTAACGGTCCCCCACGGCATCCGGGAGGTATGAAGGTACTCGTCACGGACCCGATCGCGGACGAGGGTATCGCAAAGCTCCGCGAGGCGGGCCACGAGGTCGAGACGGCCTACGACGTGGAGGGCGACGCCCTCCTCGAGGCAATCGCGGACGCCAACGCGCTGATCGTCCGCTCGGGCACCGACGTCGACGAGGCGGTGTTCGACGCCGCCGAGGAACTGATCATCGTCGGCCGCGCGGGCATCGGCGTCGACAACATCGACATCGACGCGGCGACGGACCACGGCGTCATCGTCGCGAACGCGCCGGATCCGAACGTCCGCGCGACCGCAGAGCACACGGTCGGCATGATCTTCGCCGCCGCGCGGTCGATCCCGCAGGCCCACAGCCGCCTCCAGGACGGTGAGTGGGCGAAGAGCGAGTACCTCGGCACCGAGCTCAACGGCAAGACGCTCGGCGTCGTCGGCCTCGGCCGCGTCGGCCAGCAGGTCGCGAAGAAGCTCGACTCGCTCGGGATGGACGTCGTCGCGTTCGACCCCTACATCTCCGCGGAGCGCGCCGAGCAGATCGGCGCGGAGCTCTACGAGGACCTCCAGGATGCGCTCGCCGAGACCGACGTCGCGACGGTCCACACGCCGCTGACGCCCGACACCGAGGGCCTGCTCGGCGAGGAGGAGTTCGCACAGCTCGAGGACGGCTACGTGATCAACTGCGCCCGCGGCGGCATCCTCGACGAGGACGCGCTCGCGGCGGCCGTCGGCGACGGCGTCATGGCGGGCGCCGCACTCGACGTCTACGAGTCCGAGCCGCTCGCCGAGGACTCCCCGCTGCTCGACGTCGACGAGATCGTCACGACGCCCCACCTCGGCGCGAGCACCGCGGCGGCCCAGACCGGCGTCGCGACACTCACCGCCGACCAGGTCCTCGCCGCCTTCGAGGGCGAGCCAGTCCTCAACGCCCTGAACGCGCCCTCCGTCGACGAGAGCGCGTTCCCGCGCATCGAGCCGTACATCGACCTCGCGGACACCGCCGGCAAGATCGCCGCCCAGCTGTTCGACGGCCGCGTCGAGTCCGTCGAAGTCCGCTACGAGGGCGACATCGCCGAGGAGGACGTGGACCTCGTCACGGCCTCGGCGCTCAAGGGCGTCTTCGAGCCCCTGGAGTGGCAGGTCAACGCCGTCAATGCGCCGCAGGTCGCGGAGGATCGTGGCGTCGACGTGACCGAGTCCAAGTCCCACCAGACCGAGGACTTCCAGAGCGTCGTCCGCGTCACCGTCGCCAACAACGGCGACGAGATCAGCGTCGACGGCACGCTCTTCGCCGGCGACGACCCGCGGATCGTCCGCATCGACGGTTACCGCGTCGACGCTATTCCATACGGCACGATGCTCGTTGCCCGGAACCGCGACGAACCCGGCGTCATCGGCCTGATCGGCACGACGCTCGGCCAGCACGACGTCAACATCGCCGGGATGTTCAACGCTCGCGAGACGATCGGCGGCGAGGCGCTGACGGTCTACAACCTCGACGACCCGGTGCCGGACGAGGTCGCCGAAGAACTGCACGCCGACGACCGGATCACGGACGTGCGCGAGATCACGCTCGACGGCCGGGACTGAATTTCGACGGCCGGGACCGACTTCGGCAGGTTGCTTCGAGCGGACCGCCGCGGGTCCCAGAGAGCAGGAGGAAGGAAGCAGCGACGGCAGCGCGACAGTTCGAACGCGTCTATCCTAACAGCCCGAACAGCCCGGACCGATCATTCTGACGCTCGGCAGGGACGTCGTAGGACTCCCGATCCAGGATCGCCTCGTACTGGCGGCGAACCGCCTCGATCTCGGCGTCCTTGCGTTCGAGTTCTGTTTCTAGCTGGCTGACACGCGAGCGGAGGCGGCTGACCTCGCCCGACCCGTTGATTTCCTCGGCAGCCTGTGCGGCAGCGGGGGGATCGCCGCTCCCGCTTGCGGTCGTGCCGTCCTCGGGAGGTGCGGACATGGCGACACACGTCCAGGGGGCGATCCGTCAAAAGGGTTTGTCAGACGATCGTCACACGGCGCTGCCCGCGGGCGATTCGGCGGCGAAAAGTGGGGGTCGTTCGGCGATCTATGCGAGCGCCAGCGAGTCCGACTCGTCGCTCGCGGCTACTCGCCCAGGTGCTCCAGGACGCCTTCCGTGTTCCCGGGTACAGGCTCCGGATCCGCGCCGGCCGCCGCGGCCGCGTCGGGGTCCTTCAGCAGGTGGCCGGTCGTGAGGCAAACGACCTGCTCGTCGTCGCCCACGACGCCACGGTCGCGAAGTTCCCGGAGGCCGGCCAGCGACGCCGCAGAGGCGGGCTCGACGCCGACGCCCTCCTCGGCGAGGTCGCGCTGCGCGGCGGTGATCGCCTCGTCGTCGACGGCGACCGCGGTGCCGCCGGTCTCGCGGATCCCCGGCAGCGCCTTCGGCGCGTTGACGGGGTTGCCGATCCGGATCGCGGTGGCGATCGTCTCGACCTCGTCCCAGCGCTCGACGTGGTCCCAGCCGTTCTCGATGGCTTCGACCATCGGCGCAGCGCCGCTGGCCTGGACGCCGGTGAGCTTCGGCACTTGCTCGGGGTCGAGCTCGCCGGCCTGGACGAGTTCGCGGAAACACTTGTACAGCGCCGCGGTGTTGCCGGCGTTGCCGACGGGGAGGACGATCCGGTCGGGGTACTCGCCGAGACGCTCGTGGTGGGTTTCGAGGATCTCGAGGCCGATCGTCTTCTGGCCCTCCAGGCGGAACGGGTTGAGCGAGTTGAGGAGGTAGGCCTCCCCGCGCTCGGCGAGGTCCTGGACGATGTCGAGACAGACGTCGAAGTTGCCGTCGACCTCGAGAATCCGGGCGCCGTGGAGGCTCGCCTGCGCGACCTTCCCGGCGGCGACCTTCCCCGCCGGGAGGAGGACGAGCGTCTCCATCCCGCCGCGGGCGCCGTAGGCTGCCAGCGCGGCGGAGGTGTTCCCCGTCGACGCGCAGGCGAGGCGGCCCACGCCGAGCTCCTTCGCGGCGCCGACGCCGACGGTCATCCCCCGGTCCTTGAACGATCCGGTGCCGTTCATCCCCTCGTGCTTGATCTGGAGCGAGTCGACGCCGACCGACTCCTCCAGGCGCGGGACGGTGTACAGCGGCGTGTTCCCCTCCTCGATGGAGACGTGCTTGGGGACCGGCAGGGCGTCCTCGTAGCGCCAGACGCCGCTGCCCGAGAAGTCGTCGAAGGTCGGCGGCTCGGCGTAGCGCGCTTCCAGCAGGCCGTCGCAGTCGGGGCAGGTGTACACCACGTCGTCGAACGGCGCGAGGGTCTCGCCGCACTCGATGCAGGCCAGCCAGACGCCGTCGTCGGCGACGTCGGGCGTCGCGGACGCGGGCTCCGTGAGAGACAGGCTCATTGGCAGGGAATTGCGGGCCGCGGGCAAAAGCGAGGCGGTTCGCGGCTTTGGGATGGTGTCGATGTAGGAACGGTTGTCGTGTCGTGAACCGCTACCGCGGGCACAGCATCCTCGAAAGCCCCCGGCCGCTCGTGCCCGCTCACTCGCTGCGCGCGGCCTCGCTATCGCTCGGCCGTGCTACCGTCGTGACCGAACACGAGCGGTCGGCCCCTTTCAGTCCCGCCCGCCTCACACCTCCCCAGCCTTCTGCGCTGCTCACTCAGTCGCTGACGCTCCCTCGCTCCGCTGCTCGGCCCTCGCACGATGTCTGCGATTGGCTGCTCGCCCGCTTCGGGGCTCGCAGCCACCGTCGGAGCAAGCTCCGACGAGGTTCGCCTCGCGCTGCTCGGCTCACCATCGCGAGCGCGCGCCGGCGTGGTCCACGTGGTATAGCGCACTTCGGAAAACCATCCGGGCGGGACTGGAAGGGGCCGACCGCTCGCCGATTGAAACGAAGCAAGCACTGGACCGAGCGGAGCGAGGGAAGCGCGCAGCGAGTTAGAATCGGCGAGCGGGAGGGGGCTTCCAAGGCGGTCGTTGGTGTGCAATCGACGATAGAGGATTGCAAATTAAGCCAACTCTCACTCCGATTCGGCCTCGAACTCGTCGATGACGCCGTGAACGGTCTCCGTCCAGGCGTCGAGCGCGTCGTGGAGCATCGCCTTGGCGTCTGGCAGCGGCACTGCGGTGTACTGGTAGACGTAGCCGCCGGGGTCGAGCAGCCGGCGGTCCCGTTTCACGAGCCCCTTGTCGAGCAGCGCGGTCAGCGACCGGTTGACGTTCGAGCGGTCGCGGTCGAGGACGTCCGCGAGTTCCTCGGCGGTCGTACCGGGGTGGTCGAGCAGGGTGAGATACGTCCGCGTCTCGTGTTGCTGGATCCCGAACACGCAGGTCATCACCGCGTCGAACGACGGATCCGCGGCCTCCATCAGCGAACGCATGTCGTGATCGGGCTCGCTCATCGGTCGCGGTTTGGGCGGGGGAGGTCCTAAGCGTGTTCCCCGAGGGCGATCGAAACGAGTCATCGCAGCGAGCGATCCACGCCGCGGAATGCAGCAACGACCGTCAGTCGGCGCTCGCGTACCCCTGGTTGTGGATGCACTGGCGCATCTCATCCTCGGACTCGTGGGTGTGGAGCGTCGTCGGCGTGTCGCAGTAGTACTGTGAGCCGTCGTGGCGCAAAGTGACCTCGTGGTCGGCCCCGAGCACCTCCGTGCTGACGACGACGCGACGACCCTCCCGAAGTGCGTCGAGGATCTCGTCGGCGGTGATCTCTCCCGCCTCGACGCGGAGTGGCCCTGCCATGGACGAACCGTTCGTGGGGCCGGTACTTCGTTCCTCCCGTTGTGGCCGTGGCGTCCCGCTCGCGAATCGGCGCACTTTTACTCGGCGGTGACGGACGTGAACGGTATGCCGGTCGTTCCGTGGGAGGTCATCGGGTACACCCTCGGGCCGACCATCGCCGTCGTCGTCGTTTTCGCGGTCCTGACCGGGTGGCACCGGCACGCGAAGACTGCGATGGCGGGGGACCTCCGGGGCCGCGCCATCGAGTTGTCGCCCTACGCGGGTGTCCTCGTGCTGGTCCTGCTGTTAAACGCGTTCGTTCGACCGCGCGTCGACGAGTTCTCCTCGGCGTTCGCGATCGCCTTCACCGACAACATCCAGGGGTTCGAGGGCAACTTCGTCGCACTCCTGCAGGACGCGATTCCCGAACCGATGTTCCTGTACTTCTCGGCGGTGTACGTCGTCGGCTACGGCGCCCTGTTACTGTACCCGCCGATCGCCTACGTGGTGATCGACGACCTGCTCAAGCCCGCGATGTTGTTCGTGGCCTACGCGGTGAACTACTTCACCGGCGCCCTGCTGTACGTCGTCTTCGCCGTGTATGGGCCGCGAAACCTCCAGGTCGGCCGCGTCGAGGCGCCGCTGTTCGAGGAGTTCCCCGACATCATGTACCTCACGAGCGCGATCAACACGAACTCGAACGCGTTCCCGTCGCTGCACACCTCGATGGCGGTGACGGTGCTCATCTTCGCGTGGTTCACCCGCGAGGAGTACCCGATCTGGACGGTGATCGCCTCGATCCTGGCGCCGAGCGTCGTGCTCGCGACGATGGCGCTCGGGATTCACTGGTTCACCGACGTCATCGCCGGCGTCGCACTCGCGGTGTTCAGCGTCGGCGCGGCGCAGTGGATCGTCCCGCGAGTCCGCGGCGAGGTCGACGACGATCGCCGGCCGCTCGATCCGGTGCGGCTCTGAGTCGGTACGGCGCGACGCCCACGGCGCGAGCGGCGCCGATCGGCGATGAGTCGCCGGTCAGCGCACGATCGCACAGGCCGCCACGTCCGGGAGCCCGATCGAGCGGGTCCGCCAGCCGTCGCCAGCGTCGGCGAGCACCGTGCCGTCGGCTGCGACGGCGAAGGTGGGCGGCGTCCCCTCGGCACCAGCAGCGTCGTCCCCGGTGCCGTAGGCGATCCCGGCGACCGGCGCTCGCGCGGGCCAGTCGGTCGAGGTCCAGCCGTCGTCGGTCCGGGCCAAGAGGTCCTTGCCGCTGGCGGCGTGGACGCGCTGCTCGCCGTCGGCCGTGGGTTCGCCGGCCGCGGACGCCGATTCGCCGGCGGCAGCGACGACGTCGAACGGCCCCTCGCGCTCCTCGACCCACCCCGGACCGAGGCGGAAGAGCCCATCTGCAGTCGCGGCGAAGGGACCGACCGCCTCGACGCCACCAGGAGCAGCGACGTCGCGCACGTCGTCGAGGCCGACGTGTTCGATCGCGTCCGTGTCGACCCGGTAGACGCCGTCCGCGGCAGCGAGGAGTCGGCCCCCGGCGGCGCGGACGTCCGCCTCGCCGATCGCACGCCAGGCGACTGCCGTCGCGGATCCCGAATCGGCCGCTGGGGCGGCGTCGAGCACCGAGGCCATCGGTGCGCGCCGAACCGCCCCGTCGGCTCCGGCGGCGATGACGGCGTCCCCGGTGATCGTGACCGCATCCGTCGGGCCGGCGTCCGTCGGCACGGTTCCAACCGTCTCCGCGACGCGGTCGGCGCCGAGGGCGACGACGAGGAGGTCCTCGGGCGTCGCGGCGAGTACCCGGCCGTCGCCGAGTGCGGCGACGTCCCGCACCGGGTCGCGGAGCGCCAGTCCGAACTCGCCGATCACGTCCGCCGAGATGCCGACCACCGCGAGTCCCTGGGCCGTGGCGACGGCGAGTCTGCTCCGGCCGGCGCTGGTCTCGTAGACGCGCTTCTCGGCGATGTCCATGCACGTCGATCGTGGCAGGGAGGAGGAAAGCGTTCCGTTGGGCGGCAGGAGCCGGGAGCCCGACGTACACGCTTATCTCGGGGGCAGGCGATCCGGGCACATGGACACGAGGCTGTACCTGCGGTTCGAGGCGGTCGGGATCGCGGTCGCGACGATCGCCGCATACCAGCAGTTCGGCGGCGGACTCCTGCTGTTCGTGCTCCTCCTGTTCGCCCCCGACGTCGCCGCGGTCGGCTACTTGCTCGGCGACGACATCGGCGCGGTCACCTACAACCTCGCGCACGTCTACGTCTGGCCACTCGGACTCGTGGGGGTGGGGCTCTGGAGCGGTTCGGGGCTGGCCGTCAGCGGCGGGCTGATCTGGACGTTCCACGTCGCGATGGACCGCTCGATCGGCTACGGGCTCAAAGCCGGGAGCTTCCGGGAGACCCACCTCGGGCGAATTGGACGGTCGGGCTGAACCGGTTCGGCGAACTGCGCGGCTCGACAGGTTCCCGACGGTACGGACGAATCACCGGCCAGAACTGCCCGTTCCGGCGGCCCAGGTCAACAGACTTACCTCAGTACCCGAGCAAGTCCCGTTCCGATGCACTGGCTGTCCGCCCTGACGACGTCCGTGTCGGTCCTGCAGTCGGCAGACCTCTCTACGTCCACCGTCACGATCGCAGGCGCGGTCTCGATCGTCGTCTTGCTGGGACTCTCCGCTTTCTTCTCGTCCTCGGAGATCGCGATGTTCTCGCTGCCGGCGCACAAGATCGACAACCTCGTCGAGGAGGGCGTCGCCGGCGCGGCGACGCTGAAGGCGCTGAAGGACGATCCCCACCGCCTGCTCATCACCATCCTCGTCGGGAACAACATCGTCAACATCGCGATGTCCTCGATCGCGACGGGGCTGCTCGCCTACTACGTCACGCAGGGGCAGTCCGTCGTGATCGCGACCGTCGGGATCACGATGCTCGTCCTCATGTTCGGCGAGGCGGCGCCGAAGTCCTACGCCGTCGAGAACACCGAGTCCTGGGCGCTCCGGATCGCCCGCCCGCTGAAGCTCTCGGAGTACTTCCTGCTGCCGATGGTCGTCGTCGTCGACTACCTCACACGGATCCTCAACAGGGTGACCGGGGGTCGCTCCGCCATCGAGAGCACGTACGTCACCCGCTCGGAGATCAAGGACATGATCGAGACCGGCGAGCGCGCCGGCGTCCTCGAGGAGGACGAACACGAGATGCTCCAGCGGATCTTCCGGTTCAACAACACCATCGCGAAGGAGGTCATGACGCCGCGCCTCGATATGACCGCCGTCTCGGTCGACGCCAGCGTCGACGAGGCGCTCACCACCTGCGTCCAGAGCGGCCACGCCCGGGTCCCCGTCTACGAGGGCAGCCTCGACAACGTGATCGGCGTCGTGCACATCCGGGACCTCGTCCGGGACACGCAGTACGGCGAGAACGACGTCGACGTCCGCGACCTCATCAACCCGACGCTGCACGTCCCCGAGTCCAAGAACGCCGACGAACTGCTCTCCGAGATGCGCGACGAGCGCGTCCACATGGTCGTCGTGATCGACGAGTTCGGCACCACGGAGGGGCTGATCACGATGGAGGACATGGTCGAGGAGATCGTCGGGGAGATCCTGGAGGGCGAGGAGGACGAACCGATCGAGCGCGTCGACGACGACACCGTCGTCGTGCGCGGCGAGGTCAACATCGAGGACGTCAACGAGGCGTTCGACGTGGAGATTCCCGAAGGGGAGGAGTTCGAGACGATCGCCGGTTTCATCTTCAACCGGGCGGGCCGACTCGTCGAGGCCGGCGAGGAGATCAGCTACGAGAACATCGACATCCGCGTCGAGCGCGTCGAGAACACCCGCATCCTCGAGGCCCGCCTCCACAAACACGAGGAGCTGGAGGCGAGCGACGACGAGGCGTCCGAGGAAGCGGCCGAGAACTGAGTGGCCGGTAACTGAGCGGCCGAGCATCGCGTTCGCACGAACGAACCGCCGGGACTGCCGAGCACTGACCACCTGCGAAGCGATCGCCTCGGGCCCCAACCGCGGTGGATCGCGACTTCTCCGTGCACTCACGCACCGAACAGCGCCGCCAGCGCCGCGTAGATGCCGAACCCGGAGCCCAGCGCGATCGCGAGCGACGCGACCCACGCGAGGACGGTGTAGCCGACCTTCTCGGCGGAGACGCCCTCGCCGCTCGCGTACCCCGCGCCGACGATCGAGGAAACGATGATCTCGTTGAAGGAGACGGGAATCCCGAAGAGGACGGCCGCCTGCGCGATCGCGAAGGAAGGGATGAGCGCCGCGATCGAGCGCCGCGGACCGAGCGAGGAGTAGTCCTGGGCGATCGCCTTGATCATCCGCGGGGCGCCGGTCCAGGAGCCGACGAGGAGCCCGAGGCCGCCGCCCGCCAGCACGGCGAAGAGGTTGACGTCGTAGGGATCGAGCAGCGGCAACAGCGGGCCGATCGCGAGTCCGACCTGACTCCCGCCCGCGGAGAAGGCCACGAGACCGCCGAGCGCGAGGAGAAACCGGCGCTGGCCCTGTGCCGGATCGATCACGAGCTCTCGGTAGAGCGTGCCGGCGAACGCCAGCGCGAAGGCGGCAGTCGCGAGGAGGTGGCCCGCAATCGAGGGGACGGCGGCAGCGTCGGCGAGCGCGACGCCCGCCGATGCCGCGATCGAGGCGCCGTTTTCGCCCAGCAACGCGACGTCGACGTTGGCGATCAGTGCGCCGACGACGGCTGCGAGCACCGGCAGTGTGAGCCGTTCCGACGTGGCCTCGCTTCGCAGGAACCGGGCGGTGACGTACGCGATGCCGCCGCCGACGAACGGCACGAGCACCCACAGCGTGGCGATCTCGACGTACTTCGGCCACGCGGGATCGCCGCCCATCGCCAGCCCCACGCCGACGACGGCACCGGTGACGGTGAACGCCGTCGCGATCGGGTAGCCGGCGAAGATCCCCACCGCGACGAGCGCAGCGGCGATCGTCAGCGCGAGCGCGGCGGCCTGCGCGGAGAGCGGATCGCCGACGATCAGTTCCCGGCCGACGGCCTCCGAGACGTTGGCGCCCTGGATCACCGCGCCGCCCAAGCCCAGCAGGCCGACGACGAAGCCGGCGCGCATGACCGAGATGGCGTTCGCGCCGACGGCGGGCGCGAAGGGCGTCGAACCCGAGGACCCCGCGCCGATTGCCCACGCCATGAACAGGCTGGCCAGTCCCGCGACGAGCACCGTCGCGACCGTCGCGATGCCGACCATTCGTCGCTGGGTTCGCCGGGGTGCTACTAGTGCCTGCCGGGATGGGGATCCGGGTGACCCTGTGGAGTGACGGGGCGACGAGCCCATTCCGCGTCGTGACCGGAGCGGAACGCTGTTGCCGCTGGATCGGTTCGGCGGACGTATGCCCCGGTACTCGGTGGGGAGGATTCTCGGTCTCGGTGGCGGAGGTATCTGCGTCCTCGGCCTCGTGCTCGCGACCCTGGGAACGCTTCAGATCGGCGGCTGGAGGATCGCCCCGTTGCTCGGTCTCCTGTGGCCGCCGACCGGGCTCGCCATTGGGGCGATCGGCCTTCGGATCGCGGGCAGCCGCGCCAGCGGCGACGTGCTCGCCGTGTACGGTGGGATGGGTGCGCACCTGTTCGCGCTGAGCCTCGTGCTCCTGACCGGTGGCGGCTGGCTCCTCGGCGGCGGGAGCGGTCGCCTGGTCGCCGCGGTCGCGTGGGGCGCCGCGGCGCTCCTCTACGGAGGATTCGCGTACGCCTGGGAACGAACGACCCCGACCGACGTGGACGCCGCCTGGCGGGACTGGCGCCGCTGAGGGAGGATGGACTGGCCCGGCGACGGGTCGTGGAGACGCGACTCAGTTCGTGGTGTGTTTCGAGCGGCCGTTCTCGTTCTCGGTCGGGGTCTCGACGCCCTCGGCGGCCTCGACGTGCGCGGTCTCTTTCTCGGTATCGACGTGCCAGCGATCGACCTCGTCCTCGTAGTCCCGGAGCCGATCACCGACCTCGGATTTGAGTTCGTCGTCGTTGACGTTGACCTCGAACACGAAGGTGTCGTCGTCGCGCCCGGACTGCTGGAGGTTGGCGGAGATCAGCGCGTTGTCGAAGTAGTACGGCGCGAGCTGTGTCATGACGCGCTGGTAGACGGTGTCCTCGACGACGCGAAGCGCCTTGCGGCCCGCGGAGTCGGCCGCACGGGCGACGTAGTCGATAGACTCGCCCCAGGCCTCGCGGGCGCCCGCGGCGTCGCCGTCGTCCTCCAGTTTCTCGTAGGACTCCGAGAGCTTGTCGCCGGCGGTCTTGACGTCCTCACCGGGCGTCGAGCCGGCCTTCTCGCCCTCACCCTCGCCGACGCTCGCCTGTTCGGCGGTCTTCTCTGGAACGTCCTCTTCGATGCGCTCGTGGGCCTTCGGGCGCCACTCCTCCCACTCCTCGAAATCGGCGGCGTAGGGGCTGTCGCCGTTGACGTCGAGGTCGCGGAGTGCTCGGGTGACGCGCTCGCCGTGCTCGACGATCGCTGGCCAGTCGCCGGTCACGCGGAAGCCGGAGACGCGCTCTTCCATCTGGTGAGACTCTCGGTCGGTGGGGGGACGGCAAAGGCGTTCTGGCTCGCTCCTCGCGGTCAGCGGCCGTAAATAACTCGCGTGGCGAACGCGTCGAGTTTCGACTTGAGTTTCCCGGCCGCTACCTCGTGACGGACGACCGAGGTCAGCTCGCGCTCGCCGAGTTCGATGCGCTCGCCGTCGAATGGGTTCTGGCCGCCCGACTCGGCGTCCTCGTCGTCGACGGCCTCCTTGGCGTCGAGGACCGCGGTGACGCTACAGCGACCGCAGGCCTCGGTCTGTTTCCCTCCCATGGGTGGTTCTCGGTGACATGGTACGGGGAGCGGCCGGATAAAGGTTGTCCGGCGGGGCAGACCGGGTGGGAAACGGGGCGGGGCGCAACGGCGTGTCCGTGTGGCGCCGCGGTCGTCGTCGAATCGCTCCGGTGAGCGCCATCGCTGGCGGCGCTCCGGACACCGTCAGATCACGTTCCTCCGGGACTCGCGAAAAAATCTCGCTGCCGCAACGAACCGCTACCGCAGCGTCGGGGCGCTTACGAGTCGTCCTCGCACTCGTCGTCGTTCGCTGCGTCGTCCGCTGCCCCGGCACCGTCGTCGGTAGCCGTCTCGTTCTCCCCATCGTCGTCAGCATCGGCGTCGTCCGCGGCGTCGGATTCGTCGTCTTCCATCTCGTCGTCAGCGTCGGCGTCCGTCTCGTTCTCGTCCTCCATCTCGTCATCTTCGTCCATCTCGCCGTCGCCCGGGAGTTCCACGCTCATCGTGGCGTCCTCCGTCGCGACGACCTGGAACGGCGTGTCGGCGGGCGCCTCGTCGGGGTTCAGGTACCCGAGTGCCCAGGCCGAGTAGGCAGTTTCGCCCTCGAGGGAAACGTCGACGGTCGTGACGACCGTCCCGTTGTTGCCCTCCGTCGCGGGACGGATCTCGGCCGTGTAGTCACCGGCGGGCACGGTCACGTAGTCCGAGGCGTTGCCGAACTCGACGTCGTCGGCGATCACGACGCTCCCGTTACCGGCCGTGATGTCGACGGCAGGTGCGTCGGGCGAGAGGTGCACGACGCGGAGGGCGCTCATGTCGTCTTCAGGCGTCCACGCGTTGTCGTTGAACGCGACCGGTGCGAAGGGTGCCGTCCCGTTCTCGCTGATCTCACCGCTGGCAGCGATCGTCGTCACCGTGCGTGCCTCGAGAGTCACCTCGTCGTCGAACACGACGGTGTCGGGGTCCTCGGCGGCCGCGATCGTCACGTTGTACGTGCCGGCCGGGCCGGGGAGGTAGTCACTGACGTCGCCGAACGAGACGTTCGAGAGGACCGTGTCGTTCTCGATCAGCACGTCCACCGCCGGCGCGTCGGGCGACGCGTGTACGACTCTGAGGTAGGTCGTCTGCTGTGGATCGGCAGCAGCCGCTGCCTCGTCGTCGGTGGCGTTCTCGTCAGCCTCGTCGTCGGCCATATCGCCGTCGGTGGCGTTCTCGTCAGCCTCGCCGTCGGCCATGTCGCCGTCGGTGCCGTTGTCGTCGGTGTGCTGGTCGACGGCCGCGACGCCGCCGAGGGCGACGACGCTGCCGACCAGTGCAACCGAGAGCAGTACGACGATCAGCCGTGTGTATGGTATCGTTGATGCCACGCTCGCATCCTTCGTGATGGCACGTCTTTGTTATCATCTGATAATTCTCGCGGCTGCAGACGCCAGATCGAATAATGTTTACTTATCTGATGTTCAGTTCTCGGCCCCCAACTGCTGGGGCTGGCGGGGTGATCACGGCTCGGTAGAGCACTGAAAAACGAGAGACAGCGCGACGGCGAGACGTCGGAACGCCCGAGCGGCCGACTGGAGAAACGCGACCGAACTCGCGAGTAATCTCAGATAACGGAACAGTTTTATCGGCTGGTAGCTGGAGGCACTGTGTCGCCGACAGGTCTCGCCCGCCGCCGCCGGCCGGCCGGCGGAGGCCGGGTCGGAGCTGCACGAGCGGGGTCGCCAACACTACCTGCATACCGTCGCCGTACCGCGATCGGAGTCCGCGAGCGAACAGCAACCGGCACGAGCGTAGGATGGACGAACGGGCCACCACGCGACCACAAGTGTCGGGAGCAACCGGGGCGGAAAGACAGCACTGTGGCCTCCTACCGAATACGGACGCCCAGCAACTGGTACGCACGGGATCGATCGACGGTCCAGGAGACGCCCCGAGCGGCGAAAGCTATGTACGCACCGGGTGACAGTCTCACACACATGGGATACGCAGTGGTCGATCCGGAGGACCTCCCCGTCGCTGGCGACGAGGCGCGGGAGGCGAGCAGGCGATCGATCAGCGGCGAGGTCGGACTCCGCAACCTCGGCGCGCACGTCTACGAGGCTGGTCCCGGGGAGACGATTCCGCTGGCCTACCACTTCCACGAGGAGCAGGAGGAGCTGTTCGTCGTCCAGTCCGGGACGTTGACGGTCGAGACCCCCGAGGAGACGCTGACCGTCGAGGCGGGCGAGGTGCTCGCCGTCGAGCCGAACAGTCCACAGCGCGCGTTCAACGCCCCGAACGCCACGGAGCCGGTCCAGGTGCTGGCGATCGGCGCGCCGAACGTCGACGACGCACAGCCATACGAGCCATGAGCGAAGCAGGAGATCACAGCGACGCCGAGACTGGTACCGACGCGCCGACCGACGAGGATCCCCTCGCCGACGTGCCCGACTGGGACGACGAGTACGTCGACGAGGTCGCGGGACGACTCGTCCACAACTACGACCTCGAGCAGGACCGCACCGTGGAGGGCGAATCCTTCGACCTGTACGGCGCGATGGAGATCCACAGCCAGAAGCACATCATCCATCCCTCCATCTCCTTCGCCCACCACGAGTCTCACGAGCACCTGTTCCTCCGACGCGTCGAGCACGCGACGGTCGCGGAGATCGACCGGCTGGTCGCGCTCGGCCACGACCTCGCCGACGAGTGGGTCGAGGCTGACGAAGAGCACTACAGCACGGACTTCACGTTCGTCCTGGTCGCCCCCGAGGTCCCGGACGACGTCGACGAGCGCGTGGCGGCCGTCGACGAGCGCACGTTGCTCAAGTACGGCTACAACGGCCACTACGACGTCCACGTGGCCGTGGTCGCACCCGAGCAGGAACGCCTGGTCGTCAGTGAAGACGCCGACGTCGCCGAGGCGCTGGCGCTCTGGGAGCCCATCGAGCGCGAGGAGCCGGGGCTGCTCGGTCTGATCTCGCGGCGGTTGCAGATCTAGCGATCCGGTTCGCGGGAATGGCAGGACCCCTTTTCGCAGTACTCGCCGTTCCGAGCTACCGGCTCGTGGCCGAAGCGCTCGAAAAAAAAACCGCCCGCGTCAGTAGTGACGACCCTCAGTCGTCACTCGGTTGATCGGGTTCTCCACCGTCGGCTGCGACCTGCTCGCCCGCACCGAAGCCCCGGACGTCCTGGATGTTGTTGTAGCCCATCCAGATGAGGCCGACCGCGAGGCCGACGAGCGTCAACCCGATGACCAGCTGTGCGATTGCCGATAGCTGCGCGAGCAACTCGGTTTCGGCGTCGGCGGTCTCGCCGAGCAACCGTCCACCGAGCACCGTGTACAGCGTCGTCCAGAGCAGCCCACAGATCGTGACCACCGCCATCAGCGCCATCGGGACGCCGGTCGAGACGAGCTGCTTCGTCTCGTCCCAGTTGGCGATCCAGACCGTGGCCGTCAGCAGTGCCATCGCGGCCAGCAGCTGGTTGGCGCCGCCGAAGAGCGTCCAGAGGTCCTCCCAGTTGCCGGTGTAAACCAGCAGGAAGGCGGCGACGACGATAACGCTCGTGTTGGCGTAGCGGTTCGCCGCGAACTCCTCTGCGGTCGTCTCTGGCGTGCCGACGATCTCCTCCATCATGTACCGGCCCAGGCGGCAGGCCGTGTCCATGCTCGTCAGGAGGAAGCTCGCGAGCACGAGCGCCATGAACGGCGCCGCGTACTCCATCGGAACGCCGAGCGCAGTGAGGATCGCACCACCGCCGGTCGCGAAGTTCGGGAGCGCGAGCCCGATACCGCCGGACGCTGCCGGGATCGCGATGATCGCGACCGTGGCGATCGAGACTGCAGCGAGGAGCCCTTCGCCGAGCATCCCGCCGTAGCCGATCAGTTTGGCGTCGGTCTCCTGGTCCAGCTGTTTCGCCGTGGTCCCCGAGGAGACCAGCGAGTGGAACCCGCTGATCGTCCCGCAGGCGATGGTGACGAACAGCAGTGGGAACAGCGGCATGAGCGGTAGCGTGTCGGCGAACGGCCCGCCGTCGCCCATGAAGCCGTACCACATGTCGAGCTGGATGTTGAGCGTGATCTCCGCGCCCGTGTTGGGGTTGGTGGCGTCGACGCCCGTGATGAGCGTGCCGACGATCACCGCCAGCAGCGCGCCCCCGACCCCGGTGTACAGCAGGAACGAGGACAGGTAGTCACGCGGCTGGAGCAGCATCCACACCGGGAGGACGCTCGCGACCCCGCCGTAGACGAGGATCACGAGCAGCCACGCGCCGATGTTGGCGCTGCCCAGGACCTTCGGGAGGAAGCTCGGTGCCGAATCTCCCAGAAGGATGATCACGCTCTCGTCCGTCGCGAACGCGCCCTGCGTGCCAAAGAGCGCCAGCGGGTAGTTGACCCCGACCCAGACCGACCCGAACACGCCCGCGACGAACAACACGGTGCCCGCCGCGAACGGAAGGTCGAACTGGTAGAGCCAGAACCCGAACAGCAACGCCAGCGTGACGTAGATCAGGCTGGCCATCGCTGCCGACGGATAGGCGTTGAACGCGACGCCGATCACCAGTGCGAACACGGCGACGACGAGGATGATCAGGAGGAAGGCGAACCACAACAGCATGTCCTTCCCCCGTTCACCCACGTACTCGCCGATGATGTAGCCGATCGACTTCCCCTCGTGCCGAAGGCTGCTCGACAGCGACGTGAAGTCGTGGACGGATCCCAGCAGTGGGTTACCGATCGCGACCCACAGGAATGCCGGAACCCACCCCCAGATCATCGCGGCCGTGATCGGGCCGACGATGGGTGCGCCGCCCGCGATGCTCGAGTAGTGGTGCCCGAGCAACACGGGTTTCTTTGCCGGTACGTACTCCTGACCGTCTTCGTACTTGTGGGCTGGCGTCTCGCGGCTGTCGTCCAGTTCGACGAACTGGGACAGATACCGTCCGTACGTGAAGTACGCGACGGTAAATGACGCGAGTACCAGCGCCACGATCCAAATTACCCCTGCCATGGCATACCACAGGTACGATCATGAGGATCATGCTCATAAATATAATCCATTTAAATTGATAGCTATTCAGTCGAAAGACGAGACGGCTTCGGGGTGTCGATCGGAGTGGCGCGCGATGGCGTGTGACGGGCCACCGTGGCACGCGCGGCGGTGTCGTGACAGTCGTCTAACCATCGATCGGCAGAGAACGAACCGGGTGCGGCAGACCGATATCGTGGCGGACCGGCGGGAATCTGTCAATCCCCGGCGGCGATCTCCGCCGTCGGATCGATATCGATCTCCTCGGCGACGTCGGCGAGCAGCGAGCCCTTGACCTCCCGCACGCGGGTCTCTATCTCTGCGACCACCGGGACGGTGAAGTCGCTCCGGATGTCCGCGAGGCGTTCGCGCTCGGTCTCGACCCGATCCCGGAGGAAGGTGCCGCCGCGGCCCTGCTCGTCGGGATCGGGTTCGGGGGTGAGCTTGTTGACGACCAGGCCGTCGACGGTGAGTTCGGTGTCCTCAAGCCCACCGATCGCACGAGTGGTCTCCCGCATCGACAGCTCGTCGGGGTTCAGGACGAACGTGAACGTCGCCTGCTCGCGCAGCGTCTCACCAGCGTACGCGAACCGCTCCTTGCGTTCGTGGAGGCGCTGGAGGATCGGATCGCCCTCCTTCATCCGGCGAGCCTGCTGCTTCCCGACGGCGGCTTTCTCGTAGTAGTCGATGGACTTCTCGCGCTTGTGAAGCAGGCGGTCGATCCACTGTTCGAGGTACTCCGGCAGCGCGAGGAGCCGGAGCGTGCCGCCAGTCGGCGACGTGTCGAAGACGACCCGGTCGTAGGGATCGGACTGCTGCATCACCTCGATGAACCGGTCGAACAGCGCGGCCTCGTAGGCGCCCGGCGTCTGGTGGGCCATCTCCAGTTGTAAGGAGACCTCGTTGACCATCGCCGGGCTGAGCTGCTCGCCGAGCTGTCGGCGGAGGCCCTGGAGGTGGTTCTGGACCTCCTCTTCGGGATCGATCTCCATCGCGTGGAGGTCGTCGTAGGCCTCGACCGGCTCCGGTTCGTCGGTGAACTGCTGGTCGAACACGTCGGAAGTGCTGTGGGCCGGGTCCGTCGAGACGACCAGCGTCTCGAGGCCCGCGTTCGCACACTTCAGTCCGTAGGCGGAGGAGACGGTCGTCTTGCCGACGCCGCCCTTGCCGCCGAAGAAGCGAAAGCGAGCCATCAGTACCGGCCCTCCGTCGTCGCCGGTCGCGAGTACGATCCCGCCATCAGAAGTGGTACTGCTGGCCCTTGCGCTCGATCAGCGAGTCCCGGTCCCACATCCGGCGTTGCCAGGCCTCGAACTCGTCGGCGAGGTAGGGCAGGAACTCGGCCGTGTAGTACGACACCGGGCTCGGGATCCCGAAGGCGTCCGGGAAACACGCCAGCATGAACGCGTCCTCCAGGTCCTCGGCCTCCTTTTCCAGCGTCTCGTAGGCCGGATGGGTGAGCATGCCGTGGTAGAGCCCTCTCGCCCACAGCTTCAGGGTGTCCAGAAACTCGTCGATGCGCTCTGCGAGCGTCATGGACAGTGGTATCGTGTGGCATTCTAAAAGCGTGTCGCCGCTAAGGGACTCGGTCGGTGGGAGACGAACGAGGCATTCAACGCAGACCCCCGAAAGCCCCCGAGCGCTCGAGGGCTGCGGCTCGCTGCGCTCCTCAGTTCGCAGTGCTCCTTGCGGTGCTTACTTCGCCTCGCACCGTCGAGCGCTCGGCCCCTTTCGAAGCCCACCCAAACAGCCTCATACCTCCCCAGCCTTCTGCGCTACTCGCCCTCCGGGCTGCGTTGCTCGGCCCTCGCACGGTGTCGCGCGACTGGCTGCTCGCCCGCAAGGGGCTCGCAGCCGACGCGAGCGCGCGCCGGTGGGGCCAACCGGGGTTTCGCGAACCTCCCGAAGATCCACCGGGTGGGACTGGAAGGGGCCGACCGCTCGTCGATCGTAACGAAGCAAGCACTGCAGCGAGTGAGCACCGCGAACGAGCGAAGCGCGCAACGAGTTAGGATCGACGAGCGGTCGGGGGCTTCCAAGGCGTCTGCAGCGGTTTGGAAAGCGGCCCGTCTACAATAACCCGAACCCAGGACCGAACGATCTCCTCGCGGGACCGAAACACGTTTTCACGGGCCGAGCGCACCACGGACCATGATCGTCAGCGGGTCCACGTCGCAGTCGCTGGCCGCGACCCTGGCCACGGAACTGGACGAACCCCTCGCCGTCGTCGAGCAGACAGCCTTCCCGGACGGCGAGTCGAAGTTCGCCATCGACGCGCCCGGGGAGCGAACGCTCGCGGACGTCGACCGGGCGGTGATCGTCGCCTCGACGACGACCGCGGACGCCCACCTCGAGGTGCTCCAGCTCCAGGACGCGGCGCGGGAGGCCGGCATCGACGAGGTCGTCACGGTCCTGCCGTACATGGGCTACGGGCGCCAGGATCGGGCCTTCGAGACAGGCGAACCCGTCACCGCGCGAGCGATCGCCCGGGCGCTCTCGCCAGGCACGGACCGGGTCCTTACCGTAACGCCCCACGAGCCCGCAGTCTGCGACTTTTTCGACCCGCCGGCGACCCAGATCGACGCGGAAGCGCTGCTCGCGGAGCCGCTCCGGAGCGACCCCGACCCCGCGCTCGATGAGCCGCTCTTCCTCTCGCCGGACGCGGGGGCCATCGACGTCGCCGAGACCGTCAGGGACGCCTTCGGCAGCGGCGAGGTGGACCACTTCGAGAAGACCCGGACCTCGGGCACGGAGGTCACGATCGAGCCGGGCAACGCCGAGATCGCGGGCCGGGACGTCGTGGTCGTCGACGACATCGTCGCGACGGGGTCGACGATGAGCCAGTCGATCGAGGTGCTCCAGGACCGGGACGTGGGCCGCGTGTTCGTCGGCTGCGTCCACCCGCTGCTCGCGCGGGACGCCCGCTCGAAACTCGCCCGCGCCGGCGTCGAAGCGATCCACGCGACCGACACGATCGAACGACTCGTCAGCACGGTCTCGGCCGCGCCGGCGATCGCCGAGGAACTGTAAGCTGACGCTCGCGCCCACCGCGGGCGTCGCCGCCAGCCGCTCGTCGCTCAGCGATGCCGAGGCGCGGCGCGATCGATCGCGACGTCGCCGACCCGGTCGGCGGTCGTCCAGCCCGACTGGTCGGCGTCGAGTGGGCTCCCGGCGGCCTCGCAGTCAGCCGGCGAGACGTCGAACGTCGCGGCGTGGGTGCTCGCACTCCAGGGACGCGGCGTCGTCGGCGTCTCGGTGTAGGCGATCGCCGCCGCGCGAGCCGCCGGACCGCCCGCGCGCTCGACGGCGTCGGCGAAGGCAGTCGCGTCGAAGGGCGCGGGAGCGGCCGCGTTCCACGTCCGGAGGACGGCCTGGAACGTCGTCTCACCGCCGGAGGCCGCGCGGATCCGCCGGTCGAGCGCCGCCACGACGAGCGCGCCGGTCCGGTACTGCGCGTCGTCGGCCCAGGTCGACGGATCGGCGAGGACGACCTCGGGCGAGTCCTCCCCGACCCCGCGCTCCAGGACCTGTCGGTAGGTCGGGAAGTCGATCGCGCCGCGCTCGAAGGCCTGCGTGAGGGCGTAGTACTCGGCGGTGGCCTCGAGGAGCCACTCGGTCGCGGCCGTGGTCGCCGTTCGATCCTGCCGGGTGTGGACGTACTCGTGGACCCAGATGTTCGTCGGCGCGGCGAGCGCGGCGTCGTCGTTGACGCGGGCGTCCGGACCGAGGGAGAGCCCGCGGTGGGCCCAGCACGCGCCGTCGGTCGGCGCGACGAACACCGTGACGAGGTCGCTCCGGCCGCCGACATCGAGGTGCTCGCTCGCCGCGGCGAGCGAGTCGAGGATCCGGTCGGGAGCGGTCGAGGGCGTCGCAGCAGCGGGAACGACGAGCCGCACGGTCTCGGCGTCAACCCGCCGTTTCGCGATCGCGTGCTCGCCCAGACAGACGAACTGCTCGCCGGCGATGCCGACGCCCCGAACGGCCGCGCGGCGGTCGATCCGTGGCTCGGTGCCACGGTAGCGCCAGCGCGTGTGCGTCCGCGGCCGCAAGCAGAGCGCCCAGTCGTCGGTGCCGGCGCCGTAGGTCGACGGATCGTCGGCGGTGAGCGGCTGGCGGCAGATCACCGTCGCGCGGTCGCCCGAGCCGTCCCACTCGAAGGCGGGGCCGTCGACGCTCCCCTGCCAGGTGTAGCCGCCGACGTCGGAGCGGTCGAACCCGTCGGTCGCGACCACGGAGACCGTCGGCCGCTCGATCCAGAACGCGAGTTTCGAGACTGCGTCTGGGATCTCGTAGACGATCGCGACGTCCACTGCACCGTCGACGTCGCCGTCGCGGTAGACGACCCGCTCGACGACCCGGGGCACCGCGTCGCCCACGGACTCGGTCCCCGCGGCCGCCGGTCGGGCGATCGCTCGACCGGGGCCGGATCGCCCTGCCATGGGCCACGGCTTCGGTCGATTTTCGCATTGTAATGGAGCGCATGCGATCGGGTACGCTGTTGCTATGCGCTGTCGCCAGACAGTAGGTCACGCGTTCCATCGCCAGCAGGGCTGGCAGTCCTCTCGACCGTCGGCAACGGACGCGGTGTAGCACTTCGGGCGTTCTGTGGCGTTCCGGGGCGACGTACAGCAGCCGTCGCGAGAGCCCCGGGTTACCGGCTCCGGGCGAACAGGAGGAGAGTGGCGCCCGCCAGCAGTGCGATCAGACCGGTGGCGAGCGCGACAGGGGGAATCTCGTCGATCGACTCCAGCACGCTCCCCTCCTGAACGTCGAGCTGGATGGTGAGCGATCCCGCGGACACGTTGTGCCGACCGGCTCGGTCGAACCCGGTCGAGATCTCGACCGTGCGATTGGCACCGGGCGTCAGCTGCACGCGCTCGGTGCCGACGGGCTCGCCGTCGGCGAAGACGGTGACGTTCCCGTCGGCCGGTCTGCTCGTCGGGTTCGACACTGACATCCTGACGTCGACGGCGTCGCCGGTCGAGGGCGACCTGGGGCTCACCCGGAGTGACGTCACGACGGGATCGGCGGGCTCGCGAACCCGGACCGTGCGCGAGACGTCACCGACGACGATCCGAACGTCGCCAGCCGTTCCGAAACGGTGGGAGAGGGAGACGGTCGTCGTCTCGCCCGGTTCGAGACTGCCGGACGAGACTGCCCGCTCGCTGCCACCGACGAACAACGTCGACCGGTACTGGCCGGAAACGTTGCCGACGTTCGCGACCTCGACCTCCGCCGCGACGGCCTCGCCCACGACGGTCGTCTCGGGCAGTTCGCCGTCGCGGTAGGGACCGATCACGGACAGCGCCGGCTCCGAGACCACGCGATAGTCGAAGCGGGGAAGGTCGCTGCCAAAGAGCCGGCTGTGAGTCGTCCGGTCCCAGGTCGAGGGCGTGGCATCGGTCCGGGTGTAGGCGCTGACGAACTCGCGGACCGACTCGTCGCCGAGCCGTTCGGCCGCTGCTTCGAGGTCGTCGGCTCTGAACGTCTCCGCGCTGTTCCAGTCCGACATGATCGACTGGAAGGTCTCCGAGCCGTTGCTCGCAACGCGGAGTTCGCGATCGATCGCCCCGACGACGAGCGCCCCTTTCTCGTACTCGGCGTCGGTGTCCGCCCAGGTCGATCGGTCCGTGAGGACGGCGTCGGTCGCGGGCCGCATGGTGCCCCGTTCGAGCACGTTCCGGAAGGTCGCGTAGTCGATCCGCCCCTCCTCGAGACTCAGCAGCGCGGCGTAGTAGTCCGCGCTTCCCTCGACGAGCCAGTGGGCGTCGTCAGCGACGGCGTCGCCGTCGACAGTGTCGGCGTCGCGGTACTGCCGCGTGTGGACGTACTCGTGGACCCAGACGTTGACGGCCGCGTCGACGGGCTGGTCTGCCGCAACGCGGGTGTCCGCGCCGATCGCGAGCCCCGGCGGCCCCCAGTCGAACTCGCCGGTCGGTGCCGCGATCAGCACGACCTCCTGGTTGCGATTACCGAAGCGAAGACGATCGCTCGCGTACGCGACGGAGTCGAGGATCTCCGTGGGCGCCGAGGCCGGGTCGGCAGCGTCGGGCACGACGAGCGTGAGAACCTCGCCGCCGACGGTCCGGGATCGCGTCGAATGCGGCCCGAGGAAGGCGAACCGCTTCCCAGCGTATCCCTCGCCGGCCGTGGTGAGCCGGTACTCGAGCCCGGGGTTCTCGAAGCGGTAGTTCCACTGGGTGCTCGTCTGGGGACGCGTGACGATCGCCCACTCGCCCGTCCCGCCGACGAAGCGCTGATCTGGGCCCTCTGCCCGGAAGCTTTCGGTGACGGGGTGCCGGATCGTGACCGTCCCGCCGCCGCCCGACTCGTCCCACTCGAAGGTCCCGTCGTTTCGGGTGAACCCGTCGGTACCCACGACGTCGTACTGCCCCTGTGCGATCGAGAACGTGAGCGAACCGACCTCGTCGGGAATCTCGTAGGTGATCCGGGCCTCGACGGTGTCCGGCTGTGCGGGCAGCAGGTCGTACTCGACCCGCTCGACGATCGGATCCGACGACTGCGCTGCGCTGGCGTTCGCGATCGAGGTGCTCTCGCCCACCTCGCTCGTCGACAGTGCGCCACCCGCATCGAGGCTCGACGCGGTCGCGGCGTCGGACGCTGGCCGAACCGGCGTCGGCGGGCCGGCGTCGGGTCCACCGGCGATGCCGGCGACTGGAGCGCCGGCCGTCGTGCCGACGGCCAGCCCACCGACCAGCGCCATCGTCAGGAGACAGAGGGCTAACAAGCGCCTATCGAGGGACTCGGCGCGCCGCTGCATTCGTCGTGTCTGGGTAGGCGACGGCTATAACCGCACCGCCACCACCTTTTTGCCTCCCACCGTTTTCGAGGAGCGGTCTCCTCGGTCGCTTCGCTCCCTCCGTCGACCGCTCTCCAAAAACGTGGGCGAAAAAACCGCACCGCATCCCAGTGGTGGCGACGTCGCTGCAATCAGACGGGCGTGTGAGTGGGCTACTCCGCCGCCCCAGCCGCCAGCGGCGCGATCGCGATTTCGACCGTCACACCCTCGACCTCCCACTCCTTCCGGTGGCCGTCCTCGACGACACCGGTCGAGTCCGCGCGAACTTCCTCGGCGATCAGGTCGTCGTGGTCGGCGACCAGGTCCGCCACGCGGTCGTCCGCGATCGCGTACTCGAGCCGGATCGGCTCCTCGACGTCGAGTTCCATCTCTTTCCGCATCTCCTGCACCCGGCGGATGACCTCGCGAGCGTAGCCCTCGCTCTCGATGTCGTCGTCGAGCGTGGTGTCGACGTAGACGACGCCGAGCTCCTCGCCCTCGTCGACGATCGGCGTGCCGGAGACGTCGTCGGGGGACTCGGTGACGGGGTCGATCATCGCCTCGGTGAGTTCGTCGGCGGACTCGAGGACGTCGCCGGCGACGAGCGCGTCGGCGAAGGCGTCGACGGTCGGCTCCTCGACGCGGGCCTCGTTGAGCGCCGTCATGACCTCGTGGGCGCGGTCGCCGAAGGCGGGACCGAGTTCGCCCATGTCGGCGTCGGCGCTGTACTGGAGTTCGCCCCACTCGGTTTCGGCGTCGAGCAGTTCGATCTCGCGAGCGTTGAGGCGGTCGGCGAGCAGGTTTCGGTGGCGGTCGATGGCGTCGTACACCGCGGCGTCGTCCGGCGCGACGACCACGCGGCTGACCGGCCAGCGAAGCTTGCGCTCGGCCTGCTGTCGGGCGTTCGAGCCAGCCTCCTCGACCTCGCGGAGGACGTCGAGGTCCGCTTCGAGCTGCTCGTCGACCCAGCGCTCCGCGGGTTCGGGGTAGTCGAGCATGTGGACCGTCGGGTGGCCCTCGTCGCCGGTGAGCTGGTCGTAGATCTCGTCGGTGAGGTAAGGTGCGAACGGGGCGAGCATCGCGACGACCTGGTGGAGCGCGTAGGTCAGCGTCTCGTAGGCCGCCTGCTTCTCCGGGCTGTCGGCCTCGTCCCACATCCGCTCGCGGACGACCTGGACGTAGAACCGCGAGAGGTCCTCGACGACGAACTCGCGGACGGCCTCGACGGCCTCGTCCTGCCGGAAGTCGTCCCAGGCGGCCTGGGCGTCCGCGGCGGTCGACTGGAGGCGGGCGAGCAGCCAGCGATCGATCGTGGTGAGCGCGCCCTGCTCATCGAGGTCGGCGAGCGCGTCGAGGTCGTAGCTCGCGGGGTCGTAGCCGTCGAGTTCCATGTACGGCAGCGGGAACCGGAACACGTTCCAGAGGATGTTGAGGTCCCGCTGCATCGTCTCGGTCCCCTCCCAGGAGAAGCGCATGTCCTCGCCCTGCGGATTGACCGAGAGCAGGAACATCCGCATCGGGTCGGCGCCGTGCTTCTCGATGACCTCGCCGGGCTCGACGGTGATCCCCTTGGACTTGCTCATGCCGCGGCCGTCGGGCATGTTCGCGTAGCCGTGCATCAGCACCTCCTCGTAGGGGATCTCGCCGAGGGCGGCGGTGCCCATCCCCAGCTGTGACCAGAACCAGCCCCGCGTCTGGTCGTGGGCCTCCATGATGAGGTCGGCGGGCCAGAGTTCCTCGAACGCCTCCGTGTTGGAGGGGTAGCCGATGGTGCCCCAGGTCGCGACCGAGGAGTCGAGCCAGACGTCGAACACGTCGGGGACGCGCTCGTAGGTCGTGCCATTTTCGGTGATGGTGAGGTCGTCGACGGTGCCCTTGTGGAGGTCGACGGTCTCGGGGTCGACGTCCTGGTCGACGCGCTCGGCGAGTTCCTCGCGGTCGCCGATCACGATCGCGTCGTCCATCGACCCGTTCCAGTCGTCGCCGCCGTCTCGCGGGCTCTGCCCGCTCGACTCGTCCGAGGCGCTTCGCGCCTCGCTCGGCAGCCAGATCGGGATCGGGATGCCCCAGTAGCGCTGCCGGGAGACGTTCCAGTCCGGCGCCTCCTCCACGAAGTCCCGGAAGCGGTTATCCCGGGCCCACTGGGGATGCCACTCGCTGTCCTCGATGTTGTCGAGGAGTTCGTCCTTGATGTCCGTGATCGTGATGAACCACTGGTCGGTGACGATCTGGAGGATGCCGGTGTCACACCGCCAGCAGTGGCCGTAGCTGTGGGTGGTCGTACCGTGCGCGAGCAGGGCGCCGTCGTCCTGGAGGTCCGCGACGATGTCCGCGTCAGCGTCCTTGACGAACTCGCCGGCATACTCCCCCGCGGCCGATCCGTAGACGCCGTCGCCGCCGACGGGACAGAAGATGTCGAGGCCGAGTTCGCGGCCGCGCTCGAAGTCCTCCTCACCGTGGCCCGGCGCGGAGTGGACGAGGCCGGTCCGGTCGACCTCGACGTAGTCCGCGGCGTAGACCTGCAGCGCGTCCTCGCCGCTGGGGTGGTCGGGCACCTCGTCGTCGAGGGGATGCTCGTACTCCCAGCCGAGCATGTCCTCGCCAGACAGGGTCTTCGCGACCTCGTAGTCGTCGTAGCGACCCTCCTTGAGGACCTCCTCGACGCAGTCTTCGGCGACGTAGAGGCGCTCCTCCTCACCGTCCTTCGTCGCGTCGACGGCGGCGTACTCCACCTCCGGATCGACGGCGACGAAGGTGTTCGCCGGGATCGTCCACGGCGTCGTCGTCCAGATGACGAGGCTGCCCTCGCGGTCGCTGAGGTCGAACTTCACGTAGATCGAGGGGTCCTCGACCTGCTCGTACTCGACCTCGTTGTTGGCGATCGCGGTCTCACACCGGGGACACTGCGAGATGGAGCGCTGGCCCTGCTCGACGAGGCCGCGCTCGTTGGCGCGTGAAAAGCCCCACCAGGCGGCCTCCATGTACTCCGGATCGACCGTCTTGTACGGGTCGTCCCAGTCCATCCAGACGCCGAAGGACTGGAAGTCCTCCTGGAGGCCGTCGAGTTGCTCCTCGGCGAAGGCCTTGCACTCCTCGATGAACGCCTCCTCGCCGAAGTTCTCGATGTCCTTCTTGTTCTCGAAGTCCAGCTTCTCCTCGACCTTCGTCTCGATCGGCAGCCCGTGCATGTCGTAGCCCGGCCGGTCCGTCACGTCGTAGCCGGACATCCGCAAGTAGCGGATGTAGGCGTCCTTCAGCGTCTTGTTCCAGGTCGTGCCCATGTGGGCCGCCCCGGAGGTGTACGGCGGACCGTCGACGAAGAAGAAGTCCTCGCCGTCGGCGCGGTGCTCGACCGTTCGTTCGTAGGCGTTTCGTTCGTCCCAGCGATCCGCCACGCGATCCTCGACCGCGTGGGGATCGTACTGGTCGGAGAGGTCCTCGGCGTCGCTCATACGGGTACGGTGCCCCTCCGGGGATAAAGGACAATCGGAGTGTTGGTGGAGAGTGGCATGGAGATGAGGTGGGTACGGTCGGTTGGGGTTGCGACCGCATCAGCAGCCGCCTTCGGAAGCCCCCTCCCGCTCGCGGCACCTCACTCGTTGCGCTCCTCGCTCGCAATCGCTCGCTGTGGTGCTTACGTCGTGACGTGCCGCGAGCGGTCGGCCTCTTCCGGAGCCCCACCCGGAGAATATGTCGGATCTCCCGATACCTCGGCGGGGTGCAGTGGCGCGCGTTTCGCGGCGGACCGGAGGTCCGTCGCGTAGCGTGCGAGGGACGACCGAGCGTAGTCCTCGTGAGCGAAGCGAACGAGGGCCCGGAAGTCGCAGCCCGCGAGCGAAGCGAGCAGGAACGTCTTGCGGCGCGAGGGAGGAGGTTGGGGAGGACTGAGGTGCGGTTGCGGGGGGACTTCGAAAGGGGCCGGGCGTTGACGGGCTACGCCCGTCTGCTCGGGAGAGCTTCGCTCTCCCGGCGGTTGGTCGTTCCCGGGCGACGTAAGCACCGCAGGCGAGCGTCGCGAAGCCGAGGAGGCAGTGAGCCCCGGAATGTCGAGCGTCCGGGGGCTTTCGGGGATCCGAAAGCCGAGGAGTCAACCCAGTGAATACTGGAACCGAACTCGAATCTCAGTCGTCAGCGGGCTCCTCGGGGTGCACGCCCTCAGAATCCACGAACTCGGGCAGATCGGGAACGGAACTCGTGTCGTGGGTCCCCGCAGGCGGCAGATTCACCTCCGCAGCGGCAGAGGCGTCCAGATCGGTCCGATTCTCGATCGCGTCCATCTCCCCGTCCGCGACGTCCCGCGCGTCCTGATCGATCCGCATCGAGCAGAACTCGACGCCGCACATCGAGCAGAAGCGCGCTTCCTTGTAGTTGTCACCGGGCAATGTCTGGTCGTGGTAGTCCTGCGCGCGCTTCGGGTCGAGGGCGAGGTCGAACTGCCGGCGCCAGTCGAACTCGTAGCGGGCCTCCGAGAGGGCGTCGTCCCAGTCTCTGGCACCAGGAAGCCCGTTCGCGACGTCCGCCGCGTGCGCGGCGATCCGATACGCCGCGAGCCCCTCGCGGACGTCCTCCTCGTCGGGCAATCCGAGGTGCTCCTTCGGCGTGACGTAGCAGAGCATTGCCGCGCCGGCCCGCCCCGCTTCCGTCGCGCCGATAGCACTCGTGACGTGGTCGTATCCCGGCGCGACGTCGGTGACCAGCGGGCCGAGGACGTAGAACGGCGCGCCGTCGCAGACCTCCTGCTGGCGCTCGACGTTGTCGGCGATCTCGTGCATCGGGACGTGGCCGGGGCCCTCGACCATCACTTGCACGCCGTGGTCCCACGCCGTCCGCGTGAGCTCGCCGAGCGTCTCCAGCTCCGCGAACTGCGCCTCGTCGCTGGCGTCGGCCAAACTGCCTGGCCGCAGCCCGTCTCCGAGCGAGAACGTCACGTCGTGCTCGGCGAAAATCTCGCAAATCTCCTCGAACTTCGCGTAGAGCGGATTCTGCATCCCGTTCTCCTCGATCCACTGCGCGAGGATCGAGCCGCCGCGCGAGACGATCCCGGTCGTGCGGCCGTCGGTGAGCGGGAGGTGCTCCATCAGCACGCCCGCGTGGATCGTCATGTAGTCGACGCCCTGCTCGGCGTGCTTCTCGATCACGTCGAGGAGGAGTTCGTGGGTCATCTCCTCGGGACTGCCGGCCTCCTTTACCGCCTCGTAGATCGGAACGGTCCCGACGGGCACCGGTGAGTACTCGACGTTCGTCTCGCGGATCTCGTCGAGGTTGGAGCCGGTCGAGAGGTCCATCACCGTGTCCGCACCGTAGTGGACGGCGGTGTGGAGCTTGCGGAGTTCGCCCTGGAGGTCGCTCGTCGTCTCCGAGTTCCCGATGTTGGCGTTGACCTTCGTCGAAAATTCGCGGCCGATGATCATCGGGTCGAGCGAGTCGTGGCCGTGGTTGCTCGGGATGACGGCCTGGCCCTCGGCGACCTGCTCGCGGACGAACTCGGGATCGCGGTTCTCGCGCTCGGCGACGCGCTCCATCGCCGGTGTACTCTCGCCGTCGCGGGCACGCTGCAGCTGGGTTCGGGGCATGAATCACTAGGTTGTATTACTAGGTGATAAACCTGATTCTCCGGTGCTGTCGTCACGTTTACCCGACCGGACCGTGGGCAGACGGACAACGTGTCCCTCCAGACCGTCTTCGATCGCCACAGGTTCGGGTTGTACTACGGCTCGCTGGTCCTCGTCGGCCTCTCCATCCTCGCCGGCCAGTTCCCGGCACTGCTCGCGGCGTCGAGTCCCAGCGACGTCTCGCCGCTCGCGGCCGTCCTCGCGGTGGGCGGACTCGTTCTCGCGACGACCAGCGCCTGGGAAGCGCTCCACAGCGACCGCGCGGAGTGGGAGGCCGATCAGGACGAAGGACGGATCCTCGTCGCGGTGACCATCGGCTTCGGGGCGCTGGTCGCCGGCGTGTTCGTCTACGTTCTTCTCACGGGCGTCTGAGCGGGACAGCGAAGCGGCCTGGCTCTCGCGTCTCACGGTATCGACGTCGTTCGGAGGACCGCCGGAGCAGCGCTGCACGTCTGGTTCGCGCCTCCTAACAATTGCCCTCCCAACCCGGTGTTCGAGCACATGGCATACGACGGTCTGCGGCCGCTCGCGGACTTCGGCACGCGATCGCTGGTGACCCACGCGATCATGGTCGTGACGCTGCTCGGCGCGGTCGTCTCGGCGTTCGTCCTCGAGGGCGAGGTCGGGCTCGTCTCGTTCGTCGCGTTCGTGAACTTCACCGCAGGCGTCTGGATCTGCCAGTCGATCCACTCGCTGGGCAACGCCTACGCAGGCGGCGAGTACCAGGGCGTCATCCAGACGTTGCGGGAGCGGGGGCGCTGAGGTGGGTCGATCATGAGCGACGAACCCGCTTTCGACGTCGGCCGCCTCGCCCGGATCCTGACGCTCATCGCCGTCGTCACGGCGATCTTTCTGCTGACTGCGTCCTGGCAGCTGGAGGGGGCGACCTTGCAGGTCGGCGCCGTCGCGATCGGTGCCGTCGCGGTGGTCACGGCGATCACTGGCTTCCTGATCGCCGGCGGAGCCGCCTACGACGAAGCCCAGCGACTGTAAGCGAGCGCGGCACGGTCAGCGTGGACGCCGTACGCCGTCTCACATCGCCCGGAGCGTCCCCGAAACCGCCTTGACGTCTTCGAGATAGGCACCTGGACCGCCGACGGTGGTCCGTCCGGTGTCGGTCCGCAACACCAGGGTGCTCTGGAGCGACACCGCGCTATCGGCCGGTGAGAGCAGGGCCTGCGTGGCGTCGATGACCGGCCCTTCGATCTCGTCCCGGTCCTCCGACGGGACAGGTTCGACGGTCGCGACGATCGGCGTCGCCTGCCGGAGGTGAACGGCCGCGTCGATCACCAGCCCGCGAACGTCGTCCGAGGAGACCGGCAGCGCCGGCGGCTCGGGGCTGTGCGTCTCGACGCCAGCCCGCCAGTAGTTGCCCACCAGGTGGCCGTAGAGTGCGTACGCGATGTCGCGGTTGTGGACGATCGACGCGCGGAGGGCCGGATCGTCCGCGACCAGGAGTTCTGGATCCCCGTACAGCCCGTGGAGGTCGTCGACGACGCAGTACATCGGAACGATGCGTTCGGTCTGTCTCGCGATCGAGGCGATCGGTTCGAAGTCGGTGACGGGGTCGACCACCGTGTGGCAGTCGTACACCAGGAGTACCACCAGCGCGTCCCGGTCCCGGGCGGCCTCGAGTTCCGGACGGATCGCGTCGAGGTACGCTTCGTGGATCGACACGACTGCCGAGTGCTCCGCCCCGTCGAGGAGCGAACGCACGCGATCCAGGGCGTCCCCGGGATCGGACACGCACGACAGTTCGGTGGACTCCCCGGGGAACATACCCCGCGTAGGGCGGACCGGCCTTTGAACGTACGTACCAGTTGGACAGGGCGGTGAGCGGCCGGTCGGAGTCGCTCGATCCACCGAATCGCCCGGTTCATCGACCGACGTGTGCCGTGTGAACGCGCCCCAATCTATCACAAATTTTAATATTACACCGATAACAGTGATGCATAGCTTCGACGCCTGCGCCGAGCGGGCGTCCGAGGTGTCCCACATGACGACCGTACCCCAGACCCGCTGTGGCCGGCACGCTGCCATGGCAGCCGCAGGCACGCCACTATTTGCCGGCGGGTATGCTGGGGCAGTCGTCCCAACCGGGGTCGCATCTCACAAGGGTGCTGCGCCGGCTATTCACTCGGGGAATCTTGCCCCGATTGCCTGGCACACCCATCTTCGGTCCCGCAATCGCGTCGCCACGGTCGTCACGCCCGCGGCGTGACGGGACCCACGTTCGCCCCGGAGCGGGCGAGCGCTGACGACTTCTCCGCGTCGGTCCGACCGACCAGCCGCCGAGTCCCATAGTCCGCTCGGCAGCCACCCATTCGGTCCTCGCCGACGCGCGTCGCCACTCCCGAGCCAGCGGTCCGTGCTGGGCCCTCCGGCCCAGCCGGTCGGTCGCCGGCCGTTCGTCTGGATCACCTGCGGCCGGTTTGCCGACCGGTGCAACGGGGCCGCACTCCGATGGCGACGCTTCCACGAGCACCCGTTCCGGAGCCGCTCCTGCTTCGCGTCCGGAACTGCCCCTGCTGTTCGGATCCCCGGGCCGTGCCCGGCTGGCGCGCGTTCGACTCGCGCTGGGGGCCTATGGCATGCAGCCAGCAAGCGGTCGACGCACGCGTCGATTGCACGGTCAGAGTAGCGCGCGACGCCGACGGCACGCTCGCCGACGGCGCCGAGACACAGCTCGCCCGCGTCGAGGGCGTCGAGGTCGTCGAACCCGTCGACGTCGCGGGTCTGACGCCACGGCTCAACGACCTCGCAGTCGACGTCCAGGCCAGGGTCCGCGTCGTCGACGAGCGGCGTCGGGACGACGAGCCCCCCGACGAACTCGTCAGACAGCGGCTCGCTGACGGCTTCGGCGTGGACGTCTCGGAGGTGGCAGTGCAACGCTGATCGGGCGACGCGGCAGGATGTAAGCCGAGAGGGCGACGGATCGGGGTTTTCGCCAATCGATCGGCGCAGCGGGATTCCCACGAGCGAGCGGCGGCGACGTGGTTACTCCCCGGTCGGTGCTGCGATCGCACCGTCGACGCGGAGGCGAACGACGACGCCGTCGGGATCGGACGCGACGACGAGGCCGGACGCCGTCGCCTCCCCGTCACCGAATCGATCGACGGCGACTCCTGACGCTTCGAGCCGATCGGCCGCGGCGTCGAGCGCCGCGTCGTCGGGCACGACCACCTCGAACCACCCGAGTCCGGGCGAATCCGGACTCGCGGGCGCCGAGCGGCGGCGCCAGGTGTTCGCGCCGACGTGGTGGTGGTAGTCGCCCGCCGCGAGGAACAGCGCCTGCTCGCCCATGCGCTGCCGGAGATTCGTGCCGAGCGCGTCGGCGTAGAAGTCGTTCGTCGCGTCGAGGTCGGTCACCTCCAGGTGGACGTGGCCGATCGTCGTGCCGGCAGGCAGCGGCGCGTCGGCGGGGTCGTCGCCGGCGAGCGCGACCAGCGCGTCGAGGTCCAGCGGGTCGGTCACCATCTCGACCCGGCCGTCGGGTGCGAGCGGCCACTCCGCCTTCGGGCGATCTGCGTAGAGTTCGAGGCCGTTTCCCTCGGGATCGCGCAGGTAGACCGCCTCGCTGACGCCGTGGTCCGCGGCGCCGTCGAGCAGGTCTCGCTCGCGACAGCGGACGATCGCAGCGCCGAGTGACGGTCGGTTCGGAACGCGGATCGCGACGTGGTAGAGCCCCGCTTCGTCGGGGGATCGCGAGGGTGCGTCGGGGGCTTCCTCGAGGACGAGCAGCGCGTCGCCGCCGGCGCCGAGAACCGCTCGGTCGCCCTCGGGAGCGGGCACGACGTCCGGGACGGCCGCCGGATCGAGTCGCTCGAATCCGAGGACGTCCACGTAGAAGGCCGTCGTATCCGCGAGATCAGCGACGCGAAGGGCGACGCGACCGATGCCGGTCGCAGCGGGGAGGGCGTCGGAGTCCATATCGGACGGAGGGCCCGGACGCGGAAAACCGATCGGGCCGGCGGCCCCACGGACTCGCAATTCCGATCAGGCAGGATCCAGCAGCGTCTCGCCTGCGGCCATGTGCGCCTCCACGGCGTCCAGATCCAGCGTGACGCCGAGCCCGGGCGCCTCGGGTACCGGGATCGCGCCGTCCTCGATGATGCCGTCCTCCTCGACGAAGTCCGCCCAGTGCTCGTCGTCGCGGCCGTGGAACTCGATCGCGAGGAACGTCGGGATGGCCGCCGCGACGTGAGCGCCCGCGACGGTCCCCAGCGGCGAGGAGACGTTGTGCATCGCGACGGGGAGGTAGTAGTCGTCGGCCAGCCGCGCGGCGTCGACGGACTCGCGCATGCCGCCGAACTTCGGGACGTCGGGCTGGAGCACGTCGACGGCCTGCTCCTCGATCAACTGGCGGACGCCGAAGGTCCGGTAGCGGTTCTCGCCGGCGCAGATCGTCGTGTCCGTCGCCCGGGTGAGTTCGCGCTGGACGTCGAGGTTTTCGGGCGGCACCACGTCCTCCAGCCACCAGACGTCGTAGGGTTCGATGGCGTTCGCGAGCCGGATCGCGGAGTCGCGGTCGTAGCGCCAGTGGCAGTCGTAGGCGACGTTGACGTCCTCGGGGACCGCCTCGTCGACCGCTTCGACGACCTGGCGGCGGTACTCGACGGCGCGGGAATCGAGCTGGCGGTTTCGCTGGTCGCGCTCGAAGCGGTGGTCCGCGTCGAGGTCGAACTTGAGCGCGTCGAACCCGTCGGCGACGGCTGCCTCGGCGGACCGCGCGTAGGCCTCCGGGGCGTACAGGTCCGCCTCGGCGTCCTTGCCCTCCCCGCGCTGGGCGGCGGTCTGGTGAATGCCGGCGTGGCAGTCGGCGTAGACTCTGGCTTCCTCGCGGTACTGGCCGCCGAGCAGCCGGTGAGCCGGTTCCTCGATCACCTTCCCAGCGAGGTCGTACAGCGCGAGGTCGAGCCCGGAGATCGCCGAGGCCGTGACCCCGGCCTCCGAGCCGAGGTGCTGGCTGGACTCGAAGCACCGATCGACCAGCATATCGACGTCGCGGGGATCCTCGCCGACCAGGCGGTCCGCGAGGTGCTCGACGACGTCGCCGATACCCGGCCCCCAGTAGCACTCGCCATCGCCGACGAGGCCGGCGTCGGTGTAGAGCCGGACGAAGGTCCAGGACCAGTCGGCGTCGACCTGCGTCGTCTGCACGTCCGTGATCTCGACGTCGCTAGCGCGTTCGGCGCCGGTCATGCCGCGTGCGTTTCGGGAGGAGTGGCTTGAAGCTCCGGGCAGCGGAGAAGCGCGGTGTGGGCGGGGAGGCACGAAGTGAGCGGAGAAGCGCGGATTCCGTGGAGCGACCTGGCCTACACGCGGAGGAGACGGAGGACGAACATCGCAGAGAGCGTGGCGAAGCCGACGGCGACGAAGAGGAGGAAGCCGCTGCCGAGCGCGAGGCTGATCGCGACGAAGACGAGGCTGATCCCCGCGACGACGGCGATCGCGAGGGCCTTCTGGCCGAGCGTCGTCATGCGAACGGAGGATTTCGCGGGTGAGTGGTAGTAGTATCGGAACCGGATTTGGCCGGAATAATCGGAGGCCGGGGATCGGCAGGAGCATCGAACTGCTTGGAAGCCCCCTCCCGCTCGCCCGATTACACTCGCTGCGCGCTTCACTCAGTCGCTAGCGCTCCCTCGCTGCAGTGCTTGCTTCGTCTAAACGGGCGAGCGGTCGGCCCCTTCCAGTCCCACCCCGTTGATTTTCCACAGGTTCGCGAAACTTCGGTGGATCACGTCGGCGCGCGCTAACCGATGGCTGCGAGCCCCGAAACGGGCGAGCAGCCAATCGCAGACATCGTGCGAGGGCCGAGCGATGCTGGACCGGAGGTCCAGCAAGTCTGAGGCTTCGCCTCAGGCAACGCAGCGGTGAGCGAAGCGAACCCGAGCAGCGCAGAAGGTTGGGGAGGTATGAGGCGTCTGGGTGGGCATCGAAAGGGGCCGATCGCTCCGGGAAGCCCGGCGGAGTAAGCACTGGAATGAGCGAACGGAGTGAGCGAATGAAGCGCGCAACGAGCCGCGCGACTGGAGCGATCGGGGGCTTTCGAAGGTCGCCGAAACCCAACTTCTGATTCGCTCATACTCCTCCCCGTTCTGCCGACCCCCACAGAACCAAATGGCCACTCGCCGACGGAATCGCCATGGATCCCGACTACAGCTTCGACCTCGACGGGGAGCCCCGCGAACTCGACGTGTCCGACCTCGAACGCATCGAGCGGTTCAGAGAAGCGGGCTACGGCGGCAGCGTCGCCGACGCGCTCTACGACGTCGGCCTCCGGCGGACCGTCTTCGACCAGGAGTTCTTTGGGATCAATCGTGGCCAGACGCTCGTCGGCAGGGCGCTACCGGTGAAGCTCCACACCTACCCGAAGACCGACGACGTGGAGGACTACCTCGAAGCCAAGTGGGAGCACGAGCACGACGGCGTCCACCCGCAGAAACGGCTGATGCGTCGGGTCGAGGCCGACGAGGACGGCTCCGTGCTCGTCTTCGACACCGGCGGTGATATGCAGCCGGCGCACTTCGGCGAGATGAGCTGTACGCTCGCGAAGGCCCACGGCGCCCGGGGGATGCTCTGTGCCGGCAACGTCCGGGACACCCGCTACGTCCAACAACTCGAGGAGTTCCCCGTCTACACCCTCGGTACGACGCCGAACTGGCACGGCGGCTGGGAGATCGTCGAGGTCGCACAGCCGATCCACGTTCCGGGGCACCTCAGCCACTACGTCACCGTCCGCCCCGGCGACTGGGTGTTCGGCGACCTCGACGGCGTCCAGTTGATCCCGCGGGAGGTCGTCGACGAGGTGCTGCTCCGCGTCGAGGACATCTACGAGGAGGAGACCGAGGAGCGCCGCAAGATCGAGGAGGGCATGCCGATCGACGAGGTCTACGAAGAATACGGCGTGCTCTGAACGGACGGTCGTGCGGAGGAGTGGTTCGCTCCCGAGCGGTCCGCTTCGGAGCGGTCCGCTGTGGAACTGTCTGCTGTGGAACTACGTTGCTCCGTGGCTGCTCTGGTCCGGAGTTGCACTGTATCCGAACTGCCACTCTCCGGAACTGCCGCCCTCCAATACTATCCTCCTGCGGAACTACCCCTCCGGAGTTGCACTTCGAAAGGTGGTCTGCCAGGACACTCCTAACGCCTCCGACAGTGGCCGTGAATGCATATAGCGCCAAGCCCCAAGTAGTCAGCTAGCTACTCACTGATAGGGAGCGATTACGAACGAACCGATGGCTGGCGATTTCGACGCGGAGACGGACCGCGAGGGAGTCGGCGGCGGGGACCCGCGACTCTCCGCGGAGTACGTACGGACTATCGAGGCAGACAGCGCCGGGAACGAGGACGGCTCCGGGCGGGGGACCGTCACGCTCGTCGGCGTGGTCCACGACCACCCAGCGAGTGCGTTCCGCGCCCGGACGGTCGTCCAGAGGCAAGCGCCGGACGTGCTCGCGCTGGAACTGCCACCCCTGGCGGTGCCACTTTTCGAGCACTACGCAGCGGGGAGCGACGCGGAGCCGGGCGACGCCTCCGCCGAGGATGGGCAGGAGCCTGACGACGAGGCGTGGGAAGGCGACCGGTGGACGCCGCCGGAGCGCGGCGGCGAGATGAGCGCGGCGATCCGCGCCGCGAAGGCAGATCGCGTCGCCGGCATCGACGGACCGACGCCGGGTTTTGCGGTGGTACTTGCGCGGCACCTCCTCGCCGAGGACAGCTCGTTCTCGACGGCTCGGGCTGCCGTCGCGCGGTTCGCGAGGGCCTCTGGGCACGCGATTCGCTGCCGGCTCGCGGCCGCGAGAGCGACCCTGACGGAGCAGATTCCCGTGCCGTCGGCGCCGCGGGAGCACGCGGTCACCCCGGGCGATCCGCCAGCGACGCAGGCCGAGGACGAACGGCGGCAGGTGCGGTTGGCCCGGTCGATCGCGGCGGCGTTCGGTGAGGAACGGAGCGTCGCGGTGCGGGACGAGCCCAGAGAATCCCACATGGCAGCACGGCTCGCGTCGTTCGCGGCGGACGGCGACGACGTCGTCGCCGTGCTGGGGATCGATCACCTCGCCGGCGTCGCGACGTTGCTGGAAGAGCAGTGATCCGGTGACCGGCCTCAGACGAGTGCGTCGCGACGCTGAGCGTCCGACGAGTTAGCAAAAAATCGGCTGGGAGTGGAGCCGTTGGGTGCGAATGGAACCGCGGGGTGCGGACGGAACCGCACTGCGTACAGTGGAACCCGGGTGACCGCGAGCTGTCGCGGGCGAAACGAACGCCCACCGGTGGGCGGCAGCGGAACGTTTGCGAACGCTGGGCGCGACGCCGGCCTACATGTCGCGTTTGAGTCGGATCTCGTCCTCGGTGACGGTGTTGATCTTGTCCTGATCGAGGACGTAGTCGTCCTCGTCGACGTGTTCCCAGCCGAGCGTCGCCCGAATTCGGTCGCTGATGCTCGGGTCGGCGTCGACGTAGACGTTGTCGTTGCGGACGCCGCTGACGACGCCGATCTTGTCGCCCGACGCGTTCACGACCCGCTTTCCTTCGTCGGTTTCGGTAAACGTGTGCATTGTCATGGTGGGGACTCCGCGGAGTTCTCGACTCGACCCACGATTCGAAGGCGGGTGGAGACCGCCGCCGGGGGGTCGGGCAGCGGCGGTCCGGAACCCTGGGGAGCGGGGAACCGAGTGGCTGGCCGAACTCCGCGTCGCACCAGCCATCACGACACGAGCGCTCGGTCGATGATTGTTATACAGCACGTACCCGCGGAGGGCGCTGGGACGGCCGAGCTTACTAGTGAGCCGAGCACCCAGGGTGCGTATGGCTGACACGGCGTCGACAGCAGACGAATTCGACGGGGCTGCGAGGAGCGAGCGCGTCGCGGCGCTGCTGGAGGAGCTGACGGTGGGCGAGAAACGCGTCCTGGTCAAGGGCGGGATCGACCCCGAGGGCATCGCGACTGGCTACGTCCCGCCGATCGAGCGGCTCGGCATTCCGGACTGCTCGCTCGTCGACGGGCCGATGGGGATTCGGGCGGTCACGTCGACGGCGTTCCCGGCGACGGTCTCGCTCGCCGCGAGCTGGGACCCCGACCTCGCGGAGCGCTTCGGCGAGACGATTGGGCGGGAGGCCCGCGGTGCCGACCAGGACGTGTTGCTCGCGCCGGGCGTCAACATCGCTCGCGTCCCGCAGTGCGGCCGCAACTTCGAGTACTACAGCGAGGATCCCGAGCTGACGAGCGCACTCTCGACCCCGATGATCGAGGGCGTCCAGTCCGCTGGCGTGATGGCCTGCGTCAAGCACTACGCCGCGAACAATCAGGAGACCGACCGTCACGAGGTCAGCGCGGAGATTCCAGAGCGCGCGCTCCGGGAGCTGTACCTCCCCGCCTTCGAGGCGGCGGTGACGGACGCGGAGGTCGCCTCGGTAATGGCGGCTTACAACCGGGTCAACGGGACGCACGCGACCGAACATCCGCGGTTGCTCACGGGGATTCTGCGCGAGGAGTGGGGCTTTTCGGGATTCACCGTCTCGGACTGGTGGGCGACGACGGACGGCCCGGCGGCAGTCGAAGCGGGGCTGGACCTGGACATGCCGGGAATGCCCGTCTACGAGTGGCACGAACCCGACGTGAAGCTGCTCGACGTGCTCGACGCGCTGCCCGACGGTGCGTGGTTCCCGAAACAGCGGATCGCGGAGCTACTGACCGAGCCGTGGCAGCCCGAGAACTCGAACCCCCACGTCCTCGAGGAGAGCCACTTCGGGAGCGAGTTGACCGCCGCGATCGAGGACGGACGCGTGAGTGAGGCCGACCTCGACCAGATGGTCGAACGCATCCTCGGCCAGTACGAGCGCTTCGGGCTGCTCGATGCTGCGGCGGCAGACCAGGCGGGAACGGGGAGTTCGGACGCGAACGACGCCGACCCGCGTCCCCCGGGCGTGATCGACGCCGACGAACACCGCGACCTGGCGATCGAAATCGCCGAGCGGGGGATCGTCCTGCTGGAGAACGCCGGCGTGCTGCCGCTCGACGCCGAGGACCTCGATTCGGTCGCGCTGATCGGTCCCCACGCCGACGAGGCGAAGGTCGGCGGTGGCGGTAGCTCGGAGGTCGACGCCGTCGGCACCGTCACGCCGCCCCGCGGCCTCCGGGAGTGTCTCGGCGACGGCGTCGACGTGACCGTCGAGCGCGGCGTCGACCGCATCGAGATGGACGCGTTCACCGAGAGCCCCTTCCCGGACCTCCCCTCCTTCGAGGCTACCGGACCCTCGCTGGCGGACGCGGAGCGGGCAGCCAGCGAGGCCAACGTCGCGGTGGTGATGGTCCAGGACGCCGCCACGGAGGGCGCTGATCGGGCGTTCGGGCTCCCCGGCGAGCAGGACGAACTGATCGAACGGGTCGCGGCAGCCGCGGAGCGGACCGTCGTGGTCCTGAAGACCTCCGGCGCCGTCGCCATGCCCTGGCGCGAGCACGTCGACGCGATCGTCGAGGCGTGGTACCCGGGGCAGGCCGACGGCGGCGCGGTCGCGAACGTCCTCTGTGGGAACGTCGATCCCTCGGGCCGCCTGCCCGTCACCTTCGGCGCGGCGACCGAGGACTATCCGGCGAACACCGAAGAGCGCTACCCCGGTCGCGACCTCACGGTCGAGTACTCGGAGGGCGTGTTCGTCGGGTACCGCCACTTCGACGACGCCGACGTCGAGCCGCTGTACCCCTTCGGCCACGGCGAGAGCTACGCCGAGTTCGAGTACGGCGACGTCACCGCGTCGCTCGACGGTAGCACGATTGCAGAGGCCGATGCCAGCGCAGACGATGCCAGCCCCAACGACGCCAGCGCTGCCGACGGCTCGATCGCCACCGTTTCCGCGACCGTCGAGAACGTGGCCGACCGCGGCGGCTGGGAAGTCGTCCAGTGCTACCTGTCGCCGCCGGGCGACGCGATCGACCGACCACCACGAGAACTCGTGGCGTTCGAGTCCGTGCCGCTCGACGCCGGCGAGTCCCGCACCGTCGAGTTGCCCGTCGACCGGCGAGCGTTCGCCTACTACGACGAGGACGCCGCCGAATGGGCGATCGAGGACGGCGAGCACACGCTGTCCGTCGGCCGATCCTCGCGCGACCGCCGGGCGAGCGCGACCGTCACGCTCGGCGAGTGAACCGGGGAGTGAACGCGCTGGGGCGGCGGATCAGCCGCGGCGTGTCACGCCGTCCCACGTCGATTCCGAACGCGCAACGCTTACAAGACGCCACCGGCTACGGAAGCCTGCACAGTCCCGTGGGGTAGTGGCCAATCCTGCGAGCTTCTGGGGCTCGCGACCCTGGTTCGAATCCAGGTGGGACTATTCTCGAACGCAGTGAGTGAGAGATAGGAGCACCTGACGAGTCTCGATCGATTACGAATCCGGAACCAGGGACGGCCCGAAACCGGGGCGGCGGTGCTGCTCGATGATCGGAAGCGAGCCCCGAAAACGGCGAACCGGAGCGGTCAGTTGCCGCCGGTCGAGACCGTCTCGGAGTCGTAGATCAGCCACTCGCCGTCGTGTTTGCGCACGTCGAACTCGATGGTCTGGGTCTGCGACTGCTCCTCGCCCATCATCGTGACCGTCGTCTCGATCTCGGCCTCGACAGTGGCCTGTCCGTCGGACTGCTCGAGGACCTCCGTGGACTTGACGTTCATGCTGATGCCCTCGAGGTCGGAGTCCGAGAGCTCGCCGGTGCTCTCGTTCGCGTCGGGGTGGGCGAGGGACTGCAGTTCGTCTGCGTTGTTGTTGCTGACCGCGCTGGCGTACGCCTTGACTGGGCCGTCGGGGCCGGAGTTGCCGCCACCGCCGCCGCCAAGGATTCCCGAACAGCCCGCGATACTCGCCGCCGCGACGGTCGCCGATGCGCTGGTGATGAACTGTCGTCGTTGCATGGGCACATCGAGTGGAAGGGACCGGATAAATACATCGGCCACGGCCCGGGCGTGGAAATAACCCAAAGGCGCGTGATTATTACGCGTAGCCGACCGCGCCCACTCGCACGCGCAGGCGGCCGCGAGTGCCGGGACCGTCGGGGCACGTGCTGTCCGAGAGCCGCCCCGAATCGCGCGCCGGTCGCTGGCGCGCAGCCCGGATCCATCAGGTTGCTTCGAATATATTTATACTGTGGGGGACCATGCAATTACGTGCTATGGGGGAGAGTAACACACCGCGGATAGCGACGAGGCGACCATGACGACCGAGTTCGACCTCGGGTGTGCGACCTGCGGCGGCGCGCTGCAGGAACGATCCGTCGACGCCGAGAGCCTCGGCGTCGGCGGCGAGGGCACGGTGCCCGTCGCGGAGTGCCCGGAGTGTGGCGACCGGTACGTCCCGGAGCAGACGCTCCACCGGATCGGCGGCCGGAAGCGAACGTAAGCGGACGAGCAGACGAGCGTCGGGCGGCCTAGACCCCGAACGTCGCGCGGAGTACGTCCCTGGTTCCCGGACCGAGGCCGACCGCGAGCACCGCGAGCAGCATGAGCACGGCGTAGCGCGGACTCTCCTCCAGAATCTCGTCGTTGAACAGCCACAGCACCAGGACGGCGGCCACGACCTTCACCGGGATGAACGGCCAGGTGACGCCGATCGCGTCGCTGACCGACTCGGGCTGGATCGCCCGGGTAGCGTCCTGGATCCCCGAGTTGACGACGTGCTTCGGATCGTAGTCGTAGGCGAGACCGAACTCGTCGGACCAGTCGAGACTGATGACGTTCGCGAACCCGTCGATCGAGTGGCCCCAGACGACGAGCAGCCCGACGGTGCCCGTACCGACGTTCACCTCGGGCCAGTACTCCTCGGTGAGCGTCCAGGCGAGCGCCGTGGCCAGGGTCGCGCCGAGGACCGTCACCACCAGTACGCCGAGGTTGAAGCCGACGGCGTCGGTCGTCACCGAGAGGTAGACGAGCGATCCGAGCGCGAGCAGGAAGAGTACAGCGCCCGCCGCGCCGAAGGGCCGTTCCCACCGGTCGACGCGGCCGTCGCGTTCGAGCCAGACGCTCGCCGTGATCGCGATCACCGCCAGCAGGAAGACGGTCACGTAGATGAACGGGCTGATGATCGCCGCGGTCCAGGGGAAGGGAATCGCGGGATCGCCAGTCGCCGAGAGCAGGGCGACGCTCGCGTCCTCGACGGTGCGGAGCGCCCCGCCGAAGAGCACCCACGGGAACAGCGCGTAGAGGGCGGTGACCTTCGCGTCGATGTCGAGTCGTTCGACCAGGAAGTAGACGCCCGCGAGCAGGAGGACGAGGAGGAGCGCGTAGCTGATCGTCGAGATCACGGTGTATCCCGGCTCGGCGACGATCCCGGAGGCGCCGGCACACTGCGCGCTGTCAGAGTAGTACGTCACGTCCCCACTCTCCCGAACGGCACACTTCGCCCCGTTGCCGTCGGCGGCGACGGGCCCCCAGTAGTACTTCCAGATCCACTGGTCGTAGACCTGCTTCGGGAACAGCAGGGAGCCGAGCGTCCCGGCGAGGGCCAGACCGGCGACCACCAGCGCCCAGGCCTTCTCCGGGTCGATCCGGTCGAACAGATCGTCCATGGGCGGTTTCCGGAAGGGCTGGCGCTTCAGCGTTCCGGTACGGGGCGTCCGTCGTGCATTTCCGCTGGGAATCGAGTCGGCCGGAGTACCGATCGACGAGGCGGCGCAGCCGCTCGCGAACTGTGGAAGCCATATGCGAGGGCAAGACGCTCCGTCTTGCCGCATTTCGAGCGATCCCGAACGGGAGCGCCCGTCATGCGAGGGAAGGGATTTGAACCACGGGCCAGACGGTCCGGGCTGCGGTCTCGCTCGCGCTCGACCGTTCCGGGCTGCGATCTGGTCTGGTTCAAATCCCTTCCGCCGTGCAGTCGTGCGCTCGCGGTGTCGCTCGCGCACCACATGCGAGGGAAGGGATTTGAACCCTCGGACCCCTTCGGGAGCGGATCTTGAGTCCGCCGCCGTTTCCGGGCTTGGCTACCCTCGCACGCGGATCGGCTGTTGGTCGGTGGGGGACTTACGCGCGTCGATGGCAGCTCGTTCCAGGTGGTCGCCCGGTGTGACGGCATCCACTGCTGTCGCGCTCACGGTTCGTAGAACTCGACGCGGTCTGCCCGGAGGTCCTCGACCTGCGCGCTCTGGCTACCGGCCGAGACGACGCCGTCCGTGCTGGCCACGAAGATGCTCTGCTCGATCGGAAACGAGTTCGTCGCTGGCGAGATGATGCTCTGGCGGACGTTGATGACCTCGCCGTCGACGGTTGCAGGCTCGTTCGTATCGGTCGTCCGGCCCTCGATACGGGCGGCCAGCGGCTGGTCCTCCCGCAGGAATCGCGCCGCGTCGATCACCGCGCGGAAGAAGCTGTCGTGGGTGGTGGGCAGCGGCGCCGGATCGGCGGCGTAGAGCTCGGAACTTCGTTGCCACCACGCGAACAACATCGTGTTGAGCTGGAGGTCGCCGAAGAACTGATCCCGGTAGCGGAGGGCGCGCCCCGCCTGGCCGTCGGAGTCGTGCAGCTCCGCCTCCGTGTAGAACCCCCGATCGTAATCGACGCTCGCGGCGGTGACGAAGTCGATCGGGCGCTCCCAGTGGCGAACCAGCGTCGCGGGATAGGGTCGCTCGCCGGTCGATGTCTCGACCTCTCCGCCGACGAGCAGGAGGACGAGGACGTCGTCGGCGAGTGCAGCATCCAGTTCCGGCGTCAGTTCCCCGACGAGTGGCGACGGTGCCGAGCAAATGACCAGGTCCGTCGCCGTGGCGAGCAGGTCGCGGAGCGACGACAGCGCGGCCGCCCGGTCCTCGAGGTTCCGGTAGTGCTGCTCGCGCATCGTCTGCACGTCGGGAGCCGGTGGCGAATATCTGTCGGCGGTGCTCGGCCCGAACCGATTAATCGTCCCAGATCGTTGAGGCAGGCGTGCATAGGCTGGTGCCGCGACTGCTCGTGTTCGGGCACGATCCAGAGAGCGGTGCCATCGCCGAGGCCCTTGCCGGGAGCGAGTTCGATTCCGAGGTCGTCACCGTCGCGAGTCGGGAAGCGGCGCTGACCACACTCGACCGCCAGCGGATCGACTGCGTGATCACCGGCTACGACGTGCCCGACGAGCGGGGCCGGACCTACATGGGTGGGCTCCGGCTCCTCGAAGCCGTGCGCGAGGAACACGGCGACCTGCCGGTCGTGATCTTCACGGACGTCGTGAACGAGGATAGCCTCCGACTCGCCGCCGCGAACGGCGTCCGGGCGTACGTTCGGGACCAACCCGGTGAGGATGCCGTCGGCCAGCTACGCTATCACGTGGATTCGGCGATCCGCGGCCAGCTCGCGGAGCGTCGCGCCGCCGAACAGGACCGGATCAACCACCTGATGCGCGGCGTGACCCAGACGCTCGTGCTCGAGGAGGATCGCGGCGAGATGCTGGCAGCCCTCTGTTCGGAGCTGACCGAACAGGCCGTCTACCGATACGCGGCGTACCACGAACGCAGGGAGACGGGGGTCGATCCCGAACCTGACAGCGCGGCCGGAAGCGCGTCGGGCGAGACGAGCGATACCGGGTTGGCCCGGCGCTGCGTGGAACGGGGGACGGTCGAAACCGCAAGACTGCGACGGCTTGTAGGTGACGATTCGGAGACGGACGCCGGGGCGACCGACCCGGCCGCGAAAGCCTGTGAGACGCTGCTTCGCGTGGCCGTGCCGATCGGCTACGAGGACGAGCGCTTCGGCGTCCTCGTCCTCGAGACCGATCCCGAGCACGCCGTCTACGAGAGCGAAACCGCCGTCCTCGCGGAGCTCGGCGAGGCGATCGGCCACGCGCTGAACGCCGTCGAAACGCGGGACGCACTCGAGCAGCGCGAGACGGAACTCGAACGACGGACCGAACAGCTTGAGAGATTCGCGAGCCTCGTCTCCCACGACGTTCGGAACCCGCTCAACGTCGCGCAGGGGTACGTCGACCTCCTCGAGGAGCGAAGTGACGACCCGGCGATCGAGGAGATCGCGCAGTCGCTGGATCGGATCGAGGCGATCATCTCGGACATCCTGGCGTTGACCCGTGCCGAGCAGGAGCTCACGCTCGCGCCGACGGAGCTCACGGTAGTGGTGTCCGACGCCTGGGCAGCGGTCGACACGCCGAACGCGACGCTCGAGATCGCCAAGGGGGCGAGCGAGGACGGTGGCCTCCCGCGCGTCGAGGCCGACGCTTCCCAGCTGCAACGCGTTTTCGAGAATCTGTTCCGGAACGCGATCGAGCACGGGCGGCCGGACGAGGGGGAAGATGCCGAAGCGGTGACGCTGACCGTCCACGTGACCTTCGACGCCGAGGACGGCGAACTCGTCGTCGCCGACGACGGCGTCGGCTTCCCCGACGGCGCGACCGCTGCACTCTTCGAGCTCGGCGAGACTGGCAGCCGGGATGGCACCGGCATCGGACTCGCGATCGTCGGCGATCTGCTCGAACGCCACGGCTGGACCGTCACCGCGGAGAACGGACCATCCGGCGGCGCCTGCTTCCGAATCGGCGGTATCAAGCCGCTGGAGTGACCGCGAGGTACCGGACGTCGGGATCAGTATTGTGCCACGATGTAGCGTTCTGGCGTGTGCGGACCGGTGTCGCGGGGCGTGGATCGCACAGACTTAGTAGGCACGGGGCCGTCCCACCGCGCATGGGATTCGAGGACATGGACGTGGACACGATCTGGCTCGACGGTGAGTTCGTGGACTGGGACGAGGCCCAGATCCACGTCCTCACGCACAGTCTCCACTACGGCACCGCCGTCTTCGAGGGGATCCGCTGTTACGACACCGAGGAGGGACCGGCGATCTTCCGGTGGGATTCACACGTGGACCGCCTCTACGAGTCGGCAAAGCCACTCGAGCTGGACATCCAGCACGAGCCCGAGGAGCTTCGGGAGGCAACGGAGCAACTCATCCGCGACCAGGACTTGCCCTCCTGTTACATCCGGCCGATCGTCTTCTACGGCTACGACAGCCTCGGGGTCAGCCCGAAAGACTGCCCGACGCGGACCGCGATCGCGGCCTGGCCGTGGGGCGCCTACCTCGGCGAGGACGCCCTCGAGAACGGCGTCGACGTGATGATCTCCAGCTGGCGCAAGCACCACCCGAGCCAGATCCCGACGAACGTCAAGGCGACCGGTCCCTACATCAACAGCATGCTCGCTGGCGAGGAGGCCCGTCGCAACGGCTACGTCGAGGCCATCGTCCTCAACAAGGACGGCCAGGTCGCGGAGGGCCCCGGCGAGAACCTGTTCCTCGTCCGGGACGGCGAGATCTTCACCCCCGGCCTCTCAGAGAGCATCCTCGAGGGGATCACCCGGGAGTCGATCATTCAGATCGCTCGCGACCTCGGCTACACCGTCCACGACCAGGCGTCGATCAGCCGCGGGGAGCTCTACACCGCCGACGAGCTCTTCTTCACCGGCACCGCCGCCGAGGTCACGCCGATCCGCACCGTCGACGACGTCGAGATCGGCTCTGGCACCCGCGGCCCCGTCACCGAGGAGCTCCAGCAGACGTTCTTCGACGTGGTCGAACGGCGCACCGACGAGTACGACGACTGGTTCTCCTACGTCTGAGGTCGGGGCTCGCAACCGCCAGCCGACCGACGCGATCGAAGCGGCCGCCGTCGATCCGCGCGGTCACGACGTTCCGATCGCTGACGCTGTTCGTTCACTTCCCAGACCGGTTCGGTACAGTAGCGCTGATCGACAGCGACGGCGACGCCGCCTACTCGTCGGGCGTCGCGTCGACCTCGCCGGCGCGGCGCTCCGCCGACCGCTCGATCCCGATCTCCTCCTCGGCGTCCGCGTCGTCGAGCGCTTCGGAGACGTCCTCCTCGGTGACGCCGGAGGGGAGCACCCGCGAACTGGCCTCCTCCTCGTCGCCGAACCCGGCGCTGAGCAGTCGAGTGAGCGCGGTCTCGACGCCCTCGTCGGTCTCGGTGATGTCTTCGGGGGCGACCTCGACGACGAACCCGGTGGTGATGTTCGGCGCGGTCGGCATGAAGAGCAGTTCGCGACCGTCGGGCGTCTGCTTGCCCGTCTTGAACGCCGTGAGGCGCATCCCGTCCCAGGGCTCGACCTTCACGGGCGTCTGGAGGGACTGGGTGCCGGTGAGGGCGGTCTCGGCGGCCATCTTCGAGGCGTTGTAGACGACGCGGAGTCCGGGCACCTGGTTCACGAGGCGGTCGAGCGCGGACTCGAAGAGGTTGCCCACGGCAGTCCGCATCAGGTAGCCGACCCCGAGGACGAGCAGGGTAAAGACGACGAGCGTGACCACCACCCGGACGAGTTCGACGGGCACGTTCTCGATCCCGAAGGACTCGAGCAGGCTCGCGTCGACGGCGGCGAGGAAGGGCGCGTTGGCGATGATGCCGTACACCCAGAGCACGACCCAGATCGTGACGATGATCGGGACGAGGACGACGAGGCCGCTCGCGAAGTCCCGTTTCCAGGTCGCCATTCGCCTGAACGTGAGGTCCCGGGGGTAATGAGCGTGTTCGTTTCGAGCACGTGTCGCGGATCGAAATTCTCCGAGTCATCGAACTCCCGGCCCCTCGTCGGCGCTACGGCTCGTTCGGGGCCTCGAGGCGACCCCAAGCACCTAGAGTCCCGTTTGATGGGGTAACGGGGGCTTCCCGACACCACGGTCGACGGTCTCGGCTCCGGGCGCACCGCGCTCGGGCCACCGTCGACGTTCGAGCGAGCACGCAGTCGGGGGCCGTCCGCCGCCGCGGGTCCACGCGATCCGGCCCACCGGATCGCGGGGCGCGATTGGGGACGGGAGGTCGTACCCGCCCGGCGACGGGACTGCGCCGCTCGTGACTGCGAGAGAGCACCATGACTGGAGATGACACCACCGCGGCGGACGACGCCGCGAACGATGGAGCGGAACCGGATCGCATCGAACGACTCGAACGGACGGTCGAGACGCTCGCCGAGCGGGTCGTCGAACTGGAGACCGAGCGCGCCGCCACAGCCAGCGGCGGCGGGGTCGTCTCGCGGCGGTCGGTGCTCGGAGCGCTGGGGCTCGCCGGCCTGGCGGGCCTGGGCGCGACCACTGCAGCCGGCGATCCGCAGGGCCAGATCGGGACGTCGAACGACCCGCTACGGGCGCTGAACGTCGAGACGATCAACGCCGGTCTCGCGTCGACGCAGTTCGAACTCTCCGTCGGCGGGAGCCGTGCCCTCCACCTCGGTCAGGAGGAGCAGACGCAATCGCTTGCCGGCTCGGTCGTCCTCGGGCACTCGAACAACGGCGCATCGGGCCCGTGCGCCACGATCAGCGGCGGCGGCCGGGCCGGCGCGCCACACGATGCGGGCCGCAGGGCGGCGGTCGGTGGCGGCACGGGCAACGAGGCGACGGGGAACGCCGCAACGATCGCCGGCGGCATCACCAACGACGCGAGCGGCAGGCAGACCGCCATCGGGGGTGGCAACGGTAACACCGCGAACTCGCTGCAAGCCACGATCAGCGGCGGCAGGGACAACACCGCCAGCGGCGAGGGGGCGACGGTCGGCGGGGGCGTCCTGAACGAGGCCAGTGGCGACTACGCGGTCGTGCCGGGCGGAGAGGCAAACAGTGCGGCGGCGCCCCACTCCTTCGCCGGCGGGACGCACGCGTCCGCGACGCACGAGGGGGCGTTCATCTGGTCCGACACTTCGAGCGGTGGGCTCACCACGCTGAACCCGGACGAGTTCGCCGTGCTGGCCTCCGGCGGCACGTTCTTCTTCTCGAACGCAGGAGCGACGACGGGCGTCGAGCTGTCCTCGGGGTCGGGCTCGTGGTCCTCGGCGTCCTCGCGGACGCTGAAGTCCGACGTCGAACCGGTCGCCGGCGAGGACGTCCTCGAGCGGGTGACCGACCTCGAGATCTCCCGGTGGAGTTACGACAGCCAGCCCGGCGTCCGGCACATGGGCCCGATGTCCGAGGAGTTCCACGAGGCCTTTGGGCTCGGCGACGACGAGGAGCAGATCAGCACCGTCGACGCCGACGGCGTCGCGTTCGCCGCCATCCAGGGCCTCGCGGAGCGCAACGAAGAGACCACCGAACGTGTAGAAACGACCAGCGATCGGATCGACGAACTCGAAGCCGAGAACGAGGCACTCCGCTCGGAGCTCCAGGAACTCCGTGCCGAAGTCGAGTTCGTCCAGAATGCGATGGTCGCCGCCGACGGTGGAATGCCGAAGGAGTCGACGGTCACCACCGGGGAGGGAGACGCCGGCGATCCGGAGAGCGGAGGCGAAGGGCAGTGAGGACCCGCGGCGTGATCGCGGCGGTCGCGATCGCCGCGCTCCTCGCGGTCGCGATCGGTTCACTCGGCGGCGTCGCGGCCGCCGACCCGGACGCCGGGTGCGTCGGCACCGAACGGGGGACGCCCTTCCAGACGGACGGCGGCTTCACGGTCTGGTACAACGACAGCGAGCCGATGCCCGGCAGCGGGCCGTTCGTCGACGACCAGACCCTCCGGTTCCGGAACGTCACGCTGTCCTCCGGGGGTGCCACCGAACTCGTGCTCGAGGACGGGACGGGTCCGGAGACCTGCCTCGGTGGGATCGACGCCACGGCGGCCCCGATCGTGATCGACCCCGACGGCGAGCAAGCAGTGCGCGTCGCGGGGCAGGTGCGGGCGCTCTCGGTCGCGGACGCGCAGTTCGGCGACGGCGCGGCCGACTTCGCGTACGACGCAACGAGCGACTGGACGATCGAGGTCACCGACACCGGGTTCGGCGGCGGGACCACGATAGAGGCCGTGGACGCCAGCGGGAGCACGCTCGCTACCGGCACCGTCGACAGCTCCGGTGCCCTGGGTCTCACGCTCCCGGCGGGAACGAACGAGGTCGCACTCCGAGCGGAGAGCGGGAACCAATCGGATGGCGGAACGGACGGTGGGAGCGGCAGTGGAGATGACGGCGACGGCAGCGGGGACGGTACCACCGACGGGAACGCGACCGACGACGCCACTGACGGCGGATCCACGAACGACGGTGACGGCGGGTCAACGAACGACACTGACGGCAGTGGCAGCGATGGGTCGAGCGACACTGACGGCGGGTCCGCAAGTGGCACTGACGGCGGCAGCGACGGGGCGAGCGGCGATGGCGACGGCGGCGAGAGCGACAGCGGGCTGCCCTGGCCGCTCATCGGCGGTGGCGTTGCCGCCGTCCTGGTCGCCGGCGGCGCCGGCTACTTCCTGAACAGCGGCGGGCGTGGCGACGCGACCGGCGCCGACGGCGGAGGTGGCTCGACTGACGGGCCGGCTGCCGACGTCGCGGCGGGCAACGGCGCGACGGCCGCAGCAGACGACGCCGGGACGGAGTCCGCCGGACAGGGGGAGACAGGGCCACAGGACGCCGGAGCCGACGCGGGGGCACCGGCAGCGGCCGAGTCGACGGCGGTGGACGACGCGGCGAACGAGGAGATGGATCGGCCTGCCGACGACGACCCCGTCGACGACCCCAACGACGGATCCACCGCTGAAGCCCGGGAGGGAGACGAAGGCGGCGAAGCAGGTGAGAACGAGACGGCCGACGAGTGACGGGCGAGTGCGATCAGCGGTTGAGGATCGCCCGGAGCGCGAACAGCGCGTTCTCCTTGCGCTCGAGGACCCGCCGCGAGAAGTAGGAGAACCACTTGCCGCCGTAGGGCACGTACTGCCAGCACTCGTAGGTCTCCGCGAGGTCGAAGAGTCGATCCTCGCGCACGCCCGCGAGGAACTGGAACTCGAAGTCGGTGCCCGTCGCCTCGTGACACTCGATGGCGTGCTCGATCATCTGCTCGTCGTGGGAGCCGACGGCGACGCCGCCGTCGTAGGTCTCGAACGCCTGGGTGAGCAGGTCGCGGTAGGCGTCGTTGACGGCGGCGCGGTCGGTGTAAGCGATCGCCTCGGGTTCGTCGTAGGCGCCCTTCACGAGGCGGACCTTCGCCGGCACGTCGGCGAACCGCTCGACGTCGGCCTCGGTGCGCCGGAGGTTCGCCTGCATGCAGACGCCGACGTCGTGGCCGTCGGTTGCGAAGGCCTCGACGGCGTCGAGCGTGACGTCGGTCGTCTCGTGGTCCTCCATGTCGAACCAGACGAAGCCGTCGTGCTCGGCGGCGGCCTCGACGACGAGCCTAGCGTTCTCGCGGAAGGTGTCGGCCCCGACGTCGAGACCCAGTTGGGAGGGCTTGACGGAGACGCAGGCCCTGAGTTCGGGGTCTTCGATGTCCGCGAGGAGGTCGCGGTAGGCGTCGCGGTCCCCGGCGGCGTCCTCGGGGTCGGTGTAGTGTTCCCCGAGGAGATTGAGAATCGCACCCACCTGCCGGTCCTGGAGGTCCCAGGCGGTATCGACGGCCTCTGCAGGGGTTTCGCCCCCGACGAAGCGACTCGCGATCGGCGGGATCATGGCCACTGCTTCGCAGTCGCCCGGTAAATGTCCGATGATCGTTCGTGACGGACGGCGCCGGGATGCGGGATCCAGCGGACCGCGAGGCACGTGGGCTCGCGCCGCCCGTCGCTGCCGGATCGCCACCCATTATGTGGCCGGCCCGCACGCTCGGGCATATGGTGCTCGAGGTCGTCGCGATCGCAGTCTGGGCGATGCTGCCGGCGTACGTGCCGAACAACGTCGCCGTGCTCGCCGGCGGGGGCCGCCCGATCGACGGCGGCCGGACCTGGGGCGGGAAGCGGGTCCTCGGCGACGGCAAGACCTGGCGCGGGACGGCGTTCGGGATCGCAGCGGGGCTGGCGCTCGCACTCGCACTCGACGCGATCGCTGGCGACGCCGGCAGCACGCTCGGCGTCGACCTCCCGGGGTTCCCGATCACCGCGGCGCTCGCGCTCCCGGCCGGCGCGATGCTCGGCGACGTCGGCGCGTCCTTCCTCAAGCGACGGACTGGCCGCGAACGCGGCGCGGCGTTCCCCGGCGTCGACCAGCTGGACTTCGTCGTGGGTGCGCTCGGGCTGACTGCCCTTGCCGCCCGGGACTGGTTCGGCGACGTGTTCGAGCCGCCAGTGCTTCTCGCGGTGCTGGTGCTCACGCCCGTCCTCCACGTGGGGACGAACGTGATCGCCTACCAGCTCGGGTTCAAGGACGAGCCCTGGTAGCGGAGCGACCCGTCCGGACCTGTTTCTGCGGAGCGTTCACTTCCAGACATCTCCACGCCGGCGAGCGTGGGATCGGTGGCACGGTCGCGTCGGCGGACAACGTCGGTCGGATCGGCGTGTTCCTCACGGTCGTGAAGATTTAGCCGCGAGCCGACGCCTATAAGTGTACACATGTTTTTCTGTTGGTATGGCAGAGAGTAGCGTGGATGAGGGACCGATCCAGTCGGTGTCGACGCGGATCCGACTCGACGGCGGATCGGGCGAGTGCGAGGCCTGCGGCGGGAGCATCGAAGGGGGCGAACGGTTCAAAGTTGCAGCGGTCCGGACTGGTGGCCGGATCGTCTATCACGACTTCTGCGGCGGCGATTGCATCGACAACTGGCAGACAGCGTGAGGATTCTCGTCGGGGGATCACGGCCGAACAGCGACGGCAATAGGTAGGGTACCCGTCCGGGCAGCGATCGGACCACCGGGCGCTACCGGAACCGTTCGCGAGGTGGGTCCGACTTGAAACGGAAACGCCGAGCGAGACCCCTCGCCGTCACTCCCCGTCGTCCGGGTTCGCGTGGCCGCCGTAGTCCTCCCGAGTCGCGGCAGGTTGGGTCTCGAGCCAGCTCAATCGGCCGTCCTGTGGCGGCTCCGGCGGCGGCGTGTCCCGGCCGAGCGCGTCGTAGTGGGCGTCGAACGCGCGAATCATCGCGGCGAACAGGCCGACCACGAGCGGGCCGACGAACAGGCCCACCGCGCCGAGGCTGTAGATGCCGCCGATGACGCCGACGAGGATGACGCCGGGGTTCACGTCCGCCGACTGGTCGATGGCGATCGAGCGCAGGTAGTTGTCGACGAGACTCACCACGACGAGGCCCCAGAGGAAGAGAAACGCCGCCATGCGCGGCTCGCCGACGAGGTAGAGGTAGCCGGCAGCCGGGCCCCACACGAGGAAGGCACCGACGACCGGCAGGAGCGCCGTGATCACCATCACGGCCGACCAGAAGATCGGGCTGGGGACCCCGGCGACGAAGAGGCCGACGCCGCCGACGATCCCCTGGACGAAGGCCACGAAGATGTGGCCGGCGACCACGCCCCAGGCCATCCGGTCCATCCGGGAAGCGATCTCGTGGGCGACGGCGTCGTCGAGCGGCGCCGTCGAGACGGTCCACTGGACGAAGTCGGGGCCGTCGAGCAGCACGTAGTACACGAGGAAGAGCACGAGCGTGAACCCGAGCAGGACCGTCGTGACGTAGGAGAAGATCTCGACGCCGTTGCCGTAGAGGAAGTCGCCGAGCAGCGTCCCGAAATCACCGGTCACGCTGGCGAGATCGACGCTCTCGCCCGTGGTCGATTCGAGCTCCGTTTCGATCGCCTGGAAGTTCAGCGACGACTCACCGGCGGCGAGGTCCTGGGCGTCCTGATAGACCACGTAGCCGATGTAGACGAGCGGAGCGATGATCGCGACGGCCGCCGTCGCGATGACGGTGATCGCGGCCGGCCGCTCGCCGACGTGGGGCGCCAGCCGGGTGTGGAGTGGCCGGAGGACGTAGCCCAGCAGGAGTGCGCCGAGGACGTAGTTCAGGAACGGTAGCAGGACGTAGAAGCTCGCCACCGCCGTGGCGACGAGGAGCACGAGGAGGAACGCCTGCTCTCGATTCATGTGGATCCGTGCGTGGAGTGGTGGCTTAAAACCAGGTGCGCCGTCACAGACGGAGAAGTCGCGTCGATGCAGCCAGCGCGATGCCGCACTCGGGCCAGTCGGTCACAGCTCGCGTTCGTACACCGTCCCGAACGGCTCCATGCCGACGTGCTCGTAGAAGGCCGCAGCCTCGTCGTTGTCCGCGGCACAGACGAGCGCGACGTGGTCGCAATCCCGCGTCTCGCCCCAGGTCTCCAGCGCGTCGAGCAGCGCTTCGCCGTGGCCCTCGCCACGGTGGGCCTCGTCGACCACGAGGTCGTGAATCCACAGGCTCCGCTCGTGGTGGACGACGGTCTGGACGTAGACGCCGGCGACCGCGACGAGCGATTCGGCGCTTGCGCCGCGGGCGTCGGCATCCCCGCCGGTCGCTTTGGCGAACCAGCCCAGGAGCCGGTAGTCGTCCTCGTCCCGCCAGGATCGCACGAACGCCTCGTCGACGTAGCTCCAGAGCTGGCGAAGGATCGGGACGGCGCGCTCCCACTCGGCGTCGGTCGTCAGTTCCCGGAGTTCGGCCATCGAGCGACGATGCGGGAGCTACGGTGAAAATCCTCCGTACGGTGTGCCAGGCAGTGCCAGCGGGAGTCGACGGCTGCAGGCCGGACCTCGGCAGCGAGACGCCGTCACTCCGCGGCCCAGTCGCTCGATGCCAGCTCCCCGGGCGCGTCGACGTGGACCTCCCGGACGTCGACGCCCTTGCCCGCGAGGTGGCGAGTGCGCTGGCGGGCGAACTCCTCTTCCTCGGTGCCGGTCGTCGCGAGCACGTAGACCTGGGCCTTCCCGGCGGGGCGCATCGTGCGGCCCGCGCGCTGGGCGCCCTGGCGGCGGGAGCCGCCGAGCCCGGAGGCGACGATGGCGACCTCGGCCTCCGGGAGGTCGATGCCCTCGTCGCCGACCCGGGAGACGACGAGCGTGCCGAGGTCGCCGGCGCGGAACGACGACAGGAGCCGCTCGCGTTCGGCGTGGCGGGTCTCACCGGAGAGGAAGGGTGCGTCGATGGCGTCGGCGATCGCCTCGCCCTGGTCGAGGTAGTCCACGAACACGAGCGACTGCTGGGTCGGGTGCTCGGCGAGCAGCGCCTCGACGTGGGCGATCTTCGCGGGGTTCGTGGCTGCCGCCTGCCGGCGCTCGTGACCGTGGCTGGCGGCGTACTCGTCCTGGGCGGTGACCGTTGCGGCGTCGGGGCCCGATTCTGGCGGTTTCGTCGGGACGCTCGCGTCGGTGGGTCCAGCATCGGGGTCGGTTCCGGTGGCTGTCTCGTCACCGGCAGCCGCCGAATCTGTCGCATCCGGCTCCGTGTCTGCGGACTCCGCCGCCTCCGCCCGCTCGGGCCAGGGGACGAAGTGCAGCTCCAGTTCGGGCTCGGCGACGTAGCCGGCGTCGAAGAGCTGGTCCCAGTCGGTGCCGATCGGCGGGCCGATCAACGTGTAGATGTCGGCCTCGTCGTCGCCCTCGCGGACGGGCGTGGCGGAGAGGCCGAGGCGGTGTCGGGACTGGAGGTCCGCGCTGCGGCGGTAGACCGGCGCCGGGACGTGGTGGGCCTCGTCGAACAGGAGGAGGCCCCACTCGCGGGACTCGAAGAGTTCCCGGTGGCGGTCCATTCCCGCGACGTGGTAGGTCGCGATCGTGATCGGGCGGACCTGCTTCGTGCCGCCGTGGTACTCGCCGACCTGCTCGGGCTCCAGGGTGGTGTGGGTCAGCAGCTCCTCGCGCCACTGCGAGACGAGTTCGCGGCTCGGGACGAGCAGCAGCGTCTCCCCGCCGATCGCGCTCATGATCCCCATCGCGGCGACGGTCTTGCCCGAGCCGGGCGGCCCGACGAGCACGCCGGCGCCAGCGTCCTCGAAGCGCTCGACCCAGTCCTGCTGGTAGTCCCGGAGCTGGAGGTTCAGGTCGAACTCGACGGGCTCGCCGGATTCGAGGTCGCGCTCGTCCTTGACGGGGTAGCCCGCCTCGTAGAGCGTGCGCTTGACGGCGGCGATCGCCTCCTCGGCGACCCACGCCCCGGTGTCGGAGATGCGGGCGCGGAGCTGTCCGTCCTCGAGCTTCGGCTCGGCGACGTTGCTCAACAGCGACGCCGACTCGGCTTCCAGCACCTCGTAGCCGTCATCGTGGGTGTAGAGCCGGAACTTCCCGGCGCGAGCCCACTGGTCGGCGATCCACCCCTCAAGTGCGGGTTCGGGGTCGGGAAGGACGGCCCGGAGGGAGCCGATCAGGGCGTCGAGGCTGTCGTAGGGCGCCGCCCAGACGTCCTCGGGGCGAAGTTCGTAGAGGTAGCGGCCGTCGTCGGCCTCGACGAGCCGGGCGAACTGCGAGAGCCTGGCGCGGGTAAACTGCCGCGGACGGTCCACGACGATCTCCTTGCGCGAGGGGAAGGGCACCACGCGTTCGGTCTTCGCGAGGTCGGCGACGGCGTGGGGGTAGTAGACGACCGGATCGTGGGAGACGTCGTCGCGTTCGAGCGCCGTCGTGCGTTCGGCGAGCAGGTCGAGGGCGTCGCTGGCGGCGGCCTGCGAGACGTCGAGTTCCCGGGAGAGCTGGTCGGCGGTCGCGAAGGGCTGGCCGATGGCCTGCAGGGCGGTCTGGACGTCGTCGACGGCGAGATCGACGGCGTCCTCGCCCTCGCCGAGTTCGACGGTCGGTTCCGCCGCCTCGACGTCCGACTCGGCTGCACCGGCGTCTGCAGCGTCGTCCTCTGTCACTGGACCCGCCTAGCCGGCGAGCGCCAAAGTACGCGTCGCCTCGGGACCGACAGGTCGAACGGGGCCGGGAATCGCAGGCGGGCGGCGGGCGGTCCGCCGAGCGAACCGGCCGTGATCTCCACCTGAAACGAAGGGGTGCCTGGGTGTGGAGGAGTTCGCCGCTGCGGCCATTGTGATACGGCAACACGCCACGATAGCGGCGTTGCAGAGCCTGCAACTGTCGATCCGGGTTTTTGAGGTGGTGGCGGCTAGCCGGGTGTATGGTCCCCTCCACGACCCGGCGACGCGCGCTCGCCGGAGCCTGCAGCGCCGCCCTCGCCGCCGTCGCGGGCTGTAGTCTGGTCGATCGAGACGAGCAGGCGACCGTCAGCCAGTCCGTCGACGCCAGCGACGTCGACTCGGTGGCGGTCGACAGCGACACCGGCGACCTCGCCGTTCGCGGGCACGACGGCGACGAGATTCGGATCCACGGCGAGAAGGTGGCCGCCAGTGAGGACGGCATCGACGCACTCTCGGTCACGCAGCGCCGCGACGGCGATCGGCTCGTAATCGGCACCGAACTCGGCGACGCCCCCGAACTGACGGGGTGGTTGCGAACCCCGACGCTCGACCTTCGAATAGAGGTCCCCGCTGGCGTCGCGCTCGATCGAGCGACGACCGAGACCGGCGACCTGGACGTCGAGGACGTCACAGGGTCGGTGCTCGCCAGCGCCGACGTCGGCGACGTGTACGTGGCGAACGTCGATGGGGCCGTCGACGCACGGAACGGCACCGGCGACGTGACCGTCCGCGACGTAACGGGGCCGATCGCCGCGCGGACCGACACGGGCGACGTCTCCGCGGACGGCGAGATCGAGCGGCTGGCGACCGAGACGGGCGCGGTCAGGGCAACGGTCCGTGGGCTCGCTGGCGAACCCGAAATCCGGGGCACAGCGGGCGACGTCTCCCTCGCGATCGCCAGGTCCCTGGACGTCACGATTTCGGCGTCGGTCGACGCCGGCGAGGTGACCGTCCACGGCGACGGCCTCGATACCGTTCGGGAGGCCGCGGACTCGACGCGGATCGTCCTCGGGGACGGCTCCAGGCGCCTCGAGGTCGACGTCGACACGGGGGACTGCTCGATCACGACGCTCGGTTGAGAGACGACGGCGTCCGCCGGCCGTCTCTCCAACGACCACAGAAGCGCGGCCCACCACGACGAAGCATGGCAAGAAGCCGCCGGGATCCGACCGATCGACCAGCCAGTATTCCTGGTGGAATGAAAGGGCGAGGCGTGCGTGGCGGCTCCGCCGCCACGTTTCAGGCGGTCGGCGCTGCCGACCGCCCCGCTCGCGCACCGTTCGGTCGCTCGGCGACCCCTATCGCGCCGCGGACGGTGCGGAGAGCGGCGCGATATGTCGCCGAGCGGCCGCGAGCGCGCCGAGGGCTTTCAGGGAAGCGATTGCACTCACGAAAACGGGGATTTCTAGCCCAGCACGCAAGGTTTAGGCCGGCCAGGCCACTCCCCTCGGTCGTGAAGCGTTACGAGACCGACGTGCGCGAGGGCGTCCTCCACCTCGAGACGCCGGGCGGGTGGCTCGAGGTCGGCGAGATGGACGCGATCTGCGAACTGATCGGCGGCGAGACGTACACGCTCGAGTACGACAACCGCCAGCGCCAGGTCGGCTGGCTCGACACCGACGAGGACGGCCGACTCAGCTTCGAGGTCCGGGAGACCATCCGCGACACGACGTTCGACAGCGAATTCGTCGAGGCGATCGCGAACGCGCCACTCGACGAGGACGACGAGGACGGCTACCCCAAGCGGACTGCGGCGTTCGCGGACATGCTCACCGCGATCTGGGACGGGAAGGGCAAGCTCTGAGCCGAGAGCGCCGCGTCGCGCTCACTCGATCGACAGCTCCCAGGCCCCGTCGGCGTTGACGACGATCCAGGCGGTGCCGGTGTGCCTGAGTCGGGTTTCGGCGCCGTCGACGCGCCCGATCTCGTTGAACGCGTAGGACGCGTCGAGGAAGGAGGTCGCGTTCTCGCTCCAGATTGTGACCTGGAAGTTCGACTCGCCGGTGTGATTGGCGGTCAGGATCACGCTCTCGGTGAAGTTCACGGGGCCGAGGACGGCCTGTCCCTCGCCGCTCGCGGTCGCCGGCGCTTCGGTGGCGTTCGGGTAGACGGGCGTGGCGTTCGAACGCCCGTCCGTTGTAGTCGCGCCGCCGTCGGTCGCGTTCGCTGGAGCAGCCGACGCGGTCGCTGTCGCGTTCGGCTGGAGCAGCGTCAGATTCCAGGGCCCATCGGCGGTGACGGCCATGGAGTACTCGCCCGCGGGGAGCCCGGTCGCCCCGACGCCGTCGACGGTGCCGATCCGGTTCGCGAGGTAGGCGACCTCCTCGTCGGCGCTCTCGTTCCAGAGGACGAGCTGGAAGTTCGACTCGCCAGCGTGGTCGTACCCGACGAGCAGCAGGCCGCCCTCGAGCACGAACGGGTCGGTGACAGTCTGGCCCTCTCCGGAAATCGTCACGGCGGTCGAGTCGTTGGCCGCCGCGGCGGTCAGATTTAGCGGGACCAGTTCGGTCGTCTCGATCGATTCGTTGGTCGTCGACTCGTTGGCGTCCGCCTGCGCCGCGCCGGCGGCCGATCCGGTCGTGGCGACCGCGACGGCGACGACCACGATGGCGAGGGCAGCGACCGTCGCCAGGCGCCGCCACCAGGGCCGCCGCACCGATCGCTCGGACCCCGGAGTGGAAATCGTGCGAACCATACCCGCACCGAGTACGCGGTATCCCAATAGCAGCACCTCGTTACCTGTTGCGGGCGGACCCCGCCGATGGCGTCCAGTTCGGTAACCTCGTCGAAGCGACGACCGACGCCGAGCTTACCGTCGTCGTGCCTACAGCGCCGAAACTCCGGGACGGCGGCTCATTATCTGATCGTACCGCGCCGGAAAGATCGATGTGCTCACAGACGAGCCGCGAATCCGCCTCAGCCGTCCAGGATGTCGCGGTACTGGTCGAGGACGTCCTCGGCGGGTTCGCCGTCGAAGCGGACGGTGCCGTCGAGGATCACGGTCACGCGGTCGAGCACCGGTGCGAAGTCCTCGACGTTGTGCGTCGAGACGAGGATCGTGCGGTCGTCGCGCTGGTAGTCCTCGAGAAACGCCCGGATCCGCCGGCGGGAGTAGTCGTCGACGTCTGTGAAGGGCTCGTCGAGGAGCAGGACGTCCGGGCGGGACAACAGCCCGAGCGCGAGGTCGAGTTTCGTCGAGAAGCCACCGGAGAGGTCGGCCGCGACGCGGTGGACGGCGGGATCGAGTCGGAGCCCGTCGATCAGGTCCTCGACCCAGTCCCAGCCGGGCGGGTCGTCCTGCAGCGAGTGGAACACCCGGAGGTTCTCGCTGACCGTGAGGTCCGCGAAGAAGCATGGGCGCTGGAAGCTGTAGCCGACGGTGGCGTCCGGCCGGGAGATCGTTCCCGCCGTCGGGCGTTCGAGGCCGGCGATCAGCCGGAACAGCGTGGTCTTGCCCGAGCCGTTCGGGCCGAGGAGTCCGCGGAACTCGCCACGTTCGAGCGTCAGGGAGACGCCGTCGAGTGCGACGACCGCGCCGGCACCGTCGCGGTCCGACGCGTCGTCTCCGGCGGTTCGGTCCCCGGATGCATCGCCTCGCGACGATCCACCGAGACGCGGGAAGCGGCCGCCGCCGTACCGCTTCACGACGTCCTCGACGGTGACGGCGGGCATCAGGCTGCCCTCCGGTACCGCACCAGGGACAGTTCGAGCAACGCGAGCGCGACGATCGAGGCGACGAGCATGTACCCGAAGTAATCGAGGTACAGCGTTGGATCGACGGACTTGAGCATCCCGCTGCGCATCGTCACCGTCGAGTAGTGGGTCGGGAGGAGTCGGGCGATCGTGGCCCGGAGCGACGAGAAGAAGCCCACCGGGAAGAAGAGACTCGACGCCGCGAAGGTCACGCCCGCGATGGTGAAGTTGACGTAGATCGCCGACTCCGAGCAGTCCATCGCGAACAACACCGCGAGCCCCGTCGCAGCGAGGTAGACGAAACTCAGGGCAACCGAGCCGAACACCAGTGGGGAGAACACGGCAACGGAGTACCCCAAATAGCCCGTGACGAGACCGATCGAGGCGATCCCCACCCCGAGCAACAGCCCCCAGACGATCAACTTGCTCGCGAGGACCGCTTCCAGCGAGGAGTCCGTCCGCAAGCGATCGAACACCTGTCGCTCCGAGCGGACTTGCCGCGGGAGGAAGACCAGCGAGTAGAGGACGACGAAGAACATCGTCGCGGTGGGGACGAGGTACTCCGAGAGCGAGGGATCGCGGCCCACCCGCTCGAGGCGAGCATTGACGTCGGCTGCCAGGAGCGCGTCGAGTTCCTCGTTCAGGATGTCGGTCGCCACCTCGGAGGGCTCGTGGAAGGGGACGATTCCCCGGTCGGCGTGGACGGTGAAGTTCGCCGTCGCGTTCGGATCGTCGAGGCCGCCCGGCACCTCGATCACGAGGTACACCTGTTCGCGTGTGAGGGCGTCGACGGCGGCCTCCGTACGCTCGTACTCGCGGGGCTCGCCGAAGATCCGGACGCCCTCGCGGACGATCTGCATGTCGTGCTCGGTCGTCGAGTCGTCCTCCGCGACGACGGCCACCGGGACGTCCTGCGGGACGGTGTTCTGGTAGACGACGGTCCCGAGCGCGAACGCGCTGGGCAACAGGACGACCAGCAGGAGAATCGGCGCGAGATTCCGCCGGACGGTGATCGCCTCCTTGTACAGCAGGGCGATCAGGTCCACGCTACTGCGACTCGGATGCCTCGATCAGCGTCTGGACGTCGGACTCGTAGGTGAACGTGACGTCGGAGCCGTCCTGGCCGACATCGAGGTTCTCGACGAACTGGCTCATCTGGGGGTCCTGACCGTAGCTCGTCAAGACCATCTGGACGGTGCTACTGAACTGCTCTGCAGACTGCTCGTTCGACATGATGATCCGACCCTCGAGCCCGACCGTGTCGCCGCTCGTGTAGTAGACGCCGGTCATGGCCTGGATGTCCTGGGTCATCGAGGACCCCATGCCGCCGCCCGTGCCGGTGTCCTCGGGCATCGTCATCGCGAAGGACATGTAGCCGTCGCGGGTGTCGTCGTAGGCATCGCGAAGGGTGCCGCTGAGGGCCTCGCCGTCGCCGTACGTGACGTCGAGGGAGTTCCGCACCGGCCCCTCGGTGCCCATGACGTAGACGCCGTTCCCGTGGACGCCGACGTAGGTCTCCTCGTCGGACTGGGAGGTCTCGTCGACGAGTTTGTAGAAGACGCCGCTCTCGGAGTAGTCCTGCTCCTGGAGGCTCACCGAGTCGTTGGACTCGATGGCGGACACGAGGTCCTCGGTCGACCAGTCCGTGTCGACGAGAATTCCGACGTCCTCCTGGGACGTGTCACCGACGGAGGCGCTCATGCCGGTGTCCTGCCCGTAGATCAGCATCGAGTTGAAGCCGGAGGGATCGAGGCCGGTCTCGGACTCGAACTCGGAGAAGCCTTCCTGAAGGTCCTCCTGGCTGGCCTCGTCGTTCTCGCTGGACGCGAGGAGCTCCATCGTGGTCTGGTCCTGCATAACGTCCATGTCGAAGGACATCACGATCGTCTGGTCCTGGGGGACGTACTCGATCAGGGCTTCGTCACTCGATCCGCCGCCGTCGCCGCCCAGGACCGCGCCGGAACAACCGGCGCCGGCCACGAGGGCGAGCGCGAGCAGCACGATGCCGAGTTTCCGAAGCGTCGTCCGCTCGGGGGTGATCGCCTTGCCTAGGCTCATAATCGGCGGATAAACGAGGGCAACCTATGTAAGTTTGGTGTCCGACTGGCGTGGAATCAGTCCCGATAATTCACCGTCGTGGTACCCCCGGACGAACGACGCACTCGCCCGGCGCCGTTCACCCCGATGCGTCGCTACGATCGTCCACGGATCCCGTCGGGTCGAGATACGCGAAGGCCCGTAGCGCGTCGCGGCCGGCGTCCGTGATCGAGACGCGGGTCGATCGACCGCTCCGGTCGAGCGAGACGTACCCGTTGTCGTCGAGGTCGTCGAGCACGCGAGCGTCGAGTCGTCGGTACTTCCCCTTGCGATTCCGGGCTTCGTGATCGGCGAGCGCCGGCAGGTCCGCGGATTCGGCGAACCGAATCAGCTGCTTCTTCGTCGCGGCGCCCTCCGCAGCGAGGTGGCGCAGTGTCGCGACCTGCTGTGGGTCGGGGTACTCCATCGGATAGGTCGGTAGTTCGACGAGCGATCGAACGCCCTCCGCGACGTCGGCCTCCGTCAGCGGGCCGTAGGCTTCCGCCCGGACGTAGTAGGGGGTCGCGCCGGTCGCCATGCAGGCGATCATCCCGCCGATGGCAGTGATCTTCGTCCCCGTCGCGAGGTTGACGTAGACGTCCGCGTCGGCGAACTCGCTGACGACCTGCCCCACGGTACCGATAGAGTCGTAGAAGTCGAAGATGTCACACGGGATCGATTCGTGTGGGATTCCCCGGTCGTCCAGACGCTCGCGGACCTCCGGGAGGTAGGAGGGGTGATCGGTCTCGTCGTCGTACACGAGGAGGACGAGGCGGTCCGCGGCGAGTTCCGCGGCGGGCAGTACGATCCTGTCGTTCTCGTAACCCACCGGCGCGACGTGGATCCGATCCGGAACGGCGAGGTCGTCCATGGGTGCAGTCGGTAGAGCAGTTTCGGGCCAGCCAGTTAGTCAGTTCGATGCGGTTCTATCGTCACAGTGTCGATCGGGTCGTTTCCGACGTGATCGGACTGATGACCGGCGATCCAGACGGTTCGAGTATGCGGGACCCTTCCCCCGAATCCGACCGTGCCTCCGAGTGCGCCGCAGACCGCACCGCCTCGGCACTCGCGGACGCCGATCCCGACGTCGCCTCGATCGTCGGCGAGGAGCGCCGACGGCAGGAATCGACGCTGTCGCTGATCGCCAGCGAGAACTGCGCCTCGCGGGCCGTCATGGCGGCCCAGGGCTCGTGTCTCACCAACAAGTACGCCGAAGGCGAACCGGGCGACCGTTACTACGCCGGTTGCGAACACGTCGACGACCTCGAACGGCTCGCGACGCGCCGCGCCGAGGAATTGTTCGACGTCGCACACGCGAACGTCCAGCCCCACGCCGGCACGCAGGCGAACGTCGCTGCGTACGAGGCGCTGCTCGAACCCGGCGACCGGATCTGCTCGCTGGGGATCGGCGACGGCGGTCACCTCAGTCACGGCCACCCCGCCACGCTCGTCGGTAGCCACTACGACGTCGCCACCTACGATGTCGATCCCGAGACCGGCTATCTGGACTACGACGCCGTCGAGGCGACGGTCCGCGACACCGACCCGGATCTCGTGGTCGCGGGCTACTCCGCGTACCCCAGAACCGTCGACTGGGAGCGCTTCCGCGAGATCGCCGACGCCGTCGACGCGTGGCTCCTCGCGGACATCGCGCACCTCACGGGGCTGATCGCCGCCGACGAGTATCCCTCGCCCGTCGGCGTCGCGGACGTCGTCACTGGTTCGACGCACAAGACGATCCGCGCGGGGCGGGGCGGCATCGTCATGACCGACGACGACTCGCTGGCGGACGACCTCGACGCCGCCGTCTTTCCCGGCGTCCAGGGCGGCCCGCTCGTCCACAATATGGCCGGCAAGGCAGTGGGTTTCGGCGAAGCCCTGCGCGGCGAGTTCGAGGGGTACGCCGAGCGAGTCCTCGACACGGCGGACGCCCTCGCGGAACGGCTCCAAAAGCGGGGCTACGCGCTCGTCTCGGAGGGCACGGACTGTCACTTCGCGCTTGTGGACCTCCGCCCAACGGATCCCGACCTGCCGGGGACGGCGGCCGAGGACGCGCTGGAGCGTGCCGGCCTCGTGGTCAGCCGCTCGGCGGTGCCGGGCGACGAGCGCCCGACCCACGTCGGGAGCGGGATTCGCCTCGGCACGCCGGCGCTCGTCTCGCGGGGCCTCGGCGTCCCGGAGGTGCGACAGGTCGCCGACTGGATCGCGGACGTCCTCGATGCGCCCGAGAACGAGGCCGTGATCGCCGGCACGCGGGCGAAGGTCAGGGAATGCTGCCTCGAGCACCCGATCTACGACGACGGCTGGACGCCGGCGACGTCGGCAGCGTCGGTCGAGGGCCCGAGTGACGGCCTCGACGACGCGCCGGAGGCGGATCGATGAGCGAGATCCTCGCCTACTACGACGACCTCGCCGAGTTCTACACCGAGATCGCGAGATTTCCGCTTCGCCAGCACGTCGTCTGGCCGGCGACGCGGTCGCTGCTGGGCGACGTCGCGGGAGAGCGACTCCTCGACGCCGGCTGTGGCACCGGCGAGCATTCCGCCGATTTGGCGGAGGAAGGCGCCAACGTCGTCGGCCTCGACGCCAGCGAGGGGATGCTCGAGACCGCGCGCGAGCAGTTCGGCGACCGACAGTTCGGCGGCGCCGGCGCCGACTCGCTCGCCTTCGAGCGAGCGAATTTGCTGGATGGCCTTCCCTTCGAGGACGGGTGCTTCGGCGTCGTCTGCTGTCAGATGGTGCTCTCCCACGTTCGGGAACTCGGTCCGGTGCTCGACGCGCTGGTCTCGGCGCTACTCGACGCCGGGTTCGCGATCGACGGCATCGAGGAACCAGCCCCCGACGAGGTATTCCGGGAGCGGTGGCCGGACGCGTACGAGTCCTACGTACAGCGGCCGCCTGACGTGCTCTGTTTGCGCGGTCGAACGCCACGGGAGTAGCTCGGACGGAGGCAGACTGGACAGCCCGGTCGAATGCTGACTGGACGGCCCGGACGAACGCGGACAGAGTGGCTTCGAGGGGATCGCCGCTGCGGCTTGCTCCCGGCATGGGCGGCCCGTTTCACGGGCCTTTTGCGACAGCCGCGTGATTCCAGCCCAATGGATCCCGAGGAACCCGAGCCACTCCCCGAGGGCTGGACCGAAGGTACGGTCCGGAGCAACGGCATCGACGTGCACTACACGCGGACGAACGACGGGACGAGTGACGATCCGCCGTTCGTGATCTGCCACGGCGTCTTCGACGACGGCCCCTGCCGGACGCCGCTGGCCAGGGAATTCGCCGACGAGTTCGACGTGGTGCTCGTGGACGCCCGTGGCCACGGCCGCTCGGACGCGCCGGCGGAGGGGTACGCGATGGCCGAGCGCGTCGCGGACCTCGGAGGCGTGATCGAGGCGTTGGAGCTTGCGGACCCGATCCTGTTCGGCCACTCGATGGGCGGAGATACGGTCGCGGCGACGGCAGCGGCCCACCCCGATCTGCCGCGGGCGGTCGTCATGGAGGATCCCGCGGGGATGCTCGCCCACGAGGAGAGTCCGGAAGAACTGGCCGCGTGGGCCAGCGATCGGATCGAATTCTGGCACGGCCACTCGAAGGCGGAGCTGCTCGATGCGGACGAGGAGATCAGCAGCTACGTCGCCGACGGGCGTGCGGAGTTGGCGCGGCGCCTCGCAGACGCACGGCTCCGCGTGAGCGCCCGTATTTCGGCGGTGTTCGCGAGTGGTTGGGTGGATACCGGCGAAACATACTCCGAGATTCGGGTGCCGACGCTGATCCTGAAGGCGGATGGGGACGACGCCGAACGGGAGCGCAATCGCGAGCACGCGAGTCACCTCCCCGACGTCGAACTGGTCCACGTCGACGGGACGGGTCACACCGTGTTCCGTGACGATCGGGAGACGGCCACCAAAGAGCTGCGAGCGTTTCTCGACGGACTCGTGGAGTGAGGTGCACGCGCGCCGGCCGCCTCGCCCGATACCACTTTGAAGGAGCCCCGCAAACCCCGTCGCTATGCGCCCCGCTGTCGAGCACGACGACGTCACCGGATCGGGGGTCTACGTCGGCGGCAACGAACTCCGCTACATCCGGACTGGCGAGGGGAACGGCGACCCAGTCCTCCTGCTCCACGGCGGTATCGTCGACGCCGCCCACCTCTCCTGGGGCTCCGCGATCGGCCCGCTCGCCGCCGACCACGACGTCTACGCGCTGGACCTGCTGGGCTACGGTCTGAGCGACGCGCCGGACGTTCCCTACACGATGGACCGTCACGTCGAGACCGTCGCGGGATTCATGGACGTCGTCGGCCTCGATTCGGCCCACCTCGTCGGGACCTCGCTGGGCGGCGGGATCGGGATCCAGCTCGCGCTGGAGCAGCCCGAAAAGGTCGAGAAGCTGGTGCCGGTCAGCGCGTTCGGGCTCGGAACCGAGCTCCCGAACGGTCGCCGGACCTGGCTCCTCTCGCAGCTGGGCTTTCTCAACCGGATTGGGCTCTGGCTCGCCTCGAAGAACCGCTCGATCGCAACATCGAGCCTGGACAGCGTGGTGAGCGATCCCGACGCGCTGCCCGAGGAGCTGGTCGACGCGTTCTTCCGTGAGTTGCAGCGCCCGAAAGCGGGGAAGGCGTATCGGAGCTGGCGAAAGCAGGAGGTCGGTTACGGCGGCTGGAACACCTACTACTACACCCGGCTGGACGACCTGACGTGTCCGGCGCTGTTCGTCCACGGCGGGCAGGACGACGTGTTCCCAGCACGGTGGGCCGAGCGAGCGGCTGGAATCGCCCCGCAGGGCGAGGTCGAAGTCTTCGAGGACGCCGCCCACTGGCTCCCGCGGGACCGGCCCGACCGGCTGGAGAAATTGCTCGTCGCGTATCTGCGGGAGTGAAATTCGAGCACGGTTTCGACGGGCGAAGAGGGAATTCTGCAGGGGTCGACCCGCACAGCATCCCGCTTGGAAGCCCCCTCCCGCTCGGCGATCCTGACTCGCTGCGCGCTTCCCTCGCTACGCTCGGTCCAGTGCTTGCTTCGTCAGATATCGTCGAGCGGTCGGCCCCTTCCAGTCCCACCGCCCGCAGCCTCAATCCTCCCCAGCCTTCTGCGCTGCTCGGGTTCGCTTCGCTCACCACTGTGCTGCTCGGCCCTCGCACGGTTTCGCGCGACTGACTGCTCGCCCGCTCCGGGGCTCGCAGTCAGCGGCAGCGCGCGCCGACGTGGTCCACCGGGGTTTCGTGATCGGTAGAACATCATGAGGGAGGGACTGGAAGGGGCCGACCGCTGGCCGTTGGTAACGAAGTAAGCACCACAGCGAGGGAACGGAGTGACCGAGCGAGGAGCGCAGCGAGTTAGCTGCGGCCAGCGGTCGGGGGCTTCCAAGCGGTTAGCTGGCGAGATCGCTCCGAATCGAGCCGAGACGAATTCCCAACTTTCAGCGTCTACGTTCCGTGGTCCCAGGAGCCCATGTAGTCGGCCTGCGCCTCCGAAATCGCGTCCAGCTCCACTCCTTCGGCAGCCAGCTTGATCTCCGCGACTTCCTCATCGAGTTCGTCGGGGACGTCGTGGACGCCGGCGTCGTAGGAATCACCGTTCTCCACCAGTTCGCGGACGACGACGGCCTGGATGCCGAAGCTCTGGTCCATGACCTCGATCGGATGGCCCTGGGCGTTGGGCGCGGCCAGGTTGACGAGGCGGCCCTCCGCCAGGACGTTGATCCGGCGGCCATCGGCCATCTCGTAGGCCTGGACGCCGTCGCGAGCCTCGTAGGTGTCGACGGCCATGTCCTCGAGGCCCTCGAGGTCGATCTCGACGTCGAAGTGGCCGGCGTTGGCGAGCACGACGCCGTCGTCCATCGCCTCGAAGGACTCGGCGGTGATCACGTCGCGGTTCCCGGTCGCGGTGACGAACACGTCGCCCTCCGCGGCGGCCTCGGCCATCGGCATGACGTCGTAGCCCTCCATGTGCGCCTCCAGGGCACGGCGGGGCTCGACCTCGGTGACGATCACGTCGGCGTTCTGCCCGGCGGCCTTCTTCGCGACGCCCTTGCCGCAGTAGCCGTAGCCGGCGACGACGACCGTCTTGCCCGCGAAGGAAAGGTTCGTCGTCATCGCGATGTTGGCCAGCGAGGACTCGCCCGTGCCGTGGACGTTGTCGAAGAGGCGCTTCATCGGCGTGTCGTTGACGGCGAAGACGGGGTAGTCGAGCGCGCCGTCGTCGGCCATCGCGCGGAGGCGGTGGACGCCGGTGGTCGTCTCCTCCGCGCCACCGACGATGGTCTCGATCAGTTCGGGGTAGTCCTCGTGGACGGCCGCGACCATGTCCATCCCGTCGTCGACGGTGATCGTCGGCTCGTGGGCGAGCACGGCCTCGATCGCAGCGTAGTACTCCTCGTCGTCGACGCCGCGGCGGGCGTAGCTGCTGATCCCGTCGATGGCGTCGAGCGCGGCGGAGACGTCGTCGTGGGTCGAGAGCGGGTTACAGCCGGTGACGGCGACCTCGGCGCCGCCCAGCGCGAGCAGTTCGACGAGGACGCCCGTCGAGGCCTCGACGTGCATCGCCATCCCGATGGTCTGGCCGGCGAAGGGCTGGTTCGCCCGGACGTCCTCGCGGAGTTCGGCGAGGATCGGCATGTGCTGGCGGGCCCACTCGAGCTTTCGCTCGCCCGATTCGACGGCCTCGTCCGGCGCAGGGTCGTCGCCGGATTCGGCGAGTTGCTCTCGGATCGGCGGATACGCGGTCATGGCCGATGCGACGGCGACGGGGCCCTAAACGGTAGCGATGGCGAGACGATTCGTGATCTGCCGCTGCCGAACGGATCTCCACCGGAGTTGGCAATATCGTATTCCTTAGTTACGGGGGTAAGAGCGGTAATCACGTCTTAATTCGATCTATTCCTGATTGAATTATTAATAATCGTTTAGGTAGATGTGCTGAGAAGTTCCGAACGTTATAGGGTGGAGATCGGGGGGAACGACTGCGGGTATACTGGCCTTACTCGCGCTGCTGGCGGTGGTTGCGCCCGCTGGCGCGGTCGCGGGTGGACCGGGGGACCCGGGGGACGCAGTGCCGACCCTGGAGGAGGGGAGTACAGGCCTTCGATCGGCGGTCGACGCGACCGCCGAAGTCGGAAGCGACGCAGGCGTGGAGTCGGGGACCACCAGTCGTGAAGACCTGGCCGGTGGAGACGGCGCCGGTGGGCCGCCGGTCGATCCAGCGCTCGAGAACGCGACCGGCGAGACTGAAGTGATCGTCCGCTTCGAGGAGGCCCGGAACACGCCAGGCGCGTCGGCGAACTCCGTGTCGGAGCTCCAAAATCACGCAGAGCAGACACAGAGTAGCTTCGAGCGGTACGCACGGACTACCGACGCCGTCGAGATCCAGCGCTCCTTCTGGATCACGAATGCGATGCTGGTGCAGATGAATGCCAGCGAGCTGCCGCCGGGGCAGTTGCTGCAGTTCCAGAACGTCGAGCGGGTCCACCGAAACTTCGAGGTTCGTGCACTTTCCACGGAGGCAGACCCGTTGCCGTCGAGTACCGACCAGCCGTCGGCGACGGCACACGGTGGAACCGCTCCGTACAACGGGACCTACGGTCTCCACGTCGTGAATGCTACGCGTACGTGGGAAGAGTTCGGTACGATGGGCGGTGGGGTCAACGTAACCGTTCTCGATACCGGCGTCAACACGACGAGTACTGACATCGACATCTCGGCCTGGGCCGAAGTCGATGGGTACGGAAACGTGGTCGATACGAACGTTTCGAACGCGACGGATTCCGACGGACACGGGACCCACGTGTCGGGTACCGTAGCTGGGGGCAATGCGAGCGGACAATACATCGGTGTCGCCCCGAACGCGACGCTGAAGCACGGGCAGGTGATTCCCGGCGGTGGCGGGAGCTTCGCACAGATCGTTGGCGGGATGGAGTGGGCTACGAACGACACCGATAGCGACGTGATCACGATGAGTCTGGGCGCGACTGGCTACCACTCCGAACTGATCGCGCCGGTCAGAAACGTCCGTGATGCGGGCATTCCACTCTTCGTCGCAACCGGAAACGTGGGAGAGTGGAACAGCGACTCACCGGGGAACGTCTACGAGAGCATCAGCGTGGGCGCCGTCGACTCCAGCCTCGACGTAGCTGGTTTCTCCAACGGCGAATGGATCGACACGAGTGTAGCGTGGGACGGTGACGCACCCGACTCATGGCCGAGTCGATACACGGTCCCGGACGTCGTGGCCCCCGGGGTCGATGTTCTGAGCATCAACGGATCGAGCGGTGCGTACGAACAATTTAACGGGACGAGTATGGCGACGCCACACGTCGCTGGCGTTGCGGCACTCGTCCTCTCTGTGAACGGAACGCTGAACGACAGCGAGGTCGAACGAACGATCTCCGAGACTGCGTTCGAACCCCACAACTACGAGGAGCCTGACCATCGCTACGGCACCGGGGTCGTGGACGCGCTCAACGCCACCGCGAGCGTCACCCGGAACACGACCGTCTCCGGCTGGGTGACGAACGCAACTTCCGGAGCGGGCATCGCGGACGCACTCGTGGAAACGGAGTACGGCCTCCGGACGCGGACGAACGCGACGGGCTACTACGAGTTCGAAGTTCCGAGCAACAACCAGACGATCACCGCGGATCCGCTGGGCTTCGAGGCGAACGGCACCGCGGTCAACGCGACCGGCCAGGCGTCCGTCCAGCAGAACATTACGGTGTCCACTGAGATCGTCGAGGCCCGAATCGTCGAGCGACAGGCTCGCTACACGAACTCCTCGGCTGGATTGAACGTGAGCTACAGGGTGGCGAACGTTGGGAACTACAACTCCAGTCTCTTCTACCACAATCCGCTCCCCACGCCGAGCACTGCAACGTTGCGCGTTGACGGAAATGCCGTGTCGTTCGGCCAAAACGTCTCGCTGGGAATCGACGGGCCGACGACTGTTAACATCAGTGTGACGACCAACGACGGCTACTTCGGGATCCTCAGCTTGGAGCAGTCCTTCTACGGAGAAGGTGGATCGGGCGTGGTTGCTGACACGATTGGACCGAGTACCTACCACGACGATCCGGTGGAGATTCCGGAAGACCTCAACCCCTCGGCACTTCAGACCCCGATAGACTACGTCGAGAAGAACACGACGCTCGTCCTCAACGACACCACGACGTACGAGGAGCAGATCGGTACCTACCTCGGTAGTGGCACCTACACGGCGATCATACTGCGCAATCGGGTCTCGTTGGCAGCAGCCAACGGTGCCGATCCGCTAGTGAACTTCACGGATGTCACGCACCTCGTCGACATCGGCCTCCTCGTCTCCGAGCCCGACACGTCTGTCACCGGAATTACGTTCGATGGAAACGGCGCCACCGGCGTGCTCGACGTCGAGGCGACCGGCGCGGAGATCCGCAATGCGACGATCCGCGACGGCGCCGACGGGATCTACCTCGGAACCGGTGTCACGGATGCGATCAGTAACAACAGGTTCCAGAACCTCCTGAACGGGGTGTACGCCGACGGCGGCGACGTCCGATCGGTCGACAACAACACTGCGACTGGAATCGCGGACCATGGCATCCATCTCCCGGACTCGTGGACGCCGAACACCACAATAGCCGACAACGACCTGACGATCGACAGCGGGGCCACCGCCGGAATTAACGCCTCGACGAACGTCTCGTCGATTTCCGGCAACCAGATCACCCTGAACGGCTCGTCAGCGGACGGAATCGCTACAGGCGGTGCACCCGAGAGCACTGGGACGGTGACGATCGCGGACAACGTGATTTCGGGTGGGTACGTCGGCATCGAGGTCGGAGACCCCGGCGCAGACGTCATTCGAAACAATTCGATCTCTGACACCCAGTGGCGCGGGATTTCGGTCGGCTGGACCTACCGGTCCAGCGCGACCGTCGCGGAGAACGACATCCGGAACGTGGACTTGCAAGGAATCGTCTCTGATCCCTCCATCAACACCGTCTTCCACAACAACACGATCGATGGAGTTGGCCAGTTCGGGATCGAAATTAGGGATAACGGCCCCACGTCCGACAGCAACGTGACGATCTCTAACAATACCATCGTGAACGTCGACCCGTCGGGCGGCCACACGTCCCGGGCCGTGTTGGTGTTCCAACTGGGCAACGCAGAGATCGTCGACAACAACGTCTCTGATGGGCGAATCCGCGTCGAAAGCGGCGCGAACGTCACCGCCCGCCGGAACACCGTTACCAACGCCCCGGTCGGATTCGACGTCACCAGAAATAGTAGCAACGTTCGATCGGAACACTCCACGTTCACCGACGTCGGTCTCGTATTCCAGACGTCCTCGTTGTTTGGATACACACCGACCAACGTGACATTCGCTGACGCGAACGTGACGACGGCGAATGGAACGGTCCACATCGCCGACGTTCCAGCGGAGGACGTCGACGTCACGAACCTCTCGCTGGCCGACGGGACCAGGGTCGACGCCTCGGGACACAACGCGAGCCTGGAGCTCGGTCAGGATCCCTCCAACAGCACGTTCCCGGCGGACTATGGCGACATCGGGGCGTTCCTGAACCTGAGCGAGGAGGGCCCCGGCTCGCAGATCGACGTCAACGTCACCTACGACGACGCCGACGCCTCGGGGCTCCGCGAGGACACCCTCGAAGTCCACCGGTACAACGGCACGGGCTGGGAGACTGTCTCCACCACCGGCGTCGACACCGCAACGAACGACGTCTGGGCCTCGGTAACCAGCTTCAGCACCTTCGCACCACTCGCTGAGGAAACGCAGGGGACCTTCAACGTCACCAGCGTCGAGTCCAACGCCTCGACCGTTCTCGAGGGCGAGACGGTCCAGGTGAACGCGACGATCAACAACACCGGCGACCGATCCGGGACGCAGAACGTCACACTGGACGTCAACGGTTCGGTCGGCACCGTCGATCACGAGAACGTCACGCTCGATCCCGGCAACGAAACGACGGTGTCGCTGAACTGGACGACCCAGTCCGGGCAGGCCGGCGACTACGACGCGACGGTCACCACGGCGCAGGACACCAACTCGACGGCCGTGCGGGTCGATGCGCCGGCGAACTTCTCGGTGAACGTCACGGGGTCGAACTCGCCAGTGCAGGAAGGCGAGACCCTCGACGTGAACGCGACGATCGAGAACGTCGGTGACCGGAACGCCACCCAGACGGTGAACCTCACCGCCGGCGGCACGCAGCGCGACAGCCAGTCGCTGACGGTGAACGCCACCGAGTCGAAGCACGTCACGCTCCAGTGGGCCACCACCGACGGTGACGCTGGCGACTACACCGCCAACGTCAGCTCCGAGAACGACACCGACGGAGCGAGCGTCACCGTCCAGGAGCCCGCGAACTTCTCGGTCACGAACGTCACGACGAACGCTCCGGTAACGGAGGGCGAGACGCTCGACGTGAGCGCCACGATCGAGAACGTCGGCGACGTCGAGGGGACCCAGACGATCAATCTCACCGTCGATGGCACGGAGGAGACCACCCAGTCGCTCACGCTCAACGCCGGCGAGTCCTCGACGGAGACGCTCTCGTGGACGACGACCGCCGGGGACAACGGCACGCATACCGTCGCGATCAACTCCGAGAACGACTCCGCCTCGACGACCGTGACGGTCCAGACGCCGGCGAACTTCTCGGTCCAGATCGACGACACGAATTCGGCCGTCGTCGAGGGGGACACCCTGCAGGTGAACGCGACGGTGAACAACACCGGGGGGACGACTGCGACCCAGAACGTCACGCTCGCGCTGAACGGCACGCAGGAAGACTCTGAGTCGGTTTCGCTGAACGGGGGCGAGAACCAATCGGTGACGCTGAACTGGAGTACCACCGACGGCGACGCAGGAGACTACACCGCCGCCGTGAACACCTCGAACGACTCCGCGACGACGAGCGTCACCGTCCAGGAGCCCGCAAACTTCTCCGTGACGGCGATCAGTTCGAACGCGCCCGTGACGGAGGGAGCGAACCTGACCGTCGACGCCACGATCCAGAACGTCGGCGACGTGAGCGGGACGCGAAACATCACACTCGCACTCAACGACAGCGTGGGGGTCCAGGACTACCAGTCGGTGTCACTGGGCGCCGGGAACCAGACGACGCTGACCCTGAACTGGACGACCGCCGGGGGCGACGCCGGTGACTACAACGCGACGGTGAACGCGAGCGACGACAGCAACGCGACGAGCGTCCGGGTCGACGCGCCAGCCTACTTCGCGGTCGAGAGCGTCACGTCACCGAACGCGCCGGTCGTCGAAGGCGAGACCCTGCAGGTGAACGCGACGATCAACAACACCGGCGACCTGAGCGCGACCCAGAACGTCACGCTCGAACTCAACGGGTCGGTCGGGGTCGTCGACAATCAGTCCGTCTCGCTCGGCGCCGAGAGTCAGACCACCATCGCGCTGAACTGGACCACCGCCGACGGGGACGTGGGAGACTACACTGCTTCGGTGAACTCCTCGAACGAGTCCACGTCGACGTCCGTCCGCGTCGACGAGCCCGCGAACTTCAGCGTCACCGTCGACAGCACGAACTCGCCAGTCGTCGAGAACGACACGCTGCAGGTGAACGCGACGATCCAGAACGTGGGGGACCGAAACGGCAGCCAGACGGTCAACCTCTCGATCAACGGCAGCGTGGGCGAGGTTGACAACCAGACCATCACGCTGGACGTCGGCGAATCGACGACGCACACGTTCAACTGGACGACCGGCAGCGGTGACAACGGCAACTACACCGCCACCGTAAACTCGGCGAACGCCAGCGCTTCGAGCCCCGTCGAGGTGCTCGCGCCAGCGAACTTCACGGTGAACGTCACCGGGTCGAACTCGCCAGTGACCGAGGGCGACACCCTGCAGGTCAACGCGACGGTGAACAACACCGGCGACGTGGCCGCCACCCAGAACGTCACGCTGGAACTGAATGGAACCGGCGACGTCGCGTCGCAGAACGTCACGCTCGACGGCGGCAACGCGATTGCGATCGCACTGAACTGGACGACCGACGGACGGGACGCCGGCAACTACACCGCGACAGTGGCCTCCGACGACGGCAACGACACCGTGGCCGTCGAGATCCAGGACGCGGCCGTCTACTTCGAGGTCTCGAACGTCTCCGCGCCGGGATCGATCACCGAGGGCGACAGCTACACGGTCACGGCCAACGTGACGAACGTCGGTTCGGCGAACGCCACCCAGAACGTCTCCTACCTGCTGGGTGGCACGGTGCAGACGACCGAGACGAACGTGAGCCTCAACGCGAGCGAGAGGGTCGAGGTCACGTTCTCCGCGACCAACGGCACGCCCGGCGAGTACACCCAGGCGATCCGGACCGCGAACGAGACCGTCGCGACCGCAAATCTGACCGTGAACGCCGAGAGCAGCGGCGGTGGCGGTGGCGGCGGAGGCGGCGTCTTCCTCCCGCCGCCGAGCGACGACGGCGGCCCGTCGTTCACGATCACGTCGATCGATCTTGCCAGCGACGAGGTCGGCGTCGGCGAGTCCGTCAGCGTGGACGTACGCGTCGACAACGACGGCAACGAGGACGGCGAGTACACCGCCACGCTCACCGCCGACGGTCAAACGGTCGACAGCGAGACCCTGTCGATCAACGCCAACTGGCACGAGACGTTCACGCTCTCGGCGACCTTCGACGAGGCGGGCACCTACCAGCTCGCGATCGACGGCGAGTCTGCAGGTACCGTCACGGTGACTGGCGCTGCCGACCTCGTGGTCACGGATCGGCGTATCGACGCCACCGAGGTCGACGCCGGCCAGTCGGTGACCGTGACCACGATCGTGTCGAACGAGGGGAGCGGCGAGGGGAGTCGGACGGTCGAACTCGTGGTCGGGGGCGAAACCGTCGCCTCCGAGACGGTCACGCTCGCGCCCGGGGAGTCCGCCACGGTCACCCTCGAGCACACCTTCGCCGAGTCGGGCAGCTACGACGTCAGTCTCGGTGGCGAACAGCTCCAGACCGTCGAGGTCTCCGAGTCTCAGGCCGACGACGGGAGCGGTGACGGCGATGGCGGTGCAGGCGGTGACGGCGGGGGAGACGACGGCGGATTCCCGGTTCTGCTCGTGTTGGGTGTGCTCGGCGTGCTCGTCGCCGCAGGCTCGATCGGCTTCTTCGTCTACGGCGACGAACTGGCCGAACTGCTCGGCGAGTAACGGTCGCAGTTCGGTCGGTCTCCTCGCCGTCGGCCCGAACCCTCCAGGTGTCGGTGCCAGCGACTCAGTTCGGACCTGTGGAAACGGTCGTGACCGAGCACGACACTGCCGGGGCTCTCGGCCAGCTTCGACGAGCCCGAGCCTACCAACTCGGGGCGACGGTGAGTCCGCAGGCACCCGCACGGTGACCGGCGAGCCCGATCTCGACGTCACTGACGTGTCGCTGACGAGACCGACGTTTCACCCGGAGAGGGCGTCCTGGTGACCGCCACTCCCGCGAACGACGGCTCTGCCGGTTGGTCGACGGACCGCAGACTGGTCGTCGACGGCGATCACGTGACGAGTTCGTCGGTCACGGTAGCGGCCGACAGCTCCTAGACCGCGACCTTGGGGCACCCGTTCGACACGGCTGGCGAGCAACTCGTCGCAGTCGGGGGCGAGACTGCGGGGCGGTCATGGTCGCATCCGAGACTGGTTCCAACGACTCGTCGGGTAACGGCGGGAGCGGTGGTGGCGGCATGCCCGGCTCCGGGCCTATCGTTGCGCTGCTGGGTATCGTCGGTGGGCTGCTCCTCGCCGGACGGGCGAGAACGAGCCGATAGCCGGAGGTCTCCCGACGCGACAACGTGAACAACTGGACGCTACGGTCGCAGTATTCGCTAGTCCGATTCGGTTTCGGTGCCACCGTCGTCATCGCCGGGGCCCGCGTTGGTGGGCGGGCCGCCGTCACCGGTTTCGCCGGCACCCTCGGGCGGTCCGCCAGCGGTCTGGTTCCCAGCGGAATCGCTCGCGTTCGCCGGCGGGCCTGCGTGGTCGGGGCCGTTCTCACCGGGACCGCCTCGCTCGCTCGCATTCGCTGGCGGGCCGGCGAAGTCCGGAATGTGATCGGCTGCGGGGTTATTATCGAGCACGAACGCCGCGACGGCGTACCCGATGCCGCCCTCGCTCTCGTTTGCGTCGAGACTGTTCACGAAATCCGACACGAGCTGGCCGAAGCCGGACTCCGTGCCGTTTGCAGCCTCGTCCTCGTCGGTCTCGTTGGCATCTTCGTCCTCGTCGGTCTCGTTAACATCCTCGTCCTCCTCGGTCTCGTTGGCATCCTCGTCCTCCGGGAGTTCGAGGGTCGCAGTCGTGGACGTCGAGTGGTTCGCGGCCGTGGCGTTCAGGACGATCCCGACGGATTCGTTTGGCGCGACCAGCGAGACCGCCCCGTTCGCGTCGGTGGTGTACTCGCCGGTGCCGTCGTAACTCGCGTTTTCGTCGACCGTACCGACGGCGACCGAAGCGTTCGCGGCAGCGGCGTCGTCGTGAGTGACCGTTACGGTGGCCGAGCCGTCGTCGGCCTGTTCGACCTCGAGTTCGAGCTCCCCGTCGGCAGCGACCGCACCAGGGGCGACCGCGAGTCCCAGGATCGCCATCGCCGTCACGAGGAGGAGCGTTGACGTTCGCGTCATGCTACCCGATCCACGCCACGATTAGAGCATAAACCCGGCAGCTCGTTTACCAAAGTGAACCGGACTGGATTATCCCTCCAGAATCGTTTGTAGCGTTTATACGACGTTCTGAGCGTTCAATCGGGAGTAGTTCGCGATCGCACACAGCGACGCCGGCCGCTCAATCGTCGCCAGCGCGATCGACCAGTGCGGCCGCGTGCTCGGCCGCCCGCTCGCGCACGCCGGCCGCATCGAGCGTCGTCACCTCGCGATCCTCCATCAGCACCTGACCGTCGCAGACGGTGTGGCGAACGTCGCTGCCGCGGGCGGCGTACGCGAGGTGGCTCACCAGGTCGTGGGCAGGCGTGAGGTGGGCGGCGTCGAGATCGATCACTGCCAGGTCGGCTGCCGCGCCAGGCTCGATCCGACCGGCGTCGATCCCAAGGACGTCGGCGCCCCCGGTGGTCGCCATTGCCACCGCAGCCTCGGCGGCGACGGCCGAAGCGTCGTTCGCCGCCAGCTTGCCGATCATCGCCGCGTCGCGGAGTTCGTCGAACACGTCGAGATCGTTGTTCGACGCGGCGCCGTCGGTGCCGATCGCGACGGGGACGTCGTGGTCGAGCAGTAGCTGGATCGGGGCCATGCCGCTCGCGAGCTTCATGTTCGAGGCTGGGCAGTGGACGACGCCGCTCCCGGTCTCCGCGAGCAGCTCAATCTCGGTGGTATCCACGTGAACGCAGTGGGCGAGCGCGGAGTTCTCACCGAGCAAGCCGAGGTCGTCGGCGACCGAGAGCGGTCGCTCGTCGTGCTCGCGGACGAAGGGATGGACCTCGTCCGCGGTTTCGTTGGCGTGGAAGTGTAGGGGGAGATCGGCCTGGGCCGCGGCCTCCGCGAGTTCCCCGAGTGCGTCTTCGCTCACCGTCGTGAGGCTGTGGGGCTGGATCGTCGTCGAGATGCGACCGTCTGCGGCACCGTCGAGGGCCTTCGCGACGGCGACGCTCTCCTCGACGTCCGCCGCAGCCGCGTCGTCGTCCTTCCCGACGGTGATCGCGGTGTGGCCGAGCACTGCGCGCACGCCGGCCGCCTCGACGGCCTCGGCGATCCGGTCGACCTCGAAGTACATGTCGGAGAACGTGGTCGTCCCCGACCGAATCATCTCGAGGATGCCGAGCTCGGCGCCGACGCGGACGTCCCCGGGTGTCAGTTCGGCCTCGACGGGCCAGATGTCCTCCTGGAGCCAGGCGTCGAGGGGCTTGTCGTCGGCCAGGCCGCGGAGGAGCGTCATTGCGACGTGCGTGTGTGCGTTGATCAGCCCCGGGATCACGAGGTCACCCTCGGCGTCGAGTTCCGCCGCGACGTCGGCGCCCTCGACGTCGTCGATCGCGGCCGGATCGTCGACCGCGAGGATCGTACCCTCGTCCTCATCGACGAGCACGTCGGCTTCCTCGATCGTCATGTCGGGGCGGAGGACCTGTCCACCCGTGATGCGAAGCGTGGTCATGTTCGTTGCTGTGGAGTGGGACGCCTTCAGTCCGCCGATGGGGTCATCGTATGGGACGTATCGCTATCGAGCGCCGCGGCGATCGTGATCCCAGCACGTGGCCAGGGTGAGAACGGGGACCTGGTGGTTTCCACTGAGTGATACCATATTCTCACTAGTACTCACCGAGACTGGCCTGCTCGACATCCGCGAGCACGTCGTCACACGTCTGCCAGCTCGTTCGGGCACAGCCGGGGAGGGCGCCCTGCTCCCGAACGAACGCTTCGAGGAACTCTCGCGTGGTCGGATCGCTGGGATAGCCGCTCCCGACGTCGCCGTACTCCGCCGCGATCTCGGCGACCCTCGCGTCGCGCTCGACTTTTGCGACGATCGATGCGGCCGCGACGACCGGATCGTCGTCGTCCGCGCCGTGACGAGCATCCACAGAGCGGTCGAGATCCCCCGAATAGCGTTCGTCGACGGCGTCGGCGAGTCGGCGGGCGAATCGCGTTTCGCTGGTGTCGCCAGCGTCGGCGAGGACGGCGCACTCCGCGGTCGAATCGGGTGCGTCGCCGAGCAGTCCTACCGCGGCCTCGGCCTGCCCCGCGACGGTCAGCCGATTCATGTCGGTCTCGGGATCGTCGATGCGCTCGACGTCGATCGCTGCGACGCCGACGGCGACGCGGTCGTCGTCGCGGAGTTCCGCGTCGAGGGCCTCCCGTCGGTCGGGGGAGAGGCGTTTCGAGTCCGCGACGCCGTCGGGAAGGACGGACCGGTCGGCGACGCCCACCGCGGCGCAGACCATCGGTCCGAGCACCGGCCCCTTGCCGGCCTCGTCGATCCCGACGTGCATACTGTCGAGATGCAACTGCCGGGAGCAAATGCCTTTCCGAAGAATGAGTGTGGGTGTACTCAGTCGTCGGCTGCGGGCGGGACCTCGGCCGTGCGCTCGTCGAGTTCGTCGTCCCGGTCCTCGTCGACGTCCTCGGCACCGATCGGCTCCGTGGTGGTCAGTTGCTCCCTCTCATAGTGGTGGCACATGGGGGTATCCCCTCCATGGTACAGTACCGCACGGCAGATCATAAAATCTGGGCGCGTTCGGAACCCGCGTCGGACCGGTACCGCGCTAGGAGTGCGGGAACGGCCGCTCAGATGAACTTCCGGATCGTCACGTCGAGGGTGTCGAGGTCGACGATCGGGGCGTAGGCGACGTCGGGATCGATGTTGACGCTGCGCTGGAAGTCGGTCTGGGCCTGCCAGCACCCGGAGTTGATCGCGAGGACGTTTCGGTACTTGCCGTAGCCGAGTTTGTGGACGTGGCCGGTGTGAAAGATATCGGGCACCTCGTCGATGACGAGGTAGTCCTCCTTCTCGGGCGCGAGGCGCATGTGACCGCCGTACTTCGGCGCGACGTGGCGCTTCTTCAGGAGCTGGTACATCGGCTTCTGTGGCTCGTCGTAGTTGGCCTTCTCCTCGGGCAACTCGGCGATCATCTCGTCGAGGGAGACGCCGTGGTACATGAGGACGGAGACGCCCTCGATGGTGACCATCGAGGGGTTACCCGTGATTCGCGCGTCGTGGGCAGACATGATGTCCCGGAGTTCCTCGTCGAAGGCAGGCTGGGGCTCTGCGAGTCGGACGGCGTCGTGGTTGCCGGGGATCATCACGATCTCGACGTCCCCCGGGACGGCCTTGAGGTGCTCCGCGAACGTCTCGTACTGCTCGTACACGTCGATGACGTCGAGTTCCTCGTCTTGATCGGGGTACACGCCGACGCCCTCGACCATGTCGCCGGCGATGAGGAGGTACTCGATGGCTTCCGCCTCGGCCGTGTGGAGCCAGTCGGCGAAGCGGTTCCAGGCGTCGGCCTCGAACTCCTGGCTGCCGACGTGGACGTCGCTGATGAGCGCGGCCTGGACGTGCCGATCGGCCGTCGTCGGCTCGAACGTACGCGGGATCTCCGGGAAGTAGAGGTCGTCGACGAAGAGGATCCCGCCGTCGTCGGAGATCGTCCCCTCGACGGCGATCACCTCGTCCGTGAGGATCTCGTCGACGTGCTCGGCGATGTCCCGGTCCTTGGTGATCAGGACGGGGAAGGTGCCGTTGGCGTCCTCGAGGTCGAGCAAGTGGTGGCCGTTCGCCGTCGAGCGAACGTCGTCGACCATCCCGACGATCGCGGCCTCGCTCCCGCCCGGCATCGACTCGAGGGTGTCCGTCGGGCGGTGGTTCACCCGTCCCCTGAGCTGCTTCGAGAGCTTGTCGTAGCGATCGCGAAACAGTGAGACGAAGTCCGCGTAGTCGCCAGTCCCCGTGCTCTCACCAGTGATGTCGCCAGCAATCTCGAGGGAGCGACCAGTGGTCGAGCGATCGGCGTCGCCTGTGGGCGTCGACTGGGCAGTCGCCGCGGTACCAGTCGTGGACGGGGGCGCGGACCCCTCCGTTTCGGGTGCAACTTCCCCCTGGACCTGATGACCGGTGGTGTGATCTCCAGTGGAAACGTTGGGGTCGTCAAGTCCCGTCGAACTCCCGGAATCTTCCCGTGCATCGTCCCGTACCGCCCGAACGACGTCTGTTTCGACAACGGGCTCGTCGTCGGGCGTCGCCTCGACGGCGGCGGCGAGCGTCGCCGCGGGGTCCGGCGCACTGGCAATGAGGGTTACGGCCTCGCGTTCGACGTTGTAGCCGTGGCCGGCCAGCTCGCGAACGATCCTGGCCGACGTCTCCAGTGGCACGTCACTCACTCCCCGGTCGGTGCGCAAAAGCGTGCCGGACGATTTCGACGTGCGACCGTCGAGCGAGGCCCCGTCGCTGGGGCAGGGGCAGGCCTCACCGAAGCAACGGAAACGTTGATTCCGCTCGGGGAGCAAGCCGCGAGCGATGAGTGACTCCGGGGGCCCAGACCCCCACCGGGGCGACGACGTGAGTTCCGACGCTCAAGACGCAGACGACGCCGCGAGCGTCGCACCCAAAGGCGACGGAGCGAGTGCGCAACCCCCGGACGCGGGGCCGCCGCCCCGCGCTGGAAGGGCAGCAACTGTCCCGGATCCATCCGAGCGGCCGATCCTGTGGTACCTCAAGACGGAGCGGCCGCTCGTCGTCGCCTCAAGGGACATCCTTTCGAGCGTCCTGCTGGTCACGATCCTCGGACTCGCGCTGTTCGCCGTCAGCGGGGTCTGGCCACCGCTCGTCGCCGTCGAGAGCGGTAGCATGGAGCCGAACATGCAACGCGGCGATCTGGTCCTCGTCGTCGAGGAGGATCGATTCAGCTCAAGATTGGCCGACGAGCACGGGATCGTCACCGCGGCAGCAGCGAGTGGCACGGAACACGAACAGTTCGGGGAGCCGGGGAGCGTGATCGTCTATCGGCCGAACGGCGAGGGCGGTACGCCGATCATCCACCGCGTCGCGTTCGCCGTCGACGAGGGCGACAACTGGGTCGCGATGGCGGATTCGGCCCACCTCGGCAACGTCGACGAGTGTACCGACGTCGCGAGTTGTCCGGCCGACTACGACGGCTACATCACGCGCGGTGACGCGAACGCCCAGTACGACCAGGTCGCCGGCCAGAGCACTGTCGTCAAACCGGGATGGATCCGCGGCCGGGCGGTCTCGCGGACGCCGTATCTCGGCTGCATCCGGCTCGCGCTCTCCGAAGGCGGGGTCTGTGGAGCCTGAGCGTCGAGAACTGCTGCTTCTCGAGGGATCGAATACTCGCCAGCCAGCGCACTACCCGTCGAATCGCGACTGGACGTAGGGCTGCGTGCCCTCGATTTCGCCGAGCCGCGAGTCCGAGGTGAGGACGGCCTCGGTCTCCTCGCGTGGCACGGAGAGGTTGATCTCCTTCGTCCGGCCGTACCGCCCCTTCGAGACGACGACGGCGTTGACGATCCCCAGCATGTCGAGTTCGGAGATGAGGTCGGTCACGCGGCGCTGCGTGAGCGGATCCGCGTCGATCTCGGTACAGAGCTGGTCGTAGACGTTGTAGACTTCGCCGGTGTTGATCGCTGCGACGCCACGCTTCTCGAGGAGGATGATGGCGTAGAGGACGAGTTTGGACTGCATCGGCAGGGTGCGAACGACCTCGACGACGCGGTCGAGTTCGATCTTCTCCTGGGCCTTGCGAACGTGGTCGCCCTCGATCTGTTCGACCTGATCGCGCTCTGCGAGCTCTCCCGCCGTGCGGAGCAGGTCGAGCGCTCGGCGGGCGTCGCCGTGTTCCTGCGCGGCGAAAGCCGCACACAGTGGAATGACGTCGTCGGAGAGCGCGTCGGGTTCGAACGCCTCCTCCGAGCGGTGTTCGAGGATGTCCTGGAGCTGCGTGGCGTCGTAGGGCGGGAAGACGATCTCCTCCTCGCCCAGCGAGGATCGCACGCGGGGGTCGAGGAGGTCGGTGAACTTGAGGTCGTTCGAGATGCCGATGATCGACACCCGCGAGTTCTCGAGGTCGGAGTTCATCCGCGAGAGATTGTAGAGGGTGTCGTCGCCGGACTTCTCGACGAGTTTGTCGATCTCGTCGAGCATGATAACGACCACGCGCTCGCGGTAGTCGACGGCGTCGAAGAACACGTTGTAGACGCGATCCGTCGGCCACCCGGTCATCGGGACCTCCTCGATGTCGTCGCGGTCGGCCTCAAGTTCCTCTATGCGGTCGTCGACGTCGTCGATCGAGGACACGTCGAAATCGCTCTCGGCGAGGACGGTTGGATCCGCCTCGGCGCGGTCGCGAAGCGATTCGAGGTCGTCGAGCTGTGCGGCGATCGCGTCCCTGTTCTGGTCGTTGAACTGGTTGGCGAGCTGTGCGAGCACGCGGTACTGCGTGTCGGTGACCTCACAGTTGATGTACTCGACGTCGCACGGTACCTCGTACTTCTGTGAGGTGCGCTCTAGCTCCTGGCTGACGTACTTGGCACTCGCGGTCTTGCCGGTTCCAGTCTTGCCGTAGATCAGGATGTTCGAGGGCGTGTCGCCGCGAAGTGCGGAGACGAGGATCGTCGCCATCTTGTTGATCTGCTCGTTCCGGTGGGGCAGATCGCGGGGCGTGTAGGACGGGCGGAGGACCTCTTTGCTCACGAAGATCGGATCGCCGGCGAGGAGGTCGTCGAACAGCCCCTCCTCTGCGGGATCGTCGCTGCCAGCATCGTCGGCGGGATCACTCGCCGAACCGTCCGTAGCGGCCTCGGATTCGTGTTCGCCCAGAACCGTCTGGGCGACGTCGAACTCGAACTCGGAGGAGCCGTCCACGTCGGTCAGCGGCTCTGGCTCGGCGTCGGGATCGTCGCTCACTGGTGAATCGACCCCCCTATTTCGCCTGGAATTGGCGGGGCAATCGCTCGTGGAACGCAGGTAGGCCCGTCAGATCGCCGAATTTCTCCGTCCACGTGTAGTCGCCCCAGCGTCGTCGGTGCAGCGGAATCCGAGGTAGACCAGTGACTTAAACGCTTCCTTCAACGAACGTCGAAGTTTGGATCACCGACGCGATTTTGGACTGGATCGTCGAGATCCAGGTCGATGGGATCGTTCGCGTTTGAAAACCATGTGGAACGGTAACAAGCACGGCGGTGCGACGCAGCGTAATCTCGGCGGGGCACCCCTTCGTTTCAACTGGAACGCGAAGACGGCAGGGGCGGTGAACCGACAAATGAATAGGGATAGCTTTATCACATATACTGAGAAACCATACCCGTAATCCACTACAGTCCCGTATATAGCTGGGGCTGCGCGGTTTTGTTGTTAGGTAATCTAGCAGGTCGGCTTCGTTCCACCATCGTTCCGACCGCAACGCCGGACCGCTCCAGTTGAAACGGAGGGGTTGGCCCCTCAGCCGGCGTGGTGAGATACTTCACGGGACTTGAGCGAGACGCAGCCACAGCGTCGGACTGATTCCGTCCACGACGAGGGGTACCTGGGACGCTGGATCTCGTCGTTGGGCCAACCGTGACTGCCGAATCGACGCCGCAGGCTTAACCGGATCCGGCGCCAATCACGCCCATGACAGCGCAAGCCACGTTCGCCGGCGGTTGCTTCTGGTGTATCGACGCGGCGCTCGAGGAACTCGACGGCGTCGAGTCGACGACCTCGGGGTACACGGGCGGGCACGTGGAGGATCCGAGTTACGAGGAAGTCTGTCGGGAGACGACCGGCCACGCGGAGGCGGTGCGCGTCGAGTACGATCCGGATCGCGTCGAGTACGCAGACCTCCTCGAAGTCTTCTTCAGCATTCACGATCCGACGACGAAGGACCGACAGGGCCCGGACGTGGGATCGCAGTACCGCTCGGCGGTCTACTACCACGACGAGACCCAGCGGGAGATCGTCGAAGCCTTCGTCGCCGACCTCGAGGACGCGGGCGTCTACGACGATCCCATCGTCACGGAGATCGAACCCGTCGAGACGTTCTACGTCGCCGAGGAGTACCACCAGAACTACTTCGAGAAGAACCCGGACAAGCCCTACTGCGCAGCGCAGGTGCTCCCGAAGGTCGAGAAGGTTCGCACCGAGTTCGACGCATTGACGGCGCGATAGGCACCTGCTACGCCGAGTAGCCTCCGTCTCGTATCGACGGTACAAAACGAATTACCTCGTCGCTTGCTACCGATTCTCCACCAGAAACGAGGGGGTGGTCCGTGGCCGGCCTGTGGCTGCGGTTCTAACCAGTGCTCGGGGAATCACCCGGCGCGCACTCCGGAATTCGACGCTTCGGCGCCCTCCGACACGCTTTTGGCCGCCACTCGCCGATCACGACCATGCTCGAGCGCGAACGCCTGATCGAGATCGCCGTCTCGGTCGGTGGCGTCGGCGTCATGGTCGCCCTGCTTTACTACATCGGTTCGACGCACACGAGCGAGGCCAACGGCCACCAGGTCCTCAGCCCCTCCGGCGGCGAGCTGGTCGTCTACAGCATCATCGCGTTCATCGTGCTGATGGCGATCGTCGGCGTCGTGCTGATCCAGACGGTGACGGTGCCGGAAGCCAGGGCGGACGACGGCGATTCCAGCGGCGCCTGACCGACGCAGTTCGATCGTCTCCGTCGTACAGTCCGCTTCTCAGTCCAGTTCGGTTCGCTCTGCAGCGAAGTCCGCTCCTCAGTCGCCACCGACGTCCTCGAGCGCTGCTTCGTAGTACGAGAGCGGGTGGTTGACCGTGTCACAGCGCTCGTCCGTGTTCACGCAGTCGCCGTAGGCGTCCATCGTCGCACAGGAGGGCGGCGCGTACTCGAGGCCGCGATCGTCGCGAACGTGTGCGAGCTGGTACTCGACCGTCTCGCGGTCGAGCCCACCGCCCGCGAGGTCGGCGATCGCCGCGGCGTCCATCCCCGTCGCGCCGAGAAAGCCGACGAGCGCGTACAGGGAGTGCGGGGGCAACGACTCGCCGTCGCGAGCGCGCTCCAGCAGGGCGTCGACGCAGGGCGGGAACTGCGCGGGCTCGACCCGATCGAACGCGAGCGGGATCTCCTCGTCGGCGAGCATTCCCTCGATGTCGTCGCGGGGCTCGGCCAGTCCGTCGGCGATCGGCTCGGGGACGGACAGCGGTAGCCCGTCCGCGACGCGGTCCGCGACTGCCCGCTCCAGGAGCGCGTAGAGTTCGCTCCGATCGACGGGCACCCGACCGGCCGACAGCGATCGCTCGACGAGCGCCCAGTCCTGCCCCTCGAGGTCGCGGGCGAGTTCGAGGTACACGGAGACGTCGACGAGGAAGGGGTCGCGTCCCTCGATCGCGTCGCCGAGTCCGAATTCGCCCAGCAGGTCGTGCACGCTGAGTCGGTCGTCGGCTCCGGCCGTGCCACCTCGGCTGCCGAGTTCTTCGCCGAGCCCGCCGCCCGTGAAACCGTCGGCTGGTGCCGACTCCGGCAAATCCGCAGCGAGCCGCTGGCGAGCCGTCGACGCCTCGGCTCTCGCGTACGCCTCGATCGCCATCGGCTCGTCGAGCAGGGAGACGAGAATTCGGGCGATCGGGTAGGAGAGGAGCTCGATCCGCGTCGAGCGGTGCATCCCCGTCTCGCCGTTTGTCCCGATGTGGCCTTCGGAGAGTGCGGTCTCCACGCGCTCGCGTGCACGGGCGACGACCATCGCGTCTCCCTCGTCGACCGCCGCTCCCCCATCGTCGGCCGTTGCTCCCTCCTCGTCCGTCTCCTCGACGTCGCCAGCGCCGACCAGCTCGCCGAGGTCCACGCCCGCGGCCTCGACGGCCTCGCGGGCGCTTTCGAAGAACGGGTAGCGAGCGTGGCGCCGATTCATCGGCCGTGGGTTTCGGGCGTGTGCGGTTAAATCGCGCGGTGGCTATCCTTGGGTACGTGTCCGTACCAGACAGGGTAACGCGTCGGTAACAGATAGTACACCGTGGGGGTGCCGTTCGGGCACCCCTCCGTTTCGGGTGGACCTCACAGACCGCCGGAACCACCGAATCACGAACATCGTGGAACCACACGACGCCTCGAACCCCGAATCTGCAGCTATCTGCAGGCGAAACTACTCCGTTCTGAAACATGTGTCTGACGTAGGATTAAGTGAACGCGGGACGGCGAGTTGCATAGCACCACCAGGTGCGGGAGCAAGGATGGGACTGCTCACAGGACTCAAAGCAAGCATTACGCGGGCTACGGACCGCCTCTTCTCGGAGGAGGACCCCAAGCGGATCGGGATCTACGGCCCGCCGAACGCTGGCAAGACGACGCTCGCGAATCGCATCGCACGCGACTGGACGGGGGACGCCATCGGCCCGGAGAGCCACGTGCCCCACGAGACCCGTCGCGCACGCCGCAAAGAGAACGTCGAGATCGAGCGCAACGGCAAGTCCGTGACGATCGACATCGTGGACACGCCGGGCGTGACGACGAAGGTCGACTACGAGGAGTTCCTCGAGTTCGACATCGAGGAGGAGGACGCCGTGCGTCGGTCCCGCGAGGCCACCGAGGGCGTCGCGGAGGCCATGCACTGGCTCCGCGAGGACGTCGACGGCGTGATCTACGTGCTCGACTCGACGGAGGACCCCTTCACGCAGGTCAACACGATGCTCGTCGGGATCATCGAGAGCCGCGACCTGCCGGTCCTCATCTTCGGGAACAAAATCGACCTCGAGGAGTCGAACATCCAGCGCGTCTCCTCGGCGTTCCCCCAGCACGAGACCGTGCCGCTGTCGGCACTCGAGGGAGAGAACATGGACGAAGTGTACGACAAGATCGCGGAGTACTTCGGGTGAACCATGCCTGAAGCAACCGCACCAACCGACGACGGCAACGGGGTCCAGATCGACCTGATCAGCGGCGAGCGGATGGACGGTCTGGCCTCGATGGAGAAGATCCGGATCATCCTCGACGGCGTCCACGACGGCAACATCGTGATCCTCGAGGAGGGGCTCTCGCCCGAGGAGGAGAGCCGGTTGATCGAGGTCACCATGGCCGAGATCGATCCGGACGGGTTCAACGGGATCGAGATCGAGACCTATCCGCAGAACGACGCTCGCGACACGAGCCTCCTGGGCCGCATCATGGGCCAGGAGGACACCGCGAAACTCACCGTCATCGGACCGGCCAACCAGATCGAGACGCTGCACAAGGACGAGACCCTGATCAGCGCGCTGGTCTCCCGGAAGTAACCAATCGCCACAGCATCAATGCCACACCAGTGTACCGGCTGCGGGCACGTGTTCCCCGACGGCTCCAAGGAGATGCTCTCGGGGTGCCCGGACTGTGGCGGTAACAAGTTCCAGTTCCAGCCCAGCAGCGCGACCGGCGGTGGGGATCCTGCAGGTGGAGCGGACGCTGGCGCCGCGCCGAGCGAGGAACCCCCAGAGCCACCGGAGCCGCCGAGCCCCGGCGGCAGCGTCGCCGAAACCGTCGCCGGTGCCGCCCAGAGTGTCAAGAACATGGTCGGTTCTGGCAACTCCGAGCCCGAGCGTGCGAGTGCCGGCGCGACCGGAGACGGGCCGTCGGACCACGAGTGGCCGGCCGTCGGCCGGGAGGACGCCACCCCGAAGCAGCCCAGTGAGGACGCTGCCCAGGCTGGCGCCCGCTCCGCCACCGTCTCGCCCGACGAGCTGCCCGATCACGACGTCGTCGACAGCAAGCTCGCGGACTCCGAGGCCCCCGAGCCGGCGTCGACGGCCGAGGAAGGGGCCCTCTCCGCGACCGCTTCCGAGGCGGCAGACGCCGAGGAACCCGGCAGCGCCCCGTTCACCGGCTCGGGCGATCGCGAGAAGGAGACACCCGACCTCTCGGAGCTCCGGGCCGAACTCAACGACCAGTTCGAGAGCATCAAGATCGTCGAGCGCGGCCAGTACGAACTCAACCTGATGGAGCTCTACGACCGCGAGGAGTACATCATCTCCCTGATGGAGGACGGTCGCTACGCGATCGAAGTGCCCGAGACCTGGCGCGGCGACTCCTGATCGGTTCTGAACGCTCCCGCACGCCTCGTTCTTCGTCAACGCTCTCCCGAGTCTCGTTCTCCGCCGCGGCTACCGCACACTTCATTCACCGTCGATACTGCCACGCGTTTCGTTCTGCGGCGACGCTTCCGACCGCCGCTTGCACCGACGACCGGCCAGCCCTGTTCGAGCGACGGCGAAGCCAGCGCGAATGGACACGCCCATAGGTCCGCTGTCCGAAGACCTCACGAGATGCAGGGGGTCGAGCAGCGGTGACGCAGTGGGTCGAGGACGTCGAGGGCGGCCGCCAGCGCGGGCTCCGCGGGCTCGCGAAAGCCTGGGTCGAGGTCCTCGTCCGTCCGCGGCGCTTCTTCGCGGAGGGGATCGCCCCCGGCGACCAGGGTCCAGGGCTCACGTTCGCGATCGCGGTCGTCCTGGTCGCCCAGGGCACGCGCTTCGCCTTCGGTACGGATCCGTACCCGGTCGTCGATGGCCGGCCGATACTCTCCGGTGCGTTCTGGCTCGTCGCCGTGGCCGTCCTGATCGCACCGGTCGTCCTGCACGTCGTCGGAGCGCTCCAGACCGTCATCCTCGCGGCGGGTGCCGAGGACCGCGGCGGCGTGAGCGAGACGGTCCAGATCCTCGCGTACGCGAGCGCGCCGTGCGTTCTCGCGGGCGTCCCCTTTCCTCCGCTGCAGGTGGTCGTGGGGCTGTGGGCAGGCGCCCTCTACTTCGTCGGTCTCGCCGCCGTCCACGACTTCGCTCCGTCGCGAGCGCTGCTTCTCGGCGCGATTCCGGCGGTCGTAGCATACGGCTACGCGTTCCGAACCATCGCTGCGGCCGAGACGCTGGCTCACGACCTCGGCTTCCTGTGACCGTGGCCCGGCTCACGATCGACACTCGGCACACCTGATCCGACCAAATGTGCCAGACGGCACCGGGACGATCAGTGCTGCGGTCGGACAGTCTCCGCGATGCGACGTGTCGATCGCCGTCGATTTCAGCCATTCAGACAGGTACGACGATCGCCGATCAGCCGGTTCAGTCGTACGATTGAACGATTGACCCCCATTATGTACGCATGGAACGTGCAAACAACTGGAGTGGGTCCCCCGTGGGAGCAATCAGCAGACTGAAACGGCTGGTCGGGACGACACCGCCGGCCGAGTACGAGTGTCGGGGCTGCGGGCGGGCGTTCGCCGTCCAGTACTACACCTGCCCCGAATGCGGGAGTTACAGCGTGGAACGACCGCCCGAATCCGTGGCCGACTGATGCGGCCGCCGTGGGGAGGATCGGGTCACTGCGATCGGTTCTGACCGCTATCTCGAGGAGTGTTCTGCGTGGGCGGCGAGCGACTGCGCCCGTGCCACGCTCGCTCGATACCCTACTGGCATTCCAAGCGGTCCACAAATCGCCGAGCACCCAGCAGCGACTGCCCAGTCGCCGCTCTACACGAGGACTGTCCCAGTCAGTCTTCTCGACCCGTAACGCTGCCCCGAACCACAACGCTTACAGTTGATTGATCGATCAATCAAAATGTGAGCGACGACCGTTCGACCCGCGAGGAGCTGCTCGACGCCGCTTACGAGGTGCTCGTGAGCCCCGAGTACGAGGGATTCACGACCGCAGCGGTCGCCGAAGCCGCCGGCCGGAACCAGTCGCTCGTACACTACTACTTCGACACGAAGCGCGACCTCGTGCTCGCCCTGTTCGATTACCTCCACGAGATCGCCGACGAGCACCTGGCTGCCGCAGCCGACGCCGAGGACCCAGCGGACCGCCTCGAGGCGCTCCTCACCTACCTCGTCTGGGCCGATCCCGACGCGACGGACGGCGAGGACACCCTCGAGGACGCGATCGCGTTCAAGCGGGGCCTGCTCTGGCTCGAAGCCCAGGCCCTCACGGACGAGGACCTCCGGGCGGCGATGGACGCCGACCGCCGGTACTTCTGGGACGCCGTCGAGTCGACGATCCGCGAGGGCATCGAACGTGGGCGCTTCCGTGCCTCGATCGACCCGGAGGCGACGGCGGCGTTGCTCGTCGCGGCGGTCGGCGGCGCGCAGACGTGGGCCGCGATCTACGGCGAGGAGGCTCGCGACCAGCTCGTCGTCGAGGCGATGGAGACGCTGATCCAGGAGTGGCTGGTCGCATGAGCGACGGCGACGAGTCATCGCCCGCCGAACCGACTGGTGGGACCGACGGCGACGATGTCATCGACGCCGAGGAGACGACCAATGCCGACGAGGTGACCGACGCCGAACCGGCAGACCGGACCGGCGGCGACGGAGCCACCGAATCCGAAGCAGCGGATCGGACCGACGCCGACGAGCAAGCCGAGCGGTTCACCGAGGGGACGCTCGTCTGGCCGCTCCTCACGCTCGCCGGTCCGCTCGTCGCGACGCAGATCCTCCAGACCCTCTACAACCTCGCGGACGCGTTCTGGGTCGGCCAGGTGAGCGCCGACGCGATCACCGCGGTCTCCTTCGCGTGGCCGATCGTCTTCCTCCTGATCAGCGTCGGCGGCGGGATGACAGCCGCCGGCACGATCCTCGTCTCGCAGTACACCGGCGCCCGGGACGACGAGGCGGTCGGGCACGTCGCCGGCCAGACGCTGGGGTTCGTCGCCCTGCTCTCGCTGGGCATCTCGATCGTCGGCATCGTGTCCGCTCCCCACCTCATCACGCTACTCGGCGCCGATCCCGACGGCGCCGTCCACGCGATGGCGACGGACTACACCCGCGTCACGTTCCTCGGCCTCTGGGCGATGTTCGGGTTCTTCGTGTTTCAGGCGCTGCTGCGTGGCTGGGGCGACACGAAGACACCGATGTACCTCACGATCGGGTCGGTCGGACTGAACCTCGTGCTCGACCCCTTCTTCATCCTCGGGTTCGCGGACAACCCGCTCTTGCTCTGGGTGGGACTCGGCGGACTCGGGGAAACGCTCCATGCCGCGACCGGCTTCTCCGGCTGGGGCGTCGTCGGCGCGGCGGTCGCGACGATCCTCTCCCGTGGCCTCGCAGCGGCCGTCGGGATGTGGCTCCTCTTCGGCGATCACGTCGGGATCACCGTCGCACTCTCGGATCTCCGACCGGAGTTCGCGTCGGTCCGGAAGATCGTCCGGGTCGGCGCGCCGATCAGCGTCGAACAGAGTACCCAGGCGCTCGCGATCACGATCATGACTGCCCTGCTCGGCCTGGTCAGCGCGGACGCAGTCGGCGGCTTCGGGATCGCGAACCGGGTCACCACGCTGGTCTGGTTTCCGCTCGTCGGCATGGGGATGGCCGTCGAGACCGTCGCCGGCCAGAACGTCGGCGCCGGCCGGCCGGACCGCGCGAAACGCGTCGTGCTGTACGCGAGTGCGATCCTCGTCGCGGCGTTCGTCGTCGTCGGCGCGGTCATCGCGGTCTACGCCGCGCCGATTACCGGGCTCTTCGTCACCGGCGACGACGCCGCGATCGTCGGCCACGGCGCGGACTACCTCCGCTGGGTCGCGCCGACCTACGCGATCATGGCGATCTTCCACATGATCAACGGCGGGCTCCACGGCGCCGGCGCAACGCGACTCTCGATGGGCCTCGGCCTCTTCGCGCTCTGGGGCGCCCAGACCGTCATCGCTGCCGTGCTCATCGTCTGGGTCGGCATGGGCGCGACCGGGGCCTGGATCGGCGTCGCCGCCGCGAACGTCATCGCCGCGCTCGCGGGGACCGCGGTGTTCGCCTGGGGTGGCTGGCTCGACAGCGTCGTCGACGCCGACCCGGAGGCGAACGCGGATCCCGAGCAGGCGGGAACGGGGGCAACCGCCGAGCCTGCGGAGTGACGGAGCGGCCCTACTCGTCGAGGTACTTGCGCTCGAACTCCTCGTCGGTCTTGGTGAGGTAGAGGATGCCTTCGATGATCCCGATCACCACGGGGATGCCTGTCCAGACAAAACACAGATAGAGGATGCCCAGCCCGGTCTCGCCGAGGTAGAACTTGTGAGCGCCGATCCCGCCGAGCAGGATCGCGAGGATGCCGGCCGTCGTCCGGTCCGTTCGGGCGGTCGACGGGGCGTTTCGGTTCCGGACGCCACAGTGCGGGCAGATCTCGGCGCGTCGCTCGATGATCTCCCCACAGCTTGCGCAGTACTGTTCGTCCGGTCCCGGGGTCTCCCGATCGTCGTCTGTTCCCGCGTCGTCGGCGCCGGGTGTATCCCCGTCGCCCCCGTTGACGGCACTCGCGCCCGCCGCCTCGCCGCCGTCGTCAGTTCCGCCGGCGTCGTCGTCTCGGCCACCGGCGTCACCCGTTTCCGGGCCGGTCTCATCGCCGCTGGAATCCTCTGGACCGTCCTCGTTCGACATACCGTACGGTTCTCCGGCGATCGCCTAATAAGTGGCTTCGGCGCTCCGTTCGAGCGCACCGACGCAGGAGCGCACCGGTCCTGGAGTCGGACGTACCGCTATGGAGCCGATCGCTCGCGACGCCAGAGCAACGCACCGGCGAGCAGTCCGTACCCAGCGCCAATCGCGGACACCCGGAGGTCGCCGTCGAGGAAGAGCGCGACGAGGCCGACCCCATAGGCGTAGCCGAGCAGCGCACCGGTCGCGGTACGGACCGAGTTCGAACCGGACCGATCCCCCACGCGCGTCACTGTCCAGTCCAGCAGCGCGGGCAGCGGCAAGACGAGCAGGAGCCACACTTCCGTCAGCGGGCCGACGCCCAGCCCACGTGCGAGGAGCCCAGCCGCGATCCCCGGATAGATCCCGGTACAGCGGGCACAGAGGCGCTCCCGTCGGCCCAGAACGGTCACCGCGTACGTTCGATCGTAGTCCGAGGGCTCGTGGTGGGAGAGGAGGTACATGCGGGTCTCGGCCAGCCCCGCCCGAAGCTCCGCCCAGTCCACCATGGTGCGGCCAAACGGCTGCGCACAGGTAGCTGTTCCCGTGGAGAGCGGCGGCGGACGTGGCACGAAGCACACGGTTGGCGGTGGCGTTACCGAGACCCCGTCGTCTCACTGCCCCTTCTCGCCGAGGGACTCCCACCTGCGCAGCTTCCCGCGGACGCTCTTCTCGAGGTAGGTCAGCACCGGCCGTCCGCGCGGGAGCGAGTAGAGGTCGCCGAGTTCCTCCTGGGAGAGTCGTTCTGGTTCGAACGACTCTCGCTCCAGCCGCGTGACGCCCTCGGCGAGCAGATCGGTCGAGGCGTCGAACAGCCGCCGGCGCACCTCGTCCCACGTCGGCGCGTCGGCGATCACGACGTCGCGCTCGGCGACGACCTCGCCGCCGTCGAGCGTCTCGTTGATCCGCTGGAGCGTCACGCCGGCGATATCCCGTCCGTGGACGTACTCCCAGAAGCCCGCAGGCTGGCCGCGGTACTCGCGGAAGTCGCCGTGGTGGTAGCTCAGCACGCCGTGCGTCGGGGCGGTCAGCGCGTCGCCGACGAGGAAGCCGAACCCCATGCGGACCGCGACGTCGGTCGCTCCGAGTCGGTCGACGGCGCGGGACGGCAGCGCGTGTTTCCATCCGTCGACCTGCCGGGGCTCGCAGACGAACCGCTCGGCCTCGACGAGGCCGTCGATCGCCGTCACCGGCGTTCGCGACTGGTGGTCGAGGTCGTCGCCGAACAGCTCTCGCGACCCGGCGACGAGCCCCCACTCCCGGAGTTCGACGAGCCGGCGTACCGTCTCTACGGCTCCCCGATCGTCGGACGAGCCGTCCTGGACGACGAGCGCGATCTCGGCGTCCGTCTCATCGATCATCGTCTGGACGGCCGTCGCCGCCCAGGCTGGCAGCGTCGGTCCGGGCGTCAACAGTGCCACCGCGGTCGACGACTCAGGCACGCATCGCCACCCCTCGATCGCGGACGTGCTCGTTGAGCGCCGCCATCGTCAGCACTTCGATCTCGCCCTGCTCGCGCAGCGAAGCGAGGTGTCGGAGGAAGGCGGCGATGGGCTCCCACTGGTACGGGTTCGAGAGGTCGTAGAGGTGACACCAGAGATGGGTGTAATGGTCGTTCGCCGCGGCGTCGTCGACGGCCCGCCGGAGGTAGCGCCGCTGGAGATACTGGCGCGTCCGAACGGGCATGGCGGAGAAGGGCCGGGCCGCGCGTCGCTGGCCAGCGGGGAGCGCCGCGGACGTGAGCGACGGGTAGCTGGTGCAGTAGGTCTCGACGACGCCGTCGACGACGCGGGGCTCGAACACCGGATGCGGGCCCAGGACCAGTTCTTTCGCTCGCGCTGGCCGACTGCGGTCGCTGGTGTCCCGGCAGATCCGCATCGTCTCGATGCCGGCCTCGCGGAGCGCGTCGGCTGGCGGTCGGTAGTGTCGCGGCGGGACGATCGAGACGGTCCTGGATCCGGCGAACTCCTGCAACTGGGACTGGGCCTGCTCGAGTTCCCACGCCAGCGTCTCCCGCGCCACCGAGTGGCAGGGCACGTGGGAGTAGGTGTGCGTGCAGAGTTCGTGGTCGACCGCGCTGGCGGCGACGTCGTCGATGGCGTCGGGCGCGTAGAACAGTGGGTTCGTTGCGACGTCGGTGCCGGGATCGGACTCGAACCACCCCGGCTCGTGCGGACCGTCGTGGACGCCGTCACAGGTGACCCGACAGAGGTGCCCCACGACGTCGAAGGAGATGGGGAGGTCGAGCGTCTCCGTCAGGTCCAGCAGCCGAGTGAGGTACCGACGTTCCGATCGCCCACGATCGCTCAGGTGAGCGAACTCGTCGATGTCGTGGACGCCCCACCCGAGTTCGATTTCGATGCTCAGCGTGACGACGCCTGCCATGCCCCAGGAAGACCATTGCCCCTCTTTAGAACGTGGCAGTTTCCCTCGGAACGGCCCGGAGTAGGACAGTACTACAGCCGGCCACGACTCCACAGCCCTTTACCCGATCGCGCGTCAGTCACGTCCATGACCGAGCCGTCGGACTGGCGGGCGATCTTCGGGCACGAGGAGCCCTACGAGCCCCAGGTCGACGGCGTCGAGACCGCGCTCGCAACCGCGCGCGAGGGCGGCTATCTCGCGCTGGAGGGCGCCTGCGGGACGGGCAAGACGATGCTCGCGCTCACCGCGGGCCTGCACCTCGTTCGCGACCCCGAGAGCGACTTTTCGCGGGTCCTCGTGCTCACGAGCGTCAAACAGCAACTTCGCCAGTTCGAGGACGACCTGCGACTGATCAACGAGGAGTTGCCCGAGGAATTCCGGCCCTACTCCGGGCTCACGCTCGTCGGCAAGGCCGACGTCTGCCCCTACAGCCGCGAGCACGCCGGCGGCATCGACGAGGAGAACGTCTACGATCGCTGTGAGGGTCTCCGGGATCGCACCCGCGGGCTGACCGGCGAGGACGGCGAGACGTCGGCGAGCCAGCTCGTCAGCGCTGCTCGCCGCCAGCAGATCGGCCTCGACGACGGCGCGACCCGCGGTGCGGCGGCAGCGACCTACCTCGAAACGGCCGGTGAACCGGCGCCCTATCCACGGGAGCTTCCCGAGCACGACGACGAGGTCGAGTACTGCCCGTTCTACGCGCAGTTCCTCGACGAACTTCCCGACGGCGCCGACAGCGACCCCGCGGAGGCGATCCCCTTCGAGTTCCGGGAGCGCGGCCTCATGGACACCGAGGACCTCGTCGGCCTCTCCGTCGAGCACGGCACCTGCCCGCACTCGATGATGGGGGCGTTGCTCGGGGAGGTCGAGGTCGTGCTCGGGAACTACTACCACGCGTTCGACCCGACGACGTCGACGGCGTTCACGGCCCCGATCCTGGACTCCGAGACGTTCGTGATCTGCGACGAGGCCCACATGCTCGAACCCCGCGTCCGTGACCTCGTCTCCGACGGCGTCGCGGACGCAACGCTGCGCGACGCGGAGGCGGAGCTCACCCGCGTGATCGAGCCACTGCGTGAGGGCCGGACCGAGGGTGGCGCCGACGAGCAGCTCGTGAAGAACGAGCTGGCGTCCGTCGACCTCACCCGGTCGGACCTCGAGTCGGTCCGCTCCTTCGTCCGCGATCTTCGCGAGTCCCTCGATCGGCGCGTCGTCGACCACCTCAACCGCGAGCACCCGGGCTGGCGCGACTCGCTGGAGGGGCTCCCCGACGAGGAGATCCCCCTGCGGCCGCCGGAATCGCCCCAGACCGACGAGATCACCGAGTGGGCGAGTCGGAACGGCCACGAGGAGGCGTGGTACCGCGCGGAGGCGGTCGGCGCGTTCGTCGGCCGACTCCTCGACGAGCACGAGGACGAGGAACGCGAGCGCGCCGCGCCCGCGGCGGGCCGGACGCTGGCCGCCTGGGCCCGCTGCGACCACGAGCACTACTTCCGGTCGCTTGCACTCGAGCGGACCTGGGACGCCACCCACCCGCCCGAATCCTGGCGACGCGCGTACAACGGCCGGCTCAACCTCCACAACTGCGTCCCCGGCGACGCCATCGGCGACCGTCTCGCGGACTTCGGCGGCGGCGTCCTGATGAGCGCGACCCTCGCGCCACTCGACGTCTTCGCGGAGGTCTCCGGCCTCGCGCACCTCCAGGCCGAGTACGACCGCCCCGTCGAGACCCGGCAGTACGGGCTCGACTTCCCCGTCGAGAACCGCGAGAGCTACGCCGTCGCTGCCCCGAAGTTCACCTACGACAACCGCGGCCCGCCACCCGCTCGTGGTGGGCTCGGCGGACCGCCCGACGGCGCGGCTGGCGACGCGGCGGCGGACGGCAGTCGGGCGGCGACCGGCAGCGGCGCGACGTCGTCGGACGGCTTCGACGGCGTCGGCGACGAGGGGACCCGCGCGGTCCGCCGGGCGTACCTCGACGCGATCTCGACGGTCGCCGACGCGCCCGGGAACGTCCTCGTCGGCATGCCCAGCTACGCCGAAGCGGAGTGGGCGGCGGCCGCCATCGATGGCGATACCCGGGTCGACAAACCGGTCCTGCTCGACGAATCGAGCGCCGAGTCCGAGACGCAGGCCCTCAAGGACGAGTTCTTCGCGGGACCGTCGAAGGTGCTCGTCACGAGCCTCCGAGGCACCCTGACGGAAGGCGTCGACTACCGGGGCGACCGGCTCGCGGCGGCGGTCGTCTGTGGCGTGCCGATCGTCGACACATCCAGCCCCCGCACACGGGCGATCCGGGCGGCCTACGATCGGGCCTTCGGCGGTGGCGAGCGCTCCGTCGGCTTCGAGTACTCGCTGACGATCCCAGCGGTCCGGAAGGCCAGGCAGGCGATCGGTCGGGTGATCCGCGGCCCCGAGGAGGTCGGCGTCCGGGTACTCGTCGACGAGCGGTACGCGCGCGAGGACTGGGACAGCGTCCGCCAGTACCTCCCCGTGGAGTTCGACGCCGTGTCGCCGGACATGCTCGACCTCGGCCTGGATCGGTTCTGGGATCGGCACCGTTCCTGAGCGTCGATAGCAGCCTCCTACCAGCCGAAGACGGCTCCTACGACCCCTCCATTTCGAGTGGAGATTGCCCCGCCACGACGTCCCTGTCCGGGGAACACGCTTTTGCCCGCAGACGCATTCTCACCGCCCAGTGCGTCGAACGACCGTTCTCGCCGGAGTGCTCGTCGCGACGGCGCTGCTCGCGGCGCTCGTCCTCCGGCAGGTGCTGACGACGATCTTCCTCGCGCTGACCGTCGTCGTCGTGGCCCGCCCGCTCTACCGCCGGCTCCTGAACCTGGGCATCCAGCGCCACGTCGCGAGTGCGATCACCACCCTGGCGGTGTTCGTGGCGGTGGTGGTCGTCGCCGCGCCGATCGGGTTCATCCTCTACGCCCGGCGCGGCGACATCGAGGACGCGATCGAGACGTTGCCCGACGACCTCACGCTCGCGTACGGCGGTGCGAGCTACACCGTCGAGACCGCCGACGTGCAGACCTACCTCACCGATATCGTCAGCGACGTCGCAATCGAAGTCCTCGGCAACGCGCCGCAACTCGTCCTCCTGCTGACGCTGTTCACCGTGGTCGTCTTCGGCGTCCTGCTCGGCCAGCGCCAGGTCGGCAAGGCTGTCGACGCGATCGTCCCGGCCGGCTACGAACGCGTCTACGCCGCGCTCAAACAGCGGACCGTCCACACGCTCCAGGCGATCTACGTCCTCCAGCTCGCGACGGGCATCGCGACGTTCGTCGTCGCGGTGCCGGTGTTCTACGTCCTCGGCTACGAGTACTACGTCACCCTGGCCGTGATCTGTGGCCTCTTGCAGTTCTTCCCGATCATCGGCCCCAGCGTCGTCCTCGCGGTGCTCGCTGGCTACCACCTCGCCCACGGCGACGTCGCCGACGCGATCGCCATCATCGGCCTGGGCGGCGTGCTCATCGCGATCCTCCCCGACGCCGTCGTGCGGCCGTACCTCGCCCGCGCGGCGGCGGACATGCCCGCGACGCTGTACTTCGTCGGCTTCATCGGCGGCCTGTTGAGCCTCGGGCCCGTTGGCGTGATCGCCGGGCCGCTCGTGGTGGCGCTGCTCGCGGAGGCCGTCGAGCTACTCGCCGAGGAGCTACGGAACGGCCAGCAGTCGGAGCTGCCGGACTCGGCCGACCCGCCGCAGTAGCTCCTGCCGTCCGCCGCCACTCGATCAGGACCGCACCACGTCCAGCACCGCCGACGCCTCGTAGACCTTGTTCCGCTGCTTGCCGGTCGTCTCCGTCACGATCCCCTCGGCTTCGAGCGCTTCGATCGCGTCGTAGACGGCGGGCTTCGAGCGGTCGGTCGCCTCGACGGCGCGCGGTCCCGTCAGGTACGGCTGTTCGAACACGTAGTCCACGAGCTCCCGGGCGACCGGCGAGGCGGGGAAGCGGGAGCGGTAGTCCTCGCGGAGGTCGGTCAGTTCGATCCCGCAGTCGTGCGCGTCGATGGCCTGTTCGGCGATGGCGTCGAGGACGAAGGTGCACCAGCCCTCCCAGTCGCCCTCCTGGCTCACCGCCAGGAGGCGGTCGCGGTACTCGTCGCCGTGCCGTTTGAAGTACGCGCTGAGGTAGAGGTACGGGCCCGGCAGCAGGCCGGCGTCGTAGAGCTGGAGCATCATCAGCAGCCGGCCGAGCCGGCCGTTGCCGTCGCGGAACGGGTGGATCGCCTCGAACTGGTAGTGCGCGATTGCGACGTCGACGACCGGCGGGTACTCACCGCGCCGAACGTAGGCCAGTAGCTGGTCGAGGAGGATCTCGACGACGTCCGGACTGGCCGGGATGAACGCTGCCGTCTCTGGCGTCCCGTCGGGCGAGCCGATGTAGACGGGGACGTCGCGGAGTTCGCCCGGAGCGTCGGCCTCGCCCCGCACGCCGCCGAGGAGGCGCTCGTGGAGCTCCCGGACGAGGTCGACGTCGATCGAACCGCCGCCGTCCCCGCGGCCCTCGTCCGCCCCGTCGAGATGGTCGAACCCCGCGGAGATCGCGTCGACGTAGTTGTAGGCCTCTCGCACGTCGGCGTGCTCGGCCGCGGAGCGGGCCGGCTCGGCGTCGACCTCGTGCTGGTAGATGTCGGAGATGGTGACGTTCGTCCCCTCGACCTGGGAGCTCATCGCCGCCTCGCGGTGGACGAACGGGGCGATGAGCAGCGTGGGGTTGTCGAGATCCCGGTGGAGCGTGGCGAGGCGCCCGAGCGCGTACTGGGCGTCGCCGTACACGTCGAAGAGGTCGTCCGTGTAGGTGAGATCGGGCGGGAGCGTCGGCGGGCGGTGACAGGCCAGGCCGTCGTAGTCGTCGAAGGAGCCCGGCCCGTCGGCGAAGTCGGTGGTGTCCACGGTGAACTACGCGTGGGGTGGAGGGGCCTTCAAGTTAGCGGAAGATAGAATATCTAACTATGTCGCCGGTTTTGGACGCAGTAGTAGCCATAGACGGCGATTCGTTGCCTGTGGGCGGAAAACCGGCTTCGACAGTTCGCGCAGCATGGCAGCGTGACTGACCGAGCAGGGGACCGGCGCCTTCGCGGCGATTCGTCCCCGTACCCGCGACCGACACCCTCAGGTGACTCCCTCCCCTGCGACCGTCAATGAGCGACAGCGGTCCCCTCTCCGCCGACCGCCCTGACGCCGAGAGCCCCTTCCGGGTCGACGCACCCTTCGAGCCGGCAGGCGACCAGCCCGCCGCCATCCGCCAGCTCGTCGAGGGCTACGAGACCCACGGCTACGACGACCAGACCCTCCTGGGCGTCACTGGCTCCGGGAAGACCAACACCGTCTCGTGGGCGATCGAGGAGCTCCAGCAGCCCACGCTCGTCATCGCCCACAACAAGACTCTCGCGGCACAGCTTTACGAGGAGTTCCGGGAGCTGTTCCCCGACAACGCCGTCGAGTACTTCGTCTCCTACTACGACTACTACCAGCCCGAGGCCTACGTCGAGCAGACGGACACCTACATCGACAAGGACGCTTCCGTCAACGACGAGATCGACAAGCTGCGCCACTCCGCGACCCGCTCGCTGCTAACCCGAGACGACGTCATCGTCGTCGCCTCCGTGTCGGCGATCTACGGACTCGGTGACCCCGCGAATTACCGGGACATGAGCCTGCAGGTCGAGGAGGGCCAGCAGATCGACCGCGAGGACCTCCTGGCGCGGCTCGTCGACCTGAACTACGACCGCAACGACGTGGACTTCACCCAGGGCACGTTCCGGGTGCGCGGGGACACGGTCGAGATCTTCCCGATGTACGACCGCTACGCGATGCGGGTCGAGCTCTGGGGCGACGAGATCGACCGGATCGTCCGCGTGGATCCCCTCGACGGCGAGGTGGTCGGGGAAGAATCCGTGGCACTGCTCCACCCCGCGGAGCACTACTCGATCCCGAAGACCCAGCTGGAGCAGGCGATCGAGGAGATCGAGTCGGACCTGCAGGACCGGATTTCGTACTTCGAGCGCCAGGGCAACCACGTCGCAGCCCAGCGCATCGAGGAGCGCACCACCTTCGACCTCGAGATGATGCGCGAGGCGGGCTACTGCTCCGGGATCGAGAACTACTCGGTCTACCTCTCCGATCGCGAGTCGGGCGACGCCCCGAACTGCCTGCTCGATTACTTCCCCGACGACTTCCTCACCGTCATCGACGAGTCCCACCGGACCGTCCCCCAGATCAAGGGCCAGTACGAGGGCGACCGCTCCCGGAAGCAGTCCCTCGTCGAGAACGGGTTCCGCCTGCCCACCAGCTTCGACAACCGCCCACTGACCTTCGAGGAGTTCGAGGAGAAGACCGGAAGGACGCTCTACGTCTCCGCGACGCCCAGCGACTACGAGCGCGAGCACAGCGGGCAGGTCGTCGAGCAGATCGTCCGTCCGACCCACCTCGTCGATCCCGCGATCGAGGTCTCGCCCGCGGAAGGCCAGGTCGACGACCTCATCGATCGGATCGATCAGCGAGTGAACGCCGAGGGGACGACCACCGACGAGGCCGGCGACGCCACCGGCGAGCGCGTGCTCGTCACGACGCTCACCAAGCGCATGGCCGAGGACCTCACGGAGTACCTCGAGGGCGCGGGCTACGACGTCGCGTACATGCACGACGAGACGGACACCCTGGAACGCCACGAGCTGATCCGCTCGCTTCGCCTCGGCGAGATCGACGTGCTGATCGGGATCAACCTGCTCCGGGAGGGCCTCGACATCCCCGAGGTCTCGCTCGTCGCGATCCTCGACGCCGATCAAGAGGGGTTCCTCCGATCCGAGACCACGCTCGTCCAGACGATGGGCCGGGCCGCCCGGAACGTCAACGGCGAGGTCGTGCTCTACGCCGACGAGGTCACGGACTCGATGGATCGCGCGATCGACGAGACCCGCCGCCGTCGCGAGATCCAGCGGGAGTTCAACGAGGAGCACGGTTTCGAGCCGACGACCATCGACAAGCCGATCGGCGAGACGAATCTGCCCGGCGCGGAGACCGACACGAGCTCCGTCGCGGGCGTCGGGCCGGAGGACATGGACGAGGCCGAGCGCCACGTCGAGGAGCTGGAACGGCGGATGGCCGAGGCCGCGGAGAACCTGGAGTTCGAGCTGGCGGCGGACATTCGGGATCGGATTCGCGAGATCCGGGAGGATTTCGAATTAGACGCGTCGGCGGGGGAGGGCATCGCGCCGGAGCCGGACGCGGAGTTCTGAGCAGTCCGCAGCTACTCGTCGGGTCTTGCGGCGTGGGCCCAGCTCATGAAGCGCCGGCAGTTGACGGCGGTTGGACACCGAACGATTCTTTGTACGACCTGCGGTCACTGATTCCAATGAACTACACCCGCCGGGATCTTCTCGCTACCACCGGCACCCTCGGCATCGGGACGCTCGCCGGCTGCACGGACGCGGTCCCGCTGCTCGGCGACGACTCCGACTCCGGCCCCTCGAGCCTCGAGAACGACGTTGCCCCCGACGAGTGGCCCGGCTTCCAACGCACGATCACTAACAGCGGCTTCGTCGAGGACGAGGCGAGGCCCACCAGCGAGCCTGCCGCGTCCTGGAATCGCTCGCTCTCCGGCGGCCTCAGCGACCAGCCCGCCGTCGTCGACGCGCCCGACAGCCGGCTCGCGATCGCGGTCACGGAGGAAGGGACTGTCCACGCCCTCGACGCGGCGTCGGGTGAGGACGTCTGGTCCCGAGAACTCGACGGCGCCAGCGGGCAGTGTCCAGCGGTAGCGCAGGGCCTCGTCGTCGTAGGGACCGACGCAGGCACCCTCTACGCGCTCGTCCTCGACTCCGGCGACTCCGAGTGGAGCGCCGATCTCCCGGGCCCCGTCTCGGGGCCGACCATCGCCGGCGACACGGTGTTCGTCGGGACCGCAGCGGACGAAGAGACGGGGACAACTCCTCACGCCTGCGCGGTGCCCCTCGAGAGTGGCGAGCTCGCGTGGTCCGTCGAGATCGCGGAGAACGCTGTGGACTACCCGGCGGTCGCAGGCGGCAACGTCTATTTCGGCGCGGAGTGGACCGCGGGGCTCCAGGGCCACCTCCACGCGCTCGACCCCGCCGACGGCACCGAGCAGTGGCACCGAGAGGGTGCTCGGATGCAGCCACCGACGGCGACCGAGGACTTCGTCCTCGCGCCCCATCTCAGCCCCAGGGTGTACGGCCACACCGGACGGCTGCGTGCGCGGAACTCCTTCAGCGGCCACGTGATCGGCTCGCCGGCAACCGACGGGGAGCTCTACTACACCGGGACGACCGGTCGGTACGTCTTCCCGAACGAACTGGTCGGCCCCGGCCCGGACTGGTTCACGGCGGTCGGGGGCCGCCCGACCGCCGCACCCGCGCTCACCGAGTCGACGGTCTACGTGACGCGGGCCGAAGACGACGTCGTGGCGCTGGACCGCTCCGACGGCGCGATTCGTTGGAGCTGGAACGCCGAGGGCGACGTGGTGACCGGGCCGACCGTCGCCGACGGCGCCGTGTTCGTCGGCACGGCTGAAGGGACGTTGATTCGCCTAGAGTGAGGGGGGAGCGACGAACTCGCGGTCGCCGGCTCAGTCTGTTGCCGTCTCCTCGCCCGTCCCGCCGAACCCGTACGCGTCCGCGATCGTCCGCTTCGAGCGCCCGGCAATTTCCCGGAGCGCGCCGCGCCGGCGGTAGAACAGCCAGGCCGACAGCAGGAGATACACGACGGTGTACCCCTCCAGCAGCAGGATCGAGTACTCCGTCGCCTCGGGCTCGCCGACGAGCCGGATAATGCCAAACTCGATCACGACCTGGGAGAAGAACAGTGCGAACAGCCCGACGGCCTCCTTCACCGAGATCCGGAAGTTCACGAGAATTGCGATGGCGAAGAGGCTCTGGGCGGCGGTGATCCAGATCTCGGCGGCCTGCTTGGAGTCGAAGGGCAGGGTGCCGTACTGGCCCAGGGCGATGGAGTAGACCACCGCGAGCGTCCCGATCAGCAGCGTCCACTGGTTGAGCTTCGAGGAGATGAGCGCGTTGAACGCCGCCGTGGAGCGGGCCTTGTTGACGAGGTAGGCGACGACGATCAGTTCGGGGCTCTCGCTGGCCAGCGGCGCGATCCACTGGATCATGAAGAACTCGGGGACGCCGTACTGGAGACCGATCTCCTCGAGGCCGTGAGCGAAGGGCTCGACGGCGGTGAAGATCATGATCCCGGAGTAGAGGAAGAGGGAGATCGAGGCGGCGGAGCGGACGGGGAAGGACTTGCGCTGGAGGTAGAGCGGAACGCCGACCTGCTCGTCGTGCTCCTCTACGTCGCCCCGGATGACGACGGAGATGTAGACGACGTAGAGCCCGACGAGGACGATCGTGTCGAGGGCGTCGATGCCGCCCATGAACGGGACGGTGAAGGCGACGGCGGTCGCGAGGAGGAGAAAGAGGATCTCGAGGGAGAGGTCCGGATCGATGCTGACGGCGCCGTCGCGGAAGCGGTCGGTGTCGGCGACGTTGGCGTCCGCGCGGCCCTGCCAGGCCTTCCAGACGGTGAAGAGGGCGATACCGGACCACCCGAGGCCGATGAGGATCCGGTTCGCCCCGGTCATGTTCGCCACGGCGAGGTTCGCGTCGTGACAGGCCCGGGCGAGTTCGGTCGACCCCTGTTCCATCGCGGACTTCGAGACGCCACTACAGGCCTCCGCGGTCGCCCCGCCGCTCCCCGCTTGCCACGCGTAGAGTGCGTCGACGGCGTACTCCGGCGCGACGGCGAGCACCGCGAGGACGGCGATCGCGAACGCTCTCGGGACGTCTTTCTCGGCGGTCTCGGCACCCCACGCGAGCAGGAAGGAGGCGCCCAGCACCGCGATCCCGCTGAGCGCGACGCGTGGGCCGACGCCGATGGCGTGGACGGAGCCCGTGAGGTAGATGAGCACCCAGGGAACGGTCAGTCCGAGTGCGAAGACGAGCGCCCAGATGGGATGCCGCAGACGATCGAATACCACTATCCGGGGTGACCCCGCGGAGGGTCCTTACTCTTTTGAAGCCGGTCGATCGAACTGCGTTGCTTCGGGGTGCATTTGCCGAACCGCGACCGCTGGAGTTGCGATGACAGCCGACCGCTTGAAAGCCCCCGACCGCTCGCCCGCTTACGCTCGCTGCGCTCCTCGGCGGACGGCTCCGCCTCCCGCCTGCGGTGCTTTTCTTCGCCTAAGCGGGCGAGCGGTCGGCCCCTTCCAGTCCCCACCCGATGAAGAATGCCGAATCGACCGATTCCTTGTGGATCGTCGCGCACGCTGGACCGGTGGAGGCTCCCCAGTGCAGCGCCGATCGGGGCGGATCGACCCGGCCGATTTCGCCTCGAAATCGCCCTCTGTCATACGGATGTCTGACGGCCGTTTATTACTATAGATGCCCACGTAGGTGGTATGACGCTCCGGAATCGGCCGCTCGACGAACTCGTGATTCCCGACGAGACGACCGTCGAGGAGCACGACCTGGTCACCGAGGGCGACGTGGTCGTCGGTGGACGGGGCACCGTCGAGTTCGGCGTCCGGGGCAGGAACGTGCTGGCCGGCGAGGGCACCGAGTTCGGCGGCGACATCGAAGCCGAGGCGGACTGCCGGCTGGACATGTGGTCCGACGTGGCCGGCAACGTCCTCGTCGGTCGCGACGCCTACCTCGGCGAGCGGGTGCACGTTGACGGCGAGTTGAAGGTCGCTGGCGACCTCGACATCGGCGACGACGTCGAGATCGAGGAGGGATTCGAGGCAAACGGCTGGATCGTCATCCGGAACCCGATGCCGACGATCGTCTTCCTGTTCGTCTACCTCTCCCAGCTATTGCGGATGGGTGAGGAGGACGCCGCCCAGGAACTCGTCGGCAACCTCACGGAGAGCGACAGCATGGACGCCGAGCCCCTGGTCATCCCGCGGGGCGCCCGCGTCGGTGACGAGACCTGGCAGACCGACACGCCGGCCCGGATCGGCGACGATTGCCGACTCCACGGCAACGTCCGAGCGACGGAGATCACCGTCGGCGAGGATAACGACGTGTTCGGGAGCCTCCGCGCGAAGGGCGACGTCGTCGTCGGCGACGGCACGACGATCCACGGCGACCTCTCGACGCGGAACGGCACAGTCTCGCTGGAGGGTGACGCCCGCGTGCTCGGCGACGTCGCCTGCTCGGATCTCGCGGTGAGCCGTGGCGCGGACGTCGACGGCACGATGCGCGCCAGCGGCGAGGTCAAGATTCTCGAGGGCGCGGCGATGCCCCACCTCAGCGACTGAGCGGCGTCCGTCGTCGATTCGTCGAGGACTCCACCGCCCCGAGCGGCGCGACCGTGGTGCCAGCGGGCAGTGCGCTCCGCCGCTGCTGGTAGGATTCACAGGTATCGACAGCCCGACCGGGTGCCGCCGCACCGCTACCCCGGCGCTGTCTACGAATTTGTAGCTTCACTACCAGAAGTACCAAATATGAATGCTTATTGCGGCTAATGTTATAGTCTCTGAAAGTTTTAGATAATAATACTTTTGTGCCCAATCAATAGCCATTCGCCATGTCCGAAACCAATGGCCGAATGGCGGCGTACCTCGCAGAGCACCCCCGAATGGTCGGCGCACTGTTCACGATCCTCCTGCTCCTCTCCCAGGTCGGCAGCGTCGCTGCCAACCAGAACTCGACGATCGGGTGATCGAGCGACTAGCGACGGTTGCATCGTTCGCGGCCGCTCGGATTTTTCGGCAGCGGTCGCCCCTGGAGCCACGCCGACGGGGCACGCAACGGTCTCGAGTAACGCGGCTAGCTGACTGAACTACCGGAGTAGCCGAGGCCTCGTCGACCGGCGACTCGTGGTGAGAACCCGCGAGCCTCGGCGACGCCTGCAGACTCGTCGATGGCTGCAGCATCGGCAGCGGTGAAACCGCGAGCAGCCAGTTCCGTCGCCGCGGTCACTCAGCCGGCGTCGAGGTCGATCTCGTCGCGCCAGGTGAGCTGCCCGTCGAAGCGAACGGGACCGTCGTCCAGCGCGAGGAACGCCTTGAGCGACTCCCCGTCGAGGCGGATCTCCTTCGAGCGACCGGAGGCGAGGTAGTACTCGTCGATCCCCTCGACGTGCGGGATGGTGAGGCCGCCGATCCCGGTCTCGGCACCGTACATGTCGAGCGTGACGGCGTACTCGTCGCCGCGGCGCTCGACGTCGATCAACATCGGCGTCCCGCCGGCGGTCTGGACGATCGAGAGGCTACCGTCACCGAGCGCGATGTAGAGCGCGCCGACGACGCTCTCCTCGCGTGCGAGCTCCAGCGCCGGGCGCAGCGGGAATCCGTAGTTGAGCAGTTTGGCGACGGCCCGACCGATGCGGACCGCGCCGTGGTTGACGACGTCGCGAATCGTGACGATGCCGCCGATCGCTCCCTGTTCGACCAGCCCCATCCCCTGGTCGTAGGACTGGCAGGCGTTGAGGAAGAACGCGTCCGTGCCGACCGAGTCCAGCGTCGCGACGTCGAGCAGCCCGTCGGCGCACTCGAAGCCGTCAGCCCTGATGTGGCCGACGTAGTGGAGGAACTCCCGCTCCTCGGCGAGGACGTCGGCGAGTTCGTCGGTCGTGAGGTCACGGTGGACGGTGACGTCGAACGGCAGGTTCGCCCGGGAGCCGTAGACCTCGTCGACGAGGTCGCCCTCCGCGGCCATCTCGTCGGCGTTGCAGACGACGGCGATGTCGACGTCGCCGGTCGTGGGCGTCCGGCCGATGCGGTTCTCGTAGGCCTCGGGAACGGCCTTCGTCGCACCGATCGGGGTGCCGCCGCCGACCCAGGTCCGCTCGAGTGCGTCGAGTCCGGTCGGATTCACGAACGTCGTATCGGCGGCCGCGGAGCCACGGACGAACGCGCCCTCGTCGCGTGCCTCCCCGTCGTGTGCTCCCTCGTCACGTACCCTCTCGTCGTGAGCGACCGCGGCGTCCGCGAGCGCAGCGCCGGCCGTCTCGAGTGCGGGAGCAGTCGGTTCGCCCCCGTCGCCGCCACGGAGGAGCCCCTGGACGCCACCGGACTCGACGACGGCGGCGGAGACGCGTTCCGGTTCGCCGACGGAGAGCACGGCGAGGTCGTCGACGAGGTACGGGAGCGTCTCGACGCCGTCGGCGGACGGGGCGAGCTGTGCCGCGTTGCGCCAGTCCGGCAGGAGGTCCGCGATCAGGTCGTGGGGGACGTCGAGGAACGCGGCGATCCGCTCGGCCTGGGGCGCGTCGTACAGGTCGGCGAACGGCAGCTCGATCCCGCGGGCATCGAGGCGCTCCTCGAGCAGATCGCGCTCGTGGAGGTCGACGCGGTAGAGCCCCTCCGTCCGCGTGACGCACTCGAGGAGGAAGATCCGTTCGAGTGTGCGCTCGACGCCGTCCTCGAAGGAGCCGGCGTGCTCGAGGCGGTGGTCGAGCCCGTCGCCGAGGAGCCGCGGCTCCGGGCCCGGCTCCACCGGCGCGCCGAGGTAGTACGCAAGCGGCGCGACCGGGAACGCGTAGCGGTACTCGGGTGGCACTTCGATCCGCAGGTCGTCGGCGGGCGGTTCGAGCCCCTCGGGAATCGAAAGCTCGGACCCGACCTCGACAGCGGGCGGGTGGCCTCGAAAGCTGCCGAACGCTCGCTCGGGAGAGGTCGTCTTGAGCGCCGACCCGAACGTCGAGATCGCCGCGAGGACGTCTTCGGGATCCGACGTCGTCGTGACCGTCGCTGCCGGCCGTTCGTGGGCCGATCGACAGCCGATCCCGACGCGGGCCGGCGAGCCGAAGTCGATCGCGGTCCCGTGTCCGTCGGGGGCGATCGAGACCGGCCCCTCGACGCGGAGGTACGTTCGGAGGATGCCGGTCGGTTCGAGGACGTAGGCGTCGGCCGAAAACGAGGCGGTCTCGCCGTGGTCGACCTCGGCGAGCATCTGCCCGTCTGCGTCCCGGACGATGACCTGCTCGGCGGTGGGCGTCGTCACGGACGCGGTCTCGACCGCGACCGCGGTCTCGACGGGGATCGGAAAGGCCCCGGGATCCAGCGGCTCCGGGGAGACCTGCGAGGGCGTGTGGAGCGACCGCCTGCGACGCTCGATCGGGTCGATGATCTCGACGCCGGGCGTCGAATCCAGCGACTCGAAGACGGCGGTGAAGCCGGCTTCGTGCTGGTGCTCCGGCAGTGCCATCGGTGACTTTGGAGATGGCCCGCCGACAGCAAAAGGGTGCCGGCTACGGCACGGTCGGTCGGAGCCTCGGCACCCGTCTCGGGCGCTCGAGCGCTGCCTCTCGGTGCCGCAAATCCACCCCGTCCGGCGACGCGTTCCTTCCCACACCGCGGGAACGACCCACGAACACTTTGGCCTGGAGGGCCTACTATCACATCTCGGCCGCACAGTGCGTCAGCCACGACGTCGGCCCGTGCCCGACGTCGATACTGCAGTCGGCGGTTATCGTCCGGCCACGGTGGCGATCGGTCGCGCTCGCCGTCGGGCGTTCGTTCGCGAGATCGCCCGACGCCTCAGCGTCGGCGGACCTCCGTTGGCCGAACCACGACCACGCGGACACGGCCACAGGCCGCTCACAATCCATGGACATCGCATCTATCGTTTCCGACGACTTCGTCGAGTTCACTCCGGATACCACCGTTTCGAAACTCGCTGGCACGTTCGACGATCCCGGCGTCAAGGGCGTCGTCGTGCGGGGCGACCAGTTCGAGGGCGTCGTGACCCGCCGACAGCTCGCCACCTCGCACCTCCAGCCCAACGAGACCGTCGGCTCGCTAGTGTGGCACGTCCCCAAGCTCGCCCCCAACGAAGACGTCCGAAAGGTCGCCCAGCTCATGATCGACAGCGACTCTCGCGTCCTCCCCGTGTTCGAGGGCAGAGACCTGATCGGCGTGGTCGACGTCGACGGCATCCTCGAGGCCGTCCAGGAGTTCCTCGACGCCGCGACCGTTGCCGAGGCCCAGAGTGCCGACCTCGTCTCGCTCGACCCCGACGCCACCGTCGGCGAGGCCATCCACGAGTTCCGCGACCGCCGGATCACGCACCTGCCGGTCGTCGAGGCCGACGAGGCGATCGGCATCCTGAGTCTCTACGACGTGACCGACGTCACGGTCCGGGCGGTGACCCAGAGCCAGGGCGGCGACGCGGGCGGTACCGACGCGTTCGGCGGCGAGATCTCCGCGAGCAGCGGCCGTTCGGGACGCGGCGGTTTCGGGGCCAGAGAGGGCGAGTCCGCACGGCTGCTCGACCTCCCGGTCCGTGACCTCATGGTCTCGCCCGTCCGGACTATCCACCCCGAGGCGACGCTCGAGGAGGCAGTCGAGGAGATGTTCGACGTCGGCGGCTCCTCGCTCGTCGTCACCAGGAACGGGAGCCCGCACGGCATCGTCACCAAGACCGACGTCCTCGAATCGCTGACGTGGGAGGCCGGGGGCAACAGGGGCGTTCAGGTCTACGGCACGGAGCTAATCGACGACGTGAGCTACGACGACGTCGTGGCGATGATCGACACGTTCGACAGCCGCGACGACGACATGAACGTCCTCGAGGCCAAGGTCCACCTCCACGAACACGACGAGAAACACCGGGGTACGCCGCTCCTGCTCGCCCGCATCCGGCTGCACACCGACCGCGGCCTCTTCGTCGCGTCGGGGGAGGGCTACGGTGCGAGCCAGGCGCTCAACGAGGCGCAGGACGTCGTCGAGCGCCAGATTCGCGACCAGAAGACCCACGGGAAGAGCAAGAAGCACCGCGACGAGGCGTTCTGGGAGAAGCGCTTCGGCTGGCTGCTCGAGGAAGCGCCCTGAGACGCCCGACGGGCCCATCGTTCGTCGAGCGACGCCGGAGGAGACGCCGTCACCCGAATCGACCCCGGCCGTCTCGTTGGAGCCGCTTTTCGCCGACTTCGCAGCACCGAAAAACCCTGATACCACGGGACACGTTCGGGTTGTCGGTGGACAACGGCTCGCTAACAATAGCGGGGTGTTCCCTATGCCGTGGTGGAGGATCTTCAAATGCCAATTCAGGACCTCGCTCGCGAGGACGTCGTAACCACAGGACCAGAGACGCCAGTACCGGACGTCGCTCGGATGATGGACGAAGAGACGGTCGGTAGCGTCGTCGTCACCGAAGGCGACCAGCCGGTCGGCATCATCACCGACCGCGACCTCGCACTTCGCGTCGTCGCGGAGTCGGCCAACCCGGCCGATCACACGGCGGCGGACGTCATGTCGACGGATCTCCACACCGCCACGCCCGACACGGGCTTCTACCAGGCTGCCGAGGAGATGCGCGCGAACGGCATCCGACGACTCCCGCTCTGTGACGACGACGGTTCGCTCGTGGGGATCATCACGTCCGACGACCTCAACGAACTGCTCGCGGACGAACACCAGGAGCTCTCGACAGTGCTCCAGGCCCAGCGCCCCTCGTACTGACGCGGGATCGCCATCGCACGGATCGAGCCCCGTTTTCGTCCGCCGCTTCCGCCGAAGCATCGCTGGCCGCGGCAGGCGAACCACCCCGCCCGATCTCTCACTTCCGTTGTACCGCCCGACGTCGTTGCTGACCTCGGCCGCCCGACGCGGCTGCTGCCGCCAACCGCCCGAGGCCGCTGTTGAAGCGGTGCCTACCGCTCGATACAAAGCCCGCAGCCTTATCCTACCCGAGCGGATCTATTCGGTAATCAATGTCCGATAACGGATCGCCCGGAGAGGGCGCTGACGCCGCGGACGACCCCCTCGCGGGAGGTGGAACCGGAACGGACGCCGGGGCAGCGAGCCAGGCGGCCGGTGCGTCGAGCGAGAGTGCGCTCGGTGCTGCCGCAGGGACCGCGAAGGCAGCGCTCGCCCCGCTCGTCGCCTCGAAGCTCCGGATCTTCCTCCTGTTCCTCGTCGCGACCGGCGGGCTCCTCGGCGGTGGCTTCGCACTGGGCGTGCTCGGCGCACCGGCGGTCAACGGGGTGCAGAACGACTTCGGGAACGTCACCGAGGACGAGACGACCATCCTTACGAACGTGTCCGTCCAGAACCCGAACCCGATCGGCCTGTCGCTGGGCGGCGTCACCATCGACTACCAGGTCTCGATGAACGACGTTCGGGTCGCGAACGGGACGAAGAACGGCGTCTCGATGGGGAGCGGGAACTCGACGATGCGTCTCGAGACGACGCTCTACAACGATCGGATCCCGCCGTGGTTCGCGAGCCACGTCCGCAACGACGAGCGGACCGCCGTGAACATCGACGCGACCATCGACGCGTACGGGTTCACCCGGTCGATCAGCCAGCAGCGCGAAATCGATACCGACATCCTCGGCTCCTTCTCCTCCACCCAGGATCGGCCGATCGACGCGAACCAGCCGCTGATCTCGGACCCTGTCCTGGTGGTCGAGGAGACCGACGCTAGCTGGGGGACGGTCTCCCGCGAGGAGACGCCGATCGACATGTCGTTCGCGATGTACAACCCCAACACGCAGCCGATCGCCATCTCCGAACTCCGGTACAACGTCACGATGAACGACGTGCTCGTGAGCCAGGGTGCGACGGAGGATCCCTTCGTTATCCCGGGCGGGACGCGCAACACGCTCCACGCGACGACGGCGATCCAGAACCAGCGCCTCGACGAGTGGTGGGTGTCCCACCTCGACGAGTCTGTCTACGGCCACCAGGTCAGCCAGTTCCGGATCGACTTCACCGCGGTCGTCGAACTCCCAACCGGCGAGACGGTGGTCGTCCCGCTCGACGACCTCGCGTACGAGGACTGGATCACGACCGACCTCTTCGACGAGGGCGGGTCGGTCGGCGTGCCGCCGAGCGAGCAGTCGGGCGACGGGAGCGGCTCCGAGGGCGGGAATACGTCCGACGACGGTACCACCGACGACGGCAACACGACCGACGGCTCCGGTGGCAACGATTCCGACGACGGCGGTTTCCTCGGCTAGGCGACCCGGTGCAGGGACGAGTTCGCGTCACTGCGTGCGGGATCCGCATCTCCAATCGTCGATTCGCGATTACCCGCTGAGACCGTTGCTTCGAGATCCGCGCTCGAATCGATAAATCGGTCCCTGCGCTCGTACCGGGGCGTCGAGATCCCCCGATCGATCCTTCGCTGCTATATCAATCCTGCGTCGCGCGCGACTCACGCAGCCCGCGACGGTGATTCATTTCCAGGCAATCGACGTGAATCGTCGGGCAGCGCCCCCGCCAGTTTCCTGGGGACTGAATCGCCATCGTGACGCGTCTCGAAATCGGAACGCGTGGCCGCGGTATCGGGGGCGGCGAGCCCTTGGTATGAGATGTCACAGCGAGCGATTTAAGTGGTCGCTGAACCCCGTCCTAGCCACCAATGGCGATAGACCCGAACTTCGAGGAGAACCGCGAGGTCGTCGACGAGCACGAAGGCCACGACGTGTGGGGGCCAGTCGACGAGCCCGAGGAACTCGGGATTCACGGCACCCACGTCGCCGTGGACTTCGACATCTGCATCGCCGATGGCGCTTGCCTGGAAGACTGTCCCGTGGACGTCTTCGAGTGGGTCGACTCGCCGGACCACCCCGAGAGCGAAATCAAGGCCGATCCCACCCACGAGGAGCAGTGCATCGACTGCATGCTCTGCGTCGACGTCTGCCCCGTGGACGCGATCGACGTCGACGCAGGTCGAGCGGGTCGCAAGTGAGCGGTCGGGGGAGCGCGTCGGGCGTTCGCGACCCGTCGCAGCGGGGTCGCGAGCGCTCGATCACGACGGAGGCACCGAGTACGAACGCACCGACGCTGACTGACAGATGAAGCTACTCGCACTCACCAAGGGCGTACCGGACTTCAGCGAGGGCGCCGTCTCTTTCGACGAGGACGGCCACCTCGAGCGGGGGGACACACCCACCGTGATGAATCCGAACGACGAACAGGCACTCGAGGCGGCCCTGCAGACCAAGGTCCGCCACGACGGCACCGTCGGCCTCATGAGCATGGGGCCGCCGGGGTATCAGGACATCCTCGAAGAGGGAATGCGGTCGGTCTACGCCGACGAACTGTACCTCCTCTCCGACCGGGAGATGGCCGCCGCAGACACCTGGGCGACGGCGATCACCGTCGCGACCGGGATCGAGCAGATGGAGGAGGAGCCCGACATCGTGTTCGCGGGCTTCAAGACTGCCGACGGGGAGACCGGTCACACTGGCCCACAGACCTGCTGGGCGCTCGAACGGCCGCTGATCACGCACGTGATCTCGCTGGACGTCGACCCCGACGAGGAGATCGTCCGCGCGAAGCGACTCGTCAAGGGCGACGTCTCCGAGATCGAGACCGTCGAGGCGCCGATGCCGTGTGCGATCGTGACCGACCCCGAGTTCGAACCGGTCTACCGCAAGGCCGAGCACCGCCTGAAGCACAAGGACCTCCGCGCCGAGACCCAGGAGCGCGTCGAGAACGCCGAGGAGCACCTCACGGTCTGGGACCACGAGGACCTCAACCTCGACCCCGACTACATCGGGCTCGACGGCTCGCCGACGATCGTCTCCGGCGTCGACCCGATCCCCAAGGCACCGGACGAGCGCGAGGCGACCGTGATCGAACAGGACGACCAGGAGGGGATGCGCGAGGTCGTCGAGGAGATCACGCAGTTCGCTGCGGGGGGTGACTGACGATGCCCGAGATCGACCCCACCGAGCACGAGATTTCCGAACTCGGCCCGAAAGTGAACCAGGTCGAGGACGTCGACGAACTCCAGGAGATGCTCGAACTGGAGGAGGGCGGCGAGGACCGCACCCCGGTCAAGACCCTCATCGAGAGCCGGATCGAGACGCTCGAAGCCGAGGACGAGGAGCCCGAAGACGCCGGCGAGGTCGACCTGAGCGAGAAGACCACCGCCGACGTCGGGAACCTCATCCGGGACGTCGACGAGGTCGAGGACCTCGAAGCGCTGCTCGAACAGGAGGAGAGCGGCGAGGACCGCGACTCGGTGAAGCGCCTGATCAACCAGCGCATCGACTCCGTCCAGGGCAGCGACGACGACGGCGAGGAGGAAGAGATCCTCCCGCCGGAGGAGGCCCACCCCGACCTCGACCACCCGACGGCGGACAAGCGCCACGTCCGCGCCCTCGAGGACGGCGAGTACCGCGACATGTGGGTCTACTGTGAGACCCAGCACGGCGAACTCCTCGACGTCTCGAAGGAGATGCTCGGGAAGGCCCGCGAGCTGATGGACGGGTACAACGAGGACTACGACGAGGCGGAGAAGGTCGTCGCGGTCGTCATCGGCGACGACGCCGAGCCGATCGCCGAGGACACCATCGAGTACGGTGCCGACCTCGCGGTCTACTACGATGACGAGCGCCTCGACCGGTTCCGACACAAGCCCTATTCCGAGGTCTTCTGCGACATGGCGCGGGGCGCCGGCCACCCCTACGGCCGCGAGGACCGCCCCGACGAAGACTGGCACGACTACGACGAGCCACGCTACGCCATCTTCCCGGCGACGCACAACGGTCGGGACCTCTCCGCGCTGGTCCAGGCCGAACTCGACTCCGGGCTCGCCTCGGACTGTTCGGACCTCTACATCGAGAACGAGGTCATCTCGAACCCCGTCAAGACCGGCGCGAAGGACAAGGTGGAGTTCGAGCGCGTGCTCCACATGCCCCGCCCGGACTTCTCCGGGTTCGAGTACTCGACGATCCTCTGTCTGGACTCCCCGCGACGGGAGTTCCACCCGCAGGGCGCGTCGGTGATCCCGGGCAAGTTCGAACTGCCCGACCCCGACCCCGAGCGCGAGGGCGAGGTCGTCGAGCACAGCTTCGACCTCGACGACGCCTGGCTCGACGTCGAGGTCACCGACCACGACCGCCTCGAGGGCGGCGTCGACCTCACCGACCACGAGGTCGTCGTCTGCGTCGGTCGCGGGATCGACCGCAATCCGACCGAGGGGATCGAACTCGGCGTCGAACTCTCCGAAGCGTTCGAGGACGGCGCCTTCGGCCTCACGCGCGGCGTGATCACCTCCTCCTTCCAGTTCGCCGGCCACGTCGAGCAGTACACCGGCGAGGACCGCCAGATCGGCGAGTCCGGGCAGGAGGTCGAACCGGACCTCTACATCGCCGCGGGCGTCTCCGGGGCGATCCAGCACAAGGTCGGCTGCGAGGAGTCGGACACGATCGTCGCGATCAACACCGACGAGCACGCGGACATCCGCGACTGGTCGGACTACTACATCCACGGCGACCTTTTCGACGTGCTGCCCGCGTTCACCGAGGCGGTCGAATCCGGGAGCGTGGACTCGGCGCTCGAGGAGTTCGGTGCGGTGCCGGCCGCGGGTGGTGACGATGACTGAGCGAGCGGCTGCGGACGACGACGTGCGTACGGACGGCGGGACCGCGACGCAGCGCGTCGCGACGGACGGAGGATCCATGGACGAGCACGAACACTACGAGGCGATCGTCGTGGGCTGTGGCCCCGGCGGCGCCGCGGCGGCAGCGGCACTGGCAGCGAACGACGTCGAGACGCTCGTGCTCGAACGGGGCGTCGACGCCGGTTCGAAGAACGTCTCCGGCGGGCTGATCTACGCCGAGGAGTCGGCGCCGTACACGATCGACGACCTGTTCCCCGACTTCCGCGAGGAAGCCACGGAACGGCCCGCCGTCGAGTACAAGATGCACAACTGCTCTGAGGAGAAGGTCGCGACCTTCGACCTCGAGTCGATCCACAACAAGGGCACGGAGTGGTGTGACGCCGTCCTCCGTCGGCACATGGACTCCTGGCTCGCAGAGCAGGTCCACGAGCGCACGCGCGAGACCGGCGGCGGCCTGCTCACCGACGTCCGCGTGAACGGTCTCCTCCGCGAGAACGGCGAGATCGTCGGCGTCACCTGCGACGAACTCGACCCGATCACCGCGGACCTGATCGTCGCGGCCGACGGCGTCAACTCCGAACTCGCCCGCGACGCGGGCCTGATGGACTGGGAGGAGCCCGACGACTGGTTCCAGGGCGTCAAGGCCGTCGTCGACATGGATCGGGAGACGATCGAGGAGCGCTTCGACCTCGACGGCCCCGACGACGGCGCCGCCCACCTGTTCTCCGGCGACCTCTTCGAGGGCGTCCGGGGCGGTGGCTTCCTCTACACGAACGAGGACTCGCTGTCGATCGGGACCGTCTTCCACCTCGACTCGATCGCCGACGAGCGCGCGGAGCCCCAGGACCTGCTGGACGCCCTGCTGACCCACCCGCTACTCGACCAGTGGTTCCAGGGCGAGTACGACGAACTTGAGTACTCCGCGAAGCTCGTACCCGACTCGAAGAAGGTCGCGAACCCCTCGCCACACCAGGGGCGCCTGCTCCTCGTCGGCGACGCCGCCGGGCAGATGCAGGCCCAGGGCCCGATCATCAAAGGGATGAACCACGCCGTCTCCGCCGGCGGACTCGCCGCTGAGGCGTTCCAGGACGCCAAGACTCGCGGCGATCCCAGCGCGGCGGGGCAGCTCTACGAGCAGAAACTGAACGACGAGGGCGTGATGGACAAGCTCCGCCCCACGCGCTACGAGGCGACGAGCTGGCTGTCGGAGAGTTCCGTCATGACCTCGATCGGTTCGGCCGTGCTGAACTCGCCGGTCGGCCGGTTCGGCGTGAAGACGTTCGACGGCCTGCTCGAGAAGTCCTTCAACTCGCCGTTCGTGCTCGGGATGATCCCCGACACGAAGATCTCCTACGTCACGGTGCCGACCGTAATCGGCGACGTGCTCGGGGAGCCGGTCTCCGCCGAGCACGAGATCGAGCCGCCGGACCTCGCGGATCGCATCGGCGACCTCACCTACGACGTGGGCGACCCCCACATCGAAGTGCTCGACAACTCCTACGAGGCCAGCGGCACGGCGGTCACCGCCTGCCCGGTCTCCGCGGAGGAGTTCGGCGGCGGCTGTTACCGCTCGGAGACGATCGAGACAAACGGCGACACCGAACGGGTCGTCAGCCTCGACACCCAGCCCTGCGTCGAGTGTGGGACCTGTGCCGTCGTCGCGGACACCCACTGGGAACACCCCGCGGGCGGCAAGGGCGTCGAGTACAAGCAGGGATGACCGACGACGGCGGTGGGTCGACGGGTGCCGACGGCAGGCGCGCCGCAGCGGCGAACGGCGTTGCGGACGCGGCGACCGACGCTGCCGACGCGGCGAGCAGCGCCGACGCTCCACCACCGCCGCCAGGCGTCCCCGACGCCACCGAGATCGGTGCAGACGTCCTCCGCGGCGACGCCGACGGCCTGGAGGAGCGGGTCGACGACCTCCACGACGTTGCACAGGACGCTCGCGAGGCCTTCGAACCGCCCGAGGACGCCGCCGAGCGTGCGCTCGCGTACTGCCGCCACGGCCTCTGGCCGGTGCTGGCGGTGTACGTCGACCGTCGCGGCGCCGGTGCCGCGCTCGGCCAGCCCCACCACGACCGGCTGGAGGTAGCGTTGAACACCTGGCTCGAACTGTACGCGCGGAGCTACGGCGGGGATCACTCGTTCGACTTCAGCGTCCGCGAAGCCGCGGAACTGTTCGTCTCGACCCACAACGTGCTCGACGTCGCACAACTGTTGACGGACGTGCCGGAGCGCTAGGTCGGCGGGGCTGTCCGGATCCGCTTCTCAAGGGAACTCGTCTTCGGCGTCCTCGAGTGGCGCAGCGACCACGCCGTCCTTCGAGGCGATCGTCCGGGCGTGGGCGGCACAGACGTCTCTGTCCTCGGCCCACGGAACGTGGACGCGTACTGCGGCCGGGCGGTCGCAGTCTGCTTCCGCACACCGGGCCATACTGGTACACATCGGGTCCGCGACCACGACCCTTTCGACGGCAGCCGGTTTTTACTCCTCACCAGCCCCTCCGAACGGAAGTTGGAACGCATAGGAATATAATGAAATTATAGTGAAAATGGCCATGATGTAAGTGGTAACAAGTAGGTATTATTTGGCTAATATTAAGTTAACGGCTGAACAAGCACTTCGAACATGAATAAACGCCCCCGCACGTTGGAACCAACGAACGCCGATTCGTCTGGCGATCGGCTGCGGGGGCAGTCCGACGTCATCGCGATCGTCCTCTTGCTCGGCATGATCTTCATCAGCGCGACGGCCGTGATCCTGATGGGCGGCTTCATGGTCGAAAGCGTGCAGGATCAGTCACGCCACGACCTCGCCGTCGACAGTGCAGTCCAGACGCACCAGCAGATCGCGGAGGCGCTGGCGAGTGGCGAGGCGAGACGACTTTCGGTTACCGACGCGGTCGACGTCCAGGTCAGGACGACCGGTTCGATGCGGGTCGAGATGCGTAACGCTGCCGGCGCGGCGTGCTCGGGCACGGTTTCGAACGTCAACCCCGTCGAGACGGATCTCGGATCGATCGTCTACGACACGCCAGAGGGGGAAGTAATCTACGAGGGTGGCGCAGTCTGGGAACGGACCGATGCCGGGTTGTCGGTGCGGCGGAGCCCATCGATCAGCTACGACGGTGACACGGCGCGCATCGCGGTGCAGAGTGTTTCAACCAACGCCACCTCCCTCGATGGCGAGATCGCACGACCCGACGAGCGGCTCCAGCGGGCGCTGGCCCGGAACACGACGCGGATGCTCCGGGAGTGCCCCAGCAACGGGTTCACCGAGGTGAACATCTCGCTCACGAGTCCGTACCACGAGCTCTGGGCCCAGCACTTCCACCGGCAGGTCGACACGACACCGAACGTCACTGTCTCGACGAGGGGCGACACCGTCTTCGCAACGATCGAGAACGCGACGACGGCCCACGCCTCTCGAGGACTCCGGTTCGACGGCTTCCACGCTCCACGTGTCGTCGGGCCGAACGGTCCGGCGCCGTTGCCCAATCACTTCAACGTCACTGCGTCCGTCACGAACGACGACTTCCGCCCACGCAACGCGACCGTCGAACTCGTGATAGACGGAAACGTCTGGACGAGCAGCGAGTTCGAGGTCCCGACGACCGGCAACGTAACCACGAGCCTGCCAGCATCGCCGCTCCACCGGCAGGCCGATCTCGTCAACCTACTGGGACTCCAGCCCAGCCAGAGCCATCCCTACACCGTCCGATTGCTGGACGACGACGATGACGTGGTCAGTACGACCACGGGACGGTTCTTCCTCGAGGACGGTGGGGGCGGCAACGTGACGTTCTTCGACGACAGTCACACGCTCTCGAACGGCGAGCGGACCCTCAGCGTGAACGCAACGCTCATCAACACGTTCCCCTCGAACGCGACGGGCGAGACCGTCGAGTTCCAGATCACCGACGAGGACGTCGACATGCCGTCGCCGGTCACTGCGCCCCTCGACGTTCCCGCGTACGGCGGCACCAAGGAGATCTCCTTCGACGTCAACGTCTCGAGTCTTCCAGCGGGCACCTACGACTACCAGCTCCGTCATCGCGGCGTTACGCTCAACCGGACGTTCACCATCTCGACCCTCTCGGGCAGCGGGACTGTCGTCGGCGACCTCCGGGTGGAGTCGATCGACCCATCCGCGGAGTACGTCACCGTCGGCGATCCGTTCAACGTCAGCCTCCAGCTGTACAATACCGCGCAGAACGCGACGACCGCCGACGTCTCGCTCGATCTGCCGGGCGACGCAAGTCTGAGCCAGCAACAGTCCGTACAGATCCCCGGCGGTGACCGCCGCACGGTCACGCTCGAGATCCCCGCCAATGACGTGGACGATCTCCCGACCCGACAGAGCCACGACTACAACGTCACCATCGAGCACGGCAACGACGAGCAGGGGTTCCCTGGAAGCTTCGTACTGCTCTACCCCGGCTCACACTTGCTGATCGAGGAGAACTCCACGACGCGGATCGGCGACGACCGCTGGATCAACGTCACGCTCGCCAACCACGGTATGCAACCGAACGGCGACAACGTGACGTTCTCACTGTACGACGCCGACACCGGCGACCTGCTCGGCAGCACGGTCACCGACGAGATCAGTCTGGGTCGCGCGAACGCCACGGTACTTCCGTTCCGTCTGAACGAATCCAAACTCGGTGGATCCTACGAGTACGAGGTCGTGTACGGCTCCAATCCGCGTGGCGTCGCCACCGGCGAATTCACCGTTGACGGGACGAACCTCGGCAACGGTAACGTCTCGATCACCACGCCTGGGAACGGTTCGGTCACCGTGCTCGGGACGGAGGTGTCTGGCTACGACGACGGGTACTGCTGGCAGGATTGGTTCGGCAACTGGGACTGTACCCCCTCGGAGAAGCAGTGGTCTCCGATTACGGTCTCGACCGTTCTCGAGATCAACGGCACCGAGAACGCGAACCAGTTCGTCAATCACGCGAACGACGACCAGTACACCCACGACGAGCACAATCTCAACACGTTCGACACCCAGACGGACACGTTCACGTACGATTGGTCGCTCGACGAGGGCGAGACCGCGAATCTCACCGTCCGCTCGCGTATCTGGTCGCTCACGACCGGCGGCTACCAGCACGTGCACACGCGGAGCGACAACGACCCGTCGACGCCCGACATCCACGACGAACACCCGCCGGAGAGTGCGTGGGACTCCCCGGCACGGGTGGTCGACGCCAGCCAGGGCTCCAACGTCGAATCGGTCCGCGTCCTCGGAAACGGTGACGCGGTGCCGAACGTCAACGCCGCCTCCGACGACCAGCGCAGCGCCGCCGAGGTGCTCAACCAGGGTGCTGCGGATCGCGTCCACCCCAACGGAACGCTCGACCTCGGCCCCAACGAGGCCATCTTCCTCTTCGAGATGACCGACGACCCCGCCAACTACGGCGACATGTGGCAGGCTGCACACAACACGAACGGGGACCCGGACTACAACGACGTCATCACACTGGTGAGTTTCAACCCCGACAACCCCGGCGACGTTCAGTTCCACATCGGCGATCACTCGCTCTCGATCGGACCGGCGCCGGACGATCCCCAGAACGTCAACGACACGGGAGAACAACAGGTCAACGTCAACGGAACCACGCAAGGCCCCGGATCTGGCGGCGCACCCTCGCCACCGCAGCCACAGAACCCCGACCCCGGTAGTCCGTCCGAACCTGACGAGGTCGACGTTGACGTCGGCGGGATCGTGATCGGGTAACCCCCGCTGGATCGGCCTCGCTGGCGAAGAAGTTGTAGTCAAACTGGAGTGGGTCAATTGCCGTCGGTATCGAGACCACGTATTCCTCATTTTCCATCCAAAATTGCCGCTGAAGACTATTTTCATTCGAACTGTCTCGGCCCGTACAATACAGTTATACGCCCTGAGTCCTAAATTGCAGTCCCATGAGTAGGAGATCAGGTGCGGGCGGCGGGACCGAAGCGCGAACCGCCCGGCACCGGGGCCAGTCCGAGATCATCGGGCTGGTCCTGCTGCTCGGTGCGATCCTCATCGGGGCCTTCCTGACGATCGCGATCGGCGGCATGGCGCTCCAGTCGGTCCAGGAGAACGCACAGGGAGGGCTCACGCAGGACACCGCCCAGCAGGCGCACGCGGCGCTCTCCGAGGCGGCGGTCACTGGCGATCCCCAGGCGATCCCGATGGGCGAGGGCCCGGTCGACGGTCGGCTCGTCGACGGTGGCACGCTCACGATCTCGATGCACGACGGGCCGGACACCTGTTCGAGAGCGGTTCGCGAAGAGCTCGGCGCGCTCCGGTACCAGGGTGGCGATCGTGCGGTGATCTACGAGGGCGGTGCGATCTGGGCGGAGACCGAGGCTGGGCTCGCGGTCGATCGCGCACCGCCGATCAGCTACGACGGTGGGACGACGCGCATCTCGGTGCTCTCCGTGTCGGCGGCCACGACGACCGACGACGGGCAGCTCGTCGCGCGACCGAACGAATCGGCGCGTCGGCGGCTCGCAGAGGAGACGTCCTCGCTCCTGACGGTGTGTCCCGCCCGGGACTACACGGACCTCCGCATCACCGTCTCCAGCCCCTACAGTGACGGCTGGGAGCGTCACTTCGAGCAACGGGTCAACACGACGTCGAACGTCACCGTCACTCGCCTGGACGACGACACCGTCCAGGCCACGATCGAGAACGCCACCGAGCCCCGCGACTTCGATGGACTCGCGATCCCGTACGTCGGAGCGGCCGTTGCAGTGTCGCCCGGCGAACACTTTACGCCGGAGGTCCACGTCGCGAACGGCAACTACTCCGCCACGACCGGCACCGTCGAACTTCGGATCGACGGCACGTCGATAACCCGAACTCGGCCCGTCTCCGTCGACGCCTTCGACGTCAACCGGAGCACGAGCTTCAACGTCTCCTCGAGTACGATCAACGCGTCGTTGACCGTCGGCGAGACCTACAACTACACCGTCGCCGTTCGGAACGACACTGGAACGACCGTCGACGCCAGGAACGGCTCGTTCGTGGCCGGCACCCACGGCCCGATGGTCCGGCTCACGAGGCTGAACGAGACGATGGACACAAGTGAGCAACAGCTCACGATCGGGGCGGCCCTCCGGAACTACGGGCTCCAGAACGGCACGGGATCGGTCACACTCGAGTTCACCGATCCGGTCGTCGCGGCACCGAACCGGACGGCGAGTGGTATCCGCGTCAACGGCACCGGGACGACGACGGTGGGCTTCCAACTCGACGTGGGTTCACTCCCCGTCGGCCACTACGAGTACGCGGTCCACGGCCCCAACGGGACGCTGCACTCGGCGTTCGTGATCGGCAACCGCACGGAAACGACGCCGATCGCGGGCGACCTCCGCCTGCGAAACGTCTCGACCGCCGGCACGACCGTCACCGAGGACGACGCCTTCACCGTCGATACGACCGTGGAAAACGTCGGCGGCGACCCCACGAACGGCGGGGTGGCGTTCCGACTCGAGGGCGGCCCCAACGCGAACGTCCCGGTCAGTCTCGACCCAGGCGAGCTGGGAAGCAACTCATTCTCCCTCTCGCCGAGTCAGGTGTCGGCACTGGAGACCGGCGAGACGCACGAGTACGAGATCGAACTCGCCTCGGGCAACGACACCGAGACGGTGACGGGCGCGTTCTACCTCGGCGAGTCCGGGAGCGCGCTCGGCGTCGAGGCACTGAACGCGACGCAGGACGACGGCACCGTCACGGTCGACGCCACGCTCGACAACGACGGCCTCGCGAACGCTACCGACAACGCGACGCTGACGATGTACGAGGCGAACGGCTCCGGCGATCAGGTAACGTTCGCCGAGACGCCGACGCGGACGGTCTCGGTTCGCTGGGGCGCGACGAAGACCGTCAGCTTCCAGTTCGACGGGAGTTCCCTCGGTGGCAATTACACGATCTCCGTCGACTACGGCAACGAGACGGGGAGCGACGTGGTGAACCTCGGCGCGCTCGAGGGGGGCGACGGGGACGTGGCGATCAGCGGCGCCGGGAACGGCACCGTGCGCGTCCTCGGAACCGAAGTCTCCGGCACCAACGACTGGTACGACAGGAAGTACTGGGCCCCGATCAGCGTGACCTCGGTCCTGACCGTCGACGGGAGCCAGTCCCACCACACCTTCACCAACGACGAGACCGAGGATCCGGGCAGCCTCCACACGCTCACCAACCTCAACTCCTACGACACGCAGAACGCGACCTACTCGTACGACTGGACCCAGGAGGCAGGAGAAACCTCGACGCTCACGGTCGCCTCGACGCTCTGGTCCCGGTCGGGCCCGTGGGAGTACGCCAACACGCGGACCTACGGTGGCGAGACGTGGGAGGACTACCAGGCGGAGGCCTCGGCCTACGACGACGCGTACAACGAGGTCAACGCGAGTTCCGGTGACAACCCGTCGAACGTCCGCGTCCTGCTCGACGGCGACGACGTCCCGGGGGTCCACGCGGCTGGCGACCAGCAACGCAGCGCCGCGGAGATCCTCAACCAGGGTGCAGCCGACAGGGTGGACGACGACGGAACGCTCGACCTCGGGCCCAACGAGGCCGTGTTCCTCTTCGAACTGTCCGATCGGACGGCGACCTGGGCGGAGGCAGACGACGACCCGGGGGAGGACCCCGATTACAACGACGTCATCGCGATCGTCGAGTTCGAGACGCCCGACGGTGCCGTCCCCGTCGATATGGAGGTCACGGACGACGGCACCGGACTCGTGATCGGTTCGCCCTCGGTCACCGCCCCGTCGAACACGACGATATCGCCGGGGAGCATCACGAACAGTTCGAGTTCGGGGGCGCCGGACGTCTACGCCCCCGGGGCGAACGGAACGCTCCCCGGCGGCCCGACGCCGCCTGAGGACGTCGACGTCTCGGTCGACGTGGTTACGCTGGGTTGACCTCGAACTGTGCTAATCGTCACCAACCTATATGTGCGTGTGACGCTATCACACGGTCATGACGCTTCGCCGGCCCCTTGAGTTCGACCACGACGATCGCAAGTCGATCTACGAGTACGTCGAGGAACACGGCGCGGTCGATCCCGACGTAGCGCAGACCGACTGTCTGCCGCACGACGCCGGCGGGTTCCGGCACCACGTCGCGATCCTCCGGCGCAACGGCTACCTCGCGCGGACCGACGACGGCCACCTCGAGGTCGCCGTGGACTCCGACGAGACCGAGGAGGAGTACGACCGCGAGGACCTCTCCTTCCGGGTGCGGCCCGCACGCCAGGCCGACCTCACCGGGATCGTCGGTGCGATGCGCCAGGTCGTCGAGGACGGCAGGTACATCGTCGCGGAGTCGGTGGCCCAGGAGGTCGATCACGACCAGGCACTGCTCCGGCACAACGAGATCGAGTCACGGATGTTCTTCGTCGCGACCGTCGACGACGAGGTCGTCGGATGGGTCCACCTTCGCTCCCCGGAACTGGAGAAACTCGCTCACACGGCCGAGCTGACCCTCGGCGTCCTCGAGGAGTACCGCGGTAACGGTATCGGCAGCCACCTCCTCCAGCGCGGGCTGCAGTGGGCGGCGAGTCGCGGGTACGAGAAGGTGTACCAGTCGCTGCCGGCGACGAACGAGGAGGCGATCGCGTTCCTGGAGGAGCACGGCTGGGCGATCGAGGCGGTGCGGGAGGACCACTACGTCATCGACGGGGAGTACGTCGACGAGACGATGCTGGCGGTGGAGCTCTGAGAAGGGAGGAGTTGTGTCATCCTTGGCTCACACTCTTTTGTGAACCAGAACATACCATTGTAACCAGGGTACTCGAATTACTGCCGATATCTCCGCACCGCCTGGTGGCGCTGAAACCGCACTGACAGATACGACTACCCCCCGAGTGGATTGAAGCAATAAGATACCTGTGCTGGCTGAATGCTACACGTGGCTACCCACAAAGTAGAATCATCGGCCCGCACATTCCGGGATTCCCCTCGAGCTTGATCGGAATAAATTCGATTGCAGGGGGAATGATTTCTGCCATATGCGCCAGGCTGTCGTACATTGCCGGTTCCATGCACTTCAGTATCCATGAATTAAATACTTATATCTTTCTATATTTGAATGATAGTATTGTTTACTTTCCCGCCCCTCGTGTGAGTGAAAGTCGGGTGACTACTTGTCCGCAACTTGGCGACGGCTATTTCCTCCAGCGTTTCTACATGTACAACGTGCCCTTCCAAACGACGCACGTTCGCTGGCTACTGATCGCCGTGCTCGCGGTCGCTGCCATCGGATTGCTCGGTGGGGGCGTCGCGGCGAGTGACGCTGCCACGGGCGTCACGACAGCAGAAGCGACACAGGACGGCGAGGATCCGCTCGTGGCCTCCTGCGCCGCCGAGATGCCATCGGACTACGCCGACCCCGCGGGCGGCACGTCCGGGACGATCGGCTGGGTCGACGGCTACTGGTACGACGAACCGATCGACGTCACCGCGAGCGACGGGCTCTCAGAAGCCGAACTCGAGCGGCTGACTGCCCGAACGTCCGCCCGCGCCGAGGCGTTGCGCTGTCTTACTTTCGAGGAGGTCCCACCGGTCGAGGTCGTCTCCCGCGAGGAGTACGCGAACACGACCGGCGAACAGTTCGCGAACGTCTCCGCCGACGCCCGCCGGTTCGACAACGCCATGCTCTCGACGATGTTGCTCGTCGGGCAGACGAACGACTCCGTCGGCGTCCGCGAGGATTCCCGCTCTCAGACCGTCGCCGGCTACTACAGTATCGAGGACGATCGGATCGTCGTGATCGAGCAGGAGGGAACGGGCTCGGCCGTCGACGAGACCGTACTCGTCCACGAGGTCGGCCACGCGCTCCAGGATCAGCACTTCGACATCCAACGTCCGTCCAACGTGACGATGGACCGGGACAACGGCCTGCTCGGACTGATCGAGGGCGACGTCTCGTGGCTCGAGAACCAGTACCTCGACCGCTGCGAGGCCGGTCGCTGGGCCCAATCCTGCGTGACCCTCGAGTCCGCCGGCGGGAACGGTACCGGTGGCTCGGGCGGAGCGAGCGCCAGCGCGCCGCCGAACTGGGGGCTCTACCTCGAGCAGTTCCAGCCCTACAGCGACGGCCCGACGTTCGTCCGGTCGATCTATCGGGAGGGCGGCTGGGCGGCCGTGAACGAGACGTACGCCGACGTTCCCCGGAGCGCGCTCTACGTCATCTCGCCGGAGACGTACGGCGAGGTCGAACTCGTCGAGCCGGAAATCACGAACGACAGCCGGGGTGACTGGGAACGGCTGACGGTGCCTGGTGCACCGGCCGACGAGCGTCCCGGACCAGCAGGCATCGGCGGGATGGTGATCGCGCCCACGTACGAGACCAGCGGCGCCCGGAACGTCGTCTCCCCGATGGGGATCCTGAACTACGGCCCCGACGGGAACGTGTCCGACTTCGATCCCCTCAACTACGACCAGCCGCCCGTGGAGGGCTGGCGCGGCGGCCGGATGGCCGTCTTCGAGCGAGGCAACGGCACCGCGACCGTCTGGCGGACCGCCTGGACCGACGGCGAGGAGGCCCAGGAGTTCGCCGACGCCTACGAGCAGTTGCTGGCCATCCACGACGCCGCTGCGGTCGAGGGTCGCGAAGGCGTCTTCCGGTTCAACCAGTCGAGCGACCACTCGGGGGCCGTGGCGATCGTCGTCGAGGGCGACCAGGTACGGATCGTCACCGCGCCCTCCGTCGACGCGCTCGAGGACGTGTCGCCAGCACTCCGGAGCGGCGGGGGCGGTGGAAGCGGCGAGGGGCTCCCGGTCCCCGGGTTCGGGATCGCTGTGGCGCTACTGGCAGCGATCGCGAGCGCCGGGCTGCTCGTTCGCCGCCAGCGCTGAGGGCACCGTCGCTACTCCGCCGCGACGTCGCCGCCCCACGAAGCGAAAGGCAGTTGCCCGACACGGGCAGAGACGAACCATGCTGACCGTCGCGCTCGCGGGCAAGCCCAACGCCGGCAAGTCCACGTTTTTCGAGGCCGCGACCCGCGATCCCGTCGAGGCCGCCAACTACCCGTTCACCACGATCGATCCGAACCACGGCGTCGCCCACGTCCGGACGCGGTGTCCCTGCCTCGACCGCGAGGAGCGCTGTGGGAACGACACCTGCCGAGACGGCAAGCGGTACGTGCCGATCGAACTCCTCGACGTGGCGGGCCTCGTCCCCGGCGCTCACGAGGGCCGCGGGCTCGGCAACCAGTTCCTCGACGAACTGACCAACGCCGACGCGGTGATCGCGGTCGTCGACGCCGCGGGCGCGACGAACGCCGAGGGCGAACCCGTCGAGGTCGGGAGCTACGATCCGGTCGAGGAGGTGGACTTCGTCGAGTCCGAACTCGTCGAGTGGCTCGCGGACATCCTCGATCGCAACTGGGAGACGATCGAGCGCCGCTCCCGCTCGCCAGACTTCGACGTGGACGACGCGCTCGCGGACGTGCTGACCGGGTTCGGTGCGAGCGAGGCCGACGTCGCCGCCTGTCTCCGCGCGATCGAGTACCCCGACGACCCGAAGCACTGGGACGACGAGGATCGCCACGCCCTCGCCGAGCACCTCCGGCGGGAGACGAAGCCGATTCTCGTGGCCGCGAACAAGATGGACGTCGCGCCAGCCGAGCACCTGGAGCGACTGCTCGACCTCGATCGGCCGGTCGTGCCCACCACGGCGGAGGGTGAACTGGCCTTGCGCAGGGCCGCGGAGGCGGACCTGGTCGACTACGACCCCGGCGACGATGACTTCGAGATCGTCGGCGACGTCAGCGACGAGCAACGCGGCGCCCTGGAGGACCTGCAGGACACCGTCCGGACGTACGACGGCACCGGCGTCCAGGAGGCACTGAACGAGGCTATCTACGGCATGCTCGATCGGATCACGGCCTACCCCGTCGAGGACCAGAGCAAGTGGACTGACGCGACCGGGACGGTGTTGCCCGACGCGCACTTGCTCCGCCGCGGCGCCACGCCGCGGGACCTCGCCTTCGCGGTCCACTCCGACATCGGCGAGGGCTACCTGCACGCCGTGGACGCTCGCTCCAGTCGTGACGTCGGCGACGACAAGGAACTGGAGGAGGGCGACGTCGTCAAGATCGTCAGCACGGCCTGACGCGCCGGCAGCGGGCCCTCGGACGGTCGATCCGGCGCTCGACGCTCCGACGAACCCGTGGCTCCGGGAGTGGCCATTATGTGCGTCGCTCGCCTAGTGGTACGTGGTGACACACCATGAACAAGAACGTCGGCGGGCTCGACCGGTCCGGGCGCATCGTCGTCGGAATCATCGCCGTCGTGGCGGGCGTCGCGGCGTTCGCCGGCTCCCTCGCGGTCGGCGCAGTGATCGGGGCGGTCGCGCTCCTGGTGGGTGCGATCCTCCTCGTCACCGGAACGACACAGCGGTGCCCGATCAACCAGGCGGCGGGCATCGATACGACGAAGTGAGCAGCGGCGCCGTCCGTCGGTTCGGACGGTGACGGGGGAACTACCTACCCGACCGCCCGCTCGAACTCCTGGATCGCCTCGTCGCTGCCCGCCACGAGGACCTCGTCGCTCTCGACGACTTCGATCCCGGCGTCGGTCCGGACGCCGTCGCTGCGCACGACGCCGACGACGGTCCAGCCCCGGTCGCGCCGCTCCCGGAGTTCGCCGAGGGTCTCGCCGACGAACGCTGCGGACTCGACGCGGACGATCCGGAGCTGGCTGGCGAAGTCGACGACCCGCTCGCCGTACACCTCGTTGGCGACGAGGCGGGCGCAGACTCGCTGTACGGAGAGCACGTAGTCGGCGCCGGCGCGGAACGCTGGGGCGGTCTTTGCTGCGTCGGTGACCCGCGCCAGGATTTCGACGTCGGGCGCCAGCGAGCGGGCCATCGCGATTGTCAGGAGCGCGCTCGCGTCGTCGTCGACGGTGACGACGAGCGCGGAGGCGTCGTCGATTCCCGCTGCCTCGAGCGTCCCGGGCTCCGTGACGTCACCGACGACGTCGGGCTCGCGGGATTCATCTTCGTCGATCGTCGTCGCATTTGCCGTTGCTGGCAGGACCTCGACGGCGCTTCGGCCACCCTCACCCAGCCCTGCGACGACGATCCGCTCGTGGCGGGCCGCTTGCGGCGAACTGACGCCGCCGACCTCGCCGACGAGGGCGTCGATCTCGTCCTCGGGGCCGGCGACGACGAGAACGGCGTTCGGGGTCAGTCTCGCGTCGGGCGCCGGCGGCACCTGCAGGTGACCGTCGAACCAGCCGGCGACGAGGGTGAGCGACGGGTGCGCAGCGAGGGGCGACTCGCCGACGAGCACGCCGTGGAGCGGGCTGTCCCGGCGGACCAGGATCTCGCGAACGCCGACGCCGCTCGTTGCCGACGGGGCCTCACCACCGGCGTCTCGCTCGCCGCCGACGTCCTCGCTCAGGCGCTCGCCGCCTGGCCCTCCATCGATGGAGACTGGCGTCGTGGCCTTCTCCGCGAGGCGCCTGCCGATCAGGGCGTGCGGTGCGACGCTGCGATCAACGCCGACCTCCGCGAGTGCGGCCGTCCGCCGCGCCGACTCGGTGAAACTCACGACCCGGAGGTCCTCGTTCATCTCCAGCGCGGTCAGGACGACGCTCGCGGTCGCGTCCCCGGCGTCGGTGATGAGCAGGCTGGCCTTGCGGATCGTCGCGCGCTCGAGGTCCTTCGCGTCCTCTGGATCGCCGTTGATGGCCTGGTAGCCGTCGTCGGAGAGGCGCTTGGCTTCTTCCTCGTCGGACTCGATGAGGACGTAGTCGACGTCGAGCGTCTCGAGTTCGTCGAGGAGCACCCCGGTGTCACGCTTGTACTCCGCGACGACGACGTGATCGCGTTTGGGCGTGAGGCGGTCGTCGAGGTTGAGCGGCGTCTGTTCGAACAGCGGTATGACGAGCACGCGCAGGGTCGCGAGCCCGATGAGCACGCCCGAGAACTGCATCGCCACCATATAGAGGTTCATCCACGGGCTGTCCCAGGGCGAGTCCGCCCCGTACCCCGTCGTCGTCATCGTCTCGACGACGATCTGCAGGGAGTGGAAGATCGACCGCGGGCGGTCCTCGAGCGTGCGCATCCCGAGGTAGTAGAAGACGGTGTAGAAGAGCACGACCGACCCGATCGCGATCGCGAGCAGACCCACCAGTCGCTGGCGCTTGGTGAGGTTGCGAGGCGTCAGGTCGCCGAACTCCGTGAGCGATCGCATGCGCGGTGCCGCCATCCACTTGCTCCGCGATCGCCCTAAATGGTGGCCTACAAACCGCTACTCCAGCCGCCCAACGTCGGCCAGTACCGCCGTCGCGGTCTCCGGGCCGCCGGCACCGCGCCCGGAGATGTTCAGTCGACCGGCGTGCTCGGTGTCGATCTGGACGATGTTCCGGGTACCCGTGACCGCGAGCACGCCGTTCTCGGGGACGAGCCGGGGTCCGACGCGGACCGTGTCCCGGGTGGCCTCGCCGATCAGGCGGACCGTCCGGCCCTCCTCCTTGGCGAGTTCGAGCGCGGAGCCGGGCACGTTCCGGATGCCCTCGACCTCGGCGTCGGACAGCGAGAACTCCGGCTCGCCGCCGGTGAGCACGTTCGCGAGGATGACGCACTTGAGTGCGGCGTCGGTGCCGTCGACGTCGAAGCTCGGGTCGGCCTCCGCGACCCCGAGATCCTGGGCCTCCGCGAGTACATGCTCGTAGCCCAGACCCTCCGCGGCCATCCGCGTCAGGACGAAGTTCGCCGTGCCGTTGAGTACGCCGCGGGCGGCCTCGACGGTCTCCGGGCCGTAGTCCTCGATCGTGGAGATCGCCGGGATCGCGCCCGCGACCGTCGCCTCGAAGCGAACGGTCCCCTCGCTTGCCGCTTCGAGGGCGCGAAGGTCCGCGTACCGTTCCGCGACCGGGCCCTTGTTCGCCAGGACGACGTCCCGATCCGCTTCGAGCGCGGCCTCGCAGTGACCGAAGCCGGGCTCGGCGTCGTCGAGCGTGGTTGGAGTGGCCTCCACGAGCGCATCGTAGTCGGCCGCGAGCGCGTCTTCGGGATCGGCGTCGCCGACGACCCCCTCGGAGTCCTTGCGCTCGAGGACGGCCGACGCGTCGAGCGCGTCGTCGCTGCCTGCACCGCCGCTGCCGCCGGCCACCGCTGCGCTCCGGGAGTCAGCGACGGCGACGACCTCGTGGCCGTACTCGCCGGCGAGTTCGACGACGGAGCGCCCGACTGCGCCGGCGCCGAGGACGGCGAGACGCATCAGGCGTCACCTCCGCTGTCCAGTTGCGGTTCGATCACGTGGAGTTCCTTCTCTGCGGCGACGTCGCGGACGGTTTCGAGCACGTCCTCGGTCCGGTCGGCGGACGTGGCGATCCGCAGCCGGGCGCTCGAGACGTCGTCGGTGCCCTCCGGCGCGGAGAGCGCGAGGTCGGTCACCGACGCGCCGGCGGCGGTCTGGATCCGGTCGAGCGTGTCCGAGAGGTCCGTGTCGATGACGTGCCCGACGAGCAGCAGGGTGAGTTCCTCGCCGTACTCCTCGCGACCGGCCTGGACGACGTTCATCCCGGCCTCGCGAAGCGCCTGGACGATCCGCTCGAACTGCTCGGGGTGGCACTCCAGGTCCACCTCGACGGGAATCTGTCCGCGCGGCGTAATGTTTCCCCGCTCGTGGAAGATCGAGAGGAGGTTCCCGCCGTTGTCGGCGATCGGCTGGAGCGCGTTGAGGAGTTCGCCCGGTTCGTCCGCGAGTTCCAGGCGCACTGTGTAGGCACCTGTCTGGCCCCCGTCGGGCGTGGCTTCCGGTTCGATCTGCTCGTCGGTCATCGCGCCACCTCCGAGGGGCCTCGTCGTGCCATCTCGCATGCGACTGTGCCGCCAGCCTGCTTAAGGATTGATACTCCACCTTTTTCTCGTCGCGGGTCGCGAAACGACCCGCTCCTCGAAAAACGTGGTCTTGCCGAACGAAGTGAGGCAAGGCTCGTCAGAGCGGAGTTATGACGGTGGCGAAAAGCCGCCTGTGCCCTCCGCCACCGCACGCCGGACGCTTCCCGCTCTGGCGGTGGGTGCGCTCGCATTCACTCCTTGGGCCATCATCCCCGCGAAACGAACGGCCAAATGACCGCCAGCCGAGCACGTATCCGGCTGGAACGGTACGCAAACGCCATGAGCGAGAAGGAGAAGATGATCGCGGGGGAGCTGTACGATCCGACGGACCCGGAGCTCCGCGAGGACCACGAGCGCGCCCAGGAACTCACTCGGGCGTTCAACGACACCGAGCCTGACCAACACGATCGCCGCGAGGCGCTCCTCCGCGACCTCCTCGGTACCGTCGGCGACAGCGTCTACGTCACGCCGCCGTTTCGCTGCGACTACGGCTACAATATCCACGTCGGCGATCGATTCTACGCGAACTTCGACTGCGTCTTCCTCGACGTCTGTCCCATCGAGATCGGCGAGGAGTGCATGCTCGGGCCGAGCGTCCACGTCTACACTGCGACGCATCCACTCGACGCCGAGGAGCGGACCTCCGGCGTCGAGTACGGCAAGCCGGTGGAGATCGGGGACCAGGTCTGGATCGGCGGGCAGGCGGTGATCAACCCCGGCGTCACGATCGGCGATCGGGCAGTGATCGCCTCGGGCGCGGTCGTCACGGAGGACGTCCCCGCCGACGTGGTGGTGCAGGGGAACCCCGCCGAAGTCGTGCGGGAGATCGAGTGAGTGGATCGCCGACCGCCGTCGCGTCGCCGCGTGCTACTGACAGTAAGGGCCTTCCTCACAGCGGATCGTGAGTTCGAAGCTGTCGACGGCCGATGCCTCGGACTGCATCTGTGGAATGATCTCGACCTTCCCGGGGTTGCCGTCGTAGAACCCGTCGCGGTTGGCGGCGGCAGTGCCCATCGTCTCGATTTCGGACCCCGAGGAGTCGTAGAGCGTGACGTCGTACCCGAAGTCGAGGACGCTCGTGTCCTCACCGCCGGTGTTCCGGAGGGTCACCATGATCGAGTACCGGCCGCCGCTGGACTCTGCGGTCGCATCCGTCACCTCGATGCCGTCGACCTCGTTCTGGACGTTGTCCGGTCCGCTCCCCGAGGAGCCGCCGCCTCCGCCACCACCGAGGATGCCCGAACAGCCGGCCAGTCCGGCGACGGCGACGGTTCCGGCGGCGCCGAGCAGTCGGCGTCGGGAGACGTCGGTCGCTCGACGGTCGGTGCCGTCGTCGTCATCTGCGTCGGTCGATGCGCCAGCGTGATCGCGAGCCTTCGGTCGATCGCGGTTCATTGCCTCGACCGAATCGAGACGGGGATCGGGAATCAAACCGCTCGCTAGGTACTTGGGGTCGACGGACAGCGGCCGTAACTGACCGACAGTAAGCAAGCGAGCTTACTCCGGATCGATCGCGACGCTCGCCAGCCGATCGCCGGCGTTCACCGTCGCTTCACGGGTCAGCGCGTAGAGCACGCCGGCCCGATCGGTCTCGACGAACTGGAGGGGCTCGTACGTCGTGGGGTGATAGACGCTCCCGAGCTGGAACCCCTCCGGAACGCGCTGTCCGAGTTCGACGTCGGCGGTGACGCGGAACAGTCCGGAGTGATCGGCCGTCACCCGGCCGAGGTGGTTACGGGCGATCGTCGGCTCCGCGCTCGTGATGCGCTGGCCGCGGAGGGCGTCGAGTTCCCGAAGCACGCCCAGTACGCCACGGACGCCGACCTCGATGGCGCTCTCGACGAGTTGCTTGTTGTGGGCGAGTTCGGGCGTGATCGCCGGGATCCCGGCGTCGGCGGCTGCGACCCGGAGCTTGCCGTCGAAACTGCGCTCGTGCCACTCGTCGCTGGCTGCCTCGCCCGCGGGCTCCGCCAGGAGCAACTCCGTCCCGAAGGCGATCGCGAGGTCCCGGGCGCGCTCGTCGCCGGCCGTGTAGACCGCGTGGGTCAGCATCTCCACGGAGCCGGTGTGGAGGTCGACGATCGCGTCCGCGTCGCCCGCGAACGCCCAGAGCCGGGCGGCCATCTGCTCGTGGATCGTGCCGTCAGCGTCGCCGGGCCAGACCCGGTTCATGTTCGGGTTGACGCCGTCGAGGGCTTCCGGCGTCGTGTAGGAGACGCGATCGAAGGTCAGGGGATTGGCGACGGGGACGACGATCACGCGCCCGAACAGCTCCTCGGGATCGAGCCGATCGTCGAGGCGGCGGCAGACCTCGGTGCCGTTGATTTCCTGGCCGTGCTGGGCGGCCTGGACGTAGACGGTGGGTCCATCGCCGGCGCCCTCGTAGGTGTGGACGGTCGTTGCGATCTCCGTGCCAGCGGGGAGCCGGGCCAGCGTGATGCGTTCGGCGTGGTGGCCGGCCATACCGTGCGCAAGGCGGTGCGCGTAATTAGGGGTTCTGCCCGTTTTCGCGGGCAGGCGGGGACTACGATCGGCAGGTGCTGCCTGCGCCCCGACGATGACCGCCCGGTCGGCCGTCCGTTCGCCGGCCTCAGTCCGCGTCCACCGTACAGCCGCCCTCGTAGGTCACGTCGGCGACGTCCCGAATCTCGGCGTCGGCGCTACAGACCGGACAGTCCGGTCTGGGCCGCAGGTCGACCGTCTCGGTGCCGGGGTTCCGGGCGTCGTAGTAGACGACCGCCTCCGTCAGCGGATCGCCGACGCCGAGGACGAGTTTGATCGCCTCCGTCGCCTGCATCGCGCCGATCGTGCCCGGGAGCACGCCGAGCACGCCCGCCGTCGCACAGTTCGGCACGGTTCCTTCAGGCGGCGCTTCGGGGAACAGGCAGCGATAGCACGGTCGGCCGCCGGCCGCGACTGTCGTGAGCTGTCCCTCGAAGCGGTAGACCGCGCCGTGGACGAACGGCGTCTCCGCGAGGACGCAGGCGTCGTTGACGAGGAACCGGGTCGGGAAGTTGTCGCTTGCGTCGAGGACCACGTCGTAGTCGCTGACCAGCGCCATCGCGTTCTCGGCGGTGAATCGGGTCTCGTGGCGATCGACCGTCACGTCGGGGTTCAGCGACGCCACCGCTTCCGCCGCGCTCTCGACCTTCGGCCGCCCGACGTCGGCCTCGCCGTGGAGGACCTGGCGCTGGAGGTTCGATCGCTCGACCACGTCGTCGTCGACGATGCCGAGCCGTCCGATCCCCGCCGCGGCGAGGTACTGGATCGCCGGACAGCCCAGGCCGCCGGCACCGACCACGAGCACCGAGGCATCGAGGAGGGCAGCCTGTCCCTCCGGCCCGACGTCGTCCATGACCACGTGCCGGGCGTAGCGCTCCAGTTGTTCCGGCCCGAGGTCGAGGTCGCTCATGCCCGGTGGGAGGGGCGGCACGGCAAAAAGCGGCCCGGGACTCCTTCCTGGCGGCGGATCCCCGACGTTTACCCGCCAGCGCCGCGATCGTCCGGCCGAACGATGGATCGCTCGCGAGCCGCGACGCAGGCGGTGTACGACGAGATCGCCGCCCACTTCGCCGAGACGCGGCGCTACCCCTGGCCGGAGGTCACCGAGTTTCTCGACGCCGCGCCACCCGGGGAGTTCGGTCTCGACGTCGGCTGCGGGAACGGCAGGCACCTCGCCCCGCTCGCCGATCGCGTCGAGCACACGATCGGCCTCGATCTGAGCACCGAACTGCTCGAGATCGCGCGCGAGCGGACCAACGTGGACGCCGACCTCGTCGCCGGCGACGCCGCCACGCTCCCCGTCCGGAGCGATTCGATCGCGGTGGCCGTCTCGATCGCGACGCTGCACCACCTCCCGACGCGGGACCTCCGAGTCCGCAGTCTCGACGAGATCGCCCGGGTCCTGACGCCCGACGGCCAGGCGCTCGTCTCGGCCTGGAGTGTCGCGGCCGACCGCTTCGACGCCGACGCGGGATTCGACGCCGAGATCCCGTGGGAACTCCCCGACGGAGAAACGGTCGATCGATACTACCACGTCTACGATCCCGACGAGTTCGAGGCCGACCTCGCGGCGAGCGACGTGCGAGTACTCGACGTCGAGGTGTCGAGTGGGAACTGCTACGCGACGGTCGCAAAGCCAGAGTAGCTCCTCGCTCTCGCCTGCGCCAAGGCCGGGAATCCGTTCAGTTCGCCTCGAGCCAGTACTCGATTTCGTCGGCCATCGCACCGCGCCGCACGATCTCGCCCACTTCGACGTCGACGACCGTGCTCTCGCTGCCCGGCGTCTCGCCGGCGTCGAGGACGACCGCGACAGCGTCGCGAACCTCGTCGCTCAGTTCTGACACGGTCCGGACGCTCCCGGTGCCGCTCACGTTCGCGCTCGTGGCGGTAATCGGCGCGTCGGTCCGCTCGAGGAGATCCAGCGCGACGTCGTGATCCGGAATTCGGACGCCGACTCGATTGCTGCCGGCGGTCAGCACGTCGGGGACCATCTCCTTGCGATCGACGACGACCGTCACCGGGCCGGGTAGGAACTCGTGCATGAATCGGCGTTCACGGGCGGTCGGCGCGGTGAACTCGAGCGCGGCGTCGACGTCGGGCACGCCGAGCGAGACCGGCTTCGAGCGATCGCGGTCCTTCACGTCGAACACGCACTCGACGGCGTCGGGGTCGATCGCGTTCGCGCCGAGGCCGTAGACCGTCTCCGTCGGATAGACGACGCACTCGCCGCGCTCGATGGCGGCCGCGGCGGCGTCGAGATCGCCGTCGGCCACCGGAGCGCCGTCCGTTGCACCGTCGCCAGTCATTGGCAGGACACAGCAGGTCCGACGGGAAAAGCGAGCGGGATCGGGATCCGGGTCCGCGATACCGTCGTGGAGTGCTACAGCCCGCCCAGCGCGTCCTCGACCTCGTCGTAGGGCGGGAAGTCGGGCCACTGCTCGGCGACCCAGGCGTACTGCACGACCCGCTCCTCGTCGAGCAGGTAGACGGCGGGGCGGTGCTCGGTGATACCGGCCATGCCGTCGAGGTCGTTCTCGACGCCGTAGGTTTCGGCGACGTCAGCGGCGGGATCGGAGAATAGCGACGCGTCGATCCCGCTGTCCGCGATCAGGTCCTTGTGCTCGTAGGGCGAGGAGATCGAACAGCCGACGATCTGGGCGTCGAACGCGCTCGTCCACTCCCGGTCGCGGATCTCGCTCCAGACGTACGTCGCCGGGAACGCGCCGTCCATCGGGTGGAACACGAGGAGTACGGGCCCCTCGGCGGTGAGATCGGAGAGGGCAACGTCTTCCCAGAACTCGTCGTTGACGAGCGGGCGCTCGAAGTCCGGCGCCTGCTCGCCCACGGCGACGTGGTCGGTCTCGGGCAGATCGACGACCTCGAAGTCGACCATCAGGCGTCACCTCCAGTCGCGGGAGCAGCGTCCGCATCGTCGGCTTCGGCGCCGTACGTGCCGTCGAGATAGTCGACGATGTTCGCGCTCTCCGCCATCGTGACGCCGGTGGTCCGGTCGACGATCACGGGAACCGTCCGGACGCCCGAGACGCGCTTGACGACGTCCCGGTCTCCGTGCATGGGTTCGACGAAGCGGGACTGGAAGTCGAGGTCGAGTTCGTGCAGGCGGCGGACGACCCGCTCGCAGTACGGGCAGGCCTGGAGCCGGTACAGCGTGATCGCTGGCTGCTCCTCGGCCGATTCGGCTGGCATGGGGCCTGCTATGGGCGAACGGCGGGTAAGCCCATCGACGGCCCGGCGGGCTTGCCGGCGTCGCGCAGCAGCGGTCAGCCCCTCGGGGCGGACGGCGCCGCTCCCACAACGTTCAGTACCCACCGCTCCGATTCCCGAGCTCGTGGGCGAGCACGCACGGCAGGTCCAGGAACGACTCGCGGACCGGCTGGCGGCAGCCCTGCCTGCGGCCGAGTGGTCCGTCGAGCGACCCGTCGGCGGCACCCCGGTCGACGTCGCTGGCGAGACTCCCGACCGGCTGGTGCTTCTCGAACTCGAGTGGCGCCGTGCGGATCCCGCGAACAACACCGCGAAGCTGTTTCGTCACCTCGCCGACGACGGCGCGCTCCGGGCGGTGCTCGGCGATCGCGACGCGGTCGTCGTCCAGCTGTTTACGAACTACTACGACCTGGCCAGCGGCGGCGTGTCCTCGAAGCGCAGGGACGCGACGTTCGTGGGCGCGGCCGCAGCCGAATACCTCGATAACGTGGCGTACTGGCCGGTCGACCTCTCCATCGACCCGCCGAAAGGCGGTGGGGAGTTGCCCGAGGATTGGAACGCGGCGGTCGACGCTGCCGTCGATTCGATCGTCGACCGCCTCGAAGCGAGTCGTTAGCGGTCGGACCTACTCCCCGATCTCGATGCGCTTGCCCGCCTCCGCAGGCGCTTCCTTGGGGAGCGTGACTCGGAGGACGCCCCGGTCGTCGAGGTCCGCGTCGATCGCGTCGGCGTCGACCGGTTCGGGCAGCCGGACGGTCCGCTCGACGGCGTGCTTGCGCTCGCTGCGGACGTAGTCGGCCTCGACGTGTTCCTCTCGCTCGGCCACGATGGAGAGACGGCCCTCCGAGTAGGTGAGTTCGAGGTCGCCCGCCTCGAAGCCCGGCAGTTCCGCCTCGACGACGAACTGGTCGTCCTCGTCGACCACGTCGACGGCGACGGTGCTCCCGAAACTGGCCTGCCCCTCGAACTGCGATTCCATCCGGTCGAACAGCCGCTCGAGTTCGCTGAAGGGGTTGCGTGCCATGACGTTCTGACCTTCGACCCGGGGCGTAATAAGCCTCAGCTGGTGAACTGGACCGTTTCGGAGCGATTCGGGGCGACGGCGAACCGCTTGGAAGCCCGTTCCGCCCGAGAGTGGTTCGGGAAGTCCAGCGAGGTCACTGTGGCGGGTCGAACCAGACGGCACTCCGGTGGAGTGCGAACGCTCGCGGTGTCCGGCGGTCGTGCCGGCAGCCGTTACTCGCCCAGCTCGACCACGCCGGCGTCGAGGAGGTCGCCGAGCACGTCGCGAGCGTGGCCGTCGGGCGAGACGTCCTCGTAGACGCGCCAGATATCGCCGTCGAGGAGGACGAACGTCGTTCGCGCTGCGGCACCGCGGCTGGTGTCGACGTCGAACGCGTCGGCGAGTTCGGCGTCGGGGTCAGCGAGGAGGTCGAACTCGAGCCCCTGGTCGTCGCAGAACTCGCGGTGCGATGAGACGGTGTCCGTCGAGACGCCGTAGACCGCTACGCCGGCGTCGCGGTAGCTCTCCAGTTCGGTCTGGAACTGGCGGGCCTCGGTGGTACACCCAGGCGTGTCGTCGCGGGGGTAGAAGTAGAGCACTGTCGGGCCGTCGATCGACGGGCGGACGACCTCGCCGTCCTGGTTCTCCGCGGCGATCTCGGGTGCCGAATCGCCTGCATCGAGTGACATGGCACCCGCTTGGACGCTGGGGGAGAAACCAGCTACGGTCCCGTCGGTCGGGCGTTTCGTCGTTGCGTCGCCCCCGATCGAATCAGACCACGGTCTCGACGTCGTAGGACCCGAGTTCCCGGACCCAGCCGTTCGACGCGATCTCGCGGATGTCGTCGAGGGCGGCCTGGGTCCGTTCCTCGTAGAGCCCCGCGTTGACGTCCACGTGGAAGACGTAGTCGCCGAGGCGCTCGCCGCTGGGCCGAGACTCGACGCGCGTGAGGTTGATGTCCCGGTCGGCGAAGGGTTCCAGCAGTTCGAGCAGGAGGCCGGGGTAGTCCGTGTTCGGGTAGACGACGAAGGAGGACTTGCCGCCGGCCTCCGTCGCGTCCTCCGGGTGCGCGAGCACGAAGAAGCGCGTGGAGTTCGAGGACGAATCCTGGATGTCCTCGGCGATCACCTGCAGGCCGTCTCCCGCGTTGGCGGGATGGCCGATCGCTGCGAGGTCGGGGTTCTCGCGGGCGTGCTCGACGCCGCGGGCGGTGGAGGCGACGGCCTCGCGGGTCACGTCGGGGTAGTGCTCGGAGAGGTAGCCCCGGCACTGTGCGAGCGCCTGCGAGTGGCTCACGATCTTCGAGAACTCCTCGGACTGGGCGAGGATCGCGTGCCGGATCGGCGTCACGATCTCCTTGACGACGGCGACCTCGTTCTCGGCGAGCGCGTCGAGGCTCTCCGTGACCGAGCCCTCGATGCTGTTCTCGATCGCGATGACGCCCCGCTCGAACTCGCCGCTGGCGACGGCCTCGACGATTGCCGTCACGGACTCGCGAAACGCGACCGAGTCGTCGACGGCCTGCGCTGCGCGATGCGAGTAGGTGCCCTCGGGGCCGAGCGTGACTGCGGTCATGCTCGCCGGCTACTCCGGCGGCGGACAAAAGGCCACCGACGGGCCGCTCCGGGGGCGACGTCCTCCGGTTGCTGCGCCGCCGCTGCCGTGGATTTTTGCCCGCTGGGCCCCATGCTTCCAGCAGTGAGTTCACGAACGCGGGCACTCGACGACACCATCTTCGGCGTCGACGTGCACAGCGGGGACGTCCGGGGGGACGCGCCGTCCTACGCGCTGGTCCGCATCGACTGGGGAGGGCCGGACGGCGGATCGGGTGGCGAGCCGGGCGATTCGATCGACGGGCCGACGATCGAGCGCGACGTCGTCTCCCACCGGAAGCTCCGCCGGCTGATCGCCTCGGCGGAGCCAGCCCTCCTCGCGACGGACAACGTCTACGAACTGGCGACCGACGCCGACGACCTCGTGCGATTCCTCCGGGAGCTGCCCGACGCGACCCGGCTGGTCCAGGTCACCGGCGCCGAGCAGCCAGAACCGCTCTCGCGGGTCGCCAAGCGCCACGACGTGCCCTACGGCAAGGATCCGATGCAGGAAGCCGAGGCGTCGGCCAGGCTGGCGGCGGCGAACGTCGGCCAGGTCGTCTCCGCGTTCACCAACACGACCAACGTGAAGGTCGCCAGGGGCCGCTCCGTCGGCGGCGGTGGCGGGTGGAGCGAGGACCGCTACACCCGGAAGATCCACGGCGCCGTCAAGCGGCGGAGCCGGGAGGTCGAGTCCGCGCTCGAGGGAGCCGGCCTCGAGTTCGAGAAGACGGTGACGGAGAAGTACGGCGGCTACTCCCGGGCGATCTTCGAGGTCGAGGCCTCGCCCGAGGAACTGCCGATCGGTCGCGAGCGCTCCGGCGACGTGCGCATCGAAATCGAACGGGAGCGCCGGGACGGCATCGAGTTCGAGCCGCTGGCGAAGCGTCGGGATCACGTCGTCGTCGGCGTCGATCCGGGCACGACCACGGCCGTCGCACTCGTCGGCCTCGACGGCGAACTGCTCGACGTCCTCTCGACCAGGACCGCGGACACTGCCGCCGTCACCGAGTGGATCGTCGAGCGCGGCCGGCCGCTCCTCGTCGCCGCCGACGTCGAGCCGATGCCCGAGACCGTCGAGAAGCTCCGGCGGAGCTTCGACGCCGCGGGCTGGATCCCCGAGTCGGATCTCCCGATCGACACGAAGCAGCACCGCGCCCCCGACCACGCCTACGACAACGACCACGAGCGCGACGCCATCGCCGCCGCCCTCTTCGCCTTCGACGACCACGAGGACCAGTTCGAGCGGATCGCACGGAAGGTTCCCCGGACCGTCGATCGGGGCGAGGTCACCGCGCGTGTTCTCGCGGAGGAGACCTCCGTCGAGGCCGTGCTCGCAGATCTGGAGGACGACGGCGAGGACGGCGGCGGGTCGACGGACGAGACCGCCCACCAGCCACGCGAACTCAGCGACGACGAGCGACGGATTCGCGACCTGGAATCGCAGGTCGACCGGCTCCAGGACCACGTCTCGGCGCTCGAAGCGACCGTCGCCGAGAAGGACGACCGGATCGACGACCTCGAATCCGAACTCGAGGCAGCCCGCAATCGCGAGCGCCAGGAGGTCCGCGAGACCCGGGCGGTCACCCGGCTGAAGCGCCGGAACGACGCGCTCCAGCGTGACCTCGATGCGAAGGAGGAGACGATCGAGGCCCTGGAGGGCAAACTCGACCGCCTGAAGGCCCTCTGGAAGCTCGATCACTCGAACTTCGCCGACGTCGACGCCGAGAAGCGCGGGCTGGTACCCGTCAAGCCGATCGACGAGTTCACCTCTTCCGCCATCGAGGCCGCCGACGAGACCTACGGTCTCGCCGAGGACGACGTGATCTTCCTGCGCAATGCCGGCGGGGCGGGGCGCTCGACCGCCGAGACGCTCGTCGAGATCGGTCCCCGCGTCGTGCTGCTCGGTGAGGGGAACCTCTCTGAGATAGCGGATGCGGTCCTGTTTCAAGCCGACATTCCGGTCGGGCCCGCAGCCGACGTCGCGATGCAGGAGGTCGACGAACTCGCCGTCGCCAGAGACGCCGACGTCGACGCCGTCATCGACGACTGGAAGCGTCGCGCCCGAGAGCGCGAGCGCGAGCAGACCGCCGAGATGGTCGATCAGCTGATCTCCGAGCACCGCGCCGGCGACAACGAAGCCTGAATTTGGGTGTTTCAGTAGCTGGGATCGTCGCTACAGCAGCGACTGCTTCGGAAGCCCCCTCCCGCTCGCGGCACCTCACTCGTTGCGCGCTTCGCTCGGCCGTCGGCCTCGCTGCAGTGCTTACTTCGTGACGAGCCGCGACCGGTCGGCCCCTCCCAATCCCACCCATTGATTATCCGCGGATCGCGAAACCCCGGTGGTCCACGTCGGCGCGCGCTGCGCATGGCTGCGAGCCCTCTCACGGGCGAGCAGCCAATCGCCGACGCCGTGCGAGGGCCGACCGAGCGAAGTCCTCGCAAGCGGCAGCGAGCGAGGGCTCGGAAGTCGCAGCCTGCGAGCGAAGCGAGCCGGAACGTCTTCCGGCGCGAGGGAGAAGGCTGGGGAGGAATGAGGCTGGTTTGGGTGGTCATCGAAAGGGGCCGGGCGGTCGGTCGTTCCCGGGCGAAGGTGAGCCGAGCAGCGCGAGGCGAACGTCGAAAGGTGAGCGAAGCGAATCTTTCGGAACAAGCACTGGAGCGAAGGAGCGAAAGCGACTGAGCGAAGCGCGCAGCGAGCCGCAGCCCTCGAGCACCGGGAGAGCGGAGCTCTCCCGAGCACGCGGGAGCTTCGCGCCCGCGAACGATCGGGGGCTTTCGGAGTTGTCGGCCGCGCGCACTCCAAAATTACAACGACGAAATTTAGACCAGCCCGCCCATCCCCATCGCGCCGAGCGCGGAGGAGACGAGCGAGCGGACGATCAGGCCGAGGCCAGCGATCGAGATCGCGATCCCTGCCGCGATGACCGGATTGACCCAGCCGATGAGCGCGACGCCGCCGACGAGCAGGAACACGCCGAGGATACCGCCAATGCCGAGATGCTTGAGCATGTGCTGGCGGACTCAGCCGTGCCCGATAAGCACCACGATTCGAGGAGGGGCGGCTCGGGAAAACCCTTCGTCACACGGGGCTCGGTGGGGGTAACTCTCGTCACCGCCGCCCCTGCCCGCTATCGACCGGGGAGTGCAATGGGCCTTTCGTGGCGCGACGACGCGCTGCCAGCGAGCCCCGATGTGCTCACTCCTCGCCGCGCATCGGGACGCAGAACACGGGGACGTCGCCGTGCCGGACGACGTGCTCGGTGACGCTGCCCAGCAGGTACCGATCGAGGCCGGAACGGCCGTGGGTGCCCATGACGACGAGGTCGATGGGTTCGTCCTCGCAGTACTCGAGGATCGTGGGGCCAGGTGCTCCGCTGGCGACCGCGCCGACCACCTCGACGTCTCTCGCTTCGCCGCGCTCCCGGACCGCCTCGATGGCGTCGTTCCCGGCGGACTCCAGCGCCTGGAGGAGCTGTTTCGAGCGAACCGTCGTCGGGAACGGCGACGCGTCGGCGGCGAACAGGGCATGCAGCGGCGCCGCGTAGTGCGCTGCGAGGCCGATCGCCCAGTCGAGCGCCCGATCGGCGCCCTCGCTGCCGTCCGTCGGGAACAGCAGTTCGTCGTAGGGCGTCTGGTCGGCGTCGGGCGCCGGCGTGCCGGGGGAAATCAGGAGGACCGGCCGGGTGCTCGTCCGCAGGACGTTCTCGGCGACCGATCCCAGCAAGACGCGATCGAGGCCGGAGCGCCCCTCGGTGCCGAGCACGGTGACGTCGGCGTCGATCTCCTGGGCGTAGGCCGCGATCTCCTTGTGGGCCAGGCCAGTCCGGACGATCGTCGTCACGTCCGGCGACGCGGGAGCGTCCGCGGCGAGATCGGCGACCGCCCCCGTCGCTTCCCTCGCGGCCTCGTTCAGCACGGAGTCGCCGCCCTGCTCGCCCAGCGTCGCCTCGGCCATCCGACTCGCGGCCGCGTCGGCGACCGCCAGGACGTGGAGGTCGGCCTCGGTCGTCGCGGCCAGCGCGATGGCGTGCTCGGCGGCGCGCTCTGCGGGATCGCTCCCGTCGGTTGCAAGTAGCACCGTATCGATGGTCGGTTCCATACGTCCCCTTGCACCGCCCGTGTCTTAGTCGCGGCGTCGCCCATCGACCACGCCCCCGTATGCTACGGGCGCTGCTTCCGGGTACCACGGGCAGTACGAAGGCAACGGTACAGCGCCGGTCCCTCAGGCAGGTTCGAGTTCTCGAAGTTCCGCGGCGACCTCGGCGATCGCCTCGACGTCGAGCACGCCCCGCTCGGTGACGATCCCGGTGATCGCGTCCGCCGGCGTCACGTCGAAGGTCGGGTTCGCGACGTCGAGGGGTGCGTCGCCGTCGTAGATCGCCGAGGGGTGGCCGGACTCGAGGTTGACCTGCTCGCGGGTCGTGACCTTGTCGGTCGCCGCCGCGACGTAAACGGGGACGTCCTCCCGCGCGGCGGCGATGGCTGCGCCGCGGGTGCCGGTCTTGTTCACGACCCGACCGTCGGGGAGGATCGCGTCCGCACCGACGACGACAGCGTCGACGTCAGCAACGGCGAGCCGGTGGGCGATCGCGGCGTCGGTGTGGACGGTGATCGGGGCCTCGATGCCATCGCTGTCGGTGCTCGACTCACCGCTTCCGGACGCCAGCGCCTCCGCGACGTCGATCCCCTCCCGCGCAGGCCGGGATTCGGCGATCGAGATCGCGGAGACGGTGTCGGCTGCCAGCGCGTCGAAGACGGTCCCCGATCGCGAGAGCGTGAGGACGTGCCAGCCCGAGAGCAGCCCCGCGGCACGCATCGCGGCCTCGGCGTCCGCGGCGAGCGCACGGTTGATCCCGTCGACGGCGGCCTGCTCGACGTCTTCGGGTGCCGACCCTTCGTTTCCGGTGTCGCCGCTCCTCTCTGTCGGCTCGACGAGCCCGGCCGCCGCGAGCGCCCGGTTCACCCGGTTCCGGAGCACGGCCATACTCGGGCGTGCCTCCCGCAGGCGGTCGCCGAGATAGCGGAGTTCGTCGAGATCGGCGTCTTCCTCCGTTGCGAGCAACCCTGCCCGATCCCGGAGGACCTCGAGCGCCCGTATCGACAGCGTCGCGGCACCGTGCTCGTCGTCGGCCGCGACCGACTGCACCGTCGGCGCGACCCGCTGGTAGGTCTCGAAGAGTCGCGGGACGGTGTCCCGCCGCAGTAGCTCCGTCGCCGGAACCCACTCCGCGGCCTGCAGCTCGTCGGAGAGCGTAAGTTCGCGGTCCGGTGCGTCGAACAGCACCGGGTGGACCACGAACACCGCCTCGTACTCCGGGGCCCTGACGCGAAGCGACTCGGCGCTTCGGACCAGCATCAGCCCCGTCGCGCCGACCTCCTCGCTCGCCTCCCGACGTGCGGCCTGGTCCGGATCCTCGCCGTCCTCGATCACGCCGGAGACGCCGCCCCACTGTCCGGGATACGTCGGCGCGTCCTCGCTCCGGTGGCAGGCCAGCACCTCGCCATCGTGGCGCAGGAACGCCGTGACGACCGCGACCTCGTCCATGCGCGTTACTCCGGCCGGCCGTGGCCTATCGCTTTCGACGTGCGATGGGTGGATCGATCTGGTCGCGTACCGCTGCCCCGAGCACTGGAGGAAAACGGCTACGGCACTCGACGGGCAACGCACAGCCAATGCCACGGATCGCGATTCTCTCAGACACGCACATTCCTTCGCGCAGGGCCGCGCTGCCCGGATTCGTTCGGGAGGAACTGGCGGCCGCGGACTTCGCGATTCACGCCGGCGACTTCGACAGCCGGGAGGCCCTCGAGACGATCCGGGACCTCGCCGGCGACCTCACCGCCGTCTCGGGCAACATGGATCGCGGGATGGACCTCCCGCGGGTCGCGACGCGGACCGCCGGCGGCGTGACGTTCGTCGTCACTCACGGCACCGGCTCGCGCCACGACTACGAGGAGCGCGTCGCCGGGATCGTCAGGGAGCACGATCCGAACGCCGTCGGGATCTCCGGGCACAGCCACGAGGTGCTCGATACGGAGGTCGCGGGCGTGCGGCTGCTGAATCCGGGGAGTGCGACGGGGGCGTCGACGGATCGTACGACGATGTACCGGGCGGAGGTGCTCGACGGCGAGATCGACCTGGAACTGTTGGAGGGGTAATTGAGAAGTCCCGGAGAATCGCGCTGGAGTCGGTACCTCCACTGCACCAAACCGCTTGGGGCCCCGCTCGGCCCCTTCCAGTCCTATCCGGTGGGGTTGGCGATGCCATCGCGTGCAGTTGTTGAACGTCCGCGAGCGATCGGAGGGAGCGAGCGGTTTGGTTCGAGAGAGCGAAGCTCTCTCGTCATCACGAAAGGCGCGAAGCGCCTTTCGAACGACACCGAGAGCGAGGGCGAAGCCCGAGCTGTCGGCCTTTTTTCGTGGAGATTTTTTGGAGGAGGGTTCCCGCAGCGAGCGTCAGCGAGCGAGGAAACTCTCCTCGAAAAACGGTCCGCTTATTCCGGCTTGAGACCGCCGCCCTCGATCCGCATGACGGCCTCGCCGTCGGCGAGGTTCGGGGCGTCGACGAGGCGGACGATCCGCTTGTCGCCCTTGGACTTCCGGAGGTACATCCGGAACGTCGACTTGTGGCCGAGGATGTTGCCGCCGATCGGCTGGGTCGGGTCCCCGAAGAAGGAGTCGGGGTTGGAGGCGACCTGATTCGTCACGACGACGGCCGTGTTGTAGAGGTTCCCGACCTTCTCGAGGGCGTGAAGGTGCTTGTTCAGCTTCTGCTGACGATCTGCGAGCTCGCCACGGCCGACGTACTCCGCGCGGAAGTGGGCCGTGAGGGAGTCGACACAGAGGAGGCGAACGGGGTACTCGGCGTCCTCGTTCTCGCTGGCCAGCTCCTGGGCCTTGTCCGCCAGCAGCATCTGGTGGCTGGAGTTGAACGCCTTCGCGACGTGGATGTACTCGAGGAACGAGTCCACGAGCGCGTCCAACGTCTCGTCGTCGCCGACGTCGCCTTCGATGTCGCGCTCTTCGAGCATCGCCTCCAGCGCCTCCTCGGGGAGCCCGCGCACCATGTCGTCGATGCGCTCGGGGCGGAACGTGTCCTCGCTGTCGACGAAGATCGCGGAGCCGTGGAGCCCGCCGTGCTCCTGGGGAAGCTGAACGTTGACGGCCAGCTGGTGGGTGACCTGGGACTTGCCGGAGCCGAACTCGCCGTACACTTCGGTGATCGACTGGGTCTCGACGCCGCCGTCGAGGAGGTCGTCGACCTCGTCGACCTGCCAGGAGAGCTTGCCGATCTGCTCGCGGCGTTCGAGGACGGTCGCGCCCGTCTCGAACCCGCCGACGTCCGCGGCGTCGCGAGCGGCGTTGATGATGTCCGCGGCCGTGGACTCGCCGACGTCCGCCGTGTTCGAGAGCTCTCCGGGGCTGGCGACGGCGAGGCCCTGGTAGGAGTCGAACCCGTTATCGGTCAGCTTCTCTGCGGTCGCCGGGCCGACGCCCGGGAGATCTTCGAGGTCAGCGTCTGCTGCCATACCACTCGCTCGGTCGCCATGGGACATAAACCCCCGTTAACAGGGAAGTGAAAGTGAAATTCCTCCGGCCGATCGATCCGCCGTCGGGCCGTCGTCGAGACGTCAGTGCGCGGCTGATCACCAGCGCTTCTGGCGATCGATCCACGTACCCGTCGCGGTCTGGTCGTCCGTCGGGCCGAAGTCGAACGCGGGGACCACGACCTGCTCGCCGCGGTATCGTACTTCAACGTGTGGTCCGCTACGTTGCCAGGGCCCGGTCGATTACCACGGTCCGCGAGGGTAGCCCAGATCAGGCGGGTTGTCCAGGCCTGCCGTCTTGCCCAGGCATGTCGGGCCCAGGATCCGGGCCGCCGCCAGGGCCGCCGTATCGGGCGTCCCAATTTCTGGACGCATCACGCATTCGGCACGCTTATGCGCGATCGGACGCAAGCGTAGGGCATGAGCAACGCCGCAGCTGGTGCGGTCGGACACGACGAACTCGCGGTCCTGAAGCTGCTCGCCCTGGAGGGCGGGCTCGACGGGGAGGTCAAGACCTCCTGTGGCGCGCTCGGCGACTCCGTCGGCGCCTCCACGCAGACGGCCTCCCGGCGGCTGCAGCGTCTCGAGGACGCCGGCCTCCTCGAACGCGACACCGTCAGCGACGGCCAGTGGATCGAACTGACCGAGGACGGCGAGCGCGAACTCCGCAACGAGTACGAGGACTACCGCCGCATCTTCGAGGGCGTCTCCCGCGTCGCCCTCCTGGGAACGGTCACCGGCGGCATGGGCGAGGGTCGCCACTACATCACGCTCCCCGGATACATGGAGCAGTTCCGCGAGCGCCTCGCCTACGAGCCGTTCCCGGGCACACTGAACGTCGACCTCACGGAGGCGAGCGTTCGCCGCCGCGGCGCCCTCGAGGCGATGGACCCCGTCCCGATCGACGGCTGGGAGGACGACGAGCGGACCTACGGACCCGCGGTCTGCTACCCGGCCACGATCGCGAAGAGCGATCCCGACGCCGGCGACGAGGACCCGCCCGCCTACGACGGCGCCCACGTCATCGCGCCCGAGCGCACCCACCACGACGAGGACCAGCTGGAGGTCATCGCCCCCGACAAGCTCCGGGACGAACTCGGCCTCGACGACGACGATCACGTCACCGTCACGGTGCGGGGGACCTGAGATGGGCGGGAGCGACGTTCGCGGCGAGGAGGAGCCGGCGGAGACGGGCGGCGACCACCGCGCGAGTGGAGCGACCGACTCGGTGGATCGAGCGATCGAGGCGTTCCGTGCCGGCGAGCCAATCTGCGTCCACGACGCCGACGACCGCGAGGGCGAGACGGACATCCTCTACCCCGCGACCGCCGTGGACCCCGACGCCCTCGCACAGCTCCGCAACGACGCTGGCGGGTTGGTCTGCGTGGCGCTCGCCGCCGACGTCGCCGACGCCGCGGACCTGCCCTACTACGTCGACGCCGTCGAGCACCCTGCCACGATGACTGGCGCCACGGCATACGGCGACCGCCCATCGTTCTCGCTGACCGTCAACCACAGCGGCACCTACACCGGTATCACCGACGAGGACCGCGCGCTGACGATCTCGGAACTTGGCGGGTTCGCCGCGGACGTGGCGGACGGCGCGCTCGGTGGCGGCGACGGCACGCTCGCCGATCCGACCGACGCCTTCGCCGAGGAGTTTCGCGTGCCCGGACACGTCCACCTCCTCCGAGCGGCGCCGGAACTGCTTGACGAACGCCGGGGCCACACGGAGTTCGCCGTCGCGCTCGCCGAGGAGGCGGGGATCCCGCCGGCGGTCGTCGTCTGCGAGATGCTCGACGACGCGAGCGGCGAGGAACTCTCCGTCGCCGGCGCGAGGGAGTACGCGGATCGACACGACATCCCGTTTCTGGAGGGCGAGGACGTGGTCGGGGCGCTTCAGCGCGACACCGAACGCCGGTAGTCACGTCGATGGACGACCACACTCGCGATCCCGACGTCTCGCCACCCCGCTCCGGCGACCCGACGGGCTGGAACGCGACCGCCCAGCAGTGGGAGCACGCCACGCTCCGCCGGGCGCTCGTCCACGGCGTCCGACTGTTCAACGCCGGCGAGTTCCACGAGTCCCACGACTGCTTCGAGGACGAGTGGTACAACTACGGCAACGGTACCGACGAGAGTCGGTTCCTCCACGGGATGGTACAGGTCGCCGCCGGCGCGTACAAGCACCACGACTTCCGGGACGACGCCGGCATGCGCAGTCTCTTCGAGACGGCGCTGGACTACCTCGCCGGGCTCCCGCGTGACTACTACGGCGTCGACCTGCTCGACGTGCGGACGAAACTGACCCAGGCCTTGGAGGACCCGACGGCGATCGAGGGCTGGCAGCTCCGGCTCGACGGCGCCGTCGTGGTGGCCGAGGAACGGGACTACGCGTACGTCGAGGCGCTGGAGCACTGACGGCAGGGACGGCGACGGCGGCCGGGCGACGAATCAGCACCTGGCGAGCAGGAAGATCCAGTATTCACGAGCGTCGACCGTCTCGACGGTGAAGCCAGCGTCCTCGACCAGTTCTCGGAATTCCCCGGGCTGGTAGAGCACGAACTCCCGCTGGTCGTCATCGTAGCCGTCGCCGGGCCGCGTTCCGTCGCCGCGCTTGACGCTCAGCGCGAGCACGCCGCCGTCGGTGAGTACCCGCTCGAACCCGGCGAGCGTCGCGGGTGCGTTCTCGCGTGGCACGTGGAGGAAGGAGGCGCAGGCCCAGAGCCCGTGGAAGGTCGCATCCACGAATCCGAGCCGACGCATGTCCATCCGCGCGAAGTCGGCCGTTGGGGCCGTCTCGTTCGCCGCGGCGTCGAGGAACTCGCTCGTGAGGTCGATGCCCAGCACGTCGTGGCCGGCGTCTGCGAAGGTCGCGGACTCCCAGCCCGGTCCGCAGCCGACGTCGAGCACTCGTGGCTCGTCTGGCTCGCCGCCGCCGTTCGTGTCGCTCGCCGGGCCGGCAGCCGTCCCGGCGGTCAGGGCGTCGAGAAACGCGTCGACGATCTCGGCGACCACCGAGCGGTCGGCGTGACGCTCCCGGTACTCCACGGCGACCGATTCGTAGGTGGCGATCGTGTCGGGATCGCTCATCGCGTGGGGCTGGGACCGCCCACCGCATAGCTTCGTTGCTCCCCGCTTAACCGACGTTCCTGACCGGCAGCCGTGACCAACTGCGGACCGAATGGCCTAACAGCCCCTCGCTCCTACGACGGTCCGAATGCGGATCGAGACGCTGGGGGACGGGGAACCGGAGATCGCGGTGATCGGGGGGATTCACGGCGACGAGCCGTCGGGCCAGCGAGCCGTCGAGGGGCTCATGGAGGATCCCCCCGACGTCGAGCGGCCGGTGAAGCTGATCGTCGTCAACGAGGAGGCGCTCGAAGCCGGGGAGCGCTACCTCGACGAGGACCTCAACCGCGCGTTCCCGGGCGACCCGGACGCCGACACCCACGAAGGCCGACTCGCCGCCAAGTTGACCGACGCGCTCGAGGGCACCGTCGCGCTCTCGCTGCACTCCACGCAGTCCTACCCGAAGCCGTTCGCCATCACCCGGGAGGTCGACGACCTCGCGCGGGAGTTCGTCCCGGCGCTCCCGGTGGATTCCCTCGTCACCGCCGGGACGTTCACCGACGGCAGGCTCCTCGACGTCGCGGACGTGATCGAGGTCGAGGCCGGCCACCAGGGAAGCGAGCGCGCCGCCGAGAACGCCGCGTTGATCGTCGACGCCTTCCTGAAAGCGGCAGGCGTCCTGCCCGGCGAGGTCGAGCGCCGCGAGCACCTCCCGGTCTACCGGCTTTCCCGGTCGGTTCCCAAGGCCGCCGCGACGGACTACGACCTGCTCGCTGCGAACTTCGAGCGCGTCTCGCCCGGCGAACCATTCGCTGCTGCCGGTGGCGAGGAGGTCGTCGCGGACGAGCCGTTCTACCCGGTGCTCATGTCCGCGGAGGGCTACGAGAGCATCTTCGGCTACGCCGCCGAGCACGTCGGCTCGATCGAGGGCTGAATCGGCGGACGGACGGCGTCGCGGTGACCAGCACAGCGCCGCACAGACGCCTCACTCCTCCCGCGGCGCGAACTCGACCATCGTCAACTCCCGATCCAGGTGGCAGTGCTCGTGGGGCGGTTCGCCGAGCACCTCCTCGATCCGGTAGGAGTCGTCGAAGTCGGCGCCGTCCGGCACGCAGAGTTCGTGGCTCGGACAGGACGTGAGCGGGCACGGCCCGGCGAGTGCGGTTTTGCTGCCGGCGTAGGCGCCGGTGCTCGGCACGTTCGCGGTCACCGACGCCGGTTCGACGTCGACCGCACGGACGCCATCGTCGTGGACGGCACAGTCGAGTTTCTGGGTGTTCTCCCGCACCTCCGTGACCTCGTACTTCACGCCCTCCGTGAGATTCAGGCACTGGCTGCGGTAGGGACAGCCCTCGCAGCCAGACGCCTCGCCGTGGTAGACGAACTCCTGGCCCTCCTCCGCGAGGCGCGTTCCCAGGAGGGTCAACTGGCTCATGGTGGCTCCTCGGCGCCCGAGCGTCTTGGGCGTTCGGTCCTCACGCGAATGAGGCGTGGCCTGGGAGTTGCCGATAGCGAACCGCTTGGAAGCCCCCTCCCGCTCGTGCCCGCTCACTCGTTGTGCTCCTCGGCTACGCTCACTGCGTTCGCTCCGCCTGCGGTGCTTACTTCGTGAGCGAACACGAGCGGTCGGCCCCTTCCATTCCCACCCGATCGTGCATGGTCGACGCTCGCGACACCCCGGTGGACGGACCGGCCGAGCGCGGCGGCGCCGGTGGGTTTCGCTCGCGTTGGGCGGTCGGAGGGGATCACTTTCGCCGCGGGGGACGCGAACTCTTTACCGCTCGGCGTCCGAACGCCTGCCAGATACCACCGTGGCGTCGACGAACGGCTACACCCGCTTCTTCCCCTACGACGAACCCTTCGAGGGCCAGCGAGAGGCGATGGACCGGATCTACAACGCGCTGGTCCGGGGCCAGGACGTCACCTTCGAGGGCGCCTGCGGGACTGGGAAGACGCTCGCGGCGCTCGCGCCGGCGCTGGAGCACGCCCGTGAAACCGACAAGACCGTCGTCATCACGACGAACGTCCACCAGCAGCAACGGCAGTTCGTCCGCGAGGCGCGGCGGATCACCGAACAGGAGCCCATCCAGGCCGTCGTATTCCGCGGGAAGGGGTCGATGTGCCACGTCGACGTGGACTACCAGGAGTGTCAGGTCCTGCGGGACGCGACGCGGGACCTCGTCGACCTGGAGCAGGAGCAGGCCGAACTGGAACGGCGGGCTGACGCGCTGCAGGCGAGCGCACAGGCCGGCGAGGAGGATGCGACGGAAGCGTACGGGGCGGTGACCGAGGAACTCGAACGGGTCGAGACCGAACTCGAGAACCTGCAGGACGCCTCGACCTGCGAGTACTACCGCGCCAATCTGGAGCGCGACCCCGCCGGATTCTACCAGTGGCTCTACGACGACGTCCGCACCCCAGACGAGATCTACGAGCGCGCGGAGGCCGCGGGCTTCTGTGGCTACGAACTCCTCAAGGACGGCGTCGACGACGTCGACCTGGCGATCTGTAACTACCACCACCTGCTCGATCCCCAGATCCGCGAGGCGTTCCTCCGCTGGCTCGACTGCGACCCCGAGGACGTCATCGTCGTCTTCGACGAGGCCCACAACGTCGCCGACGCCGCCCGGGAGCACGCCACCCGGACCTGCACCGAGAACACGCTCGAGCAGGCGCTCGACGAACTCGAGGCGACGCCGGATCCGCGCAGCGACGCGGCGGCGAACGTCCTCGCACCGTTTCTCGCCGCCCTCCGCGAGACCTACGACGAGAATCTCGGTTTCGGCGACGTCGGCGAGCACTGGAGCGACGTCGCGATCGACAACGACGACCGTCGGGACGATCTCACGCTGGCGTTCCTCCAGGCCTACTCCGGCCGCGGCGTCGAGGACGACATCGAGGACGCGCTCGCGCTGGGCGAGGAACTCGACTCGGAGTACGAGGAGGCATTCAGAGAGGGCGAGGCCAGCGAGCGACAGGAGTGCCAGACGCTCCAGGCGGCCCGGTTCGTCGACGCCTGGCTCGAGGACGCTCCCGAACCCGGCTACTACCCGACGCTCGGGGTGCGCCGCGATCAGGGCACGGACGAAATCTACGGCCGCGCGGAGCTATACGCCTGCCTCCCCGGCTCCGTCACCGGCGACCTCTCCGCCGACGCCCACGCCACCGTCCTCATGTCGGCCACCCTCCGGCCCTTCGACGTGCTCGAGGACGTCCTCGGTCTCGACGATCCAGCGACGATGGCCTACGGGCTGAACTTCCCCGAGGAGCGCCGCCGCACGTTCGCCGTCGACACCCCGCCGCTGTTCTCCTCGGACCGCGACGATCCCGAAGTCCAGGCCACGGTGGCTGGCGCCCTGCGCGACACCGTCGAGTTCACGCCCGGCAACACGCTCGCTTTCTTCCCGAGTTACAGCGAGGCCGAGCGCTACCACGAACTACTGACCGGCGAGCGAAACCTGGTCGGCGGCGCGACGGGGGACGGGAGCGGCTCGGCGGCTGACACGATCACGCTCGACGACGGCACCACCGCCTACCTCGATCGCGCCGGCACGAGCGCGGAGGACCTCCGCCAGCGCTTCGTCGAGGACGACCACGCCGTCCTGTTCACGTCGCTGTGGGGCACCCTCACCGAGGGCGTGAGCTTCGACGGCGACGACGCGACCAGCGTGGCGGTCGTCGGCGTACCCTATCCGCACCTCGACGACCGCGCGAAAGCCGTCCAGGAGGCCTACGACCTCGCCTTCGCGGATCGCCCCGTCGCGGACCCCGGCTGGCGCTACGCCGTCGAGATTCCCACCGTTCGGAAGACGCGGCAGGCACTCGGGCGCGTGCTCAGATCGCCGGAGGATCTGGGCGTCCGGGTGCTGCTGGATCGGCGCTATACCGCTGCGGGGCAGGGCCAGCTCGGGCAGTATTCGGTGCACGATACCTTCCCGCCCGAGGAGCGCGAGGAGCTGATCGACGTCGCGCCGGGGAAGCTGAAGTTCGCGATCAGGAACTTCTACACCGACTACGCGGCGTACGACGGGGATCCGCCGATTCCGGAGTGAGTCTGCGTCCGAGGATTGGAGATTGATTTGTACTCGCCGACGGCGATCGCGCGATGACAAACCGCTTGGAAGCCCCCTCCCGCTGACGGCTTCTAACTCGTTGCGCGCTTCACTCGCTCCCGTCGGTCGCTCGCTGCAGTGCTTACTTCGTTACAAGCCGCCAGCGGTCGGCCCCTTCCAGTCCCCCCGATGGCATTTGCTCAGCATCGCGATACCTCGGTGGACCTCCTCGGCGCGCGCTGGCGCCGGCTGCGAGCCCCGAAGCGGGTGAGCAGCCGGTCGCGGGACACCGTGCGAGGGCCGACCGAGCGAAGTCCTCGCGAGCGGCAGCGAGCGAGGGCTCGGAAGTCGCAGCCCGCGAGCGAAGCGAGCCGGAACGTCTTCCGGCGCGAGGGAGAAGGTTGGGGAGGAGTGAGGCAGTTTTGGTGGACATCGAAAGGGGCCGGGCGCTGAGCGATTGTAACGACGCAAGCACCGCAGCGACCGAGGGAGCGAGGAGCGCAGCGAGTTAGAATCGCTCAGCGGTCGGGGGCTTTCGGAGATAGCGATAGATTCGAGATAGCTACCGAACTTAGCACAGCAACTCAGTCACTGACCGAGCGGGATCGTGCCGATCGCGTGGTCGTGGTGCGCGTCGGTGAACTCGAGTTCCGAGACCGTCCAGGTCACGGGTTCGATCTCGCGCTCGGCCAGTCGCTCGGCGTCTGCGATCTCCCCGTCCCGAGCGAGCGTCACGTGCGGAACGTACTCGTCCCCTTCCAGCCCGGGTAACGCACCGAACGCCTCCACGAGCGTCTTGTGGACCTGCAACAGACCGGGACTCTCGACGGTCAGGTACACCACCGGGTCGGTCCCGTCGGTCGGCGTCTCGAAGTAGTCGATTCCCGTCACCGCGACCTCGAAGGCCGGCGCGTCTGCGAGCACGGTCCGCGCCCGGTCCGCGAGCGTCTTGTAGGGCTCGTCGTCGCCGAGCCGCTTGACGCAGATCGAGTGGTCCTCGCGCACGTCCGCGAAGCTCGCGAGGTGGGGATACAGGTCGCCGGCGATCCTGCGAACGCGTCCAGGGACCGCGGCGTTGAGACTGTACACGCCAGCGGATCGGCGAGCCGGGCGAATAGTGGTGTCGGTCGATCCGGAGGACGATGAGTTGCCGCCCGAAATGCGACGAACTGAGACGCCTCAGATCTCGTCGAGGAGATAGAGCACCAGCAGGAGGATCAGGATCAGAACGATGACGTTTCCAGCGATGCCGACCACCAGGTCCACGAAGTAGCCGATGAGCTGGAGCGCGAGGATCACGATCAACAGGACGAGCACGATCTTGAGCAGCGTCTCGACATCGATCTTCCCCCGTCGTCCGAACATAATCGGCGCTCCTCCTGCACGCGGGAAAAGCCTTGTGCGTCTCTGCGGCCGGTAGTCGCCGGTAGTCGCTCCGTACTCGGTGACGGCGGGGAGATGGGGACGCAGGGTAGCGCGGAGCCGTCGGCGCACCGATCCGATGCCATAGCGATTTAGGGCGTGGCCCATTCTACCCGTCAACGATGGAGCTACGGCGCGGGACCGTCCGCCGGGCGGCCGCGATCGCCCTGACGGCCCTCCTGCTCGCGAGTCTACTGCCAGGACTCGCGGTGGGAGACGCCACGACAGGCACAACCACCGCCGGCGCGACGACCGCCGAGACCGGACCGCTCGCGTCGACGAACGCATCGACGGCCATCCAGGAGGTCGACGCGGACCGCACGCGTATCAGGATCGACCTCCAGGAAGACGGCGACGCGACCTGGACCGTCGAACTCTGGACGCGCCTCGAGGACGACGCCGACGAGGAGGCGTTCGCGAGCCTGGAGGCCGACGTCCGCAACGACAGCGAGTCCTACACCGCGGACTTCCGGAGCCGGATGAACGGCTCGGTGACCGCAGCGAGCGACGCGACCGGCCGCGAGATGACGATCGAGGGCCTGACCGTCTCGACGCGCACGGAGGGCGTCCCAAGCAGCTACGGCGTACTGGCCTACGAGTTCGAGTGGACGAACTTCGCGGTCGTCGACGGCCAGGAACTCCACGCTGGCGCAGCGATCGACGGGTTCCTCATGGAGCAGCACACTCGCCTGACGATCTCCTGGCCCGAGGGCTACCGGACGGCGAGCGTCGAACCGTCGCCCAACGACCGCACGGACTCCGCGGCCATCTGGCAGGGCAGTGAGACGGACTTCGTGGCCGGGCAGCCCCGACTCGTCGTCACGAGCGCGGCCGCAGAGGACGACTCGCTGCTCCCGCTCGTGGGCGCAGCCGTCCTGCTCGCGGCGATCGTCGCGCTGGTCGGCTACCTCGCGTGGAGCGGTCACCTCTCGCTACCGGGCTCATCCGGCAGGGAGGCCGACGGCGAGGTGGCAATCGCCGACAGCGGCGGTGCGGGGGCGGCATCCGCTTCCGCAGGAGCGGGTGCGGCGCCGACCGACGACGATTCGAGCCACGAGGCCACCGGTGCCAGCGAGGCGCCATCGGACGCAGACGGCGCCGCCGAGGAACAGCCCGGCGACGGGGAGCCGACAGCCGAGGCGGACGAACCGGCCGAGGACGAAGCCGACGTGCCGCCGGAGCTGCTCTCCAACGAGGAGCAGGTGCTTCGGCTACTGGAGGGCCACGGCGGCCGGATGAAACAGCAGCAGGTCGTCTCGGAACTCGAGTGGACCGAGGCGAAGACCAGCCAGGTCGTCACGGGGATGCGCGAGGACGACCGGATCGAGGTGTTCCGCATCGGCCGGGAGAACGTGCTCGCACTGCCCGGGGAGGCAGACCTGTGATTCCACCGCGTTTGCGGCCCGCCGATCGTTTCGAACGAATCGCAATACGGCAGCCTCGAAAAACGGTGTTGAATTCGGCTAAACCGTCGTTGATCCGGCGCGAGCGTGTGGCCGCTATATGGGGTCGTGGCCCCGAGGTGGAGATACGATGAAACGAACCGTCGCGGTCTCGCTGCTCGTGGTGGGCCTCCTCCTGGCCCCGCTGGCAGCGGCCGCTGCCCCCGGGCTCGCCGGCGGCGACGCCGCCGACGGCGGCCAGGAGACGAACGAGAGCTTCACCGCTGGCGAACGCCTCTCCGGCGCGATCGGCGCCGAGCGGGCCGAACTCGACGGCGAGGTCAGCGAGCGCTCCTTCGGCGCGGCGCTGGCCGCTACGGAGACCAACGACTCCGCGGCTGGCGTGGTCGGCGAGCGGCTCGATCACATCCAGCAGCGCCTCGACGACCTCGAATCGCGCAACGAAACGCTCGCCGCCCAGTACGAGAACGGCACGATCTCGCGGGGCGCCTACGCTGCACGGGCCGCCGCGATCGAAGCCGAGCGCGCGAGTCTGACCCGACAGCTCGGCGCCGTCGAGAACGCCACGGGGCGGCTCCCCGCCGACGCGCTCGTGGCCAATGGCGTGAACGCAAGCGCCATCGAGCGGCTCCGAGGCCAGGCCAGCGAACTCGGCGGTCAGCAGGTTCGCGAACTCGCCCGCTCGATCGCGGGCCCCAACCTCGGGAACGGGATCGGGCCCGGCGATCGCGCCCCCGACGAGATTCCCGGCCTCGGCGGGGACGGACTCCCGGGCGAACGCGGCCCGGAGGATCGTCCCGGTAACGGCGGCGGGAACGACGCCGACGGCAACGAGACCGACGGGAGCGGCGACGGGGACGCCACCGGCGGTGACGACGGGACGGGGTCCGACGCTGACGGCGGCGACGGCGGTACTGACACCGACGCTGGGAGCGAGGACGACGCCGACGGCTGAGGGCCGTTTCTCGCCGCGTACGGCCGCTTCGAGCCGTCTCCGTCTCGAAAGCGTTTAGTAACGGCCCGCATCTACCTACGCCCACATGACGCGGACAGCCAGCGCCGCCACGGGCCGCTCCCCACCGGTCGCGAGCGCTGGCGCCGCCGCCCTTCTCCGACGACGACCGCGACGACGGGCCCCCTAGGCCCACCTACACTTCACTCTCCACGACGCAGTTTCGTTCGTCGATCCACCTTCCTTCGGTCGGTTAGTCGGCACTCTCCCAATTTATTCCATAATTAATATGGACAAATTTATCCCCTCGAAGCGGTTTCCCTGAAACACCACAATGTCACGCGTTGCACTCGCCTTCTCGGGGGGACTCGACACCACCGTCTGCGTCCCGCTGCTCGAGGAGGAGTACGGCTACGACGAAGTCATCGGCGTCACCGTCGACGTCGGCCAGCCAGATTCGGAGTTCGAGGAAGCCGAGGAGACCGCCGAGGCGCTCGGCCTGGACCTCCACGTCGTCGACGCGAAGGACGAGTTCGCCGACCTCTGTCTCGACGCGGTCGCCGCGAACGCGACGTACCAGGGCTATCCGCTCGGCACTGCGCTCGCGCGCCCGGTCATCGCCGAGGCGATCCTCGAGGTCGCCGAGGAAGAGGACTGTGACGGGATCGCTCACGGCTGCACGGGCAAAGGCAACGACCAGCTCCGCTTCGAGGCCGTCTGGCGCGGCTCCGATCTGGAAGTCATCGCGCCCGTCCGCGAACTCGGCCTCACCCGCGAGTGGGAAATCGAGTTCGCCGACGAGCGCGACCTCCCGGTCGAGGCCGGCGACGGCGGCGTCTGGTCGATCGACCAGAACCTCTGGTCCCGCGCGATCGAGGGCGGCGAACTCGAGCACCCCAACTACGTCCCGCCGGAGGACATCTACCAGTGGACCGAGGAGCCCGACGGCGGCACCGAACTGATCGAGGTCGAGTTCGAGCAGGGCGTCCCCGTCGCCGTCGACGGCGAGGCAATGGAGCCCGTCGAACTCATCGAGTACCTCAACGAGCACGCCGGGCAGTACGGCGTCGGTCGCACGGACGTCATGGAGGACCGCATGCTCGGGCTGAAGGTCCGTGAGAACTACGAGCATCCGGCCGCGACGGTGCTCCTCGCCGCCCACCAGGCGCTGGAGGACCTCGTCCTCACGAAGGAGGAGCGTTCCTTCAAGAAGGGCATCGAGCACGAGTGGGCGGAGAAGGCCTACGAGGGCCTCGTCTTCGCGCCGCTGGTCGACGCGCTCGACGCGTTCGTCCAGGAGACCCAGGACGTCGTGACCGGCACCGCGACCGTCAAGGTCCAGGGCGGGTCGTGCCGCGCGGTCGCCCGCGACAGCGAGTACGCGGTGTACTCCGAAGAGATGGCCTCCTTCAACACCGAGGACGTCGCCGGCATCGCCCAGGAGGACGCCACGGGCGTCGCGAAGTACCACGGGCTCCAGGAGCGTCTCGCGAACTCCGTGAAGGCCGAGGCGCTCGATCGCTCGCCCGCCGTGACGGACGGTGGCGAATCCGAGAACGAGGAGTAATCGAATGAGCGAGGACGACGCGACGACGGACGAGCAGGCTGACGCCGACAGCGACGGCGCCGATTCCGGGGAGGGCGTCGTCCGCCGCGACCGCTTCGCCGGCGGGCCCGCCCGCGAGTTCATGTCCTCGCTCGACGCCGACCGGCGCATTTTCGAGGCGGACCTCGCGGTCGATCGCGCCCACACCCTGATGCTCGCCGAGCAGGAGATAATCGAGGAGGACACCGCCGGCGAGATCCTCGCGGCGCTCGACGATATCGAGGAGGCCGTCGAGTCGGAGGGCTACGGCGCCGTCCTCTCCGAGGGCGAGGACGTCCACGAGGCCATCGAGACTGCCGTCATCGAGCGCGTCGGCCCGGAAGGCGGCCGGATGCACACCGCCCGCTCGCGCAACGACGAGGTGGCGACCTGCATTCGGTACCGTCTGCGCGAGGACGTGATCGCGGTCCTCGAAGCCGTCGCGGAGACGCGCGAGGTGCTCGTCGAGGCCGCAGAGGAGCACTCCGAGACGCTCCTGCCCGGCTACACGCATCTCCAGCCCGCCCAGCCGATCACGGTCGGGTTCTGGCTCGCGAGCTACGAGGCCGCGCTGGCCCGCGACGCGAGCCGCCTCCTCGACGCGTTCACGCGGATCAACGAGTCGCCGCTGGGCGCGGCGGCCTTCGCCGGTACCACCTTCGACGTGGACCGCCAGCACGCGGCCGCGCTGCTGGGCTTCGACGGCATCGTCGAGAACGCGATGGACGCGGTCTCCACGCGGGACTTCCTGCTGGAGACCGCCGGCGCGCTCTCGGGGCTCTCGGTGACGCTCTCGGGGATCGCCGAGGACCTCGTCGTCTACAGCAATCGCGGCTTCGTCGACCTCGACGACGACTACGCCTCGACCAGTTCGATCATGCCCCAGAAGAAGAACCCCGACTCGCTGGAGCTGGTACGGGCGGTCGCGGGCGACGCCGCCGGCGCCCACCAGGCGCTCGCGACGACGCTCACGGGCCTGCCCCGTTCCTACAACCGCGACCTCCAGCGCGCCGGTCCGCACGTCTGGAACGTGATCGACGACGTCGCGGACGCGGTGGACGTCGCCGGCGGCGCGATCGCCACGGCGGAGTGGAACGAGGAGACCTGCGCGGCGGCCGCTGGCGAGGGCTTCTCGACGGCGACCGGCGTCGCGGACCTGCTCGCCCAGTCCGGCGTCCCGTTCCGCACGGCCCACGAGGTCGTAGCGGTCGCGGCGGAGGACGTGGCGGCGCTCGAAGACGACCAGACTGCTGGCGGCGCCGCGGATCCCGACGCGGCGATCGACGTGCTCGACGACGCGGCACACGCGGTGCTCGGCGAGTCGATCACCGACGCCGTCGAGGAGTCCGCGCTCCGCTCGGCGCTCGACCCCACCGAGAGCGTCGCGAGTCGCGATTCGGCGGGTGGTCCCGCCCCGTCGGCGGTCGAGGACGCGATCGAGAGCGCGAAGGCGAGTCTCGAGGACGACCTGATCGCGATCGTCGCGACGCGGAAGGGCCTCGAGGGCGCCCAGGAGCGTCTCGAATCCGGGGTGAGCGAGTATGTCTGAGATCCGAGCCCCGTCCACACTCGCCGGGCCGCCACCGCGGCGCCCCGTCCGACGTCCCCACTCCGGGGACGAATGACACATCCAGCTGACACTGGTCTCGTGAATTCGCGGTCGTTCGACGTGCTTCGTGCGATTAGCTGGCAGTCTGGGTACTGTTTCTAATCTGGTAAGTTCGATGGGTTTAAGGTATCGCGCCCACGACGTGGGTGTACGATGACCGAATGCGTCGAGTGCGGGGCGGAGGTCTCCCTGCACGAGAACCTCGAAGTCGGAGAGATCGTCGATTGCACCACCTGCGGCGCCGAACTCGAAGTCGTCGGGGTGGACCCGGTCGAGCTCGAGACGGCCCCCGAGCTCGAAGAAGACTGGGGTGAGTGAGGTGCAGGTCGGGATCCTCTACTCCAGGATCCGCAAGGACGAGAAGCTCCTGCTGAGCGAGCTCCGCGAGCGCGGCCACGACGTCGTCAAGATCGACGTCCGCAAGGAGGTCTTCGACGTCCACGGCGCGCCAGAGGCCCTGCAGGAGCTCGACGTGGTGCTGGATCGCTGTCTCTCGACGAGCCGCTCGTTGTACGCGACGCAGTTCTGCGAAGCATACGGCGTCCCGGTGATCAACAGCGCCCACACCGCCGACGTCTGCGCGGACAAGGTCAAGAACTCGCTCGCGCTGCAGGGAGCGGGGGTCCCGACGCCGCGCACGAAGGTCGCGTTCACGAAGGACTCCGCGCTCGAAGCGATCGAGCAGTTCGGCTACCCCTGCGTGCTCAAACCCGTGATCGGCTCCTGGGGCCGCCTGATGGCGAAGATCGACTCCCGCTCGGCTGCGGAGGCGATCCTCGAACACAAGGCGACGCTGGGCCACTACGAGCACAAGGTCTTCTACGTCCAGGAGTTCGTCGAGAAGCCCGGTCGCGACATCCGCGTGCTCGCCGCCGACGGCGAGCCGATCGGCGCGATGGTCCGCTCCTCGGATCACTGGCTCACCAACGCCGCGAAGGGCGCCGACGTCGAGGAGTTCGAACTCGACGACCGCGCCCGCGAACTCGTCGAGACGGCCAGCGACGCGGTCGGCGGCGGCCTGCTCGGCGTCGACCTGATGGAGACGATGGACGGCGACGGTAACGTCGACGACTACACCGTCCACGAGGTCAACCACACGGTGGAGTTCAAGGCGCTCGACGACGCCACTGACGTGGACGTACCGTCCCGCGTGATCGACTGGCTCGAAGCGACCGTCGCCGACGACTCGGTTGAGGCGACCGCCTGAGACGAGAAGGTTAGACATGACTGACGAGACACTTACTGCATCCGTCGTCGGCGGTACCGGGTTCACCGGCGGCGAACTGCTCCGCCTGCTCGATGGCCACCCGAACTTCGAAATCGAGGAGGCCACCAGCCGCTCGACGGCGGGCAAGTCCGTCGGCTACAAGCATCCGAACCTGCGTCACCTCGACCTGCGCTTCACCGATCCCGAGGAGTTGGCGTCGGTGGACGTCATCTTCGCCGCGACGCCCCACGGCGTCTCGATGGAGCGCATCGACGCGTTCCGCGACGCCGCGGACACCGTCGTCGACCTCTCCGCGGATTTCCGCCTGCCGACCGCCGAGGAGTACGACGAGTGGTACGACGGCCACACGTCCCCCGAGTACCTCGACGACGCCGTCTACGCGCTGCCGGAACTGACTCGCGAGGAACTGCCCGGCGCCGACCTGATCGCCAGCGGCGGCTGCAACGCCACCGCGACGATCCTCGGCCTCAAGCCGCTGGTCGACGATGGCATCCTCTCCGGCGATGAGCAGATCGTCGTCGACGTCAAGGTCGGTTCATCCGAAGGTGGCGCCGGCGGCGGCGAGGCCTCCTCTCACCCCGAGCGCTCGGGCGTCGTCCGCCCCTACGCGCCGACGGGCCACCGCCACGAGGCCGAGATTGAGGCCTACCTCGGCCTCGACGTCTCCTTCACCGTCCACGCGGTGGACATGATCCGCGGTGCCTCCGCGACGTGCCACGTCTTCCCCGAATCGCCGGTGTCGACGGGTGACCTCTGGGGCGCGTATCGCGGCGCCTACGAGGAGGAGCCGTTCGTTCGCATGGCCTCCGGCGGTGGCGGGGTGTACCGCTACCCCGAGCCGAAGGCCGTCGCGGGCTCGAACGTCGCCGAGGTCGGTTTCGAGGTGGACGCCTCGAACGAGCGCCTCGTCGTCTTCTCGGCCATCGACAACATGATGAAGGGCTCCGCGGGCCAGGCGGTCCACGCCGCGAACGTCGCACTGGGCCTCGAGGAGACCGCCGGCCTGGAGGCGACGGGGCTCCACCCCGTCGGCGCGCCCTGATCGCCGTTTTCATACCGCTCTACTCCGAGATTCGATACAATGACCATCGTACTCAAGATCGGCGGCGCCCGCGCGGTCGACCCCGCGGGAGCGCTCGCCGACGTCGCGAAACTGACCGCCGAGGGCGAGGACGTCGTCGTCGTGCACGGCGGCTCCACCGCCGTCGACGAGACGCTCGAACAGCTCGGTGAGGAACCCACATACGTCGAGACGCCCGGCGGCGTCGTCGGACGGTTCACCGACGAGCGCACCATGGAGGTCTTCGAGATGGTGCTCCCCGGGAAGCTCAACACTGACCTCGTCGCCGGCCTCCAGAACGAAGGCGTCGACGCGGTCGGCCTCTCCGGCGTCGACGGCAAACTGCTGGCCGGCCCGCGCAAGTCCGCCGTTCGCGTCCAGGAGGACGGCAAGAAGAAGATCAAGCGCGGCGACCACTCCGGGACGATCAAGCAGGTCAACGCGGACCTCCTGGAGACGCTCCTCGCTGGCGGGTACACGCCCGTCGCGACCGTCCCGATGGCGGGGAAGGACGGTGACGACTGGCTTCCGGTCAATGCCGACGCCGACCGCGCCGCTGCGGCGATCGCCGGCGCGCTCGACGCGACGCTGGTCGTCCTCACCGACGTCCCCGGCGTACTGGCCGATCCCGACGACGAGTCGACGCTCATCGAGACCGCCGAGACGCCCGCGGAGTTCGCACAGATCGAGGACGCCGCGGAGGGGTTCATGACGAAGAAGGTCATGGCCGCCACCGAGGCGATCGAGGGCGGCGCCGAGCGGGTGGTCGTCGCCGACGCGAACGTCGACGAGCCGGTCGTAACGGCCGTCGACGGCGGCGGGACGCACATCCTCGCGAGCGCGCTGGATGACGGCGAATCAGACGGCGAATCGGACGCCGAAGCAGACGACGAATCCGACGAAGCAGCGGAGGTGTCCTGAATGGGGAACGCCGGCTTCGTCTTCTCGGAAAAGCCGATCCGCATCGAGCGCGGCGAGGGACCCTACCTCTACGACGACAACGGGAACGAATTCCTGGACTTCGGCGCGAGCTACGCATGCACGCCGACGGGGCACTGCCACCCCGAGGTGGTCGACGCCGTCGTCGAGCAGGCCAAACAGCTGCTCTACGTCCAGGGCTCCTATCCGGTCGACGCCCGCGACGCGCTCTACGACCGCCTCGCCGCGATCGCGCCGGGCGATCTCGAGAACGTCTGGCTCTGTAACTCCGGCACCGAGGCCAACGAGGCCGCGCTGAAGTTCGCCCGCGCGGCGACGGGCGATTCGAAGCTCGTCGCGACGAAACAGGCGTTCCACGGCCGCACCATGGGCGCGCTCGCGACCACCTGGAAGGGCAAGTACAAGGCGCCCTACGAGCCGTTGATCGGTGGCGTCGACCACGTCGACTACGGCGACGCCGACCAGCTCGCCGACGCAGTCGACGGCGACACCGCCGCGATCATCCTCGAACCCGTCCAGGGCGAGGGCGGGGTCCACCCCGCTACCGCCGAGTACCTCCAGGCGGCCCGCGACGTCGCTGACGACAACGGCGCGGCGCTGGTGATCGACGAGATCCAGACCGGCCTCGGTCGCACGGGCTCGCTCTGGGCCTGCGAACGGGCCGACGTCGTTCCGGACGCGCTCACCACGGCCAAGGGGCTCGCGAGCGGGCTGCCGATGGGCGCGACGCTCGTCGCCGACTGGCTCGCGGAGGAGCACGGCGACCACGGCTCGACCTTCTCGGGCGGGCCGACCGTCAGCGCCGCTGCAGAAGCGACGCTCGACGTGATCGTGGAAGAGAACCTTCCCCGGAACGCTGCCGAGGTCGGCGGCTACCTCCGCGAGGAGATCGAGGCCGGCATCGAGTCCGGCGAGATCGACGCCCGCGGCGTCCGCGGCCAGGGCCTCATGCTCGGCATCGAGGTCAAGCGCGGCGCGAACCGCCTGCTCAAGGAACTCGCCCTCGACCACGGCATCCTCGCGCTGCCGGCGGGCCGCACCGTGCTGCGCCTGCTCCCGCCGCTGACGATCGACGAGTCCCACGCCGACGAAGTCGTGGCGGCGATCGCCGACGTCACCGGAGGGGACTGACGATGGCAACGAGCACCACCCACGAGGTCGACGCCGACGCCGCGGAGGAACTCCTGCTCGACCTCGTCGAGACGCCCTCCCCCTCCGGCGAGGAGGACGCCGCGGCCGAGCGCCTGATCGCCTTCTTCGAGGCCCACGATCGCGAGGTCTTCCGCGACGAGGTCGGGAACGTTCGTGCGCCCGCCGACGATTCCGTGCTCCTGACGAGTCACGTCGACACGGTGCCCGGCGAGATCCCGGTGCGCGTCGAGGACGATCCAGCCGACGAGGTGCTCTCCGATCGCGACGCCGCCGACGAGGACACCCGCGTCCTCTGGGGTCGCGGCAGCGTCGACGCCACCGGCCCGCTCGCGGCGATGGCCGTCGCGGCGGTCGAAACTGGTGTCTCCTTCGTCGGCGTGATGCAGGAGGAGACCGACTCTGCGGGCGCCCACTTCCTGGTGGAGGATCGCGACGCGCCGGGCGCCGTCGTCAACGGCGAACCCTCCGGCTGGGACGGCATCACGCTGGGCTACCGCGGGCTCATCGCCGGCACCTACGTCGCGACCAGTGAGTCCGGCCACACCTCGCGTCCGGAGCCCAACGCCATCGAGCACGCGACCAGCTGGTGGGCGGCGGTCCGCGAGGCCGTGAGCGAGGTCGGCGGCGACGAGTTCGATCCCGTCTTCGAGCAGGTCACCGCCAAGCCGGTCTCGATCGACGGCGGGACCAGCGAGGATGGCCTCTCCGTCGAGGCGACGATGGACGTCCAGTTGCGGATTCCGCCGGCGCTGGACGCGGGATCGCTCCGCGAACTGGCCGACGGGGAACTCGATCTCGGCACCGTCAACTGGGGCACGCCGATCCCGCCGGTGATGGAGAGCCCCCGCACGCCGGTCGCCCGCGCGCTTCGCGGCGCGATCCGCCGTTCGGAGGGCGATCCGCGCCTGCTGCGCAAGACCGGCACCAGCGACATGAACGTCTTCGCTCGCGAGTGGGACTGTCCGATGGCGACCTACGGGCCAGGCGACTCGGACCTCGACCACGCGCCGGACGAGCGCCTGCCGCTGGCGGAGTACCACCGCGCGATCGCGGTGCTGACTGACGCGGCAGCGGACCTCGCGGAGGGCGATGCGGCATGACAGCCGGCGCGATCGGCGGTACGGACCCGGCTGCGAGCGAACCCGAGGGTGACTCCCAATGACCACCGAACCACGCCACTACCTCGACGTCGACGACCTGACCGCTGACGAACTGGACGAGGTGCTGGGCCTCGCTGCCGAGTACAAGGCCGAACAGACCGAGGGCGTCCTCCACGACGACCTCGACAACCAGACCCTCGGGATGGTCTTCGAGAAGCCCTCGACCCGCACGAGGGTTTCCTTCGAGACCGGGATGACACAGCTCGGGGGCCACGCGATCTTCCTGGGCGACTCCGACATCCAGCTCGGACACGGCGAGCCCCTCAAGGACACCTCGCGAGCGCTCTCCCGCTACGTCGACGTGTTGATGGGACGCATGTTCGACCACGAGTCCCTCGAAGAGATCGCGGCCTACTCCGACGTGCCGGTGGTCAACGGGCTCACCGACGACGCCCATCCGTGCCAGACGCTCGCGGATCTGCTGACGATCCAGGAGCACGCCCGCGGACTGGAGGGCACCAGCGTCGCGTGGGTCGGCGACGGCAACAACGTCGCCCAGTCGTTCGTGATCGGCGCGGCGCTGGCCGGGATCGATCTGACCGTCGCGACGCCCGAGGGCTACGGCATCGACGACGAGGTCGTGGAGCGCGCCGCGGAACTCGGCGGCGAACCCGCGATCGTCGACGACCCCGCCGACGCCGTCGCCGACGCCGACGTGATCTACACCGACGTCTGGGTCAGCATGGGGCAGGAGGACGAGCGCGAGGAGAAGCTGGCCAACTTCGACGGGTTCCAGGTCAACGACGAGTTGCTCGACTCCGCGGCTGACGACGTGTCCGTGATGCACTGCCTGCCCGCTCATCGCGGGGAGGAAATTACGGACGACGTGCTCGAATCCGACCACGCGATCGTCTGGGATCAGGCCGAGAACCGCCTGCACGCCCAGAAGGGCCTCCTCGTCTGGCTCTGCGAGTACGCCTGAATTCGGGATTTCCTGGAGTCGATCCCGAAGTTGTTTTTCACCGCCTCGGAAGCCCCCGACCGCTCGCGTGGCCTGACTCGTTGCGCGCTTCGACTCGTTCGCTACGCTCACTCGTCTGCAGTGCTTTCGTCGTCAGGCCACGCGAGCGGTCGGCCCCTTCCAGTCCCACCCGGTGACGTTTGCCCAGTTTCACAATACTCCGGTGGCCATCACCGGCGCGCGCTGTGTGACGGCCGCGAGCCCCGAAGCGGGCGAGCGGCCGATCGCCGAAACCGTGCGAGGGATGAGCAGCGCAGTGGTGACCGAAGGGAACCCGAGCAGCGCAAGAGGCTGGGGAGGATCGAGGTGCGGTGGGCGGGACTTCGAAAGGGGCCGATCGCTCGACGGTGCGAGGCGAAGCAAGCACCGCAGGGAGGGAGCGAAGCGACTGACTGAGGAGCACAGCGAGCCGCAGCCCTCGAGCGGTCGGGGGCTTTCGGGGATGCCCGCAGCTACGACTGCTCGATATCCACGAACACCAGAATTCCGCGACTACTCCCCGAGCAACTGCTCCGCCACCCACTCGGGGTCGAACCGCTCGAGGTCGTCGTAGCCCTGGCCGGTCCCGAGGAAGAGGATCGGCTTCCCGGTGACGTGCGCGATCGAGATCGCCGCACCGCCACCCGAATCCGCGTCGGCCTTCGTCAGGATCGTCCCGTCGATCGCCGCGGCGTCGTCGAATTCGCGTGCCCGGTTGACGGCGTCCTGCCCGGCGACGGACTCGTCGACGAAGATCGTCATGTCGGGGTCGACGACCCGATCGATCTTCGCGAGCTGGTCCATCAGGCCGTCACTCGTGTGGAGCCGCCCCGCCGTATCGCCGAGCACGACGTCGACGTCGTTGGCCTCGGCGTACTCCACGGCGTCGTAGATCACGGCCGCGGGATCGCCACCCTGTTCGTGGGAGATGAGTTTCCGGTCGAGCCGGCGGGCGTGCTCCTGGATCTGCTCGTTGGCGCCGGCGCGGAAGGTGTCGCCGTTTGCCAGGACGCTGGAGAGGCCGCGATCGGCGAAGTACTCCGAGAGCTTCGCGATGGTGGTGGTCTTCCCGACGCCGTTGACGCCCGTGAAGATGATGACGACGGGCTTGTCGGCCTCCTGTACGCGTTGCTCGAAGTCGAACTGGCCGACGCTGATGACGTCGAGCAGCGCGTTCTCGAGGGCCTCTTCGACGACGGCGCCGGTGGAGGTCGTGACGGTGCGGGTCTCCCCCACGAGTTCGTCGCGGATGTTGTCCAGCAGCGTCTTCGCGACGTCCATCTCGACGTCGCTCGCCAGGAGTGACATCTCGAGGTCCTGGAGGGGCCCCTCGAGGTCGTCCTCCTCGATGACGAACTGCCCGCGAACGAGGTTCTTTGCCTTCCGCGCGAACCCGGTGTCGGGCTCGTCGTCCGCGTCGGAGTCGGTCTCCTCCTCGGACGCGGCCGGCTCCGCCTCGGCAACGCCGGCCTCGCTGGCCGCTGCTGTCTCGTCCGTCGGCCCAGCGTTCTCGGACACGACGTCGCCAGCGGTGCGTTCAGATTCGTCTGCGTCCTCGAACTCCTCGGCCTCTTCGAGTTCGTCTTGGTCGACCTCCTCGACGTTCTCCTCGGCAGCCTCCTCGGCGTCCTCACGGAAGCTGCCCAGCGTGTCCTTCAGCCCCTCAAACATCGATTATCTCCTCACTCGCCGTCGCCTTCGCCCTCGCCGCCCATGCCCTGCATCTGCTGCATCTGCTGTTGCATCTGCTGTTGCTGCATCTGCTGCATCTGCTGTTCCATCTCCTCGAGGGTGTCCTCGAGGTCGTCGATGTCCGCCTCGAACTCGTCGATGCGGTCGTCGATGGTGTCCTGCTTCGAGCGCAGGGTCTCGACGGCGTCCTCCTGGTCGCGTTCGGCGGCGTAGCCGCCGCCGAGGCCGACGATGATCTCGTCGGCGTCCTCGACCTCCGCGCGGACGTAGGCGTCCCCGCCGAGGGGGACGTGGACCGTCTCGCCGGTCTCGATGGCCTCGACGGCCTCGACGGCCTCGTCGATCTCGTCCTGCTCGTCTTCGAGCCCCTCGATCTCCTCGCCGACGAGTTCGATCTGCTGCTCGACCTCCTGGATCTGCTCCTGGATCTCCTGCATCTCCCCACGTCCGCTCATGCTGCCTCGACCTCCTCGACCTCGACCTGCGCACGCTTCAGGTTGTGCCGGGAGCCCATCTCGGAGTAGGTGTGCTCCTCGGCCACGTCCTCGTTTGCCGCCTCGATCTCGGTCTCGAAGGCCTGCCAGCCCTCGCGGATCTGGAACCGGCCACTGACCGTGTAGACACTCATGTCACGGAGTTCCGCCCGGGAGTCGGAAGTACGTTCCGACTCGGGGAGGTGCTGGGTCGGTGCGATCCGATCGCTCGTCGTGCGGTCCGGTCGCTCGTCGTGCGCGCCGGGTGATCGTCGGGACGCTCAGGCAGCGGCGTCGCGATCTGCTCGCAGTTGCCGCTGCAAGGTCCAGTCCAGCGCCACCGCCAGGACGAACAGCCCCACCGCAGCCCAGAGGACCAGCGCGCCGTCGGACGACTGGAACCACTGCACCCAGGCGACGAACGGAACGAGCGTCGAGCTAACGGCGTACGCGAACTGCCGGGACTGGGGCACCGAGGGCATCGCGTGGTGCTTGACCGGCGTCACTCGAAAATGTACCGCCGACGCGGCTGGTCGCCGTCCCGTCGACGAGCCAGTTTGCAAGCAACCAGTGTGCGGGCAATCCGGTGTGCAGGGCGTGCGGGAAACCCCAGCGCTCGAGGCCCGCGTCACTTCCCAGGACCCGCATCGTCTCCAGGGCTCGCGTCATCCCTCGAGGTCTCGCTTCGCACGCCCGCGAGCGCAACCGCGTGGCTTTTTATGGGCCCGGTGGCTACGCACGGACGATATGTTCAAGGCCATCGTGGACGCCGAGACGCTCGGCGACGCGCTCGACTCTGTGAGCGTGTTGGTCGAGGAGTGCAAGATCCACCTCGAGGAAGAAGGGCTCTCTATTCGGGCGGTCGACCCCGCGAACGTAGGCATGGTCGACCTCGAACTCGACGCCAGCGCCTTCGAGTCCTACGAGGCCGACGGCGGGCTCATCGGCGTCGACCTCTCCCGACTGCAGGACATCGCGGGCATGGCCGACAAGGGCCAGCTCGTCGAACTCGAACTCGACGAGGAGACTCGCAAGCTCCACACTCAGATCGACGGGCTCGAGTACACCCTCGCGCTGATCGACCCCGACTCGATCCGCCAGGAGCCGGACATCCCGGATCTCGACCTCTCCGCCGAGATCGTCCTCGAGGGCGCCGATATCGGCCGCGCCGTCACCGCCGCAGACATGGTCTCCGACCACATCGCGCTGGGCGTCGATCCCGATAACGCCCTGTTCTACGTCGACGCCGAGGGCGACACCGACGACGTCCACTTCGAGCTCGACACTGGCGATCTCATCGGTCTCCAGCCGGGCGACGCTCACTCCCTGTTCAGCCTCGATTACCTCGGCGACATCCAGAAGGCGATCCCCAAGGACGCTGAGGTCACGATGGAGCTCGGCGAGGAGTTCCCGGTCAAGCTGCACTTCGAGATCGCGGAGGGCCAGGGTCGCGTGACCTACATGCTCGCACCGCGCATCCAGTCCGACTGAGGAGGCCGTACCCCGGCTGCGTGGCCAATCGCGCAGTTGCGTCGGACTGCCACCGTCGCTCGGCCGTCCACGGGCGCCGCCCAGCGACCGATTCTGCTCGATGCTCCCACCGCTTGCCAAGCGACCAGTCCATCGGCGCCTCGTCCGGCGACACCTACAAAGCCGGCGCCGCCCCACACTCGCCCATGCAAGTCCTCGGCGTCGTCGGCCCGTCCGACAGCGGCAAGACGACGCTCGTGGAGCGGCTCGCAACGAGGCTCGCCGACCGCGGCCGGGTCGCGACGGTCAAGCACTGCTCGCACGACCCCGACCTCGACACCGAGGGCAAGGACACCGCCAGACACCGCGCTGCGGGCGCCGACGCCACCTACGGGCTGACCGACGACGCGGGCTGGTTCGCGACGGGGGCCGATCGCTCGCTCGAGGCGACGCTCGACGACCTCGCCCCGGACTACGACTACGCCGTCGTCGAGGGGTACACCGACGCCTACCTCCCGCAGGTCGAACTCGGTGGGCGCGAGGGTGCCGGGACGGTCCTCCAGCGCGCCGAGCGCGCCGCCGACGTGGACCTCGAGGCCCTCATCGCAACGCTCGAGGCCACCGATCCCCACGAGACCCTGGAGGCGCTCGTGGCCCGGGTCGAGCGCTCCGCCGACGCCGACCGGGCCGGCGCCATCGCGACCTTCACCGGGCGCGTGCGTGCGAAGGACTCGCCGGACGACGAACGCACCGAGTACCTCGAGTTCGAGCGCTACGACGGACTCGCGGAGGAGCGGATTGATGCACTCCAGGCTGACCTCGAAGCTCGGGAGGACGTCTTCGCCGTCGCGCTCCATCACCGGACCGGGATCATCGAGGCGGGCGAGCACGTCGTCTTCGTCGTCGTGCTGGCGGGCCACCGCGAGTCGGCGTTCCGTGCCGTCGAGAACGGCATCGACCGGCTCAAGGCGGAGGTGCCGCTGTTCAAGAAAGAGGTCACCGTGAGCGAGGAGTTCTGGCGCCACGAACGCTGAGGAAGACCGCGGCGTCTCGAGTTCGTCCAGCGTCGCCGAGCGTTGTTCAGCGTCTGCCGAGAGGAGAGTGAGATAGCGAGTGAGGGGCAGGAGGTACTGTGTGCGAGGGCGGTCTCCCTGCAATCTCGCCCGGACCGACCGCCGCGCACGACGGCGCGCGCGGCGCGGACTCCGCCGATTGCCCGGTACTGACGCGATTTGCTCCAGAATGCAGACAGGTACGTTTCGATTGGAGGTAACTAGTTTAGATCGGTTTGTAAAATGTCTAATCGCCTCTCGGCGGTTCGTGAAAGGTCCGCTAATCGTCGTGAAAGGTGTGAAACGTCGTCGATCTGGGGGACAATCTCCGAAAATCCCCGAAGCGACTGTCGCTTATAACAGGTAGTGACGGATAGCCGTGATCGAGGCATGAGCGCCACTACGCAGCCCTCCAACGACGGTGCGCCCGCCAAAGAACAGCGCCTGCGCGACTACCTCGCCGAGAAGGTCCGCGAGGAAGGCGTGGTCTACTTCAAGAGCAAGTTCATCGCGGACGAGGTCGGTCTCTCGCCCAAGGAGATCGGCGCACTGATGGTCAAGCTCAGCGACTCCGCCCGCGAGATCAGCGTCGAGAAGTGGTCGTACACGAGCGCGACGACCTGGCGCATCGAACCGAACTGAGCCGACGCGGCGAACCGGACCGAGCCGACGTGGCGGTCCCCGCGAGCGAGTTGGTCCCCGCTCGACGGCGACCCGATGTTCTCCTTGCTTTCCACTCCGACGACCCGATACCGGCAGGGCCGGCCGCAAGCAGCGGAAACGCTTTCGTAGCGCTCGCACCGATCCGGTGACGTGTCGCTGCTCGACGCGCTGACCCAGGCCGTCCTGCCAGTCCTCGCCATCGCGACCGCCGGCTACCTGCTCGGCCGGATTCGCGACGTCGCGGTCGAACCTCTCGCGACGGTGACGATCTACGTCCTGACGCCAGCGCTCGTCTTCCACAGCCTCGCGACGACGCCGATTGGCGGCGAAACCGCGGTCAGACTTGCGATCGGAGTGACAGCGTTCACGATCGGGATGGTCGCGATCGCCAGCGCGGTCGCTCGCGCCGTCGGCCAGCCCGACGGCACCCGCGGCGCGATGGTGCTCGCGAGCACGTTCCCCAACGCGGGCAACTACGGGATCCCGATGGCCGCGTTCGCGTTCGGGAGCGTCGGCCGCTCCACCGCGATCCTCTACATCGTGTTCCAGGCGGTCCTGATGTACACCCTCGGTGTGTACCTCGCCTCCCGCGGCGCCGTCGCGTCGCCGCGCGAGGCCGCGATCGAGGTGCTCTCCCTGCCGCTGGTCTACGCGCTCGCCGCAGCGTGGCTCGCCCGGGCGTTCGCCGTCGTCCCAGACGCCGACACCGCCGCGATGGAGGCGATCCAGCTCACCGGGGACGCCGCCATTCCCGTCATGCTCATCATGCTGGGCATCCAGCTGGCGAACACGAGTCACGGCGCAGCCCTCCGGTCGGCAGTGCCCGCGTCTTCGCTCAAACTATTCGTCGCCCCGGCGGTCGCACTCCTCATCGCGCTCCCGCTCGGACTTCCGACCGGCGTCGGGCGCGTGTTCGTCCTCTCGTGTGCGATGCCCGCGGCCGTGACGCCGCTGATGCTCGTCGTCGAGTACGGGACCGATCGCGAGGGCGTCACTGCACCGGAGTTCGTCAGCACCGCTATCCTCCTGACGACGCTCGCGAGCACGGTGACGCTCACGGTGTTGATCGCGTTGCTGCAGGACGGCGTGCTCGTGTAGGGTTCGTTCACAGCACGGGCACGCCGTGCAGTGGCCGACGCGCCCCGCTGCGCCCGCCGCCACCGCCGGTATCATGTGGACGGCCGCCATTATAGCGGGTGTGCACGTCCTCCTCACCGGCGCGACCGGCTTCGTCGGTCGCCACCTCCTCCCCGAGCTTCGCGACCGCGGCCACCAGGTCACGGCGCTCGTTCGCGACCGATCGGCAGTGACCCTCCCCGACGACGTCCGGGTCATCGAAGGCGACCTGCAGGAACCAGCGGCCATGACGGTGTTCGAACCCGCCCCCGAAGCGACCGCTGGCGGTGACGACGTCGCTGCCGCCAGCGACGCCGCGGGCGAGCCAGGGGCGACCGAGACCACCTTCGCCGACGCGATCGCCGGCTGCGACGCCGCATACTACCTGATCCACTCCATGCGCGCCGGCGAGGACTTCGAAGCGCTCGATCGCGACCTCGCCCAGGGCTTCGCCGACGCGGCGTCGGCGGCCGGCATCGAGCGGGTGATCTACCTCGGCGGACTCGGAGAGGGAACGGGTAGCGCGTCTGGCGACGGCGACGCGGACGCTCGGGGCCGGACCCTCGAGGACCTCTCGCCACACCTCCGCTCCCGGCGCGAGGTCGAGGCGATCCTGGCGGAGGGCGACTACGAACTGACGACCCTTCGCGCGGCGATCATCATCGGGAAGGGCAGCGCCGGCTTCGAGATCGTCCGCCAGCTCTCGACGAAGCTCCCGGTGATGGTGACGCCCAGCTGGGTCCGGACGCCCTGTCAGCCGATCGCGATCGCCGACGCCGTCGCGTACCTCGCTGGGGTCCTCGACGCGCCGGAGACCGCCGGCGGAACGTACGGCATCGGAGGTCCGGAGGTGCTCCCCTACGAGGAGATGCTCCGGCGGGTCGGCCGCATTCTCGGCGGCGGACCGATTATCGTTCCTGTGCCGGTGCTCTCCCCGAAGCTGTCCTCCTACTGGGTGGGCCTGGTCACGGACGTCGACGCGTCGATCGCGCGGCCGCTGATCGAAGGGCTCCGGACGCCGGTCGTCGTCGAGGATCCGGCGATCGACGAGTACGTCGACGTCGAGAAGACGCCCTTCGACGAGGCGGTCCGGCGAGCGCTGGCGGAGGCTGGGCCGTGAGCGGCGATCGGCGGGCGTCCTCGGGACCGGCGACGGAGGACGGCGGCGTGGAGGGCGAGGCCGACTCGTTCGACGGCGATCCGACCGAGGCCGCCGAGCAGCGGACGGACCTCCCCGCCTACGGCGAGACCTGGACGTACGAGGGCCTGATCGGAGCGATTCCGGGGCTCTCGATCTCGCCCCGGATCGCCGTCGCCCTCCAGATCGCCGGGTTCGAGATCGCCGTGCTCGTCATGGCGGCCGTCTACGACTTCTGGGACGCGGCACTCGTGGGAACGCTCGCCGTGCTCGTCGCCGGCGGTGGCAGTGCGATCACGCTCCGGATGGGCGACAAACTTCGGTCGCTCCCGGTCCCGGCGGCGTACCGCAGGCTCGCCTTCGGCTCGCGGATCGAGATCGTCCTCTCGGTGCTGGCCTACGTCGCGCTCGTGACGTACCTCTTCGCCGTGGATCCCGTCGGCGCCGAGATGACGCTGTTGACGGACTCGCTGGGTGAGGACCCGCCGGTGCCGGCGGTGTATCTCGCGCTCCTCCTGGCCTGGGACGTCATCTACCGCATCGGCATCGCCTGGTGGGCCAGCGTCGCCGCACTCTGGCGCTCCTGGCGCTACGACTTCGACCCGGAGGTCGCGCGTGCCATCGCTCGGGCGGATCTGTGGCCGCTCGCGTTCGCGGTGCTCCAGCTAGCGCTCGTGCCGATCGTCTGGGACCGACCGCTCTTGCTGTTCGCGCTGATCGGCCACGTGGTCGCCGTAACGACAGTCGTGGCTCTGTCGGTCGTATTGCTACGGACGTGAGGAAGCGTTACTGCGATTTGATCTCCTCGAACTGGTCGAGGAGGTCCTCCGCGGAGTCCCCGGAGTCGTACTCCATGGATCCCTCGTACTCGTGCCGATCGTCGTCGAAAGCGGCGTCCACCGTGTTGGACTTGCGCTCGCGGCGTTCGTGTTCGTCTTCGTCATAGGCACCCATTGACATGGTAGTGTACCACACTGTTAGATAGTACCAATAATGAATGTAACGGTAGTTCGAATCATTGCATATTGGTTGCCATCTACCTACAGAATCCGGCCTGAACGGCTGTTTGGGTACCACAACGCCGTCCGCTACCGCCTACGGAAGCCCCATCCCGCTCGACCGTCCGCGCCTCGTTGTGCTCCTCGCTCACTTCGTTCGCTGCGGTGGCCGGAGGTTCCCTCCGGCACTTGACGAGCTTCGCTCGTCATCGCTTATGCCGTCGGGGACGGATCGAGCGGTCGGCCCCTTCCGAAGCCCCGCCCGTGTGATGTCTCACCGATCACGGTACCTCGGTAGTTCTCGTCGGCGCGCGCTGGGGCGGTCGCGAGCCCCGAAGCGGGCGAGCGGCCGTCGCCAGCCAGCGTGCGAGGGCCGAGCGATGCTGGACCGGAGGTCCAGCAAGTCTGAGGCTTCGCCTCAGGCAACGCAGTGGTGAGCGAAGCGAACCCGAGCAGCGTCCTCGTGAGCGTAGCGAGCGAGGGCTCGGAAGTCGCAGCCCGCGAGCGAAGCGAGCAGGAATGTCTTCCGGTGCAGAAGGCTGGGGAGGATTGAGGCTGCGTTCGGGTGGGACTGGAAGGGGCCGACCGGTCGTTCGATTAGGCGACCTAAGCACCGCAGCGACCAGCGGGAGCGAGGAGCGTCGTTCGAAAGACGCTTCGCGTCTTTCCTGATCACGAGAGATCTCCGATCTCTCGGACGACAACGAGCGTAATCGAACGAGCGGGAGGGGCTTCCAAACGAGCTCCGTCTGCGGTTGAACTCTCAGGGCCACCCCAACACCCTCCACAGTTCAGCCGGTCCCGCGCGATTTAAGCCCGCCCCGCCGTTCCGGTCGCACATGAGCGAGGCCGACGCCGACGCAGTGGACGACGCGGCCGACGACCAGGTCGCGAGCCGGGACGACGTCTGGGTCGAGAAGTACCGTCCCCAGCGCCTCGAGGACGTCGTCGGCCACGAGACCATCACGGAACGCATCCAGCAGTACGTCGCGGGCGACGACCTGCCGAATCTCCTCTTTGCCGGCCCCGCCGGCGTCGGCAAGACGACGACCGCCGTCGCGATCGCCAAGGAGATCTACGGCGACGACTGGCGCGAGCACTTCCTCGAACTCAACGCCTCCGACCAGCGCGGGATCGACGTCGTCCGGGGCCGGATCAAGGACTTCGCGCGGACCTCCTTCAGCGGCGACAGCTACGGGTTCCGGATCATCTTCCTCGACGAGGCCGACGCGCTGACGAGCGACGCCCAGTCCGCACTGCGCCGGACGATGGAGCAGTTCTCGAACAACACCCGCTTCATCCTCTCGTGCAACTACTCCTCGCGGATCATCGACCCGATCCAGTCCCGGTGTGCCGTCTTCCGTTTCCCGCCGCTCTCCGACGAGGCGATCCGCGAGCAGATCGAGATCGTCGCGGCGGAGGAGGACATTACGGTCGAGGACAGCGGCTACGACGCGATCGCCTACGCGGCCGACGGCGACATGCGACGGGCGATCAACGCCCTGCAGGCCGCGGCCGCCACCGGCCAGACCGTCGTCGACGAGGAGGCGGTCTACGAGATCACCTCGACCGCGCGGCCCGAGGAGGTTCTCGAGATGGTCGAGCACGCGATCGACGGCGACTTCCTCGCCGCGCGCGCGGACCTCGAGTCGCTCCTGATCGATCGCGGGATCGCCGGCGGCGACGTCATCGATCAGCTCCACCGCTCGGTCTGGGACCTCGAACTCGAGGAGCAGGCGACCGTCCGCTTGATGGATCGCATCGGCGAGGCCGAGTACCGCATCGTCGAGGGCGCCGACGAGCGCATCCAGCTAGAGGCGATGCTCGCGGGGCTGGCGCTGGAAGGCGAGGAGTGAGGGCCGGCAGTGTGGCTCCGCCGACGTCCCGCACGTTCGACGACGATTGCACTGAAACAGCCAGTCGGTACGCGCTGCAGTCGACTCACGGCGCCGGCCGCCGAATTCGAATCGCCGTGTTCTACACCGGCTGACGTCCTCCCCTCCGGACTCGTGCCGTCGCTGGCGCCGAGGCGTGGCGATTCGACGCGTCGCGCGCCGGTCAGCGACCGCGGACGACGGTTCCGTCGTATTTTTACTGGGGCTATTACAACTCCATGCAGCATGGAACGAAGGAAGGTGCTCCGGAGTATCGGATCTGTAGCAGTCCTCGGGGTTGCTGGCTGCTCGAGTCAGTTTACCTCCCGTCCGAAACTGGATCTGTCCGTCGAGAATTATCGAGACGTAGCGGCCGAACTCTTCATCGAGGTCGTCGCCCGTGACGCTTCGAACCGGAGTGACGGCGTCATGTATCAGGAGTGGGTCGAAGTCCCAGCGAACTCGGTCGGGGACGACCAGTGGCGCCTGGACGACTTCGCCACGGCACGACCCTGTCGGATTGAAGTACGCGTCCGCAATCGCGAGCGCGGTGCCAAAACCTACCACTACCATTACGTTCCAGACTGCACGGATGACGACGCGCAGTTCGACCCGCGCGTCGACCTCGTCCTCGACCCACATTCCGGTCTCTCGTTCGGTCAAACGACGTGCTCGGGAACAGTGGCCAGTGCCCCGTAACGGACGCATCGAACTACCGCTCCGCGCTCGACTATCCCGCGTTCGCCGCTCCTGACACACTTCCGCCGTGATCGCCCGCTGTTGGTGCCCCGCCAGGCGATCGCCCTCCTCGCGTCGATCGTGGTCTGGTCGGAGCGGGCCCGGATCGGCGATCCGGCTTCCGACGCGTGACCCCACGCCACGATCCCGCAGTATTCGGGCCCCTCGCGACCGCCGACGGTCAGACTCATTAGTATCTGGGCCCGAGCGACGACCAATGACTCTTCGCTCGCGCCTCGAGGCGTCGACGCCCTCTCTCGCGTCGATCGCCGTTGCGACCACGGCGCTCACCTTCGTCCTCATGCTGCTGGGGATCTGGACGGCCGTCGGCGGCTACGGCCTGACTTGCAACGGCCGGTGGCCGATCTGCGACGGCGCCGTCTTCGGTCTCTTCCCCGCGAACTTCGGGAGCTTCGTCGAGTGGTTCCACCGCCTCGTCGCGATGATCACAGGCTTCGCGATCATGGGCACCGCAATCGCGGCATGGCGCGGCGGCGCCGAGCGCCGCGTTCGCGCCGCTTTCCTGCTCGCACTGGTGATCACGCCGCTCCAGATCGTCCTGGGCGCCCTCACCGTCACCACCTACGAGCGGCTGATCCTCGCGCTGCACTTCGGCTCCGCGCTGACGATCCTCGCGCTGCTCGTCGCGGGCACTGCCTGGACGGTCGAGGACATCCCCTCGATCGATCGGCTGGCAGCGATCGCGGCGCTCGCGCTTCCGCCCGCCCTCCTGCTCACGCCCGGCGTCTTCGTCGACTTCCTCCTCGAACTCCACCTCCTCTACAACGCGCTCGGCCTCGGCGCGTTCGTCGCGCTCTTCCTCGCGAGCCTCGGTGCGCGCACCCACTCCGAACTGCCGCGGCTCGCTGCGGGCGTCGGGGCCGTCGCCACCGCGCTCGCGCTGATCGTCGGCCGGGTCCGCCTCGACGCCACCGGCCAGGCGACGATCCTGCTCGGCCTCGGGATCGCACTCGCGATGGCACTCGCGACGATCCTGCTCTCGCGGCGCGCGGCGGGCATCGAGGGGTCGATCGGCTCCACGCACTCCTGAACGGCCGAACCCAGGGCGGCCAGGCCGCAACGGCCGCCCGAGTCACCCCCTCCTCGGCGTTCCCGGTCACCCGATCCTGGCCGTCCCCGAGCGTTCGATCCGCTCGGTGATCGAGTCCGCGATCGCGGTGCCGGCGGGCGTCCCCTCCGGCCCGACGACGATCGTCGGGCCCGCCGCCAGCGCTTCGTCGAGGACGCGCCCGGCTGGAGCGTCGCCTCCGCGATCGACGGTCGGTGCGGTGCAGCGATCCGCGAACTGCGCACTGAGCGGCCCGATCGCGTACACCGTCGGAATCAGCCGGCGTTCGTGGCAGTCGCTGGCGTAGTCCGCGAGCGTGGCGGCGACGTCGCGCCGTTCGCGATCGGTCACGACGACGAGTTCGATCGGCTCCCGGTCGGGACAGAGCGCGTACCGGAGCCGCTCGAGCGCGACGGTGTCCGTGACACCGAGGGCGTCGTAACACCGGCCGGCGCGCAGGTCGAGCCACTCCGGGTGGGACGCCGCGGCGAAGGCCTCCCGCTCCTCGTCGGGCATCGGTGGCTCCTCGAGCGCTGCGAGCGCGCCGTCGATCGCCGACCCCAGCTCCGCGCCGGGCGCGTCGGCGTCGTGCGCGCCGACGTGCGAAATCGTCGCGCCCCGGCGCTCGACCGCGGTCGCGAGATAGCGCCGGACGGCGGGGGTCCCCTCTGCGTTCACGACGTGGGCACCGGCGGGAACAGAGCCGGCGATGGAACGGACGACGTCGCCGCGACCAGGGCCCCTCGCCGCGCGACTGTCTCGGCCGGCTGCTGTCACGACGACCACGTCCGGCGGCCCGAGCATGTCCTGGGCGCGCCGCACCGCCTCGCTGTCGTCGTGGGCGTTCACGACCAGCGTCTCGACGGCGCCGCGCTCGCCGCGACCGCGGAGCGCCGGGTCCCCCTCACCGATCGTCACCGCACGGGTCGCGTGCCCGCGCCGATCGAGCACCGCACAGAGCCGATCGGTGACGGCGTCGGTGCCGACGGTGCCGAGGACGAACACGCGAGCCTCCACGGCGCCGCGGCGTGGGCGGAGGAGTCTCCGGAGCGAGCCTCGCAGTCCACCGCCCGACCCGGCGTCGCCGCGCTGGGGCTCGCGGGGGCTGTTCCAGTCCGTCACCGACCACGGCGGCTCAAACACGACCGGTCACCTCGCGTTCGATCACCGGTGCGGTCGCTTGCAGCGCCCCCCGACTCGCGGTCCGGCCGGAGTCCAGTGGCCGGGTCACGGCACCCACCTCCCTTCGGCGGCCCGGAGTCGCTCCTCGACGGGTCGCTCGCGCTCGCGGCGGGCGAGCACCGTGCCGATCGTCACGATCGCGAGGACGGCACCGACCCCGCCCAGCACGCCCGGGAGGACCCCTGCCCCGCCGGCCGCCGCGAACAGCGCGACCACCACGAGGACGTAACCCGCGCCGTCGAGCGCGACGGCGTCGAGCAGATCCGCACCGGCGTGGTGTCTGAGTAGCCGCGCGTCCTCCGCAGCGAAGGTCCCCGCGAGGATCGCCGGGAGCCCCGGCGCACCGGCGAGCGCGGCGATCACGCCGACGGTCGCGCCCAGGAGCCCGACGGTCGCCGAGAGCTGGCGGCCGGGCAGACAGAGTCGTGGCTGTACCGCTGCGATCGCGATCGTGCTCGCGAGCGCCGCGAGGAGGTAGGTCACCGGCACCGCGACGCCGTCGATCGACCAGACGGCGACCAGCGGGATCGAGATCGGCCCGACCCCGATCGCGTAGCGCCAGCGAAGGAGCGTTGCGGTGACCACGGCGAGCAGGAGGACGCCACCGAGCACGGCCAGCGAGCCAGCACCCAGCGTGCTCCCCGCGTCGGCGTCGACGATCGAACTGAGTTCTGCACCCGCCAGCGAGCCACGCAGCACGAGACCGGAGAGCGCGAGCGCGAGCAGGGTCGCGATGCCGCCGATCGCGATCGGCCCGCGACGGTCACGCGGCTGTCGGCGGACGTCGTCGGCCAGCACGCCCGGCACGACGGCGCCGACGATCAGCAGTTCCGGGTAGCCGGGCGGCGACCCGAGGGCGGTGTTGGCGGCGAGGGCGCCGAGTGGGACGACGGCGCCCGCGACGGCGGCGATCGCACGAAGTCGCCGACCGTAGAGCAGCGTCCGGGAAGTCACCACCGCGAGCACGCCGTAGGCGAGCGCTGCGCCGGCGAGGAGCACTGCGGCCGCCACGGGTACGAGCACAGCGACCGCTGCGACGAGCGGCACCGCGATCGCTGTCTCTGCCCGCCCGTCGCCGGGACGGGCGCTCACCGCGACGATCGCGAGGCCGAGGAGGGCGATCAGGGCGGCGACGATCATGCCAGTGAGTAACACTCGTAGGGGTTTGAGTCTTGAGGCGTCGGGCATCCGAGTCGCGACGATTCCTCCGGATCCGAGTACGTCTCGGCGGTCGGGAGGGCGCTGGCCAGTCCAGTCGCTCTGCGGGTCGTCGCCTCCGAGAAGCGGGTTCGTGATCGGTCGTCGCCGTCGGTCGCTGTCTGTGGGCGTCGCTCGCTCTCTGTGGCCGTCGTCGTTTGGCGCCGCTCAGCCGGTCAGCCCTTCGAGGATCGTCCGACCGTCGGTGCCGTCGAGTTCCGGCAGCACGGCGCGCTCGGGGTGGGGCATCAGCACCGCGCGGTTCTCGGCCTCGCCAACGACGCCCGCGACGTTGTCCTTCGAGCCGTTCGGGTTCGCCTCCTCGGTCACGGTGCCCTCTGCGTCGCAGTAGCGGAACAGCACCTTCCCCTCCTCGATCAGGGCGTCGAAGGCGTCGGGCTGGGCCTCGTAGCGACCCTCGCCGTGGGCGATCGGCAGCCGGATCACGTCGCCTTCCTCGAAGCCGCGGGTGAAGGGCGTATCCGCGTTCTCGACGCGGAGGTGCACCGGCTCGCACTGGAACCGGGCGCTCTCGTTGACCGTGAACGCGCCGTCGACGAGGCCCTTCTCCGCGCAGATCTGGGCGCCGTTACAGATGCCGAGGACGGGCGTGCCGTTCGCGGCTGCTTCCCGCACCTCCTCCATGATCGGCGTCCGGGCGGCCATCGCACCCGCCCGGAGGTAGTCGCCGTAGGAGAAGCCGCCGGGCAGGACGATGCCGGTCGTGTCCTCGGGAAGCCCGTCCTCGTACCAGACGATCTCCGCGTCGGCGCCGAGGTGTTCGAGGGCGCGCAGGGCGTCCCGATCGCAGTTCGAGCCACCGAAGCGGATGACTGCTACTGTCATTCCCGTGCTTCGACCTCCACGTCGTAGTCGTGGATCGTCGGGTTCGCGAGCAGTCGTTCAGCCATCGACTCCGCCCGCTCGGCGGCGGCGTCGGCGTCGGCGGCGTCGACGTCGATCTCGTAGCGATCCGCGAAGCGGAGGTCGTCGAGTTCGAAGTCCAGACGCTCGAGCGCGCGCTGGGTCGTCGCTGCCTCCGGGTCCAGAACGCCCGATTTCAGCCGGACGGTAACCGTCGCGGTGAACGCGGCCATTACGTCTGGATCCCAATGCTGCGCGCAAAACGCTTTCGAAGGGACGGTCGAATTCGGGTCGTGGGGATTCGTTTGCTCGCGACCTCATCGCTGCTGTTCTGGCTTCCGCCGGGGATCACTCGTCGGCAAACCGCTTGGAAGCCCCCTCCCGCTCGCGCTCGCTCGGTCGCTGTGCTCCTCGGCTCGCTGCCGCTCGCCTGTGGTGCTTACTTCCCGAGCGAACGCGACCGGTCGGCCCCTTCCAGTCCCACCCGATGGTATTCCCACCGATCGCGAAACCCCGGTGGACCACCTCGGCGCGCGCTGCCGCTGGCTGCGAGCCGCTTTCCGGCGAGCAGCCAGTCGCGCGACACCGTGCGAGGGCCGAGCACCGCAGGCCGGAGGCCGAGGAGCGCAGAAGGCTGGGGAGGAATGAGGCTGCGGTTGGGTGGGGCATCGAAAGGGGCCGGGCGGTCGGCGGTCCCCGGGCGAAGTAAGGACCGCAGCCGAGCGCAGCGAGGCGAGGACCGCAACGAGCCCCGGGATTCCGAGCGCTCGGGGGCTTTCGGAGTTCGAAAGAACGACAGCCGTACTAAAAACTCGCAGCCAGTTATTCGTACTCGATCGTCGCGGGCGGCTTGTGGGTCACGTCGTACACCACCCGCGAGACGTTCGCATTCTCCCCCGTAATCCGCGACTGGATCCGCTGGAGGGTGTCCCAGTCGATCTCCTGGGCGCGCGCGGTCATCCCGTCGCGGCTCTCGACGCTCCGCACGGAGACGACCCACCCGTGGACCCGGTTGTCGCCCTTCACGCCGGTGGCCTTTCCGATGACGGCCGCGAGCGCCTGCCAGGGCTCGTACTCCTCGAGTTCCTCCTCGACGACGTGGTTGGCCTCCCGCGCGACCTCGAGTTTCTCCTCGGTGACCGGACCGATGATTCGGACCGCGAGCCCTGGGCCGGGGAACGGCATCCGCTCCGAGACCACTTCCTCCAGGTCGAGCGCCCGGGCGACTTCGCGGACCTCGTCCTTGTAGAGGTCGCGCATCGGCTCGACGATGCCCTCGAAGTCGACGACCTCGGGGAGGCCGCCGACGTTGTGGTGGGACTTGATCGTCCCCTCGGACTCGATGCGGTCGGGGTAGATCGTCCCCTGGACCAGGTAGTCGGCGTCGACGTCCTTCGCGACCGTCTCGAACTCGCGGATGAACTGCTCGCCGATGATGTGGCGCTTCTCCTCGGGATCGGTGACGCCGGCGAGTTCCTCGAGGAAGCGCTCGCGCGCGTCGACGATCCGGAGGGAGTCCATATACGCGAACGTCTCCCGAATCTGCTCGGTCTCGCCCTTGCGCATCAGGCCGGTGTCGACGTAGACCGGCGTGAGCTGGTCGCCGACGGCCTCGTAGGCGAGCGCGGCGGCCGTCGAGGAGTCGACGCCCCCCGACAGCGCGATGACGGCGTTGGCGTCGCCGATTTCCTCGTCGATCTCTGCGATCTTCTCGTCGATGAATTCGTCTGCGTTGACCATTATGCTTCGACCTCCTTCGTCCCGATTTCCTCGTCTGCCTGCTCCACGATCGCCTCGACTAGCCCCACGAACGGCGGGCTCGCACGCCCCGGCCGCGAGCGGAACTCGGGGTGGAACTGCGTGCCGAGGAAGTAGGGGTGGTCCTCCAGTTCCACGATCTCCATCCGGTTCGCCGAGCGCCCGGAGAATTTCAGCCCGGTCTCCTCGATCCGGTCGATGTACTCCGGATTCACCTCGTAGCGGTGGCGGTGTCGCTCCGTGCAGGAGGTCGTCCCGTAGATCTGGTGGGCGAGGCTGCCGGGCTCGATGTCGGTGTCGTGGGCGCCCAGGCGCATCGTGCCGCCCATGTCCTCGACCTCGTACTGCTCGGGGAGGATGTCGATGACGGGGTGGTCCGTGTTCTCGTCGATCTCGGTGCTGTGGGCGCCCTTCAGCCCAGCGAGATTCCGCGCGGCCTCGATGACCGCCATCTGGAAGCCGAGACAGAGACCGAGGTACGGCACGTCGTTCTCGCGGGCGTACCGGACGGCGTTGATCTTGCCCTGCGTGCCCCGGGAGCCGAAGCCGCCGGGGACGATGATGCCGTCGACGTCGTCGAGCTCGTCGGTGACGCCGTCGGCCAGGCTCTCGCTGTGGATCCACGTCCGATTCACCTCCACGCCGGCCTCCATGCCGGCGTGCTTGAGCGCCTCGTGGATGGAGATGTAGGCGTCCTCGAGGCCGTACTTCCCGACGAGCGCGACCTCGATCTCGCCCGATTTCTCGCGAGTCACGAGGTTGCGCCACTCGTTCTCGCGCTGCCCTGGCGGGAGCGCGGCCTCGGCGAGGCCGAGTCGTTCCATCACGTACTCGTCGAGGCCCTCTTCCTCGACCATCAGCGGGACCTCGTAGATGTCCTCGACGTCGGGGTTCGAGAACACGGCGTCGGTCGGCACGTCACAGAACAGGGCGATCTTCTCGCGGGTCTCCTCCTCGAGGCGATCCTCGCACCTGCCGACGAGGACGTCGGGCTGGAGACCGATCGAGCGGAGTTCCTTGACGGAGTGCTGGGTCGGCTTGGTCTTCTGCTCGCCGTTCTTCGAGTAGGGGACGAGCGTGACGTGCGTGAAGAGAATGTCCTCCTCGTCTTCCTCGTGGGCGAACTGGCGCAGGGCCTCGAGGTACTGCATCCCCTCGATGTCCCCCACGGTCCCGCCGACCTCGACGATGCAGACGTCGGTGCCCTCCGCCGCCTCCCGGATCCGGCGCTTGATGTCGTCGGTGACGTGTGGGATGATCTGGACGGTCTTCCCGAGGTAGTCCCCCGCCCGCTCGGCCTCGACGACGTGCTGGTAGACTTTCCCCGTCGTGACGTTGTGGTCGGAGGTCATCTCCTCGTCGAGGAACCGCTCGTAGTTCCCCAGGTCGAGGTCGACCTCGCCGCCGTCCGAGAGGACGTACACCTCGCCGTGCTCGAAGGGATTCATCGTCCCCGCGTCGACGTTGAGATAGGGGTCGACCTTCACCGCGGTGACGTCGAACCCGGCGTTCTTGAGGAGCCGGCCGGTGCTCGCGGCCGTGATCCCCTTGCCGAGTCCCGACATGACGCCGCCGGTGACGAAGATGAACTTGTTCCCCAGTGAGGGGTCGTAATCAGTCGTGGACTCCGTCGGCATACTCAGGGTGGGTCGGGGGCCGCAAAAACCGTTTCGGAGCGGGTGGGTCGCTGGTCGTCCGCGCACGTTTGCCACGCCGGCCGTCTCGCCAATCACCACGCTAGCTGCTTCGCCAATCGGCACGCCAGCCATCTCGCCAATCACCACGCTAGCTGCTTCGCCAATCGGCACGCCAGCCATCTCGCCAATCTGCACCCACTGGCTGCGCCAGCGACGCCCCGCGATTCGCTCCAGTGCCCGAACTACCGATGTGGGCGTCTTCGCCGGCCGTCCCTGTGGGAACGGGGTTGATATCTCGGCGCTACCAAAGAAAATATGCTGCTCGGTAGAAATCGCCATTCCATGGAACTACTTCCAGTGCTCGGAGCCGTCCTGGGCGACGCGAGCGTGCTCGCGTCGGGCGATCTACTGCTCCAGAACACCGGCGGCTTCGAGCAGGAACAGTACACCAACCGGGCGACGCCTGGCAGCTCCTTCGTCGCGACGCTTGTGGTCGGTGCGCTCTTGATCGGGCTTGCCAACGACTACGTCACCGAGATCGCCGAGTACATCGAGAACAAGCCGGTCGCGAGCTTCGCGTGGGGGGTCGGCGCGATGATCGGATTCGTCGTCGTGTTCGTGCTCCTCGCGATCACTGTCGTCGGACTGATCGTCGCGATCCCGCTCGCCTTCGTGTTCGTCTTCGTCGCGATCGCCGGCAACGTCCTCGCGTTCATCGCCGTCACCGAGCAGTTCGTCGACGAGCGGTGGGTTGCGCTGCTGGTCGCCGCGGTCGTCACTGCAGTGCTGAACGCCATCCCCGGCGTCGGCAGCCTCGTGAGCTTCGTCATCGGCAGCATCGGCCTCGGCGCCGTCGTCCGCCACTGGTACACCTGAGTCGCGAGCGGCCGCTGTCTGCCATTCGCCGGCCCACACGACTTTTGGTACTCGCTTCGTAGTTCATCTATGGATATCGCCGACCTCGCCGACGACTTCACCGCGCGCGACTGGCAGCGCACCGAACCGGATCCCGACGACCCCCTGCGCTTCGCCATGATCGGCCTCGGCTGGTGGACCGTCGAAGAGATGCTCCCGGCCGTCGCCGCCGAACCGGGCATCGAGACCACCGTCCTGGTCTCCTCGACCGCCGAGAAGGCCGAGCGCGTCGCGAGCGAGACGCACACCGACGCCGTCGGCATCGACTACGACGCCTTCCACGACGGCGCGGCCGCCGAGGAGTACGACGCCGCCTACGTTTGCACGCCGAACGCGCTCCACCTGCCCTACGTCGAGACGGCTTCGGAGCTGGACAAGGCCGTGCTCTGTGAGAAGCCCCTCGAGTCGACCGCCGAGCGCGCGGAGCGGCTGGTCGCGGCCGCCGAGGGCATCCCGATCATGACCGCCTACCGGATGCACACCGATCCCGCCATCCGGGTCGCCAAGCGCCTCTACGAGGAGGGCGCCATCGGCGACCCCGTCGCCGTCCAGGGCCACATGACCCAGGACGTGCTCTACATCGCCGGCGCGGATAGCTGGCGGTTGAACCCCGACCTCGCCGGCCCGGGCGCCTCCGTCACCGACCTCGGTATCTACCCGATCAACACCGCCAGGTTCGTGCTCGACCGTGAGCCCGTCGCCGCCCAGGCCACGATGACCTCCTCCCACGAGGCCTTCGAGGACGTCCCCGACGAGGTCGCGAACTTCCTGATCGAGTACGAGGGGGACGTGACGGGCTCCTACACCGCCTCCCAGCACGCACAGCTCTCGGGCTCGCTACGCATCATCGGCACCGAGGGCGAACTCCGACTCGAACCCGCCTTCTTCAACGACGATCGCGCCCGGCTCCACTACCGGACCGGCGAGGCAGGCATCTCCGAACAGACGATCACCTTCCCCACCGTCGACCAGATGCAGGTCGAGGCCGCGTACTTCGCGGACTGTCTGCGCGACGGCCGCGAAATCGAGGCCGACGCCGCCCACGGACTGGTGGACATGCGAGCGATCGAGGCGGTGTACGAGGCGGCCGAGCGCGGGGAGCGGGTGGCGGTCTGAAGCGCCCCGGGTTGACTCGACTGGCGCTGTATCGACCGGACCGACTCGACGGGCTCTCATCCGATCCGACTTCGAGTAGCAACGAGCGCCATCCGGGCCGCGGCGACGACCTGGTGATCGGCCACGATCCGCCAGTGCTAGCGACGGTCGGCCCAGCAACGAGCCACGAATTGCACGCGTATCATCGACGCACCTGCAAATGGGTGCGTGCGGCGATCCCAGGGCGATCGCCGGACCCGATCGGTTTCCGTCCGCCTGAACGACAGGTAATCGCAAGCAGACGTTCGTAAACCGGCCATAACAAAGGGTGGTTCCTGCTTGGCTCGGTGTACATGTCGGACGGAACTTGCGATGGACTACGGACGCTCCTGATCGGCATCGACGGGGCGTCCCACGAGGTGCTCGCCGAGCGTGGCGAGTCGGTGGTGCCGAATCTCACCGCGTTGCTCGACCGGGGGTCTTCGGGGGCACTCGAGTCCCAGATTCCGCCGTGGACGCCGAGCGCGTGGCCCTCGCTGTACACCGGCGTCAATCCCGGCAAACACGGTGTCTACGGCTTTTTGGCCTTCGAGGGGTACGACTGGGACGTCGTCGACTACGCCGACGTCAAGGCCCACGCGCTCTGGGAGTTGCTTTCCGAACGCGGCTTCACGAGCGTCGTCGTCAACGTCCCCGTCACGCACCCGCCGACGGCGTTCGACGGTGCGCTCGTTCCGGGCTATACCTCGCCGGAGTCGCCGACCTGTCACCCGTCTGGACTGCTCGCAGATCTCGAGGCCGAACTCGGCGACTACCGCGTCTACGACGACTCGACGGATCCGAGCGACGATCGCGCGGAGCGGATCGAGAGCTACGAACGCCTGCTCGCCTCGCGGGGGGAAGCGTTCCGCTATCTCGCGGACAGATTCGACCCCGACTTCGGCTTTCTCCAGTTCCAGCAGACCGACACCGTCTTTCACGAATCCCCGGAGGACGATCGGGTCGTCGACGCCGTCTACGCGGCTGCCGACCGCGAAATCGGCGCGACGATCGAGGCCTGCGACCCCGACGTCGTGCTCGTCGCCAGCGACCACGGGATCGGCCCCTACGACGGCCACGAGTTCCGCGCGAACAGCTTCCTCCGCGACCGCGGCGACGTGGCGACCACCGTCGGCGAGGGCGGGATGCCCAGCTGGACCTCGATCGCCCGGAACCGGCTCCAGGGAGACCCTGCCGGTGGTGCTGGGGATGCCGACGGCAGCGCGGACGCCAGCGGCAATTCAGCCGCAAACGGCACCGCTGGCGCGACCGCACTCGAACGCTCCCTCGCCGTTGCGGCTCGCGTCGGTGTGACCAGCCAGCGCATCGAGCGGGTCGTCAAGCGACTCGGGATCGAGGACCTCGTGTTGCGGATTGCGCCGGCAGACGCGGTTCGCGCGGCCGCCGAGCAGGTCGACTTCCCCGCCTCTCGGGCCTACGTCCGCGACCGCATCGAACTCGGCGTCCGGATCAACCTCGAGGGCCGCGAGCCCGAGGGCGTCGTCCCGCCCGCCGAGTACGACGCCGTCCGATCCGAACTGGTCGACGCCCTGTCCGCGGTCGAGACGCCCGACGGCGAGCCCGTCTTCGAGGCCGTTCGACCGCGCGAGGCGGTGTTCGACGGCCCGTACCTGGAGGACGCTCCTGACGTGGTCGTCGTTCCGAACGAGTTCGACCAGTTCCTCTCGGCGTCGCTCCACGACGAGCAGTTCGGGCCACCGAGCGAGCCGTGGAACCACAAGCTCGACGGGCTGATCGCGGTCGCTGGCGACGTCGATACGTCGGTCTCGCTCGCCGACAGGTTCCGTGCCACCGCCGACGGGTCTCGGACCGCCGCCGATTCGCCCGCGGCAGGTGACGGTTCTCCCACCGGCGATACCCATCGCGAAGCCGCCCACCTCTTCGACGTGGCACCGACGGTGCTCGCGACGTTCGGTCTTCCCGCTGCCGAACGCATGGACGGCGACGTGCTCCCCGTCGTCGAACCGGCGGGCGTCGAACGGTATCCGGACTACGATCCTGCTGCAGACGGGCCCGCTGGGGCGCCGGCCGCGACCGAGGAATCGGCCGTCGAGGACCGACTTGCCGACCTGGGGTATCTCGAACGATGAGCGTCGAGTCGACACTCCTGCGTGATCCCGCCGAGTGGAACGCGCTGGTCGATCGATCGGAGGAGACGACGCCGTTCCACCGCTACGAGGCCCTGGAGGTGATCGCCGACCACTCCGGGACGACACTGTACCCCTACGCCGCCTACAAGGGGCAGGAGCCGGTCGGGCTGTTCCCCGTCTTCGCGCTCCGAAGGGGCCCGCTGCGGACCGTCTTCTCGCCGCCGCCCGACCTGGAGATCAGCTACCTCGGCCCCGCTCGGCTCGACGGCCACGGCGCCAAGCAGCGCAAGGCCGAGAAGCGGCACCGCCGCTTCGTGGAGTCGGTCGTCGACGAGATCGAGACCGAGATCGGTCCGCACTACGCCCACGTCCGCGCCGGCACCGACTACGACGATCCGCGGCCGCTCATCTGGAACGACTTCGAGCCGACGCCTCGCTACACCTACCACGTCGACCTCACGCCGGACGTCGACGACCTGTTCATGTCCTTCAGCAGCGACGTCCGGCGGAACGTCCGCAATGCCGAGGAATTCGACTACGAAATCGCCGAGGGTGGACCGGCTGCCGTCGAGCGAATCGTCCGGAGCGTCCAGAAGCGTCACGCCGAGCAGGGCGTCTCCTACAACGTCACGCCCGCGTTCGCGAGGGATCTCCAGCGAATCATGCCCGAGGGCGTCGTCAGAGCCTACACCTGCGAACTCCGCGGCGAGTTCGTCGGCGGCAAACTGACGCTCGAGGACGACGAGACCTGTTACGGCTGGCAGACGGCGTCCGACCTCGACGTCGACCTTCCCGTCTCGGACCTCCTCGACTGGACGGTCATGCAGCGTGCCAGAGAGCGCGGGCTGACCAGAATGGACCTGATCGGGGCGAACAAGCAGCGGCTCTGTGGCTACAAGGCGAAGTTCAACCCGGCTGTGCAGACCCACTACAGTCTCGAAGTGAGTTCGCCGGCCACGGACGCGATCAAGGCAGTGTACAAGCGGCTCCGGTGAGGCCGTTCGGTCGGTAGGATCCTTCTAAACCGATATATTGCCGCCGAGGATCTGTGAGGATACGATCGGTACCCACATCGAGGTGACCGATCACGAACGCTCGCTCGTCGAATCCTCACAGGGTCCATTCCAGTCACCTCCCGGATTGCGCCGACTCCCGCAGTGCATGTTTGCTGTACTATAACAAAGTCGCTCTCACGGCGTGCACGGAGTACCCGCAGTCGCTCCCCGGAAGCGAGTGATTGCCGCTCCATCCATGTGTCCCCTCACCGGTTTCCCCGACCGTACCGACGCCGAAAACAGAATATACCCCGATCGCAGGCGGTGTGGACCATGACGAGCGACCTGCGCCGCCCTGGGAGCGACGGATCCGAGGGCCGTCGCAGCCGGCGGGATCGGAATCTAGCGTCGACGATCGGCGCGCTGGTAGCGATCTCGGTCGTCGCACTCTGTCTGGCCGCGGTCCCGGTCGCGGTGACCGCCGACTCGCACGCGAACGGCTCGGACCCCTACGTGATCGAGCAGGGTGACCAGTGCGTCGACGTCGACCCGATCACCAACACGAGCCAGACCGTCGTCGACTTCTACGACTACCGGTCCCCCGACACGACGCCGAACGCCACGACCTACAGCTCCTACGGCACCACGGCGTACCAGGCCGACAACACCAGCGTCCTCATGCTCTATCGCGGCTCGGAGGGCACCAGTCTCGTGATCGTCCACGAGAAGCTCCACGAGCCCGACACCGAGGGAACGAACGGCAGCTCGGCGACGTTCAACGTCACCGGAATCTCGAACGATGGTGACGGTTGGGCCGTCGAGGACGATAACTACGACGCACAGGACGACCAGTTCGACCACTACCCCACCTACAGCGAGATCGACTGGGTCTGGAGCCGGGGCCGGACCGACGGTGGCGCCTATCGCGGCCTCGACGGTGACGTCGAGATCGGCATCGACCCCGCCTTCAACGAGTCCGCCGACCTCCGCTACGACGACGAGTACGCCGGCTACGTCCACGACTGGCAGGTGATCACAGCGACCGAAGACGGATTCGAGCGCGTCTCCCTCGACAGCCTCACCCAGGAGGTCACGGTCCAGGACGGCTACTGCGCCCCGCCGCCGAACGCCAGCCTCGCGGTGAGCAACGCCACGCCAGAGGCCGGCCTGACGAGCGTGCCCCTCGACGCGAGCGACTCGAATTCCTCGACGGGTATCACCGAATACCGCTGGGACCTCACCGGCAACGGGAGCGCCGACGAGGTGACCAGCGACGCCACGCTCGAGCACACCTTCGCGTCGGCCGGCGAGCGCGACGTCGCGGTCACCGTCGTCGCCGGCGACGGCCAGACCGACACCGCCGCGGTCGCCGTCAACGTCACCGACAGCACCGCGCCGACCGCCGAGATCGACGCGCCTCTCGCGGCGGTCGTCGACGAGCAACTCGCCATCTCCGGCAACGACAGCAGCGACAACGACCGGATCGCCAGCTACGCCTGGACGTTCGGCGACGGGACGAGCGCCACCGGCGCGACCGTCGAGCACAGCTACGCCAGCACGGGCGTCTACAACCTCACGCTGACGGTCACCGACCCGTCGGACCACGAAGCGACCGCGAACCAGACGGTGACCGTGAGCCAGGCGCCGCCCAACGCCTCCCTGTCGGCGCCCGGACAGGCGACCCTCAACGAGACAGTGCTGCTGGACGCCAGCGGCACCGACGCCGGCCCGAACGCGACCTACGAGTGGGTGATCGACGGCACGACCGCGAACGTCACCAACGCCTCGACCTACGAAACCGCATTCGCGGCGCGCGGCACACACGACGTGAGCGTGGCCGTGACCGACGACGGCGGCTTCGACAGCGCGAGCGCCACGATCGACGTCTACCGACCGCTGAACGCGAGCCTCGACGCCACGCCGCTGAACGTCACGGCTGGCGAACCGGTGGCCTTCGACGCGAACGCCTCGACGGGCAACGTCACCCGCTACGAGTGGGCGTTCGGCGACGGCGCCACGATCGCAGACGGGAACGCCACCGTCGAGCACGAGTACGCCGCGGCCGGCGAGTACACCGCCGAGGTCACCGCCGTCGGTGCGACCGGCGCGACCGATTCCACCACCGTCACCGTCGACGTGACCCCCGCGCCGGGTCCGACTGCCCAACTGTCGGCGCCCGGCGAAGTCGCCGTCAACGAGACGGCGACGCTCGACGCCAGCGGCTCCGAGGCCGGCCCGAACGCGACCTACGAGTGGTCCGTCGACGGCGAGGTCCTGCATACCACCAGCGAGCCGACCTACCAGACGAGCTTCACGACCGCCGGCGACCACGAGGTCGTCGTGACCGTCACCGACGCCGGGAGCACCGACGACGCGAACGCGACCGTCAGCGTGGTGAACGAGTCCGACGGTGGCGACGATTCCTCCGGCGGAGGCGGCGACGACTCGGACGACGGTGGCGGCGGGGGCGGTGGCGGGTACGGGCCCCCACCCGTGGACCCGCCGGAACCGGAGGAGCCACTCGAGACCTCGGTCGCGGTCGAGAACGGGACGATCGTCGTCATCGCCGAGCACGTCGACGCCGGCGAGGCCTTCGTCGTCGACGTTCCGACGAACCTGACGACCGGGACGAACGCGACGGGTGGCGCCACCGGCAGTCCGAACGCGACCGGAGGCGCCAACGACAGTTCGGACGCCGCGGGTGGCGTCAACGGCAGCAGCCCGAACGCGAGCGCGACTGCCGGTGACCTCGACGCAGTCACGCTACGATCGGTCGAGATCACGCCCACCTCGGACGCGGAGACGCTCAGGGTCTCGTTCACCCGGGCTGATCGTGCCGTCCCCGGCCGGTTCGTCCGCACGCCGGCGTTCCTCTCGAACGCCTCGGTGTCCCTCGCGTCGATCCGCTACGAGGTCGGGGTCGACCGCACGACGATGTCGGCGGCAGGCGTCTCTGCCGACGACCTGACCGTCTACGCCGACGACGATGGCTGGACGTCGGTCGAGACGAACACGTCCGTCGCCGGGCCGGACATCGTCGTCTCGACCACCGTCGACGGGACGACGCCACTCGGCGTCGGCGCAGTCGGGCCGGTGCTCTACGTCAGCGACGTCCGGACGGCCGGCGTCGTCGCGGACGGGTCGTTCCCCATCGCGACGACGGTCAGGAACACCGGCAGCGACCGCGGCGACGTGTCGTTGCCGATCCTCGTGAACGGCGAGCCACTCGCGACGGTCACGGTTACGCTCACGCCAGGCGAACAGACCGTCGTCGAGTCCAGGGTACCGATCGACGGCACGCGGAACGTCACCGTGGGTGCCGTCGGGCTCCGACGAACCCTCCCGGTCGTCACGATCACCGACTTCTCGGCCCGACCCGCCGAGCCAGGCCTGAACGAGACGGTCACCGTCGAGGCGACGCTGGTCAACCGCGGGAGCGGAGCGGGCGCGTTCGAGGCCGTGCTCCGCCGCGACGGCGTGGTCGCGGCGACCCAGACCGTCTCCCTCGCCCCCGGGCAGCGGACGACCGTGACCTTCCGGCAAATGACCTCGACGGCCGGAACCTACCGGTTCACCCTCGGGAACGTCACCGAGACGGTGAACGCCTCGAGGCGGTCCCGCTTCACCGGCGGCGGGAACGGCGAGACGCAGAGTGCGGTGCCCGGCTTCGGCGCGCTGACGGCGATGACGGCGCTGGCGGCGCTGTTGCTCGTCGGGATCCTTCGGCGTCGACGGGCGTAACGACGCTACCGACCGCCGTCGTCGGACCGCTGGCGATCCCGGTTAGCAGTGTACTGCCACCGGCGGCCGCTCCATCTGGTCGGCACCGGCATTTTTCCACGTCGGCGTGGAAGCTACGGTAGCACCCGTCGGTCCCTCCGCTCTCCCCTCCACACATGTCCACCGACGACTCCATGCGCTCGCGCGTGCCTGGGAGCCGCTGGAAACTCTGGCTCCTGCTCGACGCGAACCGGTGGGCCGTCGCGGGTCTCCTCCTGGGTGCGATCTTCGCCGCCCTCGCCCTGTTCGTCGCGCTCGACCCGGCGTCGCTGGGGTCGGCGATCGCGAGCTCCGATCCCGTCGAGACGCTGTTCCAGGGACTGTTGACGGCGATCGTCACCGGCGTGACGCTCGTCGTGACGATCAACCAGCTCGTGCTCTCCCAGGAACTCGGCGCCGTCGGCGATCAGCGCGACCGGATGCAGGGGTCCCTCGAGTTCCGCGACGACGTGGCCGTCCAGCTCGAGGAGCCGGTCAGCCCGCCAGAACCCTCCGCGTTCCTCCGGTCGCTCCTCGAAGCGACCGCGGACCGCGCCCGCGAACTCCGCGCCGCCGTCGCCGACTGTCCCGATCCCGAGGCCCGGGACGAAATCGCGCACTACGCCGACGAACTGATCGAGAACGCAGCCACCGTCGGCGACGACCTCGAGGGCTCGCAGTTCGGCACCTACGATGTCGTCCAGGCAGCCCTGGGGTTCAACTACTCGCTCAAGATCTTCGAGGGCAAGCGCCTCCGGGCGCTCTATGGTGGCGGCGCCGACGACGAGCCGATGCCTGACGACGAGCAACTGCCCGAAGAGGACGCGCAGAGCCCCGAAGAGGATGCGCAGAGCCCCGACGACGCGCAGGTATCCGGCGACGCTGCCCAGGCGGTGCTCGACGAGCGGGCACGGGCGGCACTCGACGACGTGGTCACGCTGCTCGAGCAGTACGGGCCCGCTCGCGAGCACGTCAAGACGCTGTACTTCCAGTGGGCGCTCGTCGACCTCTCCCGGGCGATGCTCTACTCGGCCGTCCCCGCGCTCGTCGTCACGATCGCGAGCATCCTGACGCTCGACAACGCCGGCTCCGTCGGCGGCTCCCTGTTCGGCGTCGCGAACCAGTCCTGGGTCGTGTTGCTGGCGGTCACCGTCTCGTTGGCTCCCTTCGCGCTCCTCCTCTCGTACGTCCTCAGGATCGCGACCGTCGCGAAGCGGACCCTCTCGATCGGGCCGTTCGTGCTCCGGGACAGGGACGGGACCGGGGACGTCGAACAGTCCTGAGCAGTCGGTCGGCGACGGCGATCGCTGGGGCCGGCGGCCGCTGCAGGCGGCTGCCGGGTTCCCGCATCGGCGCCAGCTTTGAGACCGTCCGGTCCGTCGTTCGAGCCAGTGATCCCCTGCGAGTCGCGCCGACGATCGATCGACGACGCCGGACGACCACCGACGCGACCGGGAGGTGCCGCGTAGCCGTGCGCGCGGCGACGCTCACGGACGTCGGCGACATCGCGGTCGAGGAGCGCGACCGACCGGTCCCGGGCCCCGAGGAGGTCCTGGTCGAGGTCGGCGCCTGCGGCGTCTGCATGACCGACTTCCACATGTACCACGGGACGTTCGCCGCCGATCTGCCGGTCGTCCCCGGCCACGAGGCCGCCGGCGAGGTCGTCGCGGTCGGCGACGACGTCCGGGCCACCGCGGTCGGCGAGCGGGTCGCGGTCAACCCGACGGTGGCCTGCAACGCCTGCTCGGCGTGCAAGCGCGGCGACACCCACCTCTGTGCGAACAACACGTCGATCGGGGGCGCCGCCGACCGCGTGATCGACGGCGCCTTCGCCGAGTTCGTCCGGGTGCCGGCGAGCAACGTCGAGCCGATCGGTGACCTGCCGGCGGCTGCGGCGGCGCTCGCGGAGCCCCTGGCCTGTTGCGTCCACGGCGCGGATCGCACCGGGCTCCAGCAGGGCGATAGCGCGGCGCTGATCGGCGCCGGGCCGATCGGCCTCTTGCTCGTCCAGACGCTCCGCAATCGCGGCGTTTCGCCGATCGCGGTTTCCGAGCCAGACGACGAGCGACGCGCGCTCGCCGCCGAGTTCGGCGCCGACCTGGTCGTCGATCCGACCGAGACCGACCCCGTCGAGACGATCGCGACCGAGGTCGGCCGGGTCGACGCCGCGATCGAGGCCGTCGGCCGCGTCGCGACGCTCGAACAGGCCCACGACCTGACCGGGCCCGGTGGTGCCACGCTCGTCTTCGGCGTCCCGCCGGAGGACGCGAAATTGGAGGTCAGGCCGTTCGAGGTGTTCTTCGAGGAGGTCGACCTGCGGGGCAGCTACTCGCTGACGCAGGCGTCCTTCGAGCGCGCCGTGGAGCTCATCCGGCGCGCCCGGATCGACACTGCGTCCCTCGTTACCGACGAGATCGGTCTCGGGGAGCTCCCGGCGGCGTTCGAGCGGATGGAGCGCGGAGAAGGGTTGCGCCACGTCGTGCGGCCAGGCAGGTGACCCGCTCCGCCATCGGTTCGCACGTCAGACGGCCTCCCGGAACGCCGGGCGCTGGACGACCAGCGGCACCACGAGGAACGCGAGGACGACGGCGATCACGTAGTTCACGATCCCGCCCAGGACGAAGTAGCACGCGAACGCCGCGAGGCCGAGCCAGTAGCTCCTCGGGCGCACGTCGAACAGCCCGGCCGCGGCGACCAGCCCGAGTGCCCCCGCTCCGACGGAGAGCGCGGCCATCGCGACGGGCGCGAGTTCGAACACGACCACGCCGCCACCGGTCGCGACCTGGAGTACGGCGTTGAGCACCGCCAGGCTGCCGAAGCTCCCCAGGACGACCGCCGCGAAATTGATCGCACCGGAGGCCTTGCCCCGGTGAATCCAGCTTCCGTCGTTGTGCGTGACCAGGTCGGCCGGTCCGTCGGTATCGCTCGCCATTCTATCCTGTACGTCGGGACCTGTGAAAGAAATAGGTTCGCCCGCCGACGGCGCGTGCCTAGGACGACCACCGCGCCACCGCCGCTCCACCGACCTGCTGCCCGAATAGCGGTCGAGCCGTGCGATTCTACCGGTCCCGGAACGAGCAACGGGCTTTTCCTCGCTCGTCACCGATCGGTGTCCAATGACCACGGCCGCAGAGAAGGCAGCCGCTGCGCGCGAGTCCATCGCCGAGCGCGACGGGGGCGTCCTGATCGCGTTCTCCGGCGGCGTCGACTCCGCCGTCGTCGCCGCGCTGGCCCACGACGCGCTCGGCGACGACGCCGTCGCCTGTACCGCCAAGAGCGAGACGCTCCCCGCGGCGGAGCTCGACGACGCCCGCGAGGTCGCCGACGCGATCGGCATCCGCCACGACGTCGTCGAGTTCTCCGAACTCGACTCGCCGGACTTCGTCGCCAACGACGAGGACCGCTGTTACCACTGCCGGACCATGCGCCTGGGCCGGATGTACGAGCACGCGAAGGAACTCGGGATCGAGACGGTCTGTGACGGCACCAACGCCTCCGATCCCGGCGAGGGGCACCGCCCCGGCCTCGAGGCCGTCGCGGAACTCGACGCCACCTCGCCGCTCCTCGACCACGACATCTCGAAGGAGGAGGTCCGCGAGATCGCTGCACAGTACGACCTGCCCGTCGCCGACAAGCCCTCGATGGCGTGTCTCTCCTCGCGGATCCCGACCGGCCTCGAGGTCACCGAGGAGCGCCTGACGCGGATCGAGAAGGCCGAGCGCCTCCTCCGGACCTGGGGGTTCGACCAGTTCCGCGTCCGGGACCACGACGGCCTCGCGCGGATCGAGGTCGGGGAAGACGAACTCGAGATCGCACTCGATACCGGGTTCGCACAGGCCGCCCGCGAGCACATGCTCGACCTGGGCTTCGATCACGTCACGCTCGACCTCCAGGGCTACGAGACGGGGAGCGTCAGTCCGGGCGACGACGCCGCGGAGGCCGGCCCCACCGGCGAAGCGTCGGCCGGTGCGGAGGACGACGCGGCAACGGCCGCCGGCGACGACGAACCGCTCGTCGAGGACGTCTTCGACGTCGACTACCCGACCTCGGACTGATCCCGCTGCTGGCGGTGGCCCGCGGCGTCGACTCCTCAGGTCGCGGCGCCCTCGTCCGCGCGCTCGACGTCGTAGTTCTCGCCGATCTCGTTGGTGTTCTCCTCGTCGGCGAGTCGCTGGGCCTCCGAGCGACTCTCGAAGGGACCGGCGATCCGATCGCCGAAACACGTCACGTAGTAGACGGGCATGGTTCCCTCAGCGTGCCCGCTCGAAATAACGGTTGCGGGCATCGAGGGCTCCTTTGCAGGCAGCGAGGGCCACTTTGGGGCAGTGGGTGCCGCTTAGCGGGTAGCGGAGGGCCGCTGCAGCCGGATGCCGCCCCGAGGGTAGCTCTCCGTGCCTGGCGGGCACGACGTACCTAGGGTCCGGTTACTTGCCGATCGAGGGCCGGGTATCGTCAATGACAGCGCGACGCCCGTCCCGGCGGCCCCGGGCGACCGACGCCGAAGGCGCCAGTCGACTGGATCGAGTAGCTGATGCCCGCCGCCGATCCCCGGCGGTGGCAGGAGGTGGCGTCGATGCCCAGTAGTCCGCGACGACGCGCGCTCCTGAAGGGAATCGGCTCGGCAGGCGCGGCCGGCCTCCTCGCCGGCTGTTCGGGCGTCCTCTCCGGCGGCGGAGGGGGCGATGGCAGCCCCAACAACAGTAGTAGCGGCTCCGGGAGCGGCACCGGTGGCCAGGGCGGGAGCGGTGGGACGGCACACACCGCCGACGTACAGGTGCCGACCTGTACCGATCCGGAGACATTGACCCGGGACGACCTCAACGGCGGCGCGACGATCTCGGCGGGCTGCTACCGGGTGGACTCGAACCACGAGATCGACAGCGGGCAGCTCACCCTCGAGTCCGGCGTCGTCATCGAGTTCGCGGCCGACGCCGGCCTGAAGTTCACCGGCGGCACGCTCCTGACGACCGGGACGCCAGCCGACCCCGTGTTCCTGGTCGGGGAAACCGCCCAGCGTGGCTTCTGGCAGGGGCTGCGCTTCGAGGGGAGCACGGCGGACACGAACCTGCTGGAGAGCGCCGTGATCGCCCACGCTGGCAGCGAACTGTGGCACGGCGGCGATATCTCGCGAGCGGGGCTGTTCGTCCGCGACTCGATCATCGAGCTAAACAATTCGACGATCCGGAATCACCGCCGCTCCGGGCTCACGGTCCCCGACGGTGCCGTCGACCTTTCGGTCTCGAACACCGTCTTCGAGGCCAACGAGCGACCGGCACGCCTCCACCCCGATCTGGTCGGCGACTTCGAACCTTCCAACGTCGTCCGGGACAACGACGACGATCGGGTGAAGGCGGCTGGCACCGGCTCGGGCGATACGATCACGACCGACCAGATCTGGCAGTCCCCGGGCGTCCCCTTCTACGTCACGAAGAATCTGACGACGGAAGCGTACCTGACGGTCGACCCTGGTACGACGATCGAGTTCAAGGCGGGCAAAGGGCTCGACGTCAACGGCGGCACGCTCAGGGCTCCGGGCACCGCCGAGGACCCGATCACTGTCCGGGGCGAGGAGAGCGGCCGCGGGACCTGGCAGGGGCTCCGGTTCGTCAACACGGTCTCCGCGGACAACCTCCTGGAGCACGTCGTCGTCGACGGCGCCGGTGACTCGCTGTGGCACGGCGCCGACCGCTCGAAGGCCGGCGTCTACGCCCAGAACGCCGACGTCCAGGTCACGATCCGCAACTGCACGTTCGAACGCAACGCCGTCACGGCGCTGACCGCCGACGGCGGTGGCGAGGACGGCGCCGACCTCACGGTCGAGGGCTGCTCGTTCCGGGACAACGCCGTCCCGATGCGGCTGAGTGCGGACCTCGTCGACGGCGTGGCAGCGAGCCAGTCCTTCGAGGGCAACGACGGGAGCTACGTGCTCGTCGGCGCGACGGGGTCCTCGACGCGAGTCACCGCGGACGCGACCTGGGCGGCCCTCGACGTGCCCTACCGACTGACGCGGCACTGCCGGTGCCACGCTGGCCTGACGATCGAGCCGGGCACCACGGTCGAGGCCGCGGCAAAGAAGGGGATCTACGTGCCGGAGGGATACCTGACGGCGGACGCCAGCGGTGCCGACCCAATCACCTTCACCGACGCCGCCGACGCCGAGGAGAACTGGCGGGGGATCAGCGTCAACACCGCCGCCTCCGAGAACCGCCTCGACGACGTGGTCGTCGAGAACGCCGGCAACGGCCTCTGGACCGGGAACTGGGACTCCCACGCGTCCATCTTCGTCTACGGCGGCGAGGACAACGGAGAACTCCGGATCCGAAACTCGACGATCCGCAACAGCGCCGGCCACGGCATCGCGAAGGCCGACAGCGGCGTCCTCTCGTGTGGCAATTTACAGTTCGAGAACGTCGCCGACAGCGACGTGTACGAGATGTACACCGGAGCGATCAATCCCTGCTGAGTCACGCAGCGGGCGGCTGTCTATCCTTGCCCGCCGAGACGGTCTCGGTCGCCGGCCGATGCAGCGCTAGTCGACGGTTTTCTGCTCGTTCTCGATGCTCTGTTTGACGTCGCGGGCGGCCTCGGCGATCAGATCGAGCTGGTCGGCCGCCTCGCCGTCGAGTTCCTCGCCGTACTGGCCGTGGAAGGTGAGGAGGAGTCCGGTCAGCGCCTCCAGCGACTCGTTCTTCCGGTCGATGAGGCGCTGCTGGGCGCTGAGCATCGACTCGACGCTCTCGAGGAGGTCGGCGTGCTGGCGATATCGGTCCGCGACCTGCTCGTCCTCCGCCTCGGCGGCGCGGCGCTTTGCCTCCTCGATCTGCACCCGGAACTGCTCGATACCCATACTCGGTGGGCGGCGCGCGCCGGGGTTAGGTCTTTCTCCGGGGGTCCGCCCCGATCGATCGCCCGGGATCAGGTCTCCCCGCGCTCGCCGGCGACCCAGTTCTGGGAGAAGGCGGCGCCACAACTGCAGTGGGCGTAGGCGTGAATGACGTCGCCCTCGGCGTACCGCCCGCCGACCTCGGGGTTCTCCTCCTCGGCGAAGGCGAACACGAATCGCGGCTGGTGCTCCTCGGGGTCGGGCGTCTCCTCGTCGTCGGCCTTCGGGCAGGTCGCGTCGGTCAGGTCCCGCGCAATCTCGCCCTCGGTCTTCATCGCCTTGCCGGCGAAGCCCATCGCGTCCATCTCCGTCGCGGACTGGAAGACGCTCCGGCCGGTCTCGCCGTCCATCACGAGCAGGACGCCGCCCGGCACTTCCTCGCCGTACTCCAGCAGCGGAGCCGGGTCGTCGAGCACCCGTTCGCTCAGAAACAGGGCGACGTCGTCGGGCCGCTCGCCCGCCAGAAACTCCGCACGTGCGTCGGTCATGGCCGCATTCGGGCCGATGGCCGCAAAAGGTCGGCGGTTCGTGGGCACGCCTCCGACTCCTACGCGATCGATTCGGCGTTCCAGCGGGCTTCGCGAGCCTCCGCACTCTTATCGGGCGGGACTGGAAGGGGCCGACCGGTCGCGTTCGCTCACGAAGGTGAGCCGAGCGGAGCGAGGCGAACGTCGAAAGACGAGCGAAGCGAAGTCTTTCGGAATAAGCACCGCAGGTGAAGGAGCGGAGTCCTGTCGAGCGAAGTGAGACAGGGCTCGGGAGAGGAGCGGAGCGAGTCTCCCGGCGCGACCGAGCCGAGGAGCGCAGCGAGTGAGCGAGCGAGAGCGGGAGGGGCTTCCAGGCTGTTCGCACTCGCTGCGAATCGCGCGCCAGCGGCTCGAACCGCTCGTTTCCCTGGCCGGTACCCACAGTCTCAGGACCCCAGGGTCCAACTCCCAGGCAAGAATGCCCACCGTCGTCCACAGCGACACGGAGATCATCGACGCGGAACTGCTCGAACGGGAGCTCGGCGATCGCGCAGCGATCGAAGCCCGACACACCAGGACGGAGGCCGCCGTCGCGGACGCGCTCGCCGACGCCGCCGTCCTCGTGCTCGACGACAAGTCGCCGGTCACGGCCGACGTGCTCGCCGACGCTGAGGACGTCGCGCTGATCGCGAGAGCGGGCACCGGCGTCGACACGGTCGACCTCGAGGCGGCCGCCGAGCACGGGATTCCGGTCACGAACGTCCCGGCCTACGGCACCGAAGCGGTCGCGACGCACGCCATCGGCCTGCTCACGAGCGTCTGGCAGGCGATCCCTCGGCGCGACCGCGCCATCCGGGACGGTGACTGGGACTGGGAGGTCGGGCGTCCCGTCCCGCGGCTTCCGGAGGCCACGCTCGGCATCGTCGGCTTCGGCCGGATCGGCCGTCGGACCGCCGCGTACGCCAGCGGCCTCGACCTCGACGTGCTCGCCTACGATCCGTACGTCGACGCCGACGAGATCGAATCCCACGGCGGCGAGAAGGTCGACGACCTCCACCACCTTGCCGCCGACGCCGACGTCCTCTCGCTGCACGCCCCGCTCACCGCGGAGACCGAGGGGATGATCGACGCGGACGTCTTCGCTACGCTCCCGGAGCACGCCGTCCTGGTCAACACCGCCCGCGGGGACATCGTCGATCAGGACGCCCTGCGCGAGGCCCTGGATGCTGGCGAGTTGCGGGCCGCCGCGCTCGACGTCCTCGAGGAAGAACCACCGGGTGAGGAGCCGCTGCTCGATCGCGACGACGTCGTCACGACCGCGCACGCAGCCTGGTACTCCGAGGCGTCCCGGCGCGATCTCAACGAGACCGTCGCACGGCAGGTGCTGGCGGCACTCGACGGCGAGGACCCCGAGCACCTCGTGGATCCCGACGCGGCCTGGCTGTAGCTCGGGAGCAGTCGGTCTCGTTCCGCGTGTCGCCTGATCTCGGCCCGCGTGACCCGACGATCAGGCCCGCCGCTCGATGACGCGCTTCGCGGCGGTCGCCTTCTCCTTCCAGCCGTAGCCCTGCTCGTACACGTGGCGCTTGTCCTCGACGAGCGTGGCGGGGGAGTCCTCTTCGAAGCCACCGCGGGCCCAGGCGCCGCTCTCCTCGAGCCACTCGACGACGCGCTCTTTCGTCTCGTCCCAGGAGAGCCCGACCATCTCGTAGTACGCGATCATCGCGAAGACGGCGTTGTCGTGACAGCCCGGCACCGAGCCCTGCTCGTAGACCGTCCGCAGCGGCTCGTGGGTCGGGGTCGAGATGGCCTCCGTGCGCTCCTCGGGCGTCAGCAGCTCCAGGGCGTCCCCGTCCTCGCGCACCCGGTGCTCGCGGCGTAGCCGGTCGAGCGCGCCGTCGTGCAGCGGCGTCCACTCGCCCGGGGCCGATCGCCGGAGCTCCGTGGCGGGCCGCGGCCCCGTCGAGAGCACGGCCAGCACGTCGGCGTAGGCGCGCTCGATCTCCGAGCGCGAGCGGCCGCCGAAGGAGCAGTCCGGATCGTGCAGGTCCGTATTGGACCGGCAGTCCGGACACGGGTACGCGAAGTGCGACACTGGCAGCCCTTTCGGCTCCGATCGCTTAGCGGTGACGGTCGGATCGATGCTGTCGCCGACGATCTCTCCGCATCCCGCTTCGCCACCGTTTTGCGCGCTGCGTGCCCACCGCCGTCCATGGACCGCGTTCGTTCCGAGACTCTCCAGACGATCGACGCCAGCCTCGTCGGCCACGGCGCGATCGACCGCCCGGCGATCGAACTTCCGGACGACGTGGACACCGGCACGGACGGCGACGTGCCCGCCGGCGAGGTCGTCCGACTCGTCCTCGACGGCGACACCCGGCACTGCCGGTTCGAAGCCTACGGCGGCGGCACCCGCGCGACCGGCGTCTTCGACACGCCAGACCTCGTCCGCTCGCCCGGCGACGGCGAGAACCGACTCCGCGAGTGGATCGACGAGCACGGGCTCTCCGTCGGTCGGACCGTCCACCTCGACGTGATCGAGGCTGGCTTTTCCTACGGGCTCCGGGCGCCGGGTGACTCGGCAGTGTACGACGCGCCCGCCTCCTCGCCCGACGACTCGCTGGCGTCGATCGCCGAGCAACTGGACGGCGGCGAGTAGTTCGCGCGGTTCGGTCAGCGCTACTCGGCGGTCGCGACGTGCTGCGCGACGACGCGCTCGTAGCCCAGCAGGTAGACGCCGGCGTAGAGGAGCAACATGCCGAGCACCGCGAACCAGGTGCCGGTGCTCATCTCGCCTCCGGCGAAGCTGAGGACGCTCTGGAGTTCGACGAACAGTCCCGCGAGGGTGAACGCGACGGCCGCGAGCAGCGAGCCGGCGAGTTCGACGACGGAGTGCATTACCCGTTACAGGGGTCCATCCAGTATCACCGTTTCGGACGCGCCGCGGCGCTCCCTGCGACCGCGGCGTGGTATCTGGCCGCCGGCCCCGCTCAGGCGAGATGGTCGGCCACGTCCTCGATCGACCCGCGACAGTAGGGGCATCGATAGCTCGTCGAGAAGCCCCCGGACTCCGTTACCGTGTTCGCTTCGAGTTCGTGCATCGCGATCTGGCGATCGCACTCCGGACACGCAACTTTCGGCACGTATCTGTCTACTCGACAACAGCTAAAAAGCCCCCGATCCGTGTGGTATGTTGTCGGTAAACAAGCGTATGCAGTCCGTCGGTTCGAAGCTGGTAGGCTGTCCTCGCGTCGGGCGCCTTAGCGTTCGAGCCGGTCGAGCACGGCGTCGGCGTCGTAGGCCAGCGTGAGCTCGCGGGAGCGTCCCCGGCCCTCGAGATCGGCGTACTCTGCCTCGACGATGCCCAGCTCGTCGAGCTTGTTGACGATCTCGGAGTAACGGGTGTAGCCCAGGTCGGTGGCGTCGTGGAACGCCTCGTAGACGGCGCCGGCCTGCTCGCCGTCGTGCTCGGCGAGCACCTCGACGAGTTCGGCCTCCGAGTCCGAGAGCGTCCGGAGGCTGTGGGTGAGGTGGACGTACTTCGCGGCCTCGAAGGCCTCCTGCACGTCCTCGAGGATCACCTCGCGGCTGCCCCGCATCTCGGCGTTGAGGCCGGCACGGCGCAGGAGGTCCAGGCCGACCCGGACGTCGCCGCTCTGGGCGGTCAGGTCCGCGACGCGGTCGAGCACGTCCGGCCCGACGACGCCCTCGTTGAAGCCTCGCTCGACGCGCTCGCCCAATATGTCGACGAGCTCTGCCTGACCGTAGGTCGGGAAGTAGACCTTCTCGGGCCGGAACACGCTCTGGACGCGGCCGTCCAGCTCGTCGATCACGTCGAGGTCCGGATCCGAGGAGACGACGAACACGCCGATCTTCGCGCCGCCCTGCTCCTCGTGGGCCCGGAGCATCGAGTACAGCGTGTCCGAGGCCTCGTTCTCGTAGAACAGGTAGTTCACGTCGTCGAGCGCCACGACGAGGATCTCCTCGTTCTCGACGAGCCGTTCGGTGATCTGGCGAAACAGCTTCTTGAAGGAGACGCCCGAGGCCGGCGGTTCGTAGTCGAAGACGTGCTCGAAGAGTCGGGAGAAGACGGCGTAGCGGGTGTCGTTGACCTGGCAGTTCACCCGCACCGTCGAGACGTCCGCGGCGGCGCCCAGCTCGCCGAAGAGCTTGTGGATCGCCGTGGTCTTCCCGGTCCCTGGCGGGCCACGCACCAGCGCGTTCAGCGGCCGCGCGCCCCGCACCGCCGGGCGGAGCGCGTACTTCAGATTCTCGAGTTCGGACTCGCGGTGCGCGAACGTCTCTGGCACGTAGTCGATCTCGAAGACGCGCTCGTCACGGAACACCGTCTCGTCCCACGCGAGCATCCCCTCCTCGGGGTCCCCATCCATCACTTTCACCACGCTGCCCATCCGCCTTAAGCTTTCGGCGTCGCTGCCGGCGTCACCGCTCCCTCCCGCGATCTAGAAGGCACGAGAAACGCGGGGTTGTGGAGCGGAGCGCTCTATCGGACGCGGACGCTCTTTCGGACGACGACGTCCAGCCACCGAGGAACGGTCGGCCACCGAAGCACGCTCGGCCGCCGAGGAAGACTCAGTCGTCGAGGACCTGCCGCCGTCGTCGCGCCGCGACGAACGCGCCGCCGATCGTCGGCACCGTCGCCGCGCCGAGCAGCCAGCCGTACTCGCTACCGTACCGCCGCATCGAGGTCGTCGCCGAGTCCTCGACCCGGAGCGTTCCGGCTTCGGTCCCGCCGATCACGATTTCGTAGCCCCCGCGACGATCGAACGTCCGTTCGAATGACACCTGCACGGTCTCGCCGGGCCCGATTCGCACGGGCCGTTGCTCGACGACGACGCCGCCGACGGACAGCTCCGCCCGGAAGAACGCGGCCGCGCCGTCGTGGTTCGTGACGTTCGCGGTGATCGTCGTCGCGTCACCGGGCTGGATCACGCTCGGTGAGAGCGAGGCGTTCGCGACGCTGAAGCCACTCGCCTCGGCGCCGGCCGAGACCGTCACCGTGCCGGCATCCAGCCCGTCGACTGCAACCGCGAACTCGCCGGTCTGCTGGAACGTGCGATCGAAGCTGACGGTCTCGCTGCCGTCACCCGCCACAGTCACCGTCTGCTGGTCGACGACGGTCCCGTCGATCACGAGTTCGACCGTCCCGCTGGCCGTCGAATCGCCGCCGTTGACGACCGTCGCCGTCGCCGTCGCAGATTCGCCAACCGCGATCTCGGGGGGCGAGACGTCGGCGTCGACGACGGTCAGGTCGCCGTCGTCCTCCGGTGGCACGTAGAAGCCGCCACCGCCGCCGCCGGTCTGGCTCGGCTCCTCGGCGACGACTGTGAAGTTCCCGTCGTCGATCGCGCCGACGCTGTCGGCTCGAACGCCCACGGCGACGGATTGGCCGGGCTGGACGGTCCGGGATTCGTTCGCGTTTGCGGCAGGATCTCCGGCCCAGTAGAAGCCGACCCCCGGCGCGTCGTCCTCGATCCGGAGCGCCACCGGCGACGCTGCCGTGACGTTGATCACGAAGACGCTATCGGCGGTCGTGGTCGCGTTCCGATTCAGGTCGCCGAACGCCAGCTCGAGTTCGTCGTCGCCGTTCACGCTGGCGTACTGGCCGTTCGGACCAGTCGCCGGCGAGAGAGAAATGATCGAGCCGTTGGGCGTGTCGACCGTCGCCGCTGCGGTTCCGGGCCCGCCGTCAGCGCTGCCTGCCCCGCCGGCCAGCACGATCGCGGGCACCGCTACGAGCGCGAGTGCGCACGCGACCAGTGCGAGCCGGGAGTACATCTATCTGGAGTCGGTCTGCGTCGGTTTGCTGCCGGTACGTCGCCCAGGAAACGGGGAGCTACCCGCGGATCGCCGATTAGTTCTGCGCGACGATCGTGATCTCGTTGGGCGCCTCGGAGATGTCGCCGTTCGTGGTGTCGAAGACGACGTCGTAGGTGATCGAGCCGCCACCCGAGTTCAGGGGCGTGCTGCCGGTGGTTTCGAAGTACATCACACGCGACGTGTTACCGACCAACGAGTTTCCACTACCGTCCTCGATGGTGAGCGAATTGATCGTGGTCGACGCGTCGTTGTTCGTCACGACGAACGACGCGTCGTACCGCGTCGTCGCGTTCTGGTTCAGGTCCTGCTCGTTGAACTCGATCGTCTGGCCACCACCGGCGAGGCTGTCGTCCGTGATGTTGAGACCGAGCTGGGCGCTCGCGTCGCCCTGCGTGCTCACGTCGACGCTACGCTGTGCTTCCACTTGCGTAAATGCGCCAGTACCGAACAGTGCGCCGCCCGCGATCGTCAGTACGCCCAGGATAACCAGGACGTTTCGTCGAGTTGCTTGCATGGTTGGATCGTATTTGGGTTGTCACACGCGGTCCGTGGTCGCTCCCCCGGTCCACGCAGTGTAGCCTGACCATACTACCCCTCCCCCTTCGTATTGAGCCGCTTGAACGGCTACAAGGTGGGCTTGATACCGCCGCATTGCAGCCAAAATCGTGGAAAGCACTGCTTGAATCCCGCCGCCCTCTCCGGATCGGGCCGGAACTACTTTGTGTCGGGCAAGCTTCCCCTGAAACCACAGTGGCCACGAGCGAGGCCGGCGCGAACGGCCCGGATCGGGACGAGGTGTTCGACCTGCTCTCGAACCACCGACGGCGCTACACGCTGCACTACTGCAAGCAGGCAGAGGAGCCAGTGACGACGTCGGACCTCGCCGAGACGGTCGCGGCCTGGGAACTCGACAAGGAGGTGAACGAACTCTCCTCCGACGAGCGCAAGCGCGTCTACACCTCCCTCCAGCAAACGCACCTGCCGACGCTCGCCGACGCGGGGATGATCACCTACGAGGACCACGAGGTCGAACTCACCGACGACGCCCGGAAGCTCGAGGTCTACATGGACATCGTTCCCGAGGGCGAGATTCCCTGGGGGATCTACTATCTCGGCCTGTCGGCGGTCGGCTTCGCGGTGCTCGGCGGCGTCTGGGCCGATATTCTGCCCAGCGATGGGGTTTCTGCGATCGGCTGGGCAGGCATCGTCGTCGGCCTCTTTGCGGTGTCGGCGGCGGCACACACCTACACGAGTCGGCGGCATCGACTCGGCGACCGCGAGCGGCCACCCTGAGAGGTTCTCGACGGTTCCGTCGCTTCACGGGTCCGCACGACGAGGGGCAGGAACACGTAAGCGTCTGGGTATCACATGGATAGCTGGTGGGAGTGCTGTGCGGATACGCCGGTTGCGAAGCCTCGGGCTCGCCCTGATCGTGCTCGGAGCCGCGGTGCTCGTCGCGCCGACGCTCGGGTTCGACTCGATCGACGCCGAGCGGCGCGTCTCCGCGGACGCTGCAGCGAATCCGAACGCCCAGCTCGGGCTCCAGCAGGCGTACGACGGCACCCAGATCCAGTACGTCGACGGCATTTTCGGCGACACGGTCGTCAACGCGACCGTCGCAAACGTCACGAACCGCGTGGGGAATCCGCTGACCGTCGACGCGCGAGTGGCGTCGATCGACTGGAGCGGCGGGAGCGACGCCGTCCTCGAGGTCAGCAACGACGGCGACTTCTCGGGACAGCTCGCCACGAACGGCACCGTCCCGATTCGGCTCGGCTGTAGCCAGCAGGTATCGGGAACGGCTACGGACGCGACCGTCGGGATCACGGTCGACGGAAGCGGTGATCCAGTATCGGTTCAGGGAGCCACCATCGCCGTCCAGAACGTCGCGTTCAACTGCGACGGCGCGGGGGCCGGCGACGGCGATCCGCCTGACGACCCGATCCCGATTACGGATCCCCGAATCGATCTGCAGGTGGTCGGCCAACCGGCCGCGACTCAGGGATTCTTCGGTGCAAACAGCGTCGTTACGTATGACCTCGAGAACACGGGCGACGACCCTGTCGCCGTGACCGGCATACACATCGCCGATGCTTCTGCCGGAAGTCGGGTCAGGCGCGGCGGCGACGAACTCACGATCCCAGCAAGCTCTACCGGGAATCTCGACCAAACTGACGGCCTCAGCATCGGTGCTAACGCTCCACAGTACGACCTCGACCAGAACGCGACGATCGCGGGCGGGCAGACCGCAGGCGTCGAACTCGGGCAGTTCCGCGCGGGGAGTTACTTTTGGCAGCAGGTCGATATGCGCGGCGAGTCGGTCACGGTCGTGCTCATGGTCGAGGGACTGAACGTCTCGGGCCGCGAGGATCCCGTGCCGGTGGAGATGACGCTCTCGGTGCAGTGATCTGAAGTCCGACCGGGCTGGCGAGGGCAGAACCGCTCAGGGCCAGCTAGCGGAACTGGAACTCCCCGAGACGTGGGTGATCGAGCCCGAATCGACGGTGATGCCGCTGTCGTTGACCACGGCGACGGTGATCTCGTAGGTATCGCCCTGCGTCCCGCCGGCGGAGTAGGAGACGCTGCCCGTCGGCGCGCTGGTGTCCGTCTTCGTGTCGGTCGCCCAGCTGTTGTCCCGGTTCTCGAACGTGACCCTGACCTCCTGGAAGTTCGTGAGGTTGGACACCTCGTAGTCGAGGTCGAAGTCGGTCGAGTTCCGCCTGGTCGTATCCTGGAGGCTGAACGAATCGAGCTCAGGGCTGTTCGGGCCACCGAGGTCGTCGTTCCCGCTCGGATTCGAGCCGTCGGCGACGTCGGTAACCGTCTCGGAGAGGACGATCGAGCCCGAGGTGTCGTAGACGTCGATGGTGATGTCGTAGGTGTCGCCCATCGCACCGCCTTCGGAGTACGAGACCGATCCCTCGGGCGTCGTCGCGGTGCTCGACCCCGACGCCCAGTTGTTGTCTCTGCTCACGAACGACACCTCGACGCGATCGAAGTCCGAGACGCCGTTCACGTCGAACTGGACCGTGTACTGGGCCGTGTTGTTCCGGGACTGGTCGGCGACGTGCCGGAGGAGCTGTGGCCCGGCCTCGACGTCCACCGTGCGGGTCAGCGAGACGGAGAAGTCGCCGCCGTCGGTGGCGCTTACGGTGAACGGGAGCGCGTCGGTGCCAGTGGGGCTGTCAGCGGCGACGTCGACGGTGATCGTCGTCGACGCGCCGCTCGCGATCGTGGCCGTGCTCGGCGAGACGCTCCCCTGGCTGGGATCGTCGAGCGAGATCGTCACGTCGAGGACGGCGTCGATGTTGTTCGTCAGCGTGACGAGGTCCTGCCCATCGGTGCCCGTCTGCACGGACGCGACTGGATCGACGCCGAGGAGCGCGTTCCGGTCGCCCGCAGTCTGCACGGCGGTGCCCCTCGTGGCGTCGGTCTGTGAGAAGGCCTGCGTGCCACCGAGGACCGACACGCCCCCGAGGCTCAGCAGTCCTCCCACCAGGAACCGACGCCGCGAGACTCCGCCCCGCGATCGACTCGGTCGTCGCCGTCCCATGCGTTGCTATCCGTTCGGTAACAGAGACTAGCTGCAGGTAAGTAAATGACGGCCGACAGGTCAGCACCGGTAGGCGGTCGCCGTCCGAGAGGATCGTCCACCGTTCGATGGGCACCGATCACTCCGAACCCACTGGCCGACCGTCCTCCGTTCGCGGCGCGACGTGATCGACGTAGGCCTCGACGCTGGGCTCGTCCACGCGGACGCGGACGTGCAGCTCGCCCACCTCGTCGGGCTGGCCGACGGCGAAGTTCACCAGCCCCTCGAAGGCGGCCTGCTTCTTGAGGTCGAAACTGACCGTGTCGCCGCGACGGTTCGCAAAGAACTGATCGCGAGCGGTGTCGAGGATCTCCCGCTCGTGGAGCAGTTCGGAGAAGCGCTCCATCGAGTGGGCGGTGCCGGCGAGTTCACCCTCGCGATGCTCGATTTCGGCCTCGGGGAAGAGGTTGTGGATGGCGTCGGCGACCCGGTCGGTCACCTCCGTCGGGTACACCGGCGCGGTGACCTCGACGTCGACCTTGTAGACGGCGCCGTCGGTCGGGGACGTTCCGTCGTCGGTGGGTGACCTCCCGCCGTCAGTCGTGGCGTCGTCGTCGGTCTCGGTGCCCCCTTCGTCAATCACGGTGGTGCCGTCCCCCGATCCGGCGGCAGCCCCCAGATCGCCGTCGATCTCGGTCTCGATCACGTCGCGGATCCGCTCCTGGAACGCCTCGAGGCTCTCGGTGTTCTCGATGCGGACGTCGGCGCGTTCCATCGCCTCGCCCATCCCGAATCCGAGTTCGCGTTCGTCGCGGTCCTCGAGGGATTCACCGTCGAGGTTGTCTCGGCCGCGCTCGGTGAGTCGATCCTTCCGAACTTCGAATGGCGCCTCGATCGAGACGAGCACGAAGTCCTCGCCGAAGGCCTCCTCGAACTGGTCGACCTCGACGCCGCTGCGCACGCCGTCGACGAGGACCACGTCCTCGTCCTGCAGGTGCGCCTCGATCTGCGGGAGTGACGCCTCCGCGATCGCGCCTGGGCCGTTCTCCTCTCGGAGCGCCTGTGCGACCGCCCCGTGGTGCTCTGCGGGGTCGAGCCCCCGGTCGCGACACGCCTGCCGGATCACGTCGCCCATCGTGACGACCGGGATGCCGAGGTCCTCGGCCTGGGTGGCCGCCTCCCCTTTGCCGCTGCCCGGGAGGCCGACCGTCGCGATAACCGTCATTACTCCGCCCGTAGCGCGCTGGCGTTCTTACGGCTTGTTATCTGGCGAGGCGATCGGGGCTTTCGGAGGGAGCGTCCCTCACGACGACTCCAACGACACCGTTCGACCGCTACTCCTCGATGTGGATCGCGGGCCGACCGGGTTCGGCCTTCGACGCGAGGTCGTCGTCGGCGTCCGCCGCCGACAGGATCTCCACGTCGGCACCGAACTCGTCGCGCAGCAGCCACGCGGCCCGCTCCAGCGCGGCCAGTTCGCCCTCGGGCGAGAGCTGTTCGTCGATGGCCTCGGCGTTGCCGGCGAGGTCCTTCGCGAAGTCGGCGGCCTCGTTGCCGTGGCGCTGGAGGTCCTCGTCGCTCATCACGGCGCCGACGACGTCGCCGTCTGCGTTCGTGGCGATCTCGATGGCGTCGTGCTTCCACTGGGGCGCGACGGCCACCTCGATCCGCTGGGGATCCTCGATGTCGGCGACGTCGACGATGTCCCGGACGTCCTCGCGGGTGTTCTCGACGAGTCGAGCCTCGATCTCGTAGTCCGCCGGGGGCTCGGCGTCCGGCCAGGAAGCCTCGGCGAGCAGGCCGTCCCGATCGAGCAGCGACCAGATCTCCTCGGTGACGTGGGGCGCGACGGGGCCGAGGATGCGCGCGACCGTGTCGATCCCGCGCTCGATCGGCTCCTGGGTGGCGTCGTCGCGGTCGGCGTACCGGCGCAGCAGGGAGACGAGTTCCCGCGTCGACTGCAGGGCGTGGTTGAATCGGAACGCCTCGTACTCCTCGGTGGCGGTGGCGACGGTCGCGTCGGTCTCTCGCTCGACGTACGCAGCGACGCCCTCGCCATCGCCGTCGGCGCTATCCTCGAAGGCGCCCTCCTCGACGCGGGTCGCCAGGTCGTAGACGCCCTGAAGGTACTGGTGGGCGGACTCGACGCCCTCGGGGCTCCAGGCGAACTCCTTCTGGGGCTGGGCGGCCTCCATCGTGAACAGCCGGGCGGTGTCGGCGCCGTACTCGTCGATCATCCGCTGGGGCGAGACGCCGTTCCCACGGCTCTTGGACATCTTGTTGCCGTCCTCGCCGAGCACCATTCCCTGGTTCGTCAGGTTGGTGAAGGGCTCGCGCGTGCCCGACAGCAGGTCCATATCGTCGAGCATCTTCGTGAAGAAGCGGGCGTACAGCAGGTGCATGACGGCGTGCTCGATGCCGCCGACGTACTGGTCGACGGGCATCCAGTCGCTGGCCCGGTCGTGGTCGAAGGGCGCGTCGTCGAGGTCCGGCGAGCAGTAGCGCAGGAAGTACCACGAGGAGTCGACGAACGTGTCCATCGTGTCCGTCTCGCGGACGGCGTCGCCGCCACACTCCGGACAGTCGACGTGCTTCCAGTCCTCCGCGGCGTCCAGCGGATTGCCGGTGGTGTGGACGAACTCCGGCAGCTCGACGGGCAGGTCGTCTTCGGGGACCGGAACGTACCCGCAGTCCTCGCAGTCGATCATCGGGATCGGCGTGCCCCAGTAGCGCTGCCGGGAGATCAGCCAGTCGCGCAGGCGGAACTCGACCCGGTGCTCGCCGTCGAACACGTCGACGAACTCCTCGCGAGCCGCCGCGCTCTCCAGGCCGTCGTACTCGCCGGAGTTGATCAGGATTCCATCCGGCGTGTAGGCCGCTTCCTGCACGTCGATGGATTCCGGATCCGCATCGGCGTCCGCCGCGGGCTCCACGACCTGCTGGATCGGAATCTCGTGTTCCTCCGCGAACGCGTGGTCGCGGTCGTCGTGGGCCGGGACCGCGTAGAGCGCGCCGGTGCCGACGTCCTCGAGGACGTAGTCCGCGACGTAGACCGGGATCTCCTCGCCCGTCGCGGGGTTCGTCGCGAACTCACCGGTGAAGGCGCCGGAGGTCTCCGGCAGCTCCTCGTCGTCGCCCAGCGCCTCGGCGCGTTCGACGTACTCGGCGACCTCCGGGTACTCCTCGGGGTTCTCTGCCATCCGCTGGGCGACCTCGTGGCCGGGGCTCATCGCGAAGAAGGTCGCGCCGTGGATCGTGTCCAGCCGGGTGGTGAAGATCTCGACCGAATCGCCGGTCGTCAGCTCGAACTCGACCGAGTCGCCCTCCTGGCGCCCGATCCAGTTGCGCTGCATCTCGCGGACGTTGTTCGGCCAGCCGTCGAGGTCGTCCAGCGCTTCGAGCAGCTCGTCGGCGTAGTCCGTGATCGTAAACACCCACTGGTCCAGTTCGCGGGTCTCGACGACGGAGTCACAGCGCCAGCAGATCCCCTCGCCGGTGACGCCGCCCTCGCCGCTGCCGGCGTCGCCGTCGGGCGTCTCGACCTGCTCGTCGGCGAGCACGGTTTCACAGGAGGGACACCAGTTGATCTCCTCGGCGCGGCGGTCGACCAGCCCCTCCTCGCGGAAGCGCTGGAAGAACCACTGGTTCCAGCGGTAGTAGTCCGGGTCGCAGGTCGTGACTTCCCGCTCCCAGTCGTACCCGAAGCCCATCCGGTTCAACTGCTCCTTCATCGAGTCGATGCAGGACAGCGTCCAGTCCCGCGGGTTCGTGTCCCGCTCCTCCGCGGCGTTCTCCGCGGGCAGGCCGAAGGAGTCCCAGCCCATCGGGTGGAGGACCGACTCGCCGCGCATCCGCTCGAAGCGGGCGTAGGCGTCCGTGATCGTGTAGTTCCGCACGTGGCCCATGTGCAGGTTCCCCGACGTGTAGGGGAACATCGCCAGCACGTACTCGGGGTCCGTCTCGTCGTCCTCGATGCGGAACACGTCGGCGTCGTCCCAGGCCGCCTGCCACGCAGGTTCGATCTCGCGATGGTCGAACCGGCGCTCCTGTGGCTCCGGCTCTCCGGTGGTCATGGCCCAGTCTCGGGGTTGGGCGGTGCTATAGCTTTTCATTCTGTGGCTAGGGATGGCAGGGAGGGATCGTGGAGGGGTAACTGAATATTCCGCCTACGGATTCCGGGAGATCTCCGATCTCCCGACGTCGCGGCTTGCGCCGCGACAGCCCCCTCCCGCTCGCGCCCGCTGACTCGCTGTGGTCCTCGGCTCGCTGACGCTCGCCTGCGGTCCTTGCGTCGTCAGCGAACGCGACCGGTCGGCCCCTTCCGGAGCCCCGCCCATTGTGTTTGGGTAGTATCGCGAATCTCCGGTGGACCCCCTCGGCGCGCGCTGAGCGATGGCCGCGAGCCCCCCGCGGGCGAGCGGCCAATCGCCGACACCGTGCGAGGGCCGAGCGATGCTGGACCGGAGGTCCAGCAAGTCTGAGGCTTCGCCTCAGGCAACGCAGCGAGCGTCAGCGACGCGAGTAGCGCAGAAGGCTGGGGAGGAATGAGGGTGCAGTCGGGTGGGACTGGAAGGGGCCGACCGGTCGATCCGCCCCCGGCGAAGTAAGCACTGGAGCGAAGGAGCGTAGCGACTGAGGGAAGCGCGCAGCGAGCCGCGGCTGGTCGAGCGGGCGGGGGCTTCCAAGGAATCAGTCACTCGAAAGTCGGCCCCGCAAAACCCAGAACCCACATTCAGTCCAGCCCGAGCAGGTCGAACGGCGTCCCCTCGCCATCGGCCGTCGCCCGCTCGTAGACGACGTGCGCCGCAGCCACGTCCTGAATCGCCAGCCCAGTAGAATCGAACAGCGTGATCCCATCGTCCGCCGTTCGTCCCTCGACGTGCCCGGTGACGATCGCCCCCAGCTCGCCGTAGAGATCGTCCTCGCCGAACTCGCCGCTGGCCCAGGGTACGTTGATCTCGCCGGAGTGGGTGCACTGCTCGTAGTCGTCGATCACGACCTTGGCGTCGAGCAGCGTCTGCGCTTCGTGCTCTTGCTTGCCCGCCGCGTCCGCGCCGATCGCATTGACGTGGGTGTGCTCGCCGAGCGCCTCGCGGGGGACGATCGGCTCGCGCACCGGCGTCACCGTCGAGAGCACGTCGCAGCTGGCGGCCTCCTCGATCGAGCCGCCGCGGACGTCGAACTGGTCGCCGAAGGCCTCCACGAACGCCGCCACCCGTGCGTCGTCGACGTCCGAGACGACGACCGTCTCGATCGGCCGAATCTCGGCGATCGCCTCGAGTTGCGAGTAGGACTGCACGCCGGCGCCGACGATCCCAAGCGAGGTCGCGCCCTCGATCGCGAGGTGGTCGGTCGCCACCGCCGCAGCCGCGCCCGTCCGCTGGAGGGTCAGCTCCGTCCCGTCCATGATCGCCAGCGGGTACGCGGTCTCGGGATCGGAGTAGATCAGCGTCCCCATCACAGTGGGAAGATCGTGGTCCGATGGGTTGTCCGGGTGGACGTTGACCCACTTGACCGCCGCGGCGTCCCACTCTTCGGCCGTCGCCGAGCCCGTGACGTCGAGGTAGGCCGGCATCGAGCGGAAGTCGCCGTTGTACTGCTCGAGTTCGATGTAGGACTTCGCGGGCATCTGCACGTCGCCGCGATCGTCCGCGGCGAACGCCTCCTCCACCGCCGGGATCACGTCCGGCATCTGCGCGTTTGCCGCGACCGCGTCGCTGTCCAGTAGGAGCGTCTGCATGATTTGGGGTGAGCAGGCGAGTCGTATAGTGGTTCGCCCGCCAGGTGTTCGTGATCGTGCCATTGGAGACGCAATGGTGAAACATTCTGGCGAGGAATGCAGGGAAACCGCCTTGGAAGCCCCCTCCCGGTCGTCCCCTTCCAGTCCCGCCCAATGGTGGCTCGTCGAATCGAGCGGAGCTGCGGTGGATGATCGAGTCGTGCGAAACCCTTGGACGGTCGAACCGCACGCACCCGGCGGACGGCCGAGCAGCAGACATTCGCGCCCGGACGGCCGCCAATTTCCCGTCCAGACCCCGGATTCGGCCCGCATGGCTTTGCCCCTCCGGCTATAACTCCGCCATCGTGCGCAGTGGCGATACGATCGTGGAACCGGGAGCGGACCGACGGGCAGCGCCCCGTCCCGTTCCGGGATCGTCGCCAACGTCGGAGCCAGCGGGCGGTGGTCTGCTCGGCCCAGTCCGTGCCGGCCCGGGCTACTCGCCGTGGAAGGACCCGACCGTCCTGCTCCTCCTGGTGATCTCGCTCGTCGCAGCAGCGCTGTTCGTCGGCGGCGCGACGTTCGGTCCCGCGCTCTCCGGCGGCGGTGGGGGTGGCGTCTTCCCCGTCATCGACATTTTGACGGGCGACGACGGCGGGGATGGGACCTCCCTCTCGCTGGAGGCGAACCGGTCGGAGCTACAGATCGGCGAACCCGTCGCGTTCACCGTCACCGACGGGAACGACACGCCCGCACGGAACGCGAGCGTCTCGATCGGCGGCGCGACCTACGCCGCCGACGAGTCGGGGCGGGTCGTCGTCCTGATCGACCGCGCCGGACAGCTGTCGGCGACGGCGACCGCACCGGGTGCCAACGACTCGACGCGCGAGAGCAACGAGGTCGCAATCTCGGTCGCACCGCGACCCGTCCAACTCGCCGTGCGAGCCAATCGCTCGGTGGCGACCGCCGGCGAGCCGATCGCACTGACGCTCGTCCGGGACGACATCGGGACTGCGGTGCGCGGGTCGATCGCGACCAGATTCGTCGCGGAGGGCGACCACCTCCCCGCCGGTGGGATCCAGCGTCACAACGGTTCGCAGTCCGTCGTCGTCCCCGATCGCGCGGGCCGACTCATCGTCGTCGGCACGCGGGAGGACAGCGGCGGCGAGACCTACCATGCCCACGTGGGAACCGTCGCGGTCGAACGCCGAACCGTCGGGCTCGACGTGTCGGTCGCTCCGAGCGAGATCGTCGCCGGCGAGTCCGTCACCGCGACCGTCCGGCGGGCCGACACGGACCAGCCCGTCGCTGCGACGCTGACCGTCGGCAGCCGGACGATCGAGACCGGCGTGGACGGGCGCGCCGCGGTGCCGTTCGACGCGGCCGACACGGCGACGATCCGGGCGACCGCGGCGCAGACGCCTGCCGTCTCCTTCGCACCCGGTGAGGCGCGGGTCACGGTCGAGCGACGGGAGGTCCCGCTCGCGCTGTCCGTCGCACCGGCGGCGATCACGGACGGTGGCAGGGTCACCGCCACGGTCACGCGGACGGACACCGGCGAGCCGATCGAGGGGACGGTGACGGTCGCGGGCCAGTCCGTCCAGACCGGATCTAACGGCACGGCGACCGTCGAGGTCGCGTCTCCGGGGCAGGTCGAGATCGTCGCCAGCGCTCCGGACACGCCCACGGAGACGTTCACGTCCGCCGCCGAGACGATCACGGTGCCGAACGCGACGATCGACCTCGACCTCCTCGACGCGCCGGCGTCCGTCGCCCCGGGCGAGTCGTTCTCGATCGAGGTCCGCGCGACGAACCGCGGGCCCGAGGCGGGGACCGACACCCTCCGCTTCCAGGCCGGTGCCGAGACCGTCGCCGACCGAACCGTTTCGCTCGCTCCGGGGAACCGGACTGTGCTCTCCTTCGAGACGACGGCGCCGGACGCGCCCGACGAACTGGTCGTCGGGGTCCGGGGCAGCGACGGGTCGATCGAGGCGACGATCGACGTCGAGGAGTGACCCGCCCCGTCGCCGATCGCGCGCTCGACCGGCGTCGACAGCCTGGAACGCGAGTCTCGACGGGATCGTCGCGCAGACCGACGCCAGTGAACGTTCGTGCAGTTCCGGATTCGTGCCGTTAGCTTGCTCGATAAAACGTTTCCACGCCGCTGTGGCTCTCGTAAAACGTCGGTATACGCGGATTGACTCGCGTAAAACGACTCGAAAACGACCCAACGCTCGGCCCGTTATATGATGGTCGCCGTTCTGGTCGTGAATAGGCGAGGTGCCCACGATGTCGAGTCCCCCATCCCACCTTGAACTTCCCTCCGACGGTGCAGACGCATCGTTCGACGAGCGCGCCCGATCCGTGCTCCAGACCGCGCGACGCCACGTGTTCACCCCCGTGCGCGCCGCGGGGTTCTGGAGTGCGATCGCCCTCCCGTTCCTCTACGTGCCGCTCGTCGCCACCGGCCTCGAGACCGAGGCCGAACTCTCCGTGTTCCTCGCGCTACTGGCGGCCAACGTGGTCGCCATCGCGCTGGGACACTCTCACTCTCCCGGACGAAACTGACCCCTCCCTCCGAGGGACGCACAGCTTCACGACTGCTCCCGAACCCCAACGCATCCACCCTGGGACGCGGGACCAACGCCGGGTGGCCCCACGCGGGCTCGCGGTTCGAGTTCGCTCGGCCGACCCCTGCCAGGAGGCGCCGACGCGCCACCCAGCGCTGGGGCCCTCGCCATCTTCTGCGGCTCCGTTCCTTCGACTCACGAGCACCGCCACTCGCTGGTCCTCCCGACGTCTCAGGACTTCTCCCGCTTCTCGCCCCGCAGTAACGACCGGAGTGCCACGACCTCTTCGGCCAGCGCACGTCGCTTGACCAGCGCGAACCCGGCGGCGATCGTACAGAAGCCGGCGACCGTCACCGCGTCGACGGTCTCGCCGAGGAGCAGCCACCCTACCACTGCGGCGACGATGGGCGCAACGTAGGAGACGAGGTTCACCTCGATCGGACCGAGCCGATCGAGCAGGGCGAAGTACAGCAAGAATCCGGCGGCGCTCGCGACGACGGAGAGGTAGCCGATGGCGAGCAGCGCCTCCGCGGTGAGCGTCACGCCGGCCAGGGACTCCCCGGGCATCGCGAGGCTCACGGCGTGCATGAGGAGCGCGCCACCGAGCATCGCCCAGGCCTCCATCGTGATCGTCGGCAGTTCGGTGTCGGCTCGCTGGGTGAGGACGCTCCCGAGCGCGAACGCCGCGGCGGCGCCCGCGATCAACGGCACCCCCACCGCGTCGGGTGCGAGGAGGTTGTCGGGATCCGGGCGCGCGATGAGCCCCACGCCGACCAGGCCGAGGCCGAGCCCGAACAGGCCGACCACCGTGAGCCGTTCCTGTGGAAGCGCGATCCGTGCGAATCCCGTCGTGAGCACCGGCGAGAGGCTGACGACGATCGCCGCCGTCGCACTCGTGGTGTGTTGCTGCCCGACGAACAGCAGCGCGTGGTAGGCGGCGATCAGGAGCGCCGCCCCGACCGCGACGACTGCCCACTGGTCGCGGCCACGGGGAAGCGGCTGGTCGGTCGTTGCGTACGCGTACGCGAGCATGATGATGCCGGCGACGTCGTACCGCAGCGCGGCGAACAGCACCGGCGGGAAGTACTCCAGCCCGGCGGTGATCGCGACGAACGCCGATCCCCAGACGGCAGCCAGTGCGAGAAACAGGAGCGCGTTCCGTCGTGCGGACACGCTCGAAGGTCCGAGCGGGGGTGTTCAAACCGTTTCGGTCCGAAACGCGTCGGCCGTCGATCGGGGCGTCGCCACGAGAATGCTGGCCGCATCGGCCGACAGCGACGGCCCGATCCACCCAAGCATTCATGTTCGAACCGCTACAAACGGAGGCATGGCCGCTCACGGCCGGCCGGCGTTGCGCGAGTTGTTCGACGACTCACCCACCCCGCACATTGCTCATCCGCCGCGAACACACCACCGTGACTACTACCTCGCGACCGACGGGTCCTTTCGCGAGATGGGCGGTGGGCTGGGCGTCGTCGCAGAAACCCGCACTGGCGATCGGGTGCTCCGACTCTCCCTCCCCGACGCCGCTCCCGACAACAACGTCGCGGAGTATCGGGCCCTCCACCTCGGGCTCGACGTGCTGGCGGCGCGAGTGCCGCGGGGTTCCAGCGTGGGCGTCCTGATCGACCACGACGACCTCGCCGCCAACGTCAACGCCACCGTGCTCGCCGACGGCTCGCGCACCCGGGATCCGTTCCCCGACGTGACGCTCCCGCCAGCGACCGCCCACCACTGGCGAGGCATTCGCGCCCGGATCGCCGGCTTCGGCGGCTTTCGGGCCGCCCGAATCGACAGCGACGTCAATCCGGCCCATCCGCTCGCGAACGATCCCGACAGCTACGCCCACGTCAACGAGGAGTCCGATCGCTCCGTTCGTTCGGGGCCGGATCCCCTCGCCGACGGCGAGCAGATCCCGCCGCCGTCGAGGGCGGATCGACACGCAGGGAACTGAGGACGAGTTGCTTTCGGATCGAATTTGTCCATTACCGCGATAGCGAAAAGCTTGGAAGCCCCTGACCGCACGCGGTGAATGGTCCACGCTGCGCGAAACCCCGGTGCCCCACGTCGGCGCGCTGCCGCCGGCTGCGAGCCGCTTTCCGGCGAGCAGCCAGTCGCGCGACACCGTGCGAGGGCCGAGCGATGCTGGATCGAAGATCCGGCAAGTCAGTGGCTTCGCCTCAGGCACCGCAGCGAGTGCAGCGAAGCGAGCGAGGGCTCGGAAGTCGCAGCCCGCGAGCGGAGCGAGCCGGACCGTCTTCCGGTGCAGAAGGTTGGAGAGGATCGAGGCGCGGTGGGCGGGACATCGAAAGGGGCCGACCGCTCCGGGAAGCACGGCGAAGGAAGTACTGGAGCGACCAGAGGGAGCGAAGCGCACAGCGAGCCGCGCGACCGGAGCAGTCGGGGCTTTCGAAGAAAACTGAAACCAAACGCGGCTCCTCAGAAACGAAAAGGACGCAGTTCAGCCCTCGAAGCCGTCCTCGAAGACGAAGGTCCCGTTCTGCTGCACCACTTCCCCGTCGAGTTCGATCCGGGAGTCCTCGCTCATGTCGACGATCATGTCGACGTGCACGGCGGACTTGTTCTGCTCGTTGCCCTCGGCGACGGTGTCGCCGTAGGCCCGCCCCACCGCCATGTGGACGGTGTCGCCCATCTTCTCGTCGAAGAGCATGTTGTAGGTGAAACGGTCGATGTCGCGGTTCATCCCGATGCCGAGTTCGCCGAGGCGGCGCGCGCCGTCGTCGGTCTCGAGGACTTCGGTGAGAACCTCCTCGTTCTTGGCCGCGGAGTGCTCGACCACCTCGCCGCCCTCGAACTTCAGATAGGCGTCCTCGACCTCGCGGCCCTGGTGGTACAGCGGCAGGTCGAAGAGGACCTCGCCCTCGACGGAGTCGGGGATCGGCGCCGTGAAGACCTCGCCGCCCGGGAGGTTGTGCTCGGCGTCGTCGTTGATCGTCGGGTTGTCGCCGAGTTTCATCGTCACGTCGGTGGTGTCGCCGGAGACGATCCGGACCTCGTCGGCGTCGTCCATCCGGTCGACCATCTGCTGCTGGTGGGCGGCCTGGGCCTCCCAGTCCTTCGTGATCGCGTCCCAGACGAAGTTCTCGTACGCCTCGGTGCTCATCTCCGCGAGCTGGGCGTTCGCGGGCGCCGGGAACTGCGTGAGGTTCCACTGCTTGGAGAGACGCTCCTCGCGCACGGGCATCATCGCCTGGGTGTGCGCGGAGTTGGTCTCGGGGTCGACGTCGCTCGTCTCGGTGACGTTCTCGTTGGCCCGCACCGAGATGTGGACGTCGCTCTCCTCGACCATCGCGAGGGTGTGCTCGGGCGTCTCGAACTCCTCGGCGGATTTGAGGTACGCCCGGCCGACCCTGTCGCTCCCCAGGAGCGTCAGGGGCTTCCCGCCGCGGTCACCGACGACCTCGACGAGCGCGACCACGAGGTCCTCAGCGACCGGCGGCGCGCTGATGACGACGTTGTCTCCCTCCTCCAGTCCGACCGAGTGATCGATCAGGATCTCGGCGTGCTCCCGAATGCGCGGGTCCATGGAGGATCGTGATGTTTCGGTGGTGAAACCCGTTCCGATTGCGCGCCGATACGATCGCTTCACGTGGCAGTCGCGTGCCACCGCTCGGCCAGCCCGGCCACGTACTCGGCGTACTCGCGTCGCGCGGCTTCCCACGCCTCGCCGCCCGCCTCGTACCGTTCCGCCAGCGCGTCGAGACGCTCCGCGTCGTACCGCGAGGCGAGGCACATCGACTGAAAGACTGTCGAGTCGGTTGGGTCCGCCGAATCCCGTACCGCGGCGATCCGCTCGTGAATCGCCGCGGGCGCCTCGGCGAGCGACACCCCGGCGTCGGTGGACTTCGACTGCTTCGGCACGCCCTCGAACCCGGGCACCATCCGGGTGAACAGACCCCCGATGCGCCCCGAGATGCCGGCGTCGTCCCGGAACGAACGCGCCCAGGGGAGCAGATCCGACTCGTCGGCCCCGAACACGAGCAGGAGCTGCTCGTAGTTCCCCTCCACGAGCGGGTGGAGGAAGTCCGCGCCGTGGAGCACGCTGCTGTGGGCGTCTGCGGCAGCGGAGGTCGGTGCCGGAGCGTCGTCTCCGGGTGCCGCTTCGTACGCTGCATCGACCGCACGTTCCCAGTCCGTCCTCGGTCGGTCCGCTCCGGCGTCTCCCTGCTCCGTCGGGTAGTACCGGGCGATTCGGTGTCCGGTCGCCATCGCGTTCGTCGCCTCCGACTGCGTCCGCAGGGTACCCCGCTCCGGGTCGAAGCCGAGGTCGAGTGCGAACGCGCGGTAGCGCTCCGCGAGCCGACCGATTCGTTCGATGTCTCCGCCGCCGTGGTACGGCTCCAGATCCGCGAGCACGAACTGCACGTCCAGGCCGGCCTCCTGCAGTTCGATCGCAGTCAGGAGCTGGCCGACTGTGCCGAGGTGCGGCGGGCCGGTCATCCCGACGCCCATCGTCGCGAGCGTCGGCCGATCGAGTGCGGACTCGAGGACGCTCGCCCCGTCCGCGGCCACGAATCGGCGTCGGAGCGGACCGAGCCAGTGTGGTGCCGAGTCGCGATCGATCCGGCCGTTTCCGAATCGCTCCCGGAGCGCCTCGTAGTGCGTCGCGAGTCGCGACATGCTCGAACCGACGAACTCCAGCCTGAAGTGCTAAATTGTGACGAGGTACCGTGTATCGTGGTCCTGGCGGGCCGCCGGATGCCGGCAAGCAGGCCAGCTATATCAGGCCCCGTTGCCAACGCTCTGGCATGATCGATCTCCGCTCGGACACCGTCACCACGCCCAGCAACGCGATGCGCGACGCTGCCAGGGACGCCGACGTCGGCGACGACGTCTACGGCGAGGACCCGACCGTCAACGAACTCGAAGCCGCGGTCGCCGACCGACTCGGCTTCGAGGCGGCCGTCTTCGTCCCGACCGGGACGATGGGCAACCAGATCGCGATCCGCACCCACACCGAACCCGGTCAGGAGATCCTCGTCGATCGGGAGGCGCACGTCTTCAACTGGGAGGTGGGCGGCCTCGCCCTCCACAGCGGCCTCCAGACCCGGCCGTTCGAGGAGACCGTCCGCCGCGACGGCCGAGAGCGCGGCGTCCCCACGCCCGAGGCGATCGAATCCGGCTACGTCGAGGAATCGGTCCACCGCGCCGGCACGGGATTGGTGAGTCTCGAGAACACTCACAACGGGCGGGGCGGGCTCGCGATTGCCCCCGAGCGGATCGACGCGGCCGCCGAGGCCGCCCACGACCTCGGCGTACCGGTGCATCTCGACGGGGCCCGGTTGTTCAACGCCGCCGTCGCTCACGACGTGCCCGCCGAGCGGTTCACACGGCAGGTCGACTCCGCGATGGTATGCCTCTCGAAGGGGCTGGGTGCGCCGATCGGCTCGATGCTCGCCGGATCCGCCGAGTTCGTCGAGGCCGCTCGCCGCAACCGGAAGCTCCTCGGCGGCGGGATGCGCCAGGCCGGGATCGTCGCCGCGCCAGGGCTGCTCGCCCTCGATTCGGTCGACCGGCTCGCCGACGATCACCGGAACGCGGACCGACTCGCCGTCGGTCTCGCGGACCTTCCGGGCCTCGACGTCGTCGCTCCGGAGACCAACATCGTCCTCGTGGACGTGAGCGACGCCGCGCAGGACGCGGCAGCGTTCAAGCAGGCCTGCGCGGACGCCGGCGTCGCCTGTACGACGATGGACGAGACGACCGCGCGCTTCTGTACCCACCGGAACGTGGACAAAGCCGACGTCGACGAGGCGCTGTCGCTCGTCGCGGACGTCGTTCAGGACTGAGTTCGAGCCGCTTCGAAGCGACCGCAGTCAGCGGTTCGCGTCGTCCATCCCTTCTTTGAAGCCCATCACGGTCCGCCGGAAGAGGAGGAACCCGAAGAAGATCAAGCCGAGGAGGACCGCTGCCAGGATCCAGAACAGCGGATCGAAGCCGAGCAGCGCGGGGGTCGATTGCATAGGCGCTGCTACCGCGGGGGACCGCAAATGCGTTTCGACGAGAGGCGCGCACGCGCGGCCTGAGTGGCGGTACAGGTGAGGCGGGAACGGAATCTCTGGCTAGCGCCTGATTCGGTTGCTGCAAGAAACCCCGGGAATGGGCCGAGTCGAACAGTTTTAAATAGTGATGAGGGAGTTAATCTTCTACACGATAAGATGAAAGGAAAAACGGACGTTCTTTCGTTCAGTCTGGTGCTTCTCCTCGTCGCTGGGGCGGTGGTAGCGCCCGTGAGCGCTGCAATTGCTCCGGCCGACGCCACAGCAGGCGAGCCCCCGCGTGCGGAGGCTGGACTGGACCAGGAGGTCCAGCGGAACGCGTCGGTGCTGCTCGACGGCTCGCAGTCGTTCGCTCCCGACGGCGAGATCGTCGAGTACGTCTGGTACGTGACGACGCCCGATGGCGGGACGATCACGCCGGACTGTGATTCTGCGGACTGCAGCCTCGCGAGCTTTCAGGCGCCGGAACTCGGCGAGTACGAGGTGCTGCTCGCCGTCGAGGACGACGACGGTCGTCGGCAGACCGACACGATGTACGTGACGACGGTGCCCCGCGGTGGGTTCGGCGTGGAACTGACGGGGCCGAATGCGACTGCGGCGGAAGGCAATCTCACCGCGACCGTCGCGCCCGGCGACGCCGACGTGGAGAATATCACCTGGTACCAGGGCGATCGGGAACTGAGCAACCGGACGCTGCCTGAGAACGGTGGGATCTTCAACCGCTCGACGTACGTCGTGCCCGGGACGACGTATCGTGCAGTCGTGACGAACTCGTGGAATCAGACGGTGAGCGATTCCTGGACCGCGCCGGGCGGTGGTGGCACCTGGACGCCCTCGGGGCCGTCGGGCGACTACCCCCGGATCGAAGGGCCGGCGCTGGTGACAGGGGCGCCGGATTCGACTGACGGCGGCTGGCGCTACTCGAGCACGCCGTACGTGGTCCGGACGAACGACCGCGGTTCCGTGACCGAGAGCACGTGGACGGTCAACGGTGAGAGCGCACCCGGCGGGTACTTCGATTCGGACACGCGCTTGCGGCCGCCGCTCTCGCCGGGGCCGAACATCGTGTCGGCGAATCTCGAAGTGACGTTTTCGGAGACGGTGGCGAACGCGGATCACGACGCGAGCAACGTGAGCTCGCAGGACTACGTGCAGAACGTGAGTGAGGCGTCCGTGTTGCAGCGGCGGGTGCTCGTGGATCCGGCGCCAAATCTCAATGCTTCCGTCCTATCGCAGGGCGAGGAGGAAATCGCAATCAGGTACGATGTCGAAGATCGATACAATCCTGTCGAGTCGCTAGAGGTATCGATCTCTGGAGCACAGGCTGGTGGTACCGGCCCTCTCGATAAAGATGCAGAGGGGATTCTGACTGTTCCGGTCCCAGACGGATCATATGGGTCGGAGTCTGTCACTGTGAGCGTCGTGGATGGACGGGGTCAACGAAGCAGGGTGTCGATATCTGCCGAATTTCCGGAGATGACTATCGGCGACGTACCCGAGCATATTGGCGATATGCCCTCGGATGAGTCCGCACATTTCGGGAACTCCCCGGTATTCGCTTACTGACCGAGTGGACGCCCGACGCTACTGTATCTGCAATGCGACGATGAATCCTTTTGAGCCAGCCGCGTAGAGGCGTTGCCTGGCTACTGCCCATTGATGGTATTCAGATATTTCATCCAAGGTCTTCGACCACGCGCTCTCTCCATTTGCTATCTCGACGGCTTTCAACGTGCTATCGATTTCTGGCCCATAGTGGCCCCAGAGAACGCAATCTCCACTGATGACCGGTCCTGTGTTGACCGAGTTGTTTGTCTCGACGGACCACTGTTGGTGCCCAAGCGATGGGTCGAGAGCGTACAGTGTCCCAGAATTTTGATTGGTTGACATCGCGAGAACGGTTCCATCCGAAATAGCGAGACCTGACTCGATCGGTCGATCTGTGGGAAAGACACCCACCTCTGTACCGCTCGAATCGAAGGAATGAACCCCATCGTTTGCGCCAACGAACACTCGGTCGTTGGAGACGGAAACGCCAGTTTGGAAGTCGTAATCTGTCGTCCGTACGAGGGGCCGTCTGTGACCCGTCTCGATATCGATTGCAGAGAGTTCGTGTGAGTCGTTTTCGGCACCCTGCGATCGAGGAATGATGACTTCTCCGGCAAGCACCGCGGGAGGTTCAGAATACGAACTGCCGTACACACCGCTTGGCATCGTCCATTCCCCTTCGCCACTTTTCGCATCTACTGCCTGCACCCGGGAAGTCGTGTCTCCAAAGATCACCAAATCATCAGCCACGGTCAATTCCCCAACGCCATACTCGGAGGGATACTGCCACTGCTCGGTGCCATCGAATCGGTCGTATGCTTGGAGATGGGTCTGGAACGGGACGATCAGAAGATCGTCGTATATTGCTGGGGTGGAGTCAATTTTATCGCCTGAAACTGATTCCTTCCAGTGGGTTTGACTGTCTTCCCCGACGGCATAGACGGTCCCATCTTTGTCACCGACGTAGACGATGCCGTCGGCGACGACCGGGCTGGACCGAATTCCGCTGTCCGTTTCGAATTGCCAATCCAACTCGGCACCCGCGGGCGATGGAGCGGGAACGGCGGCCGTATTCTGCGCGTCGTACTGCTGCATCGGCCAGCTGGTCACCGGATCGGGATCGGGTTCCGGCGGATCATCGTCACCTGGATCGCTCGAATTACCGTCGGTCCCGTTTCCGTCGGTGCCGTTCGGAACGGGATCGGTCCCGTTCGGCGGTTCCGAGGTGTCGTCGGCTTCACCGTCTGCATAGCTTCCATCGTCACCGCTGTCACCGACGATATCGAGACAGCCAGCGAGACCAAACGAACAGCAGGCGAGCCCGGCGCGGAGAACACTGCGCCGGTCGCGTCGGTCGGACATGCTCTGTTGCATGGGTAACTGCCCTAAATACATTCTGTTATGGGACGGATTCAGTGAACTGGTCGGATGCTGCTCTCGCTAGTGAAACCGCTGGAATGCAGCATCCGCCCAGACGGGAAGTCTTTTGCGCGCCGACCTGCCACGGAACGAGTATGCAGCCGACAGTCCCGACGCGGAGGTGGCAGCGATGACGAGCGAGTTCACCGAGATCACGGTGATCGGAGACGACGACACGGGACTGATCGCGCGGACGACGACGCTCCTCTTCGAGCACGGCATCAACATCGAGGACCTCGATCAGGCGGTCCGGGAGGGCCTCTTCCGGATGTCGATGACCGTCGACACCTCGGAGATGGAGTGCACGAAGGACGAACTGCGTGCGGACCTCGCGGAGCTGGGCGACGACCTCGGCGTCGAGGTGCAGGTTCGCTTTCCCTCCGAGCGGGCGACGCGACGGATCGCCGTCCTCGTGACCCAGGAGTCACACTGCCTCGAAGCGCTCCTCGACGCGTGGGCGAACGACGAACTCGGCGCGGAGGTCTCCGTCGTCATCGGGAACCACGACGACCTCGAACCGCTCGCGGCGAGCCACGGCGTCCCCTTCCACGACGTCGGCGGCGAGAGCGGCCAGCCCGACGAGGACGAACTGCTCGACCTACTCGCGGAGTACGACGTGGACCTGATCGTCCTGGCCCGGTACATGCGGATCCTCTCCCCGAAGGTCGTGTTCCGCTACGAGGATCGGATTATCAACATCCACCCGAGTCTGCTACCGGCGTTCCCCGGAGCGAGAGCCTACGAGCAGGCCCGCCAGGAGGGCGTCCGCGTCGGTGGCGTGACGGCCCACTACGTGACGACGGACCTCGACCAGGGCCCGATCATCACCCAGCGGGTGTTCGACGTGCCCGACGGTGCGAGCACCGACGAACTCGAACGCCGCGGGCAGCCCCTCGAGGCCGAGGCGCTGCTCGAGGCCGTCCGGCTCCACCTCGAAGGCGAGGTGCACGTCCACCGCGGCCGGACGCACCTCCGCGACGAGGCCGATCCCGAGGGGTACCAGCTCGGGCTGTCGCCGGAGGCCCGTCGCGCGAACCCCGACCGCCCGCTGGACGGACTCGGCGACGCCGTACGGAGCGAGGAAGCCGAGGGCTCGTCGGATTGAGCACCTGTTCTACAGATTGATTCCCCCGAGCGGTTCGGCCCGCTTCCAGTCCGCCGTTACGCGGCGTCCCGACAGTCCTGGCTGCAGAAGTGTCGCGATTGCACGGTCCCGTCCTCGACCCACGTCTCGACGACGTGCTCGGGGTCTTGCAGGATTGAATCGCCACAGGTCTCGCAGGTCGGCGCGTCCTCGGGATCGACGTCCTCCCCGAGGTCCGAGGTCGGATCTACCATTTGGCGTCGGTGCGGGATGGAGGGAGAAAAACGTGCCGTCACGGATCGGCTGGCGGAGCGTGGTGGGCGCCAGCCCATCGGAAACTCGACAGGTCCAATCGGCCGAAATCGGACGCTAGCGGGTCTCCAACCTCACAACAGGCATAAACGTGCTCGTCACCAAATCCGGATGGACGCACGCCCACTGTCACACGCTCCATGGGATTCCGTGCGTCCGCTCCTTGTCGAACCGGGAGCGGTCGCACTGCATGCCCCCGTATCCTGGGGGTCGGCCCGCTTGCCGGGACACGTCCGGGACGGCGCCGCCACAACCAGCGGCCCAGGAACCAGCCGATCCCGGGGCCGGAACGGAACTTTCAAGGGTGCAACTCGGGGAGATACGAGCAGGAATGACGCCGGTACCGCTCCAGTGGATGAACGACTTCCTGCTGGCCTACAACATTGGCCACGCAATTCTGGTCGGGTTCGTCCTCTCCGTCCTCGCCATCCTGCCGCTGCAGTCTCGGAAGGTATTCGCACTCAACGCCGGCCTCTTCGGCACGCTCTTCGTCATCACGCCGATCAGCGCGTCTGCGTACCAGTGGCGGCTGTTCGGGTTCGTGTTGCTCGTACTGGCGCCGCTGCTCTATCTGACGTCCGACGAGTAACGGCAGCGCTCGCGATCAGTGTCTGATTGGTGCTGGAACCGTTCGACTCCGACAGCGACGCTGACGGACGGAAACGCCTCGCACCGCGCTACTCCAGCAACGCCTCGTATCGCGCGCCAGTCTGTTTCAGCGTCTCCGTCGAGAAGAGGCGCTCGTGCTCGACGGGAAGGTACTCCTCGGCGAGTTCGTCGACCTTCCTGTCGACCGCGTCGGCGTCCCGGCCGTGGATCATCGTGAAGAGGTTGTAGGGCCAGTCGCGCTCGGGCCGTCGCGGCCGGTGGTAACACAGCGTGACGTATGGGAGCCCCCCGACGGCGCTGCCTCGATCGTCGAGTTCGTCGTCGGGGACGTCCCAGACGACCATGCAGTTGCTGTCGAACCCGGTGGCGACGTGGTTGACGATGCAACCGATCCGCTTGACGCAGCCGGCGTCGCTGAGCCGTTCGATCCCCGCGAGCACGTCGGCGACTGTCGCGTCGTGCTCGGCCGGGAGCGATGCGGCGACGTCGCGATAGGGCGTCGTCGAGACGGGGAACCCCTCCTGGATCGCGAGGAGGAGGTCGGCGTCGAACGCCGAGAGGTCGCCCCGGGCGGACTCGGCGATCCGGGTGGCCTCGACGCCCTCCGCGGCGGCGCTCTCCCGGGCGAAGCGGTCGTCGTTGACCACCGGGAACTCGAGGTCGATGTAGTAATCCGTGAGCATCGGGAGCACAAGCGGTTCGAGTCCGGTTTCCTCGGCGATTTCCGCGAGGATCTCGTCGCGACGATCGAGCGACCCCGCAGTCACGACGAACCACATGTTCCACTCGTGGTCGCGGCGGTAGTTGTGGTTGACCTGCTCGTGGCCGTTGACGACCTCGGCGACGGCGGCGAAGCGGTCCTCGGCGGTCCCGTTGCCGTCCGCCGTTCGGTCGCCGTCACCTGTGGTTCGCTCCCCGTCAACTGCCGTGCGCTCGCCGTCCCCCTCGGGCACCTTGAGCGCCGCGAGCGTCGACGCGCCGATCACAGGCGGGTTCAGGACGGGGCCGAACCGTCGGAGGAGCCCGCGATCGAGCAGCGCCTCGACCCGGTCCCGGGCGTCCTGTTCGTCGGTGCCAACGGCCTCCGCGACGACACGGAAGGGCCGCTCTTCGATCGGGAACCCGCTCTGGAAGCCGTCGAGGATGCGCGCGTCGACGTCGTCGATCGACGCCCGCCAGTCCCCGGTCGCCTCACTCATTGGCCAGCCTAAGTGAGTGGGGTGTGTATCGCTTTCGGGACCGGAATCGCGTCGCTGTCGCCCCCGTCACCGCCCGTCCTACGATATCGGGGCAGCCGGGTCGATCCCGCATTCAACGACTGACTCCGTCGCCGCCTGCCCAAGCGACTTAGCCGATGACGGTGCAACCGACGGTCGTGTCATCCACGAGCACCACCGACCTCGACGACCGGACCGTCGTGCTCACCGGCGGAACGAGCGGCATCGGGCGCCGGGCGGCGCTCGATCTCGCCGATCGCGGCGCTATGGTCGCCGCCGTCGGCCGGGACGAGGAGCGGGGCCGCGAGGTCGAGACTGCCGCGGCGGACGCGGCAGGGGATGTCGCGTTCCACCGCGCGGACCTCGCCGAGCAGGCAGCCGTCCGCGAACTGGCCGAGGAACTGTTCGCGAGCTACGAGGAGATCCACGCCCTCGCGAACAACGCCGGCCTCGCCCGGGGCGACCGCATCGAGAGCCCGGACGGCGTCGAACTGACGTTCGCGGTCAACCACCTCGCACCATACCTGCTGACCCACGAACTGCTCCCCCGGCTCCGGGAGAGCGCGCAGTCGATCGACGGCCCAGCCCGCGTCGTCACGACGAGTTCGGGCCTCCAGTACCGCGGCGAACTGGACTTCGACGACCTCCAGTTCGAGTCGGGCTACGACGGACTCGACGCGTACTCGCGATCGAAACTCGCCAACGCCGTCTTCACCGTCGAACTCGCAGAGCGCCTCGACGCCGCTGGGATGGGTCCCGACGACGGTGGAGCGGGATCCGCGGCCGACGGTGTCGTCGCGAACTGTTTTAGTCCCGGCTTCATCCGCGGCACCCGCATCTGGCTCGGCAGCGCCTGGCGCTCGCGCCTGCTGACGTGGCTCGTGGCGTGGGTCCCCGGCGTCGGCACGGACCTCCAGACCGGCGCCGACCGGATGGTCGACCTCCTCGCGGCACCGGAGTACGGCGAGCGAAACGGGGTGTACGTCGATCAGGGCGAGGAGCAGTCGCCGGACTACGACGCGCAGGATCCCGCGGTCCGGGAGCAGTTGTGGGACGTGAGCGCGGACCTGGTCGGCGTCGATCCCGACTGGCCGTCGGCGTGAACGTCTGGGCTGAAAGCTCGCACGCTAGCTGGCGACGGCCGCTCGCCGGCGAGCGGTTCTCGACCGATCGCCGTCGGTGCAAGCTCCGACGTGGTTCGCCTCGCTACCGCTCGGCTCACCGCCAGCGCGCGCAGACGCGGAAATTCGAGCGTGGCGATTCTTGGAAGACTCCCCCAGTACCACCCGCAACGCGCCCGGCGTTCGAACACGTTCGTCCAGCGATTCACGCGGGAACGACGGGCCTTTGCCGACGAACCACGAACGCGCGGGCATGGCAGAAGCGACCCAGGAGTTCGGCGAGTGGCCCCTGAAGCGACTGATGACCGCAGTGGTCGGCTCGGGGCCGAAGTCCGCCGACGACATGGACCGGGCCCAGGCGCGGGAGGCGTTCCAGCGAATCCTCGCTGGCGAACCCGACGACACGACGCTCGGCGCGTTCTGGCTCGCGAACCGCTGGAAGCGCAACACGCCGGAGGAACTCGGCGCCTACGTCGACGTCATGCACGAGGAGTGCGTCGACACCGTCGCGCCGGAGTGCGATCCCGTCGACTGCGGGGCGAACTACGACGGCAAGGGTCGCTCCGCGATCCTCGGCGTCGCCGCGGGGATCGTCGCCGCCGGCGCGGGCACGCCCGTCGTCGCCCACAGCGGCGACCGGGTCCCGACCCAGAAGCAGGACGCCTACAAGCACGTCCTGGACGAACTCGGCGTCCGCACCGAACTCGAGCCCCAGGAAAGCGCCGACATGGTCGACGAGACCGGCTTCGGCTTCTACTACCAGCCGGCGTTCAACCCCGGCATCGACGCCCTGGAGGACCGCCGCGACCAGATGGGCGTCCGCAGCTTCGTCAACACGATCGAGACGCTCGCGAACCCCGCGGACGCCTCGGTCCACCTCGGGAGCTTCTACCACCTCGCGTTCGCGAAGAAGATCGTCGAGACCGCCCAGGAGAGCCAGGAGTGGACGCCCGACCGCGTCGTGATGTTCCAGGGGATGGAGGGCTACGACGACATCCGCCCCGGCTACACGAAGGTCGCGGACTGGCAGGAAGGCGCCGACCTCGACGACTACGAGATCGAGACTGCCGAGTACGGCATGGACTTCGAAGAAGCCGACCTCGAGGTCGACGACGTCGCCGAGGACTCCGCGGCGATCACGGAGGCCGTCGTCACTGGCGAGCGCGAGGACCACTTCGCCGACGCAGTGGCGCTGAACGCGGCGTTCAGGATCTTCGCCGGCGGCGACGTCGACTCGCTGGAGGACGGCCTCGACGCGGCGCGCGACGCGATCGCCGACGGCTCGGCGGAAGCGGTGCTCGAGGACCTCCGCGCGTACTGATCCCCTGCGAGCAGCCCGATCTTTTCGACGCGACCCCTCGCTCGGTGTCGAATCGGTGACGCAGGCCTTCAGCAGGAATCTACTAGTAGATAGTCACGAAACAGTCGATTCCGGTAGTCGAAGAAACAGGAAACCCTCTTCGGAATGATGGCTTCGAACAACGACAAAACCCTGTACCAAGGGGAGGTCGAGAAGGAAGCCTCGCAAGTGGTTGATCAACTTCGTCTCGGAGGAATCAACATCTCCATCACTGGATTCTGAGAGTGGATCGTGGCTCCCACCAACTCACGATGACAACCGTCGGTCTTGTTCCCCCGGCCCCCTCCCTCGCTTCACGTGATTTGCCACCACGGCTGCATGGTGTGTAATACCGTTATGTTATCTGTATGAGGGTACTGCCATAGAGGTTGGCCCCTATTCCGTTGATTGACGACGGGACCTCCGGCCTTCAAGTGACATACTCTCTCGGCAGTGATGAGGAAATGGCCGAGGCAGTAATCAATGCCTTCCACGCTGCCAATATCGATGTCTTCGACAAACCGACAGAGCTCGATGATTGGGTCAGTACTGACATCTTCGAAACCCTCCACTGGACTGATCGCCCGGTCTTCCTGAGCACACGCATTTGGGACCAACGGGTCGTACTGTGCGCCGAGGAGGTACGAATCTATACCACCGGCGACCTCGAATGAGTCTGCCTCTGACCGGAGAGCAGCGATCGGAGTCCTTTTTCTCCGGGGCGAAGCGACCGCTTTAGTCCGGCGAGCACTCCCCGAAAGACGTTGCAAGAGATGTGCCTTCCAACTGGTACGGCACGAACTGTTATATCCGAACGTCAGGTGTGGAGGTGACGATCCAAAATATTGGCTCGGCAGTCGGGTACGAATCTGGGCGCGAAGCCACTCACAACCTTCTGTGTAGTAATCCCGCCTGCTGGCAACCGAACTGGCAATCGATGGATCCGAACTGAGTCGCTCCCTTATGCGGGTGTGATCACATTCTGTTTGCTCGACCGAGACTGGATTTCGTGCCCACACTCGGGACACTCGTAGTCGAGATGGGTGGCGTGGACGTGGATGATCCAGTCTCCGTTGATGCGACTTTCGTGTGAACAGTTCGGACAATAGAGCGTTGCCTTGTGAGGCAGCTGACGCTCGGCGTGGTTGTTGGAGGGAACCATTTCCACTTCTATGGCTCGTACCCGGATAACGGTGCCGTTGTCCGTTCGGTACTCTATTGAGAGTAATACTCTGGATGCGAATGCTATGAGGATGCGGTCCTCTTCGAAGCGTCAGCGGCGGCTCAACCACTGATGGGTCTCGAACATCGGGTGCACTCACTTGAGAAAGGAATCGGGCGGGTGGAGGACAATTCTGACTGCCACCAGCAGTTGGTTTGTCCGTTACGAGACCACGAGCGGCGGTATAACGACCGAGATGAATCACTCAGTCTCTCCGACGAGTGGCTCCAGAGAAGCAAACTCGCTCGGGTCGTTCGGCGGCGTAGCTGATGCGTAGGTACTAGTATTCAGAGAACTCTGCAGCGTCGAACTCACCAGCCAGCTACTGCTCTCTCCGGGGGAATTTCGCAGTCAAAATTGATTCGGCAGTCGCCTCGCGCGCGGAAAATCACGCGAATTGCTCGATCGAGGGAGATGACGACGCGGAATCCGCGGGTGAGGGCTGGAGCCTCGGGCTGCGTGGCGGGATAGAATCTACTGCTAGCTTTCTCGTGACGCAGACCTTCAGCAGGAATCTACTAGTAGAACCGGACTCGAAGCGGTATTCTTCTGCCTATATTGTTCCACGCCTCGGCAAGTCACTGGCCCGCGGTCGCTACCCCGTAGTTTCGGAAATATACGATTCGACAGCTTCCGCATCAACGTTTGAGCCAGGAGTCATGCCCATGTCGTAGAGTTCTTGATCTCCGACAGCCAGACGGTAGTGTTCGAGGCTTTCGCCATAGGCTTGAATGTGTTTCCCGGTTTCCAGTTGAACGTCTGCAGCCTTCTCTATGAGGTCCAGTATCGGACCGATCGAACCTGCTGACGGGATGTGGTCGTTAAATATCTCTTCGAGAAGATTGTTGCTGATGCCAAGTTTTCTCCGCTGAAGGTTATCCAGGTCATCGGCATCTTGGTCAATAAAACCCTGCAGAGATCCGATAGCTGATTTTTTCTCTCGTTCATAACCGAGGCCGGTCTGATCTTCCGGCTGATAGCCATCGACAAATGGGTTGAATACTCCGCCGGTGTTGATATCTTCTGTTACAGGAGCAATTGTGCCTGAGGTTGTGTCTACGAATTGCCATGGGTGTTCCCCGTCTATGTCTGTATTTTCTAGATCTGTGTAGACAATCGCTGTGCCGTGCTGACTTTCATTAACATATATTGCCCGGAATGCTTTTCCGTTGTTTTGTTCCTGGTATTGGTTTAGTTCTTGGTTGAATGTGTTGGCTATTTCTTGGATTGTTGCTGCGAATCTGTGATTCCAGGCCGAGAATGCTGTTGGGTGTACGTGTCTTTGGTGTGTCCTGACTGCGTTTTGTGCGTCGCCGATAATGTGTTCCAGTTGTGTGAGTTCTGAGTACCATTCTTTGTCCCAGTGGCCGTACCCTTCTGTTGAATTATGGTTGGAGAACAAAAGTCCTTGATTATTTCAGTTGTATTTTTCTTGGTTGTTATTCTCCAGCTCCTGAATCACCTGATCGTAGACAGCGGCCTGGTGCCACTCCGAGACGCAGTTCTCGTAGAGGGCTGCCCTGTCGAAGCGGTGATCGTCCCACGTCTGCTCCGTATTTCGCGTCCCAATGTTCTGCCCGGACGCGTCTTTCAGATCCACGATATACGCCGCAGGCGGCTCTTCCGACGGGCCCTCTCCGTCGCCGTCGGAGTCCGTTCCGCCATCGGCATTCGACGTTTCAGCTCCTCCCGATGCGACAGTGTCGTCCGCGGAGCTATCGTCGTCGGAACCGCCAGACGAGCAGCCAGCCACTGCGACGCCCACGGCCGTTGCTACGCCCCCGAGCAATCGCCGGCGTCGAATCCCGCCCGCCATTCAGTTACCGTAGGTCAGTGAAGTGAATACTAAATACGTTGGGGGAAGCCAGGCATTCGACCTCAGCTGCGAATCGGCTCTCACCACTGGCACTTCTCTCGGTCGATTTGATCGTGAGCGGCTATCAGGAATACATTTCCCGGCGTGTATCATCCCGGATGGGGCCCGCAGAATTCGGCCGCCTCACACCTGAACGGTCGATTCGTTCGATGGTCGAACGAGCTAGTCGGTGTCACGTGATCCACGTACGGTCAAAACCGATCAGAAGGGAGAGCAACTGTACTCCGAGTCAGATCGTGTCGAACGAGTCGATCACATTGCTCGTCGAGAACGTCTCGACCACGTCCTGTTCGTCGAAGTCGGAATCGTCACTCCAGATAGCCGCATCGCGGGCGATCGCACACGCTAGGTAGAGTACGTCGTCGGGGTCGGTCTCGCCGATTGCGTCATCTGCCCGCTCGATGGCCGGATAGAACTCAGCAGCAGGTACGACTTCGACGTACTGGAACAATAGGTCGATAAACTGTGCCACTCGGTCCGGCCCCATCCCGGACTTCTCGACGATCAACTCCTCGTAGTTCTCGATTTCTTCGGAGACGAACGCTGGTGTCAGCAGGTCAGGTTCGAGCGTGACAATGAGCTCCCGCGTTTTCGAATCGGCGATGAGTGCGGAGATGACGACGTTGGCGTCGACGACCAGCTTCATTCGTCCAGTCTACGCCGATTCTTCGTCAACGCGCTTGCGCCCGCTCTCGTTGATCTTGTCCGCGATTTCCTGCACGTCGCTCTCAGTGAGTTCGCTCTCGCTGGTGAGTTCGTCCATCACTTCGAGCGTCTCGATTTTGTCCTGGATCGCCTGGCGCGTGACCTCGCTCCAGTTAATCTCGGGGTGTTTCTCCATTCGCTCTTTGAGATCGTCGTCCACGTTGACCGTGATACTGGGCATACGGATATCTATGGGATTACAGAATACTGTGTCTTTCGGTGTATTTCAACCTCATGAATTCGGCCGCCTCACACGCAAAGGTCGATTCGTCCGATCATCGACCCAGAGCCTGCAACGCCACGGACATCTTTCTGATTTGAACCATTAGTGGGCGCGACAACGTTGCCCACTTGCGTTGAGCTGTCTTCCTTGACATTCAGGAGACGAGAGAAATGACGCAGCCCTTAACATCGCCGGACGCCAAACCGCTCCAATGACAGACCGAGAGGATCACGACTATTCCGAGGGACAGGGCCTGCCGGAGTCTCCGGAGGGCTTCGACCTCGACCCGCCGGAACTCGCCGTGGATCCCGACCAGGTCGACCCCGTCGACTCCCGGGTCGTCGCCGACACGCTCGACGAGCGCCAGATCGCCAGCGAGAACGTCGACGCCGAGTCGCTGCTGGAGGTCGGCCTCGAGTACGTGCGGATCAACCGCTTCGAGGAGGCTACCGAGACGTTCGAACGGGCCGCCCGCTACGCCGAGGGCGAGTCCGTCGAGCAGGAGGCCTGGACGAACAAGGGCGTCGCCCACGCCGAACTCGAGGAGTACGACGCCGCGATCGGCGCCTACCGCGAGGCGCTCTCGCTCGACGGTACGTCCGATCACGAGGCGTCCGCGGAGACGAACCTCGCGTACGCGCTCTGGGAGTCCGGCCAGACCGCCCAGGCGCTGGAGCACGCCGAGCGCGCCGTCGAGGCCGACGAGCGCTTCGCCCGCGGCTGGTACAACCGCGGCTTCTTCCTGCTCGAGCGCGGGCTCGCCGAGGACGCCATCGACGCCTTCGACAACGCCCAGCGCCTTGGGATGCGGAGCCCCGAGCTGCTCGAGGAGAAGGCCCGCGCGCTCGAGGAGGCCGGCGAGTACGACCGTGCCGAGGAACTGGCCGACGAGGCCCAGGAGCTCCGCGAGCAGGCGGAGGCGGAGATGATCGAGTGATGGCCGACGACGCTCGAGAGCGCCGGGACGATCGACCGACCGGGGACGCCCGGGGGAACGGGGACGAACGGACGATGATCTGCAACGAGCGATCGACGAAGGAGGGGCTGCTCGTCGCGATCTGCGACGACGACGTGCTCGGCGAGTCCTTCGAGGAGGGCGAGATCTCGCTGACCGTGACCGAGGAGTTCTACGGCGACGAGGCCGTCCCCGCCGAGGCTGCGCTCGCGAGCCTCCGCCGTGCCACCGTCGCGAACCTCGTCGGCGAGCGCGCGGTCGGGATGGCGATCGAGGCCGGGATCGTCGAGGAGCAGAACGTTTTGGAGGTGGGCGGCACGCGCCACGCGCAGGTCCTGTCGGTCCGCTAACCCCGTCCCAACTTCCGCTAACCCCGTCCCGACTTCCGCTAACCCCTTCTCGGCTTCCGATACTCCTTCTCGGCTTCCGATTACCCCGCTACCACTGCGGCTGCTACAACGAAGAGAGCGACTGCCCCGCCAACACAACCTGACGCAGCGGAACGACGGTCCCAGCGGGCGGGTCCGCCGGGGCGACTCGTGACCGACCGAACCGGCCGCCTGGCCAACTGGAGGCACTCAGTTCTTTCGCTTTAACCCCGCTTCAGCAGCGTCGTAGAACGGCTGCGTGCCGAATCGTCGGCCGCTCGTGACAGCCGCTCCGAACACGTTCGGCGGCCCGTAACATCGGGGCCTTCCCGTGGATTCGGAGCCCGCGCGTCGTGCGCGTAACTCCAAACGTTCAAGGTCGTGAGCCCGAAAGCCTCGGAGAGACGTGGCACCAGACATCGCATACCCGGCTGCCGCCGTCGATCTGCTCCTCCAGAGCGGGTACGACGGCATGACGCGGGTCGACGTCTTCTCGCAGATCTACCTCGTCTTCCTCGCCCTGGGGACGATCGTCGGCACCGTCGTCGTCACGTACACGCTCTACAAGGTGTACAAGTATCGCGCCGGCGCCGGACACGACTACGACGTTGGGCGGCCCCAGCTCGGCGAACTGCCGACCGGGGCGGACAAGGGTGGTCGAAAACTGTTCCTCTCCTTCTCGCTGTCGGCGATCATCGTCATCTCGCTGATCGCCTGGACCTACGGCTTGCTCCTCTACGTGGAGACCGGCGGCGCCGAGGTCCCCGAGGACGGCGTCGAGGTCGAGGTCGTCGGGGACAACTTCGCCTGGGAGTTCGAGTACATGGACGACGAGACGATCCCCCGCGACCAGCTCAACGACACGGTCGGGGTGATCGGACAGCAGGAAACTGCGGCGGCGTTACGGGAGGCGAGATCCGACGGAAGCCTGTCCTACTCGGAGGCGCTCGCCGCACGCATGGACGAGGCCTCCAACGACTCCGTCGCTGCCTCGGACGTCTCGACGAACGTCCGGGCGATCGGGACGTTCCGGATCCCCGTCGATCGCGAGATTCACATCGACGCGACCTCGGGTGACGTCTGGCACAACTTCGGCATCCCCGAGCTTCGGGTCAAGGCCGACGCCATCCCCGGCGAGGTGTCCGAGCAGTGGTTCGTCGCCGAGGAGGAAGGGGAGTACACCGCTGCCTGTTACGAGCTGTGTGGCTCCGGCCACTCCGGAATGAACGCGCAGGTGATCGCAATGTCGAACGAGGACTATCAGAACTGGTATCAGGGACAGGTAATCGGGATCGATACGGCAATCGAGCAGCTCGAGGCTGGCACGTACGTGCAGTCCGCGAGCGGTTCCGGGAACGCCTCCGCGAGCGGTTCGGCGTCCGGTAGCGCTGGAGGTGTCGGCGCATGAGCACCGAGACGCACGACGAGGGCGGGCACCTCCCGCCGATGACCTCGGTCCGGCGCTGGCTCGTCACGACCAACCACAAGGACGTCGGGCTGCTCTATCTCGCCACCTCGCTGTTCTTCCTCGTGCTGGGCGGCGTCCTCGCACTGCTGTTCCGTATCCAGCTGTGGGGCTCCGGCGGAGGGTTCCTCAGCGCGCTCAACTACAACCAGGCGGTGACGATCCACGGCCTGCTGATGGTGTTCTGGTTCCTCTCGCCGTTCGCCTTCGGCTTCGCGAACTACATCGTACCGCTCCAGATCGGCGCGAAGGACCTTGCGTTCCCGCGGCTCAACGCCCTGAGCTACTGGCTCTACCTCGCGAGCGGCCTCATCGTCGCGGTGTCGTTCTTCCAGGGCGGTGCCTTCGCGGGCGGCTGGACGATGTACGCACCGCTCAACATGCCGATCAACACGCCGACCATCGGCGGGACGGCGACCGTCCTCGGACTCACGCTGTTCATCATGTCCACGACCATCGGGACGGTGAACTTCCTGACGACCATCCACCGCGGTCGCGCTGAGGGGATGGGACTCTGGAACCTCCCGATGTTCACCTGGTCGATCCTGCTGACCGTCTGGATGATGCTGTTCGCGTTCGCGGCGCTGCTGGCGGCGCTCCTCCTGCTGTCGTACGACCGCGTCATCGCAGCCGGACTCGGCGGCGCGGAGGCCGTCCACTACTTCGGTCCGGAGGCGAGCGGTTCGCTCCTCTGGGCACACCTCTTCTGGTTCTTCGGACACCCCGAGGTGTACATCGTCTTCTTCCCCGCCCTGGGCGTCATGTTCGAGGTCTTCCAGACGTTCACGGGGCGGCGGATCGTCGGCCGGAAGTGGGTCATTCTGGCGATGGTGCTCGTCGCCGTCCAGTCGTTCCTCGTCTGGATGCACCACATGTTCCTCTCCGCGATCAACCTCGAGATCAAGACCCTGATGATGGCGACGACCATCGGGATCTCGCTGCCGTTCGACCTGATGGTCTTCTCGATGATCTACACGACGGTCAAGGGGAGGGTGCGCTTCGCGACGCCGTTCCTGTTCGTGCTCGGCTCGCTCCTCCTGTTCATCCTCGGTGGGATCACGGGGGTCTTCCTCGGCGCCGTCGTGCTCGACTACGAGTTCCGGGGCACCTACTGGGTCGTCGCCCACTTCCACTACGTGATGGTGGCGGGCGTCACCGCGCTCGTCGGCGGCCTCTACTACTGGTGGCCGAAGATGACCGGGAAGATGTACTCGGAGTACCTCGGGAAGCTCCACTTCGCCGCGTACTTCATCGGGTTCAACCTGCTCTACCTCCCGATGTTCTTCGCCTGGGAGACGCCGCGACGCGTCTTCATCTACCCCGAGGAGCTGGCCATCTTCCAGAAGATGGCGACGGTGGGAGCGTTCGTGTTCGGACTCTCCTTCCTCATCATGTTCTACAACTTCGCGAAGAGCTACCGGCACGGCGCCGAGGCCCCCGACAACCCCTGGGAGTACTCCCAGACGGCCGAGTGGGCCATCGACTCGCCGCCCACCCTCGAGAACTGGAAGGGCCGCGTCAGCTACGCGAGTGGCTCCCTCGAGTTCGTCAAGCCCGGTTCCAACGACGCGGGCGGCAGCACCAGCGCGACGGCAGCGGACGGCGGCACCGCGGCGACCGACGGTGGTGCCGTGGTGGCAGCCGGCCAGCTCGACACCGTGGAGCAGGTCGACGACAGCCACGAGGAGCCCCATCCGGACCACGCCAGCATGTGGCCCGCGACGATCGGACTGGGGATGTTCGTGCTCTTCCTCGGCCTCTCCGGGCTCACGACCACCAGCGGCGTGCTCTACCCGGCGCTGACGGGGACCGGACTCCTCATCTTCCTCGGCGCCGCGCTCGGCTTCGGGCTCGAGGAGTTCGACGCGCCGGAAGCCAACGTGGCCGAACGCTGGCCGTTCGAGGGCGTCGGGAAGAACAAACTCGGCGTGTGGTTCTTCCTGGCGAGCGACGTGATCGTCTTCGGTGCCGTCATCGGCGCCTACCTCTTCAGCCGGATCGCCTACGGCTGGTCGGAGTGGCACCACGGTGAGGTCGTGCCGCCGTTCCTCTGGCCCGGCATGGTCAACACCTTCGTCCTGTTGACCTCCAGCTTCACGGTCGTACTGGCGATGGTGTACGCCGAACGGGGCAACAAGAAGGGGCTCGTGGCGTCGCTCGGGACGACGCTGCTGCTGGGCATCGTCTTCCTCGGCATCAAGGCGTGGGAGTGGTCCTACGAGTTCAGCCACGGCGTCTACCCGTGGACCGACATCTGGTACACGTCCTACTTCGTGACGACCGGGATGCACGCGCTGCACGTGATCCTCGGCCTGATGGTCGCCGGATTCATGTTCTGGCGCTCGACGAACGGGGCGTACCTGGACGACGACGAACCCGTGGAGCTGTTCGGGCTCTACTGGCACTTCGTCGACATCGTCTGGGTGTTCCTGTTCCCGATGTTCTACCTGATGTAGGACGTCGGGACGCTCGACGTTTCTCCGCTGCCGGTGTCGCCACAGTTCACGATCGCCGCCGACACCTGGTGAGTGACCTGTTCGAAGCAACTCGTCAGCAGCGCTACGGTCGATCCGGACGACCGGCGGAGCGCTGACCCCGGTCTACCCGCCGGGGACTGCGTTACCTGCGCCGAACCGTCAGTCCCACTCCGTCAGCGCGTCGAGTTCGTCGAGGTAGTCGTCGCGAGGAACCTGATAGCTGTCGCGATAGTCGATCGCGCCCTCGGCGAAGTCGGCCGCGACGGTCCGGAGACGGTCGAGGGCGTCTTCGCGTCGGTCGAATCGCTCCTCCGCGACGGTGACCTCGGGTTCGAGAAAGAGCGTGACGAACCAGTCGGCCGCGGCGTCGCGTTCGGGGCCCGGCCGTCGACTGTTTCGCCGGCCGCGCGTGCAGTAGAGCGTCGGCATGCACGCGGCGGGGAACGCGTCGCCGTCGAAGACGTCCGGGCGGTAGGCGAGGATCAATCGCCCGTCCTCGCCCTCGTTCCAGACCTCCCAGCCCGCCGGCGGGTCGTCCATGCCCCTCGTTCGGTCGCCCCGGCGAAAAGCCGTGCGGACTCGAATCCGACGACGTCCGTCCGTCCGTCGCCGCGGGCCGATCGAGCCCCGGGCTATCCCACCCTATATAAATGGCTCCGTAGCCCGGGCCATCCAATCGCCGACCACACTGCCGCCCCTCGATTTCACGTTCTGAGAACGGGGAGAATATTGCTGACATATATCTATTGGGGCCACGCTTATGTCGCTGGAAACCTGGTAATGAAAGGAGTATCGGTATCCGAACCGATCGAGCCCGCCGGTCCCCGCCGAGTCCCTCGCCCCGCGACGTGTCTGCCGCCGTCGGGTGTGGTAAGCCAAGCCATGACAACGAACGATCGACGCGCCGGCCGCTCCGGGCGGCCAGTGCGCGCACGAACCAGGCCAGCCCGACAGAGTACCGCCGCACCACCGAGCGCCGACCGCCCAGCCGGTCGGAGGTCGACGGAGGTGGACGCATGAGCGACGGCACGGAGACGCTCGCGGAACTCAGCGCCGAGTACCAGGCGTCGATCCCGGAGGACCTCCGCGAGCCGCGGTCCTTCGAGTGGTACCTCGAGACGCTCGAGACCGATCCCGCGGTCGCCCGTGCCGCCCACCAGCGGGTGGCCGACATGTTCGACTACTACGGCGCGGAGTACGACGAGGACCGCGGCGTCGTCGAGTACGAACTCGCGAGCGAGGATCCCCTCCACGACGGCGAGCACACGTTCTACGGTCGCGTCGTCCACGAAGCGATCCACGAGTTCGTCAACAAGGTCAAGTCCGGAGCCCGCGGGCTCGGCCCCGAGCGGCGTATCCTGCTCCTCCTGGGTCCCGTCGGCTCCGGGAAGTCCGCCTTCGACGCGCAACTCCGGCGCTACTTCGAGGACTACACGATGCGCGACGCGGGCCGGATGTACACCTTCCGGTGGACCAACCTCCGGGACGTGATCGAGGACCAGGACCCCGCCGACGACACCGTCCGGTCCCCGATGCAGCAGGATCCGCTGGTCCTCCTGCCACAGGCCCAGCGCGACACGATCCTCGAGCAGGTCAACGAGGCGCTCGACGCTCCCTACACCATCCGGAACGAGCAGAACCTCGACCCGGAGAGCGAGTTCTACATGGACGAACTCCTGGCCCACTACGACGACGACCTCCAGAGCGTGCTCGACAACCACGTCGAGGTCGTCCGGCTCGTCGCCGACGAGAACAAGCGTCGCGCCCTGGAGACCTTCGAGCCCAAGGACAAGAAGAACCAGGACGAGACGGAGCTCACCGGCGACGTCAACTACTCGAAGATCGCGGTCTACGGCGAGTCCGACCCGCGCGCCTTCGACTACTCCGGCGCGTTCTGTAACGCGAACCGCGGCATCTTCTCCGGGGAGGAGCTACTGAAGCTCCAGCGGGAGTTCCTCTACGACTTCCTGCACGCCACCCAGGAGCAGACGATCAAGCCCCGGAACAACCCCCGGATCGACATCGACCAGGTGATCGTCGGGCGGACGAACATGCCCGAGTACAAGGACAAGAAGGGCGACGAGAAGATGGAGGCGTTCAACGACCGCACCAAGCGGATCGACGTCCCCTACGTGATGGCCTACGAGGACGAGGCCGAGATCTACCGGAAACTGCTGGGCAACGCCGACGTCCCGGACGTCCACGTCGAACCCCACACGCTGGAGATGGCCGGCCTCTTCGGCGTCCTGACCCGGATCGAGGAGCCCGACGCCGACACCGTCGACGTCCTCCAGAAGGCCAAGGCCTACAACGGCGAGGGCGACGCCCTCGAGGACGTCGACGTCAAGAAGCTCCGCGAGGAGGCCCAGGCGGCCGCCGCCGTCGGCGAGGGGATGGAGGGCGTCTCGCCGCGGTTCATCGGCGACGAGATCGCCGAGGCGATCATGGACTCGACCCACCGCGGTCGGGACTACCTCTCGCCGCTGACCGTCTTCTCCTTCTTCGAGGAGAACCTCGAACACCACGGCTCGATCGCCGAGGAGCGCTTCGCCGAGTACTACCGCTACCTCGAGCGCGTTCGCGAGGAGTACCGCGAACGCGCCATCGAGGACGTCCGGAACGCGCTGGCCTACGACGTCGAGGAGATCCAGCGACAGGGCGAGAAGTACATGGACCACGTCATGGCGTACATCGACGACGACACCGTCGAGGACGACATCACGGGCGCAGAGAGCGAACCGGACGAGACCTTCCTTCGGGCGGTCGAGGAGAAACTCGACATCCCCGAAGACCGCAAGGACGACTTCCGCCAGGAGGTCAGCAACTGGGTCTCCCGTCGCGCTCGCGAGGGCGAGGCGTTCGACCCCACGGACAACGAACGCCTGCGCCGCGCCCTCGAACGGAAGCTCTGGGAGGACAAGAAGCACAACATCAACTTCTCCGCGCTGGTCAGCGCCAACGACCTCGACGAGGACGAGCGGACGAAGTGGGTCGACTCGCTGATGGACCTCGGCTACTCCGAGGAAGGGGCTCGCGAGGTCCTCGAGTTCGCCGGCGCGGAGGTGGCCAAGGCGGAACTGGAGGACGAATAATGGCGACGGATCACTGGGGAGCACCGGTCCGGACGCCGACCGCGGTCGCGACGCGGGACGCCCCGCTGCGCCGACTGCCGGTGGACCCCGGGCGCTGTGCGATCCGCGGTCCCGGCGACCAGCGACGGCTGCGTGCGAATCGATCGCCGTCCGACGCGTCGCAGTCCCACGCGACCGGGGACCGCCCCGACGCCCCGTCCCAACCCGACGGTGATCCGGGATGAGCGGCGAGGAGTACGTCGACGCCGCCGACCGCTCGCTCGCGGCGGCCTACGAGCCGCCGATGGACCTCGCGGCGTACGTCGACCTCGTGCTCGAACAGCCCGACCTCGCCGGGCACGCCGCGAAGTACCTCGTGGACGCAATCGAGGCCGCGGGCACGCGGACGGTCATCGAGCGCGGCGAGGAGTTCGAGCGCTACCGGTTCTTCGACGACCCCTACAACGACGGCGAGCACGCGATCCTCGGCAACACCGCGACGCTGAACCGGCTCGTCGACGACCTCCGGTCGATCGCGGCCGGCCGCGGCAAGCACGAGAAGATCGTCTGGATCGAAGGGCCGACGGCGACCGGCAAGTCCGAACTCAAGCGCTGTCTCGTCAACGGCCTGCGGGAGTATTCGAAGACTGAAGCCGGACGCCGGTACACGATCGAGTGGAACGTCCGTGGCGCCAGCGACACCCGCGGCCTCTCTTATGGCGGCGACGAACCCGCCGACGAGGACGACTGGCACGAGAGCCCGGTCCAGACCCACCCGCTCTCGGTGTTCCCGGAGGACGTCCGCGACGACATCGTGGCGGCGATCAACGACCGTCGCGAGGGCCACGTGCCGATCAGGGTCGAGACGGAACTCGATCCGTTCTCCCGTGAGGCCTACGAGTACCTCGAGGAGCACTACCGGCGACAGGGCGTCGAGGACCTGTTCTCGGCGATCACGGACCCGGACCACCTCCGGGTCAAGAACTACGTCGTCGACGTCGGGCAGGGCATCGGCATCCTCCACGCCGAGGACACCGGCGGGCCCAAAGAGCGCCTGGTCGGCTCCTGGATGGCCGGCATGCTCCAGGAACTGGACTCACGCGGGCGGAAGAACCCGCAGGCGTTCAGCTACGACGGCGTGCTGGCCCAGGGCAACGGACTGGTCACGATCGTGGAGGATGCCGCCCAGCACGCCGACCTGCTCCAGAAGCTGTTGTCGGTTCCCGACGAGGGCCGCGTGAAACTCGACAAGGGGATCGGCATGGACCTCGACACCCAGCTACTGGTCATCTCGAACCCCGACCTCGAGGCGACGCTGAACCAGCACGCCGAGCGCGCCGACGCCGACCCCCTGAAGGCGCTCAAGCGGCGGCTGGACCGCCACGACTTCACCTACCTGACGAACGTGTCGCTGGAGGCACAGCTCATCCGCCGGGAGCTCACCGGCGAGCACGAGGTCTGGACTCGCACCGACGCCACCGACCGCGACGAGCGGGTGCGCGCACCGGCGACGCTGTCGGTACGGACCTCCGGCGCTATCGCGCCGGGGGACCTCGACGGCGCCGGTAGCTCCGAGGACCACATCGGCGAGGGCGCGCTCGCCGGCGCCGATTCGGTCATCGCAGGGAGTGCCGGGGACGGGGACGACGCCGGCGTTCGCGACGTGGCGAGCGTCCGCGACGTCGAACTCGCTCCCCACGCCATCGAGGCCGCCGCGACGTTCAGCGTCCTCACGCGATTGACCGACGAGGAGACCGGCTCCGACCTCGACCTGCTGGAGAAGGCGCTGCTCTACGACCGCGGCTACCTGACCGACGGCGACGAGCGGGTCGGGATCGACGAGTTCGACGTCGACGGGTCGCGGGACGGCCACCACGGCGTCCCCGTCACCTTCACGCGGGACGTGCTCGCGGAGCTGTTGCAGGCGGACCGCGACCGGCACCACCCCGACCTTCCCGTCGAGGACGTCGTCCTGCCCGAGGACGTGCTCGACGCGATGGTCGCGGGGCTGGAGACCGCGCCCGTGTTCTCGCCCGGCGAGCGCACGGAGTTCGAGTCTCGCGTGGGCCCGGTTCGCGAGCACGTCCGGGAGCGCCAGACCGACGACGTGATCGACGCGATCACCGCCGAGCGATCCGTCGATCCCGAGGCCGTCTCGGAGTACGTCAAGCACGTCTACGGCTGGGCAACCGGCGAGCCGATCGAGAACGACCGCGGCGAGCGCATCCAGCCCGACCCGCTGACGATGAAGGTCTTCGAGATCGAGTCGCTGGGGCGCTTCGTCGAGGGCGATTATACCGGCAACGAGGCCAGCGACGAGGTCGCGCAGTTCCGCCAGGAGAAGGTCGTCACGGCCCTCAACCGTCACGCATGGGAGCACCGCGGCGAGGACTTCGCCGTCGAGGCGGTCGACCTCACCGCGATCCCGGTGATCGCGGACGTGCTCGAGGGCGCCGACTGGGACGACGTCAGACGTCGCCACGAGGAGTTCGACCCGAGCCAGTGGGCCGACCCGCCGGCCAACACCGAGACGGCGGCGGTGAAAGAGCGCACGATCGAGCACATGGTCGCCGAGCAGGGCTACTCCGTGGCCTCGGCGGAGCTGACCAGCCGACGCGTCATGGAGACGGTCGCCGACGACTGGGAGGCCGACCAGCCCGGTGACCACACCGGCGACGAGTTCCCGGACCGCAACGGAGGTGCCTGACAGTGGGACTGATCGACGACCTCGAGCGGTTCCACTCCGTCGGCGAGGATCGCCGCGAGGACCTCAAGGAGTTCGTCGCCTACGGCGACCTCTCCGCGAGCGACGCCGACAGCGTCCGCGTGCCGATCAAGATCGTCGACCTGCCGGAGTTCGCCTACGACAAGCGCGACCAGGGCGGCGTCGGCCAGGGCGACGCGGAGGTCGGCCAGCCCGTCGACGCCGAGCCCCAGCCCGGCGACGAGGAGGGCGACCCCGGCGAGGAGGGCGGCGAGCACGAGTACTACGAGATGGATCCCGAGGAGTTCGCCGAGGAACTCGACGAGGAACTCGGCCTCGACCTCGATCCGAAGGGCAAGCAGGTCGTCGAGGAGATCGAGGGCGACTACACCGACGTCGCCCGCGCCGGTCCCGACTCCACCCTCGACTTCGAGCGGATGTTCACGGAGGGCCTCAAGCGCAAGCTCGCGACGGAGTTCGACGAGGACTTTCTGCGGGAAGTGTGCAAGGTCGAGGGGATCACCGTCGGGGACGTCTTCGAGTGGGCCCGCGACGAGCACGTCCCGGTGTCCCACGCAGCGGTCGCGAAGCTCCACGGCGAGGTCGCCGACGAGCGAGGCGCCTGGGAGTCGATCGCCGACGTCGAGGCCAACGTCGAGCGCACCCCCGTCCGCCAGCGGATCCGCGAGCAGGGGCTCGACCACGTACCCTACCGCCGCGAGGACGAGCGCTACCGCTACCCCGAGGTGATCGAGGAGCGCGAGCGCAACGTCGTCGTGGTGAACATCCGCGACGTCTCCGGCTCGATGCGCCAGAACAAGCGCGAACTCGTCGAGCGGGTGTTCACGCCGCTGGACTGGTACCTCCAGGGCAAGTACGACACCGCGGAGTTCGTCTACATCGCCCACGACGCCGAGGCCTGGGAGGTCGAGCGCGAGGACTTCTTCGGTATCCGCAGCGGTGGCGGCACGAAGATCTCCTCGGCCTACGAACTCGCCGAGGAGCTCCTGGACTCATACCCCTACAGCGAGTGGAACCGCTACGTCTTCGCCGCGGGCGACTCGGAGAACTCCAGCAACGACACCGAACAGTCAGTGATCCCGCTGATGGAAGCGATCGACGCGAACCTCCACGCCTACGTCGAGACCCAGCCCAGCGGCAACGCGATCAACGCGACGCACGCCGAGGAGGTGGAGACGTACTTCGGCGAGGACTCGGGGGACGTGGCGGTCGCCTACGTCAGTGGCCAGGAGGACGTCACCGACGCGATCTACGAGGTCCTCTCGACGGAGGACGATTCACAATGAGCACGCCAGACCGCTACCAGGCACAGCAGCAGGCCCGCAGACTGGAGCGACCGGTCGCCGCGGCCCGCGAACTGGCCCAGACACTCGGCCTGGAGCCCGTCCCGGTGAACTACTGGATCGTCGACTACGACGAGATGAACGAACTCATCGCCTACGACGGATTCCAGACGCGCTATCCCCACTGGCGCTGGGGGATGAAGTACGACCGTCAGCAGAAGCAGGACCGCTACACCGGCGGGAAGGCCTTCGAGATCGTCAACAACGACAGCCCGGCCAACGCCTTCCTCCAGGAGTCCAACCCGCTCGCCGACCAGAAGGCCGTCATCACGCACGTCGAGGCCCACGCCGACTTCTTCGCGAACAACCAGTGGTTCGGCCTGTTCCCCGGCGAGGAGGGCGGTGCCACGGCCATGCTCGAACGCCACGCCACTCGCATCCGGGAGATCATGGAGGATCCCGAGATCGACCGCGAGGCCGTCGAGTCCTGGATCGACACCGTCCTCACGCTCTCGGACACGATCGACCAGCAGCGGGCCTTCTCGCGGGACCTCGGCGCGGACGGCGACGCGGCCGACGAGATCGACCTCGCCGACCAGCTCGACGACCTCGACATCGGCGATGAGGTGCGCGCGGAGGTCTTCGACGAGGAGTGGCTCGAGGCCCAGGCCGAGGAGGAACTGCTCGACCGCGACGCGCCCGAAGCCGACGTCCTCGCCTTCCTGCGCGAGCACGGCATGGCCTACGACGCCGAGGCCGAGCGCGCCGTCGAGTTCGAGGAGTGGCAGCGCGAGGTGCTCGAACTCTTGCGCGCGGAGGCCTACTACTTCGCGGCCCAGCGGATGACGAAGGTGATGAACGAGGGCTGGGCGGCCTACTGGGAGTCGATCATGATGGCCGGCGAGACGTTCGCCGACGCGGACGAGTTCGTCACCTACGCCGACCACATGGCGAAGGTGCTGGCCTCGTCGGGGCTGAACCCCTACGCGCTCGGCCTCGAACTCTGGACCTACGTCGAGAACCGTACGAACCGCCAGGAGGTCCTCGAGCGCCTGCTCGCCGTCGAGGGCGTCGACTGGCGCAGCCTCGAGGCGACCGTGGACTGGGACGCCGTCCAGGCGGCGCTGGAGCCGCCGGAGGCCGTCGCCGCCGCTGGCGGCACCGATCTCGAAGACGTCGCTGCGCTCCCGGACCACCTGATCGACCGCGAGGAAATCGAGGCCGCTCGCGAGGGCGCCTTCGACCCGAGCGAGGAGTCCTGGCGCCTCCTGAGCTACGAGGGGATGGCTCGGCGACACTACTCGCTGGTGCGTCCCGAGCACCGGCGCTTCCTGCGGGACGTCTCCCGGGACGAACTCGAGGAGATCGCCCGGTACGTGTTCGATCAGGATCGCTACGCGACGATCGAGGACGCCCTCGCGGACGTCGACTTCACCGCCGGCTGGGACCGGATGCGCGAGATCCGTGAGAGCCACAACGACGTGACGTTCCTCGATTCGTTCCTGACCGAGGAGTTCGTGGCGACGAACGACTACTTCACCTTCGAGTACTCCCGGGCCGCCGAGGAGCACCGCGTCGCGAGCACCGACCCCGCCGACGTCAAGAAGAAGCTCCTGCTCCAGTTCACCAACCTCGGCAAGCCCACGATCACCGTCGAGGACGGCAACTACGGCAACCGGAACGAACTGCTGCTCGGTCACCACTACAACGGCGTCGCGCTCGACCTCGCGCAGGCCGAGCGCGTGCTGGAGCGCACCTTCGAACTGTGGGGCCGACCCGTCAACCTCGCGACGATCGTCAAGGAGGTCGACGAGCACGACGTCGAGGTCGCTCGGCGGCGCAGTCGCGAACCGGACCCCGAGGAGTCCGGGAAGTTGCTCCGGTACGACGGGAGTACGATCGAGCACCGCGACATGCCCTGGAGCGAGGTCGACCACCTCGCGGCCGACGACGTGGACTACGACACCAAGCCCGAAGAGTGGCTGCAGTGACTCGCTGCGGCCGTTCGAGAGCTCTCGGGCCGCTGGCGTGGCCGTCGCGTCGACGCTCCGGACCCGACGGCCCGAATTCCGCCCGAACACTGACGTGTGTTGCCCGCCACAACAGAATCGACCGGCATGGTCCGCTACGAGACCGTGGTGGAGGACGAGACCGTCTACGTCGCCACCGACGAGGATCGCCTCGAAATCGGCGAGCTGGCGACGATCGTCGAGCTCGTCGGCGGTCGCGCCTGGACGATCGAGTACTCAGATCGCGAGAAACAGGCTCACCCGGAGCTGAACACGGCCGACGAGGGACTGACGGTCGACGTGGTGGACACGATCAACGCGATGACGTTCGGCGAGGCGTTCGTCGAGACGCTCGCGGCCCAGCCCGGTGCGAGCACGGCTCGCCACGGCGGTGAGGGCGACGCAGCGGACGGGGGTGGTGCTATCGACGACCAAGCGGACGGAGACGACGATATCGGCTACGAGGAGGGCGGATGGGGCGATACCGACGACGAAGCGAGCGGGGGCGACCCCACCGGCGACGAGGCGAGGGGAGGCAACGACATCGACGACGAGGCCGACGGCGTCTCCCCACGACTCGGCCTCTTCGTCGGCCGTCTCCTCGAGAATCTCGAGTACGGGCTCCGGTAGGTGAACGCCCGACAGCGGCGACGTTGTTACCACGTCGGCACCCCCGGCCCACACCTGCGGGTGATTTATGCCTATCGCCGCCCTGGTGTCACACATGCCAACACAGGACGTACCCAGCGTGTCGCTCGGCGAGGGCATCTACACCGAGGGTGGCGAACGTGTCGGCACGATCCGCGGGTTCGACGCGAGCGGCTTCTACGTCACGCTCAAAGCCGGCGTGGACGCGCCGACGACCGAGGAGCACAGCACCGTCGGCGAGGTCGGCGAGATCAATCTGATGTGGCGCTGCTGGCAGTGCGGCGAGACCGGGCGGATCGACGAGATGCCGGATCACTGCCCCTCCTGTGGCTCGCCCGCGGAGGAGCTCTACTACTGGACGGAGGACTGACGGGAGAGACCGACGGGGCTACGAGGGACTCACCGGTGACTGCGCGGAGGAGCCCGGCAGGCGAAGCGGCGATCCGGGACTGCGGGCGCTCGGGGGATCGGTCAGCGACGGCCCCGTAAGCGACTGCCACGGACGGCCGCCGCGGCGCGGACGACCCATCGCCCGATCGCGGAAGGGAAGCTTGAAGCGCCGTCGGCCCACCACATTTCGCTCAGATGGCACTCGACGTCGGCGGGATCGTCTCCCTGCTCCTCCTCGCGCTCCTCGTGCTCGGGCCGGCCGCGTGGGTGATCCACCACTACGCCGTCCTCCAGGATTTCCGGACCGCTCGGACCGTCTTCCGGCTCGACGCGACGTCGCTGGCGGTCGGCGGGGTGCTACTCGCCGGCAGCGTCGCACTCGTCGTGATCGCGTTCGAGCCCGCAGCACCGCTGGCGATGATCTTCGGCGGCACCCTGCTCGTCTTCGGCATCGCGGGCGTCACCATCGCCGTCGCGAACCTCGACTGGTACCTCGCGAGCCGCCGGCTGCCCGTCGATTCGCCGGCGTCCGTCGAGCCCGGACCGGTCCAGCTGGAGGGCCGTGCCGTCCCGCTCGGGGAGTTCGTCCCCTCCGCCGTCACGCAGACCGATTCGCTGGCCTACCGTGGCTCCACCCGGGAGGAGTACGCCGTCCTCGGGAGGGGGTACGCCTCCTCCACCTGGTCGGCCGTCTCCGTCGCCGAGGGAGCGACGCGCTTCGGCGTCGTCGATCCGGCGGCGATCGAGGGAGTCGGCGACGACGAGGCGGCCACGAACGGCCGGGAACTCCCGGCGAAGTTCCGCGCGGAACTGGACGATCCCGACGTGGAGCTCCCGGCGGACGTCCGGCCGATCGCCGTCGACGCCGATGCCGCCGAGTTCCCGCTGCTCTTCCCGACGAGCCGCCTCGTCGAACTCAGCCCGGCAGGCGCGACGCTCGACGGCCTCGAACGGACCATCCCCGCCGAACCGGGCACCACCGTTCCGGTCGCCGACGAACTGGCGCGGGGCACTCGCTCCCGGCCGCGAGAGTACAGCGAGCGCCGCCTCGACGCGGGCGATCCCGTATACGTGCTGGGGACTGCCCGCGAGACCGCCGACGGCGAGATCGAGATTGGCCCCGATCCCGACGGCCCGCCGTTCGTCGTGACGCGGCTCACTGCCGAGGCGGCCACCGCCCACGCCCGACGCTTCTGCCGAACCTACGGGCTGCTCGGACTCGCCTCGCTGGCTGCCGGTGCCGGCCTGATCGCGTCCGTCGGGCTCTGAATCGATCGCTGCGTCGGTGACCGCGTCCGGCGCTGCGTAGCCAGGGCAGACTGGGCGGCGACCCGAACGAGCACAGCAACGGCCCGACCGTCACGCAAATGAGCCACCACCGTTCACTCACGGGCATGGAAGTGCTCGTGATCGGTGCCGGGAGTCTCGGGAGCCTCGTCGGTGGCCTGCTCGCGCCGGACCACGACGTGACGCTGGTCGGTCGGGATCCACACGTCAGCACGATCCGCACCGCTGGGCTCGCGATCGGCGGGGAGATCCAGACGCGCGTCGAGCCGTCGGCGACGATCCCCCAACGGGTGAGCGCGTCGGCGGACCTCGCGATCGTGACGGTCAAGGCCGGCGACACGGCGGACGCCGCGGAGACGCTCACCGAGTGCGACGTCGAGGCGGTCTGGTCGCTCCAGAACGGCCTCGGCAACGAGGCGACCCTCGCCGAGGCGCTCGACGTCCCAGTGCTCGCCGGGACGGCGACCTACGGTGCCGACCAGTCCGCGCCCGGGAGCGTGACCTGCACCGGGATCGGTGAGGTCGCGATCGGGCCGCGACCGGAGACGGAAACGCCGGAGGCGGATCTGGCGCTCGCCGAGGAGTATGGCGAGGCGCTCTCCGGCGCCGACGCCGCGACGACCGGCGGTACGGACGCCGACGCCGACGCCGAGTCCCCGCCCGGACTCGACGTCCTGGTGGACCCGGCGATGCCCGAGCGACTCTGGCGAAAGCTCGCCGTCAACGTCGGGATCAACCCGACCACCGCACTGGCTCGCGCCGATAACGGCGCGCTCGCCGAGGACGAGATCGCAGCGACGGCACGTACCGCCGCTCGCGAGACCGCACGCGTCGCGCAGGCGAGTGGCGTCGACCTCGATGAGGCCGACGCGGCGGCCGAACTCGACGCAGTCGTCGAGGCCACTGCGGACAACCGCTCCTCGATGCTCCAGGACGTCGAACGCGGACGACGGACAGAGATCGACCAGCTGGCCGGCGCCGTCGTCGATCGAGCCGAGGAACACGAGGTCTCTGTGCCGGTCGCGCGCACGCTCACTGCGCTCGTCAGGGCGTGGGAGCGGGCGAACTACCTGCGATAGGGCTGGCCGCTCGACGCGGAGCAGCGTCGCTATCGAAGCAGCGCGATCGAGGGGAACATCGACGCTCGAAAAACCGAAGCTGGCCGCCTCAGAAGGGCGCCTGCGGGCCTTCGTCCTCGGTCGACTCCTCGCCGCCTGCGTCCTCGCCGGGGAAGGATGGACTCATCCCGCCACCGCCGTGGCCGCCACCGTCCATGCCGGTCGAGGCGTGGACCTGCTCGATCTCGGGGATCTCCTGAACCATCCGGGACTTGATCGCCTGGATCGTCATCGGGGAGATGCCACAGCCGCTGCAGGCGCCGCCGAGCTGGATGGTGACCTCGCCGGTCTCGCGGTCGAGGTCCTGGATCGCCGCGGAGCCGCCGTGCATCTGAATCTGGGGAAAGTTCCGCCGGAGGAAGTTCGCGACGCGCTCCTCCAGGTCGTCGCCCTCCTGTGTCTCCGTACTCATACGCCCGGATTGGCCACGAACGTGCTTAGGCCTTTGGTTGGGCGACGGCGGCCGGGCGAGCCAGTCGCTGACGGCTCCACGATGCAGGTGCGCGCCCGTCGACTCGGCGAACCGACGCGACCCTTGCAGCCGATCGAACGCGCCGGCTGCGTGCCACCGACGGCGGAATGCTGTCCTCCTCCGTTCGACGGAAAGCCCATATACGACCGCGCCCATGGACCGTTCACATGGCCGACCTCTTGCCCTCCATCCCCGACGCGTCGGCCTCGGACGACGCCGAGCCGCGCGTGGTCGGCCTCGACGACGAGGACGCAGACGACGTACTCGGGGCCCTCTCCTCGGAAACCGCACGGGAGCTGTTCGCCGCCCTCACCGACGACCCCGGCCACCCATCCGCCCTTGCGGATCGGGTCGACACATCGCTCCAGAACGTCCAGTACCACCTCGCGAAGCTCGAGGACGCCGGGATGGTCGAGGTCGTCGACACGGCCTACTCCGCGAAGGGACGCGAGATGGACGTCTACGCGCCGGCCGATCGCCCGCTGGTCCTCTTCGCAGGCGACGAGGAGGACCAGACGCTACTCGACCGCGCGCTCGGGCGACTGCTCGGCGGCGTCGGCGTCCTCACCGGCGCGAGCCTCGCGGTTCGTGGGCTGGCCGGCGCTGAGCAATCCGCCCAGCGCGAATCGACGGTCGACCTGACCGGTGACAGTGGGGACGCCGCGGCGCCGGCGACCGACGGGGGGTCGAGCGGTGCCGCGGAGGGAGACGACGCTGCACGGGATACGGCCACGGAGTCGGCCGACGCGGTCGGCGACGGTGCCGCGGACTACGCCCTCACCACCGACGGCTCCGCGGGCGACCAGACCGTCGAACCGTTCGCCCAGGAGTTCGCCTGGCTGGCCGAGCCGCTCGACGCGACGCCGCTGCCACCGGAGCTCTTCGTCTTCGTCGTCGGCGCGACCCTGCTCGCCCTCGCCGTCGGCGCGTGGTACCTTCGGGAGCGTCAAACGCGCGTTTGAGTCTTCGGCACGACCTTTTCGGACCGGTGTGTAGCCGAGCGTGGGCGCCACTCGGTGCCCGCCCGGCCCTCCAGCCCTCCGTCGCCGGACGCACCGATCCACCCGATGCGGTGCGTGGCACACCCGCGACGTTCCCCGCCCCTGCGGACGGCTCCCACGTCGCCACGGTCCCGGCCGTGACCCCGCCGGGGCCCTGGCTTCGGTCCTGCTGACCAGCGACTGCCCTCCAACCCGTCGAGTAATTGCCGCTTGCATACCAGATCCGTGCGAGCCGTCGCCGCGAGGGGTAGCCACAAGTGGTCGGCCCGCAAACGACGCTCCATGTCGCTGGACGTCGACGGGCCCGAACTGCGCGAGCGGGTCCGGAGCGCGTTCGTGGACGCCGAACCACTGACCACCGCCGAGGTGGCCGTGGCGGCCGACGTTCCCGAACCCGCGGTGACGGACGCCCTCGAGGAACTCGTCGAGGCCGGCGACCTCCGGGTGACGGAAGTTCGGGGCGTCGACATCCGCCAGCGCAAGTACGCCGAGGACGACGACGAGATCGACCTCGAGGAGCCCTTCGACCTGTACTTCCGTCCCGCCGAGGATCTACTCGAGACCGTCGGCACTCGCGACGGCAGCGACGTGCCCGAGGACGCCGACCCCGTCGAGCGGCGGCTCGCGCGGATGGACGTCGGCGGTGCCAGCGGGATGATGCGCGACTGGAAACGCGATGCGGTCCGGGCAGCCCGGGAACACCTGATCGAGACAGGTCCCTGCGATCCCGCAGAGCTCCGCGAGGTCGTCTACCCCGCTCACGAGGCAGGATTCGACGACGCCGACGCGTGGTGGGACTGCGTGCGACCGCGGCTCGCCCGGCTCCCCGGTGTGGTCATCGATCGGGGCACCTGGGACGCGACGGAGTAAGACGGGGCAGAACCGGTGCTCGGCGATCGAAGGCGTCCGCTCAATCGCCGTCAGCCGATGCCGCGTCCTCACTGCGGACGACGAGCACCGGGATCGAGGCACCGTCGACCACGCGTTCGGAGACGCTGCCAAGTGACGTCAGCTTCTCGCGGGGGCTCTTGCCGTGCGAGCCGATCGCGACGAGGTCGACCGCCTCCTCGTCGGCGTAGTCGAGAATCTCCTTGTACGGCGTTCCGTGGCGCTGCTCGGTGACGACCGGGAGTCCCTTCCGCTCGGCTGCGGCCGAGAGTGCCTCGAGCGCAGCCCCGCCCTCGTCGGTGAGCGTGGCCTCGACGTCGGGTCGGGTCTCGGGGTCCGCGGCGTCGGTGATCCGCTTGTCGACGACGTAGAGGCCGTGGACGGTCGCGCCCTCGTTCTCGGCGATGCGAAGCCCGTGGCGAAGCGCCGCGTCGACCGCGTCGCTGCCGTCCGTCGGAATCAGGACGTCGTCGTACATACCTCGGCCTACGCACGCGAGGGCAATGAAATGGCGGGTAGGTGAAACCTGCCGTGGGTCAAGCTAGAGGGAGACTGAATAACGAAATCGTTCCACTGGCGTCGCTCGCTTGGGAGCGCTGCTCACTCGGCGGCCAGTAGCTGCAACGCCTCCCTGATGTGGAATCTGGCCGCCGGATCCTCGGTCCGTTCGAGTGCGGCTCGCAGATGGGCCGCGAGCGTGTCCTCTGCGCAGGTCGAGGAGTTGATCACCGCCGATCCCGCCATCCCTCCCCCAGTCGCGTCGATAGTCATGATCGACGTTTGCCTTTCCCACATTGTAAGTGTATCGTTGTAATTTCTTAATGCCCAGTATGAATTATGCGCTGCCTTTAGCTATGTCAAGTAGCAACGGCGATTTGCTGCTCCAGCTGCAGCACCGAATCGGCCCGAGCGGCGCCGAGTGACGATCGATCGACCGGCACCCGAGCGTTGATCGGTCGGACGGCTATCCAAACGACACTCGTTCGGACCGGCATCCGGGCGACGAGCGACCATCGACCGCCACGAGTGTCGGCGGCCCGGAGGGGAGTGAAAGGCTGAAAATGCGGACTGCCGGCCCCAGCCGTGGTGATTTTAAGACGCTCCGGTACCCATTCACCACATGGCGATTCTCGTTGCCTACGACGGCTCGGATCCGGCACAGGAGGCGGTCGAAGAAGCGATCACCGTGTACGACGACGAGATCGTACTGCTCCGAGTGCTGGAACTCTCCAGTGGGTCGATCGCAGCGGGGGTCGACCTGCTGCAGGAGCGCATCAAAGAGGAACGAGACGAGCAGGCCAGGGAACTCTCCGAAGCGATGAAGGAACTGATCGACGACGCCGACGTCGAGTTCACGATCGAGACCGTCGTCGGGCAGCCGTCTCGAGCGATCGTCGACTACGCCGAGGACCACCCGGAGATCGACCGGATCGTGATCGGCAGCCACGGTCGGGAAGGGGTCTCGCGCGTCCTCCTGGGGAACGTCGCGGAGAAGGTGGTGCGTCGCTCGCCGGTCACTGTGACCGTGGTTCGGGAGGAGCAGCGGGAGTAGCCTGACAGTTGGCATCGGGCGGCGAGCCGCTCGGAAGTCTCTCCCTGCCCTCCCTTTCAGCCCGCTGGACCGTCCGCCGGGTTAGACGCAGGACGGTGCCCGTCGTTCTCGATTGGCGAAGGTCCCGCGGGTAACAGACTCCTAACAACGCTCCTTCGGCCGTGTACCGAACACGAGCACATGACCACGACCGGCGAGATCGCGAGGTTCGTGCGCGAGACCGAATTCGACGACCTCCCCGACGACGTCGTCGACGCGACCAAACGCCGCATCCTCGACTCCGTCGGCATCGCGCTCGGTGCCGTGGGTGCCGCGCCCGTCGAGGCGGTGCGCCGGACGGTGCACGAGGACGGCGGGCTGGACTGTTGCATGTGGGCCTCGGAGGGCCGCGCGTCGATCTCGGGCGCGGCGATGTACAACACGGTGCTCACGCGCTACCTCGACTTCATGGACTCGTTCCTCGCGCCCGGCGAGACGCCCCACCCCAGTGACAACGTCGGCACCGTCCTGGCCGTCGGCGAGCACGTGGACGCGTCGGGGGAGGACCTGCTCGCGGCGACGGCGATCGCCTACCAGCTCCAGGGCGAACTCGCCTGGGCGGCACCGGTCCGTGACCGGGGGTTCGACCACGTCACGCACACCGTGCTCACGCAGGCCGCTGCAGCGGGCAAACTCCTGCAACTCGACCACGAACAGCTACAGCACGCGATCGGCATCGCGGGGACGGCGCACAACGCCCTGCGGGTCACCCGAACGGGTGGCATCAACGAGTGGAAGGGCGTTGCCGCCGGCAACGCCGCGCGCAACGGCACCTACGCCGCGCTCCTCGCGAGCAACGGGATGGAGGGCCCGACCGACCTCTTCGAGGGCCAGAAGGGCTGGCAGCAGGTGATTTCTGGCGGCGACTTCGCCCTCGACCTCGATCCCCCCTGCCCGCGGCTCCACGACGTCATGTGCAAGCGCTACGTCGCTGAGACCTACGCCCAGTCCGCCGTCGAGGGGATCGTCGAACTCGCGAACACCGTCGCCCTCGATCCGGACGCCGTGGAGTCGATCGACCTCTCGACGTTCCACGGCGCGAAGCTCATCATCGGCGGCGGGGAAGGCGACCGCCACGTCGTCGAGACGAAGGCCCAGGCCGACCACTCGCTGCCCTACATGCTCGCGGTGGCAGCGATCGACCGCGAACTGCTCACCCGGCAGTACGAGCCCGAACGCATCCAATCCGACGACGTACAGCGCCTCCTCCGGACGGTCTCCGTCGAGGAGGACCCCGCACTCACCGAGCGGTTCGAGGCCGGCGAGATGCCCGCGGTGATCGACGTCGAACTCGCCGACGGGACGGTCCACCACGTCGAGAAGGACGCCTTCCGCGGGCACCCCACGGACCCGATGGACTGGGACGATCTGGACGAGAAGCTCCGCCCGATGGCGACCGACGTCTACGGCGAGCACCGGTGGGCGAACGTCACCGAGTGCGTGCAGTCCCTGGAGGACCGCTCCGTCCACGACCTGCTGGAACTGCTCGACTGAGCGAGGCTCGGATCGCGCGCTTCGCTCCCTTCCTCTCTCTCTCTCTCGCTCTGGCACCCTCCCTCGCTCTCGCTTCCCGTCCCGGCTCCCGTCGCCGTCCACGGCCGACCGCCCGACTAACCTCCGACTACCAATTCGTCCCGCGACCGGTCGTCGAGGTATGGCAGATCCAGACCGGCCGTTCGACTTCCTGCACGCCAACGAGCGCCCCGAGAAGCCCCGCGAGACCGGCATCACGGAGATCCGCGGCCCGTACTACGACCCGATGGGTCCCCGAGAACTCCGCGACATTCTCGAGACGATGGGCCACTACGTGGACATCTACAAGTTCTCCGGCGGCTCCTTCGCGCTGATGCCCGAGGAGGTCGTGACCGAGATGATCGACTGCTGCCACGAGTTCGACGTCCGCGTGAACACCGGCGGGTACGTCGAGAACGTCCTCCTGCGGAACAACGACGCGGTCGGACAGTACGTCGAGGAGTGCGACCGCCTCGGCTTCGATATCGTCGAAATCTCCTCGGGCTTCCTCGCGATCGACACCGACGACATGGTCGCGATGACGGAACTGGTCGCCGAGCACGGCCTGGAACCCAAGCCCGAGATCAACGTCCAGTTCGGCGCGGGCGGCGCGTCCGACCCCGAAGAACTCGAGCGTGAGGGCCAGCAGGACCCCCAGCAGGCGATCGAGGAGGGCCGCCGGCACCTCGACGCTGGGGCCGATCACCTGATGGTCGAGGCCGAGGGGATCACCGAGGAGGTCCGCGAGTGGCGCACCGACGTCGTCTACGAGATCGAGAACGCCCTGGGGATGGAGAATCTCGTGTTCGAGGCGCCGGGACCCGAGATGTTCGAGTGGTACGTCAAGAACTTCGGCCCCAACGTCAACCTGTTCGTCGACAACTCACAGATCGTCGAACTCGAGTGCATGCGCTCGGGGCTCTGGGGCAAGGCGACCAGCTGGGGACGGGTCGTGACCTACGGCGGGGAGTAACGCGTCCGGGCACTGGGTGAAGCAGTACTCCTTGCTCACGCGGTCTCGCCACGGAACCACTGCGGAACGTACCCGGCTACCAGTCGGTCGAACTCGGGGACGAGTACCGGCAGCGCGACGGCGAACCCGAAGCCGATGCCAGCGAGTCCGGCGGTCGCGGCCGCTTCGTCACCCACCACGAGTCCCGTGATCACCAGCGCGAGCAACGCGAGCATCGGCCCCACGGCGAGGAGCGCGCGAAGCGGTGGCCACCGCTCGGTATCGAGTCGATCCCCGTCGGGCGCGACCGGATCGGCGGTACCGGTCGCGCGGAGCCGCAGTCCCTGCCAGCCAGCGAGCGCGCCGAGCGCGGCGCCGAGCGCGACGACCGAGTCGTGGGGCGGCCTCGCCGAGCCGTCGAGGCCGAGCGTCGGTGCCGTCACAAGGACGCCGGCGACGCCAACGGTCGCTGCGATCACGAACGCCGTCGTCGGCCGGTCCAGCGGCGAGGCTTCGGTCGCCCAGGCGACGCCGGCCAGCACCGTCAGTCCGATCAGGACGCCCGCGACGACGTCGACGAGGTAGTGCACGCCGAGCGCGACTCGCGTGAGCGAGACGAGCGCGACCAGGCCGCCCGCGAGCAGCCAGCGCCAGCGGGCGTCGCCGACCCGAACCGCGCCGGCGAGCCCCAGCAACACGACCGTCGAGAGCGTGGCGTGGCCGCTCGGGAACCCGTGGCCGCCGCCCGTCGCGGTCGCCTCGAAGATCCCCCGGAGTGCGGCCGGGTAGAGCTCCGCGGTCGCCAGCGGCGTGGTCGGGCGCGGCAGCGCGAAGACCGCCTTCAGCGCCTCGACCAGCGCGGCGGTGGACAGCGCGAGGCCGAGCACGACGGCGACGCGTTCCCGGTCGCGCGGACGGAACAGGTAGGTGACGACGGTCGCGCCGAAGAGGAACCAGACGTCGCCGAGCTGGGTCAGGAGGCCCAACAGCAGTGCCGACTGGTCCGGGAGCAGCGAGTGGATCAGCTCGACGACGCCGAGGCTCCGTGACACGGCCCGCACCTACACCGTGAATCGTGGTAAGCGCTGTGGAGCACTACACGCCATGGCTACGAGACGGCAAGCGCACGGCGTCTCCACGGGTCCCACTGGCACGCCCCCGGAAGGCAGAAGTGCGCCGCGGTGCCCAGATTCGTCGATGACCGACGTCTTCGGGCGGATGGTCGCGGACTACCACCGCGACGCCCTGGCCGGCCAACCGACGTACGAGCGCAGCGACGGCGACGAGTCCACCGCCCAGTGCGCCTGGTACTTCGCCGGCCCCGAGGACTGGGGATCGCTCGAAACAACGGTGATCGAGGCCTGCGCGGCTGCACCGCCCGGTCAGAGCCGTGCGACGCCTCGCGTGCTCGACGCCGGCTGTGGTCCCGGCCGTGCGCTCGGCCCGCTCGCGGATCGGGGTGCCGACGTCCTCGGGATCGACGAGAGTCCGGGCGCGATCCAGGTCGCACGCGAGTGGACGGGGCAGCCTGCGATCGTGGGCGACCTGGCCACGCCACCGCTTGCCAGCGACGCGTTCGACGCCGCACTCTTCCTCGGCACCCACGTCGGCACGGGCGGTTCGATCTCCGCCCTGCGCGACCTGCTCGCCGAACTCGATCGCGTGCTCGCTCCCCGGGGTCGGATCGTCGCGGACATGTACGATCCCACCGCCGTCGAAGCCGAGGACCTCAGCGAGTACCTCGACGGTCGCTGGCTCGCCGACGGCGTCGCGACGAGGCGATTTCGCCTGCGATACGACGGCACAGCAGGTCGCTGGCGAACGCTCCTGATGGCCTCGCCGGACGCGCTCGAAACGATCGTGGCACCGACGTCGTGGTCGATCGGACGGGTCGAACGCGACGAGGGAACGCGCCATCTGTTCGTGCTCGAACGCGGGGCCGACCGGTGACGACGCGGTGTGTCGACCGACGACTGCGACCGTCGCCGCAGCTACAGGCCGTCGAAGCCTCGAGGTAGGACCGACCTACCGGGTGTCCGCTCGCTGGTAGCTTGGCCACGAAAGCTTTATCAGTCGGTTGGTTCGCTGCCCGTACGTGGCATCCATCCCGAGGCGCTCGCTGCTGGTCGCGATCGCGATCGTGCCGATCGCGTTCCTGGCAATCCTCGGCGGCACGAACGTCGTCGCCCTCGACGACGACGGCGCACCGGCAGCGGCAGAAGTGTGGGGTGGCTCCGATCCCTTCGTCACCGACACCGACGGCGACGGGCTCGACGACGCCACCGAGTACGACATCGGAACGGATCCGCGGGTCGCGGACACCGACGGCGATGGCGTCGAGGACGGGCGGGAGAGACAGCTCGGAACGGACCCGACTCGGGCCGACACGGACGACGACGGCCTGCCCGACGGCAGCGAGGTCGCCATTGGCACTGACCCGTTCCTCGCCGACACCGACGGGGATGGACTCCCCGACGGCGCGGAGGTCGACGGGGCGACCCGCGACGGCGTCTCGCTACCCGACGCCGATCCGCTCAGGATGACGCTCTACGTCCGGATCGATCACGCCGAGGGTGCAGCTCCCGTTAGCGCCGCCGACGCCGAGCGGCTCGCGGCCCACTTCGCAGCGATGCCGATCGAGAATCCTGACGGCTCGACGGGCGTCGATCTCCAGGTCCAGCGCGGCGATCGGCTCAAGGTCGGACCCTACACCGGCGAGAACTTCGACGCGCTGGCGGCGGCGTCCGAGCGGGTCCGAGGCGATCGCAGCCGAGTCGCTCGCGGTATCCTCGTCGTCCCGTTCGAGAGCGACCTCGCCTCCGTCGGCTACGGGCGAACGCCGGGGCGGTTCCTGGTCGTCGACGCCGGGGCCTCCGCCGACGATCGCGAGTCGATCGCCGTCCACGAGCTCCTCCACAACGTCCTGGGGGAGCTGGACGCATCACCCGGGCGCTGCGAGGCCGACCCCGCGCACTACTGCGACGGCGGCTGGCTCGAACCGTCGCTGGGCGACGGGTTCGAACGGACGCTCCCGCAACCGGTCGCGGAGCAGGTCGAGGACGACGGTTTCCAGGGCTGAAGGCGGCCCCTCGACCCGGCGCCGATCGTCACCGTCCGCTGCGGCTCACAGCGGGAACGACTCGACCGTCTCGTAGACCGGTCCGTCGTCCTCGAGCGTGGACTCCGTCAGGGTGACCGCGTCGACCTCGAACGTCCCGACGTCGGGCGATCGTTCTTCGAGCACGGACTGGACGTGTCCCTTGCCGCCCGCGTGGTCCATCCGCCCGATCGTCACGTGGGGCGTGAACTCGTGCTCCTCGGGATCGAAGCCGAGCCCGACGGTTCGCTCCTCGATGGCTCGCTGAAGCGCCAACAGCTCGCCCGCGCCCTCGTCGATCCCGACCCAGAGCACTCTGATGTACTCCGGCGAGGGAAAGGCGCCGAGTCCTCGCACCCCGACCTCGAAGGATCCGACGTCGGCGTCGGCCACGCCAGCCGCGATCGCGTCGACCGTCGCGTCGAGGTCCGGGTCGTCGCCGGCCGTCGTCTCCGGCACGTCCCCGAGAAATTTCAGCGTGACGTGGGCCTGCTCGGGATCAATGAGCCGCACCCCGCTGGCCTCGCCGAACGGCTCCTGCACGTCTGCGACGGCGTCCGCGAGGTCCTCGGGAAGGTCGACGCTGACGAACAGTCGCATGCCCGTTCTCCGACGAGCGCAGGGAAAAGGTCGTCGTGGCTCCGTGTTGGCACCGATCGCGGATGCGGTCGCTGAGCGGTTGCGTTGCGGTGATGGAGCAGTGGCGGGGCGGTGGCGGAGTGGCGGCGGAGCGGTCGCGGGCTGATGCGGCGGCCGTGGCGGTGGCTGGCCTTTTTCATGGACGTTTTTGCGGAGAGCAGGCGCTCCAGCGCCTGCTCTCCGGAAAAAGGTTCACATGAAGTCGTCCAGCGAACTCGCCTTGTTCTTGTCGTTCTCGAACACCCGGGCGATCGACCTGTCGAGGACCTCGAGGCGCTGTTTCGTGTACTTGCGGGCGCCGTACTCCTCGGCGACTTCCATGGCGGTCTCCATGTACTTGTTCACGGAGCCCTCGTGGACGGTGAGCGTGATGTCGCCGCCACACTCCCGGCAGTCCCGCGAGAGCGGGGCCCGGCGGAACTTCTCGCCGCAGTCGAGACACCGGACCTCCTGTCGGGAGAACGCTCGCAGGTTGCCGATCAGGTCGGGGAGGAAGTGGTACTCGATGACGCGCTCGGCGACGTCGGTCTCGTCGACGGCCCGGAGCGTCCGAGCGAGTTCGAGCTGGGCGTTCATCTTGTCCATCATCGAGTCGAGCGTCTTGTACGCCGAGAGATCGGGGCCGGCGGCGATGTCTGTCGTATCGTGGGTGAAGCCGAAGCCGGAGTACTCCTCATCGGTGCCGAGGGTGTCCTCGACGATCTCGACGTCGACGTCCTCGGGGTCGGCCAGTTCGCGAGTCGCCTCGTAGAACTCGCGGGGGTACTCGGTGACGACGTCGACGTTGTGGGCCTCGTCGTCGATCTCCTGGGGGTCGATCCGGGAGGACATGACGAGCGGGGCGTCCATCCGGCCCCCGCGTTGGTCAGGGAGGTAAGACTTGGAGAAGTTGAGGAGGCCGTCGAGGAGGAGCATTACGCAGTCTTCGTCCCCGTCGCAGTTTCGGCGCTTCGCCGCGTGGAAGTACGGATGTGCGTAGCCCCCCGCGACGTTCGTGAACCCGATCACCCTGCCCACCACCGCGGCGGAGGTGTGCGGCGCCATCCCGAAGACGAGTTCGCCGACGAGGTCGTCGTTGTCCTCGAGTTCGTAGTACGGATCGAGCCCGTAGTAAGACTCCAGCAGGTCGTCGACGAAGTCGGCGGTCTTGAGCATGTGCTCGGCGCCGCCCTCTGAGAGGATCACGTCCTGGACTTTCAGTTCGACCACCTGGTCCTCGTGGCGGAGGTCGTCGCCGTGGACGTCTTCCTCGTACCCGAGCTGGCGGAACTGGTCGACCGAGACGTCCAGTTCGGCGGGCTTGACCGCGGTGACGGGCAGGTCCGTCATGTCGTAGCGGACGGTACCGTCCTTGAACGCCGAGACGCCGTGCTTGGCGCGGAGGACGCCCTTCTCGATGGGCTCGGGCGTCTTGAGCCGTGAGGTGAGCCCCTTGACGCCTTTGAGCATGTCGAAGGCGTGCTCGCGTTCGCCGACGGCGTCCATCGCGTCGTGGTAGGCCTCGCCGACGTCGATGCGGCGCTCCTCGACGGCGGAGCCCTCGACCTCGCATCGGTCGCACTGCACCCGGCCGGCGTCGTCGGGTTCGAGCACCGTGTCGCACTCGGGGCAGGTGTAGTGGGGCTCGATGTGCTCGCCGCAGTCGGGGCAGCGAGGCTCGTGGGTCTCCACGTCGCAGTCGTGGCACTTCCGGACGCCGATCTCGACGGCGACCTCGCCCGGCGTCTCCGAGAGCGAGTCGGCGTGGTGGGTCGCGGCGCCGACGTCGCGCTGGTCGCCGCCGGCGTTCCCGATCGGGAAGAGCGTGTGGACCGCGGGCGAGAGTTCCCTGGACTCGGACTTCTCCGGACGGCCCATCCGACAGCCGACGCGAGTGGGCGCCTTCTCGCGGATTTCGAAGGGCGCGACGGCGTCGACGGCCTTCACGGCGTTGTTCCCGTCCTCCCACTCTCGCGCCTCGCTCGGGAGGTCGTCGAGGGTCCACGGTCGCTGGCGATCCTCGTCGAGCCCGAGCGAGGCGGCGAGCGGGCGCCAGGCTGGGACGAAAATATCGTCGTCGCGCTGGCGGTGGGGAACGAGCAGGGTTTCGAGGGTCCGGGCTACCTCAGGGTCGAATTCGAGGACCAGTTCGGTGTCGTTCCCTGTGGTGCCATCGGTGGGTGCTGTGGCTGCGGTGCCTCCGTCAGCGACTGCGTCACCGGGGCCGGCGTCCGGAGACCGAACTTCTCCGACAGCGACGGCGTCGGCGAGCCGATCGACGTCCCCGACCGACACGTCGTGCCAGACGTAGGTGTACGCGGGGTGGAGCGGCGCGTCGAATTCCTCGGCCCACTCGATCGCGGTCTCGGGATCGGGGTCGGCGAGGTCGACCGCGGGGTCGTCCTCGAGCGCCTGGACGTCGACGCCCGCGGCCTCGAGGTCCTGCGCCCACCACTCGGTGGCGTAGGCCGCCGGTGCCAGCGGGTGGTTGTTCTCGACGAACTCGCCGTAGTTCACGAGGTACTCGCCGAGGTCGAGGATCGCCTCGACGCCGTTGCGGACCTCCTTGGCCTCCGCGTCGTCGGCGATCCGGCGGACGTCGCCGTTCGCAAGCCGGACCGTCGGTCCCTCGATGGAGTCGACGGGGACCACGCCCGCGGCCTTCCCGGGCAGTTCGGTCTTGATCTGGGTGCCCGGCGCGAGGAAGTCGTCGACGAGCCGCATCGTCGCGGGGTGGACGCCCGCGGTCGCGTCGCCGAGATTTCGGCTCCGGCCGTAGCGCAGCCGGAAGCCGCCCGACTCGCTGGGGTGGCCGAAGACGGGGCGGCCGGCGATGAGATCGCGCAGGAACTTCCCGTTCTCGTCGATCCGGGGCGGCCCGTCGGGCCCGTCCGCGTGGGCATCTCCTTCCTCGTCTTCGGCGTTTGCGGTTTCCTCCTCGGAAGCGCTATCGCCGCTCTCGGCTTCGTCCGCCTCCTCGTCGCCGTCGTTCTTGCCGATGGTTCCGTCGATGAGGTCCTGGAGCCAGGGCCACTCGACCTCGTCGAGATTCCGGGTGTAGCGCTGGATCTTCGGCGCCTTCAGGGCGATCCCCTCCGCGAGCACGAGGCACATACCGCCGCGGGCGGAGTTGGTGTCGATCCGTTCGAGGTCGCGAAAGCCCGAGACCTCTTCGTCGCTGGTTGCTTCCCCGTCGAGCATGACGGGGCAGTGCTCCGTGATGAACTTCGACTCCTTGTCCTTGGGCGTGTACTGGAGCCCCGTCTCGTTGGAGTAGAGTTCGATCTCCTCGGCGTAGCGCTCGATCTCGTCGTCCCGGGGTTTGAACTCGCCGACGTCGAGCAGGCTCCGGGCGTAGTCGGCGACGAGCACCGAGAGCGCCTGGGCGGTCCCACCCGCAGAGCGGATCGGGCCCGCGTACGCGACGGTGACGTAGTCGGTGCCGTCGTCGTTCTGGTCGATCTCGACGCGGTCGATCCCCTCGATCGGCGCGGCGACGACGCCCTCGGTCAGGAGTGCGACCGCGGTCCGGACCGCGCCCTCGATCTTGCCGGCGTCGGACTCGTAGCTGCCGACCCGGCCCTCGACGAAGTCCTCGACGAGTTCGAGGGCGGCCTCCTCGCGGCTGAAATCGTCCTCGAGTTCGCGGACGCGCTCGGCGACGCCCTCGATGCCGAGGATGTTCTCGACGCGGTCGGCCATGTCCCGCGCCGTCGGAATCTCGACCTCGGGCTCGGGGTCCTCGCCGCGGGACTTCGCCTCCTCGGCGATCGCCATCGCGCGGTCGAGTTCGGCCTCGAGTCGGTCGAAGTACTGTTCGTCCTCCGGTTTCACGGTGGGCACCTCCGATTCCGTGGATTATCGGCCTGCGAGCCGCGGGTCGTGAGCGCCGAGCGTCGGCGACGCGACCTCACAGCCACAGGTCCAGGTCCGTCGGTTCGTGGTGCGCTCGTTCGAGCGGTTCGGCGAATTTGCGGAAGTGCACCTCGCCGGCGAACACCTCCGCCGAATCGAGGTGGCCTGCGAGCGCGGTGCCGTCCGGCCGCGAGAGCACGGCGTGGGTGTGGGCGAACCGCTCCCCGTCGAGGATGGAGACGTTGCCCACGCACGCCGCGACCTCGAGGTGTTCGTCGAAGTACACCGGCTCGTACTCCTTCTTCTCCTGGTCGTAGAACCACATCTCGGCGTCACGCACCGAACCGAGCGCCGTGAACCAGCCCGCGTCCGCCTCGACTTCCTCGGCGAGCGCTTCGATCTCTGCACGCCAGTCTGCCCCAGTCGAAAGCCGGGCGACGTACTCGTCCGTCGTCTCGACTGCCCGGTAGTCCATGTGGGAACACCACGGCGGGGTTCACCAAAAACGTTCACTTCCCGGGCCCGGTATGGTCGGACTGGGAGCGGCGTAGTTACCGCGTGTGATTCAGTGGTTGGGGCTTCTTCGGGTGGATTCTGGAACATACTGGTACGCCAAAACCGGTGCGCAGTGGCAACTGCGAACCGATTGGAAGCCCCCACTCGTCGATCCAGATTCGCTCTCGGCCGACGGCGAGCAGCGCGAGTCGCGCGCAAGCGAAGCGAGTGTGGTGGTTCGAGATAGTGTCTGTTGACTCGAGACAGGAGTGCGGTGTCCGAGACGGCGAAGCTGGCTCCACAACCGCGAACGTCCGAACGAAAATCCGAAAACTCAGTCCTGGACGTCGATGGAGTCGTCCTCGGCCAGGTCGATCACGACGTCGAAGCGGTCCCGGTATCCCTCCAGCACGTCCTCGTCGTGGACCTCCGTGGAGAGGTGGAACAGGCCGACTGCGTCGTGATCGACCAGCAGGTCGAGGATTCGCTCGACGGCGTCGCGCGCCTCCTCTTCGCCGGCGTAGTAGGCGAGTTCAGTGACGGAGTCGAAGCTGAGTCGAATCTTGCCGTCGTGGGACTCGAGGAACTGTTTGGTCTGCTCCACGATGCCGTCGGTGTCGTCGGGCGAGGAGACGTAGTGGACGTCGTCCCGCGTCCGTCGGGAGTACCCACGTTCGACGGAGAGGGTGTCGAGGATGACTGCGCGGTCCTCGTCGACGTCGTAGTAGTCGAGTTTCTGGGTGACCTCCCGGGCGGTGGTCCGGGTCGAGATCACGAGGAAGTGGTCGGTGTCTTTTTTGAGGAAGTCCGTGTCCACGCGGTCCGTCTCGGCTGTGCTCGGATGGACCAGCAGTACGCTCGTCCCCCCGGGAATCGAGTCTGGCCCCCCGTCGACCGCGAGCTCGTAGTCCATACCCACCGAGTGCGGTGCAGTGACCTTAATTCCTGTTCGACAGTCCGTGACAGGCTTCGACCCGCTGTGGCAACCGCAGCATGCGTCCATGCCGCCGGCCGCCCCAGCGCCACCAGTCGAAATTCCCATGCCGATTCCGCCGCTGGTTTCGCGTATGAGCGTCCGCGAGGAGTTCGACGACTGGGCCGCAGAGGGCCGCGACCGGGGGATGGAAGAGCGCCACTGGCACACCGCAAAGCACGCGCTCTCGGCGATGCCGGTCGAGGCCGGCGACACGGTGCTCGATTTCGGTTCGGGCAGCGGCTACGCGGCTCGTGCGCTCCGGGAGGCCGCCGACGCCGGCCGTGCGATCGGGGTCGACGGCGCGCCGGAGATGGTGGGCAATGCCCGCGAGTACACCGACACGGAGGAACCGGTCGAGTTCGTGGCCGCCGACTTCCACCACCTGCCGCTCCCCGACGATTCCATCGACCACGCGTTCTCGATGGAGGCCTTCTACTACGCCGCGAATCCCCACGAGGCCCTGGCGGAACTGCGCCGCGTCCTTCGTTCGGGCGGCACGTTCTACTGTGGGGTGAACTACTGGGAGGAACACCACTACAGCGAGGGTTGGCAGGAGAACATCTCGATCCCGATGACGCGCTGGAGCGAAGCGGAGTACCGAGAGGCGTTCCGCGAGGCAGGCTTCCATCTCGCCGGCCAGACGCGGATCCCCGACACCGAGAGCGAGATTCCGCCGAAATCGGAATTCCCCACCGAGTGGTACGACAGCCCGGCGGAGTACCGCGAATCCGATCGGGAGTACGGCACGCTGTTCACCGTCGGCGTCGCTCCCTGACGGACTCGCTCGCTGCCAGCCGCGACTGTTTCGGCGGAAACTACCGAACCTCTTCGGCTTTCACTTGATTTCCACCGAACGGACGAACGGCAGGTCCGAGATCACGTTCAGCAGCTCGCCCGGTGCCTCGCCGTCGATGATCACGTAACAGCGCGCCTCGTCGGTGAACTCCGGATCCTCCGTGATGATCTGGCGGATCGACAGCTCGCGCTCGGCGAGCAGCTTGCTGATCTCCGCGACGATGCCGTGCTCCTCGGCCTCCGCGACCTCCACGGTCAGGACCGTCAGATCGAGCACCGGTGCGAGGTCCATCAGGCTCGGCACCTGGGAGATGTTCTGGAAGATGCGTCGGAGCTCCTCGTCCTCCAGGATCGCGTCCGTCGTCGAGTCAACGACGCGCCGGTCGACGTCGATCTCGCGGGCGATGCCGGTATTGGGGATCTCGATGCCGCCGGAAACGACCCGCCCCTCGTCGTTGACCGAAAAACCCCGCTCGAGAAGGAGGCGGATCACCGCCTGCTGACTCGGACTGCCCTCGAACTTCTCCAAAATCTCGTCGAACATGCGCCTTCGTTGGCCACGGGTGGTTTTGAAGGTGCGGGATTTTTCGTGAGGATTCCACAGCGCCCGTGGCACCATGCGCGGATTCCGAAACGACTGTGAACCGGTCCTTCGCCTGCTCGCGTAACGACCCAGGAATTCTCCATCCGATCCGAAGCCGACTCGGGGTCAGTCGGGCCAACCGACGGTGACAAACTATTGTCTGTGCACGAAGAAATAGGTGGAAAGAACGATGGGGCTCGGCCACGGACCGATCGCGCATGCAGTCCTCCAGACGGCAGTTGCTCGGGACGATCGGCAGCGGCCTGGCGCTCTCGCTCGGCGGATGTCTCTCGAGTGACGACGATGGCGGGAACGACACCGACGCGACGTCCAGTGACGCCACAGGCACGAACGGGGGATCGGACCAGTCCGTGGATGGATCGGATCGATCCGGCGACGGATCCAGCGAGTCCGGCGACGGCGAGGGATCCCTGGTCGTCCGCCTCGTCGGCCCGGACGAGGAGTACCGGCTCTTCGACCGCTCCGGCGTCGCGACGGTCGGTGAAGTTACCCGTGGGAACGAGGCGCCGTACGTGCCGGTGTCGCTGACCGAGGATCGAACGGCGACGATCGTCGACCTCGCACAGCGCGTCGGGCTCGGGGATCGACACGACGCCTTCGAGGTCGTGGCGGTCCTCGACGGCGAGGAGATCCATCGCGCCCAGGTCGGCGCGGAACTCGCTCGGGACGTGCAGACCGGCGAGTGGGAGGGTTCGTTCGTCGTCTACGCTCGGGACGCGGAAGAAGCCCGGCGAATCAGAGCGGCGCTCCGCTGAGTGCCGTCCAGCGTCGTCGGTTCACCAGCGTCTGGATCGCTCTACAATTCGCCCTTCGTGCTAGGCGCCCCCGACCGGCGCTCGTCGATCCGCGTCGCGTCGTCCATGGCCCCCGCGACGGCCTTGAACAGCGCCTCGATCTCGTGGTGGGCGTTCCGGCCCTCGATCTCGGCGTGCAGTGTCAGCCCGGCGTTCAGCGCCAGCGACTCGAAGAAGTGCCGCGCCATGTCGCTCGCCAGTTCGCCCACCGCCGCCTGGGAGAACGTCCCCTCGAAGTAGAAGCGGGGCCGTCCGGAGACGTCGACGACGACCGACGCCACGGACTCGTCGAGTGGGACCCGTCGGTCGGCGTAGCGCACGATCCGCTCGCGTTCACCGAGCGCCTCGTCGAAGGCCTCGCCCAGCGCGATCCCGACGTCCTCGACCGTGTGGTGGTCGTCGACCTCGAGGTCGCCGTCGCAACTCACCGTGAGGTCGAAGAGGCCGTGCGTCGCGAGGGCCTCCAGCATGTGGTCGAAGAAGCCGATGCCGGTGTCCACCTCGGCCTCCCCGTCCCCGTCGATTTCCAACGTCAGGTCGATGTCGGTCTCCGCCGTCTCGCGGCTGACCGCCGCCGCTCGGTCGCTCATGGGCAGTTCGTTGGCGGAGCCCCTACAAATCGCTGGCGCTCCCATGTGTCGTGGTTGCAGGCACGAACCGCTCAGGCAGGACCGCACCGGCAGCCGCCTCGAAAGCCCTCGGCCGGCTCCAGTCGCGCGACTCGCTGCGCGCTTCGGCTCGCTCGCTACCGCTCGCTCACCTCCAGTGCTTGTTCCGAAAGGCTCGCTCACGCTCGCCTTTCGACGTTCGCCTCGCTTCGCTCGGCTCACCTTCGTCGTGCTTCCCGGAGCCGGCCTCGCCCTTTCAGTCCGCCAGGAGAGACGGTTGACTCATCGGTCTGGTTCGCGGTGGAGCGCCCACGCTCGCGTTTCCCGGTCGACTGTCAATAGGCCGCCTAGTCGCCGCTGGCGCAGGCGGCGTCGTCGGTCGGCGTCCGGCGGACCTCCGCGATCCGCGCGATCACGATCGTGACGAGCGCCAGCCCGAGCGGGATCAGGAGGAGCTGCATCCCGAGGACGGGATCGGCGTCGCTGATCGCGAAGCCCATGATCGCGGGCATGACGCCGACGCCCAGCGAGGAGGAAATCGCAGCGACGGCGGTGACGGGGCCGCTGTACTCCGGCGCGGCGTCGGTGGCGTAGGAGACCAGCAGCGGGAAGGCACCGGAGATGAGCAGGCCGATGGCGAGGATCCCCGGGAGCAGCCACAGTCCCTCGGCGAGCGTGAACGTGACGACGAACACGGGCACGAGGAGGCCGAGGATCGCGACGAGCAGCCGGACGTAGCCGACGCGCTCGGAGAGGCGACCGTAGACGAAGCGGCCGGGGACGTAGCCCGCGATCATGATCGAGAGCGTGACGCCAGCGATCCAGCTCGGCAGTTGGCTCTCGGCGTACGTGGGGAGCCAGAGGAAGAGGCCGCCCTCAACGCCGGTCGCGAAGAACATCACGAGCGCCATCCCGAGCACTTCGGGGCGCCGGAGGAGGCTCAGGACGTCCTCGCGAGCGAGCGGTTCCTCCTGGGTCTCGACGGCGGGCTCGTCGAGGCGCCAGACGACGACGCCCAGTCCGAGCAGGAGGACCGCGAAGATCCAGAAGACGAACCGCCAGGACGCCAGCGCGACGACCGCGACGACGAGCACCGGCGCGAGCGCCGCGCCGGCGGCCCAGGTCATGTCGTAGTAGCCATAGATCCGGCCGCGTCTGGAGGGGTAGAAGTGGCTGAGGAGCGGGCGGTTCAGCCCCCGGACGACGCCCATCATCGCGCCCTGCACGACGACCGCGCCGAGGAACACGAGCAGTATCGGCGCCGCGCCGAGCGCGAGCAGGGCGACGGCGTTGCCGACCAGGCCGCCGGCGATCAACAGTCGCGCCCGCAGGTGGCCGGCACCGAAGCCGACGAAGGTCACGGCGAAGAGGTAGCCCAGCGTCCCAGCGGGCGCGATGAGGCCGAGCTGCCACTCCGGTGCGCCGAAGGCAGTCTCCAGCTCCGGAATGACCGGTCCGCGTGCCATCATCGCGCCGCCGCCGATCGCGAGCGCCGCGAAGATGACGGCCGTCCAGCGCAGCCGGTTCGCGCGGTTCACGTCGTCCTTTGGGGTCGTTTCGGGCTGGCTCGCCTCGGCGGATTCGGCGTCACTCACCCGACCTGCACCTCCGTCCGGATCCGCCACAGCGGGAGGGCAGCGCGGCCTGCCCGATCCGCCCGCTTGGTTCGGGGCGGATCGAGCTACTGCAGACTCGGTGTACACTCATTCGAGTGGACCGATGCAGCCCGTCGAGAAAACTTTTTCTAATAGTAAAAGAAAGACAGTTCAATGGCTTCGGATCGGCTCCGCGACGCGCTCGCCGACCTCGGGCTCTCTCGCACCGAGATCGACGCGTACCTCGTCGTGCTCGAGGGTGGTGAGGCGACCATGCGGACGGTCTCGGAGCGCGCGGACGTCTCCCAGAGCTACGTCTACGAGATCGCCGGCGAACTCGCCGACAGGGGCCTCATCACCGTCGACGAGAGCGTGACGCCGACGATGCTCCGGGCGCGACCGCCCGCCGAAGCAGTCGAGGCCCTCTCGACCCGGCTCTCGGCGTTCGAGCGGGCGGCGAGCGAGCGATACGCCGCGACCGGCACCGAGGACGCCGGCTTCGAGACGATCCGCTCGGCGCGGACGGTCCGCCGACGGATCGAGCGACAGATCGAGCGGGCCGAGGAGGAACTGTACCTCGTGCTCCCCGCGAGCGAACTGGGGAACCTCCGCGACCTGCTGATCGAGGCACGGGCCCGTGGCGTCACCGTCTACTGCATGCTCACCGCTCCGGAGCCCGACACCGCATTCGAGGGCAACCGTCCAGCGACCGACTGGGCGACCGTCGTGCGAACGTGGGACGGCACGCCACCGATGCTGGTGCTCCGGGACGGGTCCGGCGGCGTCATGGGTGCCCACGGGCTCCTCACGCCTGGCTCGGACGAACTCGACCACGCGGTCGCGTTCGGGCAACCGGAGGTCGCCGGCGCGTTCTACGGCTCCTCGCTCGGGAACGTCTGGCCGATGGGGAACCAGCGGGCCGTGGCGGAACCGCCTGCATTGCCCGCCCGGTTCGACTTCTTCCGATCCGGCGTGACCGCGGCCGCGATTCACTGGCAGGCGGGAACGGAGCTACTCGCTGACGTGGTCGTCGTCGACGGCGACGGTGGCGGACAGCGAGAACTGACCGACGTGCCGGTGATCGGCGTCCGCCAGAGCATGGTGGAGCCGACCGAGGCCGCATTCCCTGTCGAGAGTGCCCTCCAGTTGGCGACGGACGAGGGCGACATTTCCGTCGGCGGCCTCTCCGGGGGTTTCGGTGCCTACCACGAGCCGTTCGCGGCGAACGCCGTGACGCTCCGTCGCGCGGACGCCAGCCGCTAGTGCTGGCAGTGCTCAGTCCTCCGCGTCGAGCGCAGCCAGCGCCGCTTCGAGCGTGAACTCGCCCTCGTAGAGTGCGCTGCCGACGACGACCGACGCGGCGCCGGCCTCCCGCAACGCGAGCACGTCGTCGATCGTCGCGACGCCGCCGCTGGCGATCACCGGGATCGAGACGGCGTCGACGAGGTCGGCGACCGGTTCGGTGCGGACGCCCTCGAGCTTCCCCTCGACGTCGACGTTCGTGAAGAGGATGCCCGTGGCGCCGAGGTCGGCGTAGCGCTGGGCGGCCTCGGCGGGTGCGAGACCGGTACCCTCCGTCCAGCCCTCGACGACGACCTCGCCGTCCTTCGCGTCGAGGCTGACGACGACGCTGTCGGGACGGCGCTCGCTGATCGCCGCGACGATATCGGGGTCCTCCACGGCCGCGGTTCCCAGGATGACGCGATCGATCCCGAGGTCGAGCAGTTCGACCGCGTCGTCGACGGTCCTGATCCCGCCGCCGAGCTGGACGGTAACCGTCTCGGGCACGGTCTCGACGATCCGCTCGACGGCGTCGGCGTTGATCCGCTCGCCCTCGAAGGCGCCGTCGAGGTCTACCAGGTGGAGCGTCGTCGCTCCCTGGTCGAGCCAGCGCTCGGCGGCCTCGACCGGATCGCCGTAGCGGCGGTCGGTCCCACGCTCGCCCTGGACCAGCTGGACGACTTCGCCGTCCCGGAGGTCCACCGCCGGGACGACGGTGAACGCGTCGGTCGTCATGGTTCGGATCGGGTGGGCCTGGGGCGTATCGCTTTCGCTCCCGGTCGGGGGCGCTAGCACAATCCTGTGTGGGTAGGCCGCTGCGGTATCGAGAATCTGTAGGCCAGCCAGGTATCGCGAGTCTGCAGTCCAGCCAGGTTTCGCGAGTCTGCTGCCCCACAGGCCAGCGAACGCTCGCAGAATCATTCACTGATATGTACTGTAATACTATCCAACGGTGGAAAATAATCCAGCACCTCGTCGTTGTATCTAGGAAGAAATTCGAGTAAACCACCAATACGTTTTATCTGGTTTCCGCTGGAAGCCAGGTACCATGACTTCGGCCCTTCGGGTGCTCACGCCACCGGTCCTCGCGATCGTCGGCGTCGTCGCCGGCTGTCTCCTCGCGGTCTGGGCTGGGACCATCGCGCTCACTGGTGGCTCGATCACGCTGACGAACCTCGCCGTGCTCGCCGGTGGGCAACTCGCCGTGGTTACCGTGGGCCTGGCGGTCGCAACGACCGTACCGCGAGGCAAACTCGAGCCGCTCGAGCAGGCTGCCCGCGACCTCCAGCGTGGCGATCGCCCAGCCGACCTCCCCACGGATCGCGACGACGAGGTCGGTCAGGTCGCGGCGGCGATGGCGTCACTCACTGCCGATCTCGCCGACGCCGAGCAGCGGGTGGTGCGCGCCGAGCGCCGGGCCGAGGATCGCGCTGCGGAGCTCACGGCCCTGTCGGAGGCGCTCTCAGCCCACGCCGAGGCGTTCGAGGCCGCCATGGATCGAGCGGCTGCGGGCGACCTGACGACCCGCATCGAGGCCGAGGCCGACGACGACCGTCTCGCGACGCTCGCCGGCGAGTTCGACGCGATGCTCGCCGAGATCGAACGAACGATCGACCGGCTCAAGCGCTTCTCGAACGACGTCGCGATTCACGGCGAAGAGGTCACCGCGAGCGCGGCGGAGGTCCAGCACGCCAGCGAGCAGGTTTCGACATCCGTCCAGGAGATCTCCGAGACGACCGAGACGCAGTCGCGGACGTTCGAGCGGGTCGCCGAGCGGATCGACGAACTCGCCGACGCCACCGAGTCGATCGCCGTCCGGGCGGAGACCGTCTCCCGCGTGGCCGAGCGGACCGCGGAGACCGGCCAGCGTGGGCAGGAGGCCGCACGGGACGCCGCGATGGCGATGGAGTCGATCGACGCGAGTTCCGCCAGCGCGACGGAGGAGATGGCGGACCTGGAGGCACTGGTCGACGAGATCGACGAGGTCGCGGAGTTCATCTCCGAGGTCGCGGAGGAGGTCAACGTCCTCGCGCTCAACGCGAACATCGAGGCATCTCGGTCGGCCGCCGACGCGAACGAGGGCTTCGCCGTCGTCGCGAAGGAGGTCAAGGACCTCGCCGCGGAGACGAAGTTCTCCGCCCAGCGCATCGAGAACCTCGTCGGCGAGGTGAAGGTCCAGACCGAACTCGCCGCCTCGGAGGTGCAATCGACCAGGGACGCCGTGACGGAGGGCCGCGATACCGTCGAGGAAGCGATCGACGCCCTCGCGGAGATCGCCGACTACGCCGACGAGACCCACGAGGGCGTCCTCGCGATCTCGGAGGCGACCGACGAGCAGACCTCGGCGACGGACGACGTCGTCTCGATGGTCGACCACGCCGCGAAGCTCAGCCGCGAGGTGGACGCCGAGGCCGGCACCGTCGCCGCGGCCGCCGAGCAACAAACCAGCGCCCTCACCGAGGTCTCCCACGGCACGGGCCAACTCTCGACGGAGGCCCAGTCGCTTCGGGACGCGCTCGATCGCTTTCAAACGGCCGTGGAACCCGAGGAGGCGAGCCGTGGCTGGCTCCCCGAGGCGTCGACGGCGGGCGAGGGCCCGCGAGCCAGCGACCAGCCCGCTCCGCTGCAGTCCGGTGGCGCCCGGTCGGCGGCACCGAACGCTGCGTCCCGAAACGAAGCCGGTGGCGGTCCCGACGGCGACGAGCGGACCGCCGCGTCGACCGACGCTCCCGATCGAACGACGGCCGCCGACGGCGACGAGCAGGACGCTGCGTCGTCCGACGGAGACTGGCCCGGCGCGTGGGAGCCGACGGTGGAACCGGCAACGCACGACGAGCAGTGACTGGACCGGGCAGTTCCAGACGTCACTGCTCGTCCGCGGACGGATAGCGACGCCACCGATGCTGTCGAGTCCCCCGCGACGCGACGTTCGCACAGCAGACTGTCGCATTCAAGACGGATGCCCAGTTTGAAAGGGGGATTCTTGCGTCATTGCTTCACGATCGGCGAATTACGGGGGGAACGATCGCGATAATTGTCCGAACCTCTACGTACGTGGGGTCCCCCGCCGAATCGGAGGCTGTGATCGAGGAGGCACTGCCTGCCGACTGGGAGCGCGAGCGACGACCCGGCGGCGTCGACACCGATCGTCGCCCGTCCTTCGTGGCGTTCCGTCACAGCTCAGGCGACGTACGGGTCCGGATCGCGCCACCGAACCCAGAACTCGACCGACACGCCCACCTCCTCACCGTGACACTCTATCCCGGCACGGAACTCGCGACGACCAGCGAGGTGCGATCCGTCACGAGCGAGGACCGCGTCGCCGACCTCGCCGTCGACTGGATGAAGCTCTTCGACGGTGCCTACGACGGCCCCGGCGACGTCGAGCGGGCGGCCCAGTTCGCGATCGAGCGGATCGCGCCGCCGGACGTCGTGCTCGACTCGCTGGTGAACGACGACGAGTGAGCCTCGCGTGCGGGTTGGCCGACTCCCGCGGAATCCCTTTGCTTCCGGGTCCACTCTGTAGCCCATGGAATACTTCGTCACTGGCGGGACCGGCTTTCTCGGCGGCCACGTGACGCAACAGCTGGTTGCGGACGGGCACGACGTCGTGGCGCTCGCCCGATCGCCAGCGGACGCCGACGACCTCCGCGACCTGGGCGTCGACGTCGTACAGGGCGACGTCACGGATCGCGAGACCCTCCGCGAGCCGATGTCGGGCGTCGACGGAGTCTTCCACGTCGCTGCCATGTACCGCCTCGGCGTCGACGATCCCGCTACGATGCGCGACGTCAACGTCGAGGGGACCCGCAACGTCCTGGACCTCGTCGCGGCGCTGGATCTCCCGAAGGCCGTCTACACCTCCACGCTCGCCGTGAACTCCGACACGAACGGGGAGCTGGTCGACGAGTCCTATCGCTTCGAGGGGACCCACCTGTCGGCGTACGATCGGACGAAGGCCGAGGCCCACGACGTCGCGATGGCACTCGCGGCGGACGGCGTGCCGATCGTGACGGTCATGCCTGGGGCGATCTACGGTCCGGGCGACACCAGCCAGCTCGGCGGCATCTGGCGGGACTACCTGCGCGGTGAGTTCCCGGCGGTCCCCCGACGGACAGCCTGGTGCTTCTCCCACGTCGACGACGCGGCCCGGGCACACCTGCTGGCGATGGAACGGGGCGAACCCGACGAGGCCTACATCGTGGCGGGCCACCCGATGACGCTCGTGGAGGTCCTCTCGGTTGCGGAGGAACTGACGGGAATCCCCGCGCCGCGTTCGGTATCGCCGGCGTGGTTCCGGTTGGCGTCTCGCCTCGCGGGGCTCCTCGAGCGCGCGGTCACGTTGCCACCCGACTACCGTGCCGAACCGTTGCGGGTCCTCGGCGGTGCGACATACCTCGGCGACGACCGGAAAGCACGCGAGGAACTCGGCGTCGAGCACCGGTCCTTCGAGGCGGGATTCGCCGAGGCGCTCGACGCGATGGCGAGGGAAGAGGAGGTCGACGTCACGGTCGATCGTCCCTGAGGTCTCGTTGCTACCGCTCGACGGCGAGCAGCGCCACCCGCTCCCTGACGAGCGTCGCGAGGTCGGCGTCGCTGGCGGCGAGTTCGGCCTCGTCGATCCCGAAGAACGACCGGAGCCGCTCGGGATCGCCGAGTTCGGCACCGCGTTTCAGGTCGGCGGGCTCGATCAGGTCGCGGACGGCGTCCGCAGCCGCCGTCTCGGCTGCCCGGACGTCGCCCTCGCTCCCACTCACGCCGTCCGCATCGATATCGTCGTCGAGTCTGGCGACGAGCACGACGACCGGCGTTCGTCCCTCGGCGACGCCCAGTTTCAATGCGACCTCGATCTGGCGGGTGCCGGCGGCGTAGCAGAGCACCTCGACGGCCGGATCGCGTGCGATCGCCTCGCCGCGATCGATCGCGCGGCGGGCCGTCCGCAAAGCGTGGTCGAGGTGTCCCCTGCTGGCGACGTAGCGGGCGTCGAACGCCTGGACGACGCAGCCGTGCTCCTCCCCGATCGCGGTGAGGGACTCGAGAAACGCGTCGAGGTCCTCGACGTCGGCGTAGCCCTCGACGAGTCTCACGACTGGCCACCTCGACGCGGTAGCTGGCGGGCCCGCCGATCGCCGCGCTCGGTCACGAGAAGTCACCCAGGTTCGCCTGGTCGCCGTTGGCGTCGTCGTCGGCGCTGGCGTCCGGTCCGCCGCCGCTTCCGCCCGATCCGCTCGCTGCCTCCACGCTCGCCTCCGCGTCCTCGTCCGGTTCGACGGCCTCCATCGAGGCGTCCTCTCGCCCGGCGTTCTCGAGGATGGTCTCCGCGGTCGCCTCGCGGCCACGGAGGGCACCGAGAATCACGCTCTTGTCCGCCGTCCGGAGCGCCTCCCGGTTCTCGATCCCGGCGCGATAGAGCCGCCGCGCCCGCTTGCGACCGACGCCCCGTACCCCGACGAGTTCGAGGAGTTCGTCCTTCACGCCGTGCTGGACGCGCATCCTGGCCTCCCGGACGTCGTCGACGACCGGCGCGCCGAGTTCCGCGACGATCTCCTCGGTCGCGCCGAGCAGCCACTCGGCGGTGTCGACCTTCGAGCGGATGTCGCCGGGGCCGACGCCGTAGCGGTTCGTGATCTTGTCCTCGTCGAGTTCCTCCGCCCAGTCCTCCAGCAGTTTCGCGGTCTTGAGCGCCGACAGCCAGTGCTCGAAGCGGTCCTCCTCGTACTCGCTCGGTGCGGCGCCCAGTAGCTCCGTCTCGTGCTCGTAGTAGAGTTCGCTGTAGGTCTCGCGATCGCCCGAGCGGAGGTACAGTTCGTACATGTCCGGTGTGCGCGAGACGAGGTGGTACAACGCGAGCGGGGTGAGGGGCACGTCGTCGGCGTAGGTCGGGCCGGCGTCCTCGGCCGGTTCGGTCGCTGCTTCTACGTCATTCTCGGCGCCATCAGCCGCGTCGTCACCGGCAGTGGCGGAATCGACGAGTTCGCTGGCCGGCGTGAATCCGCCGCTGGCGCTCTCCTCGTTGAGCGCGGCCTCGGCGTCGTCGAGCGGGACCTCCTCACTGGTTTCGTCGCGGCGTTCTGCCGCCGAATCTCCCGACGCACTCCCGTCGTCGACCACCAGCGCGTGCTCGATGCCGTCGACGATCGTCGCGGCGCTCATCGGGTCGAGGTAGAGCCGCGAGACGGTGTGTCCGAGGTTGGTCGCCGTGAGCGTTCCGCCGTCCCGCTCGAGGAAGTCGTTGCGCTGGAGGTAGACGAGGACGTCCTCGACCACGCGCCCGATGCGGCCGGCCTCGCTGGTCTGGCTGGCGTAGAGCGTTTCTTCGAGGAAGGAGAGGAGCTCCTCTCTGGAGCGGGCGAACCCGGAGGCGACCGTCGCGAGGACGTGGGTCCGGAGCGCGGGCTCGGCGGCGAGCTTCGACTGCACTGGCTCCGGATCGGCCTCGACGTAGCGATCGAACAGTTCGTCGAGTTCGTCGTGGCCCTTCGCGAGCAGGAGCGCCTCGCCGTAGGGGTCCATGCCCGGCCGGCCCGCCCGGCCCATCATCTGGTGGACCTCGAGGACGGGCAGGGGCTGCATCCCGCCGGCGTTCCCGTCGAAGCGCCGCCAATCTCGGACGACGACCCGGCGGCTCGGGGTGTTCACGCCCGCCGCGAGCGTGGGGGTCGCGGAAACGACCTTCACGAGCCGATCGCGGAACGCGTCCTCGACGAGGCTGCGGTGCTCGCTCGCGAGCCCGGCGTGGTGGAAGGCCGCGCCCTTCGCGACGGCGTCGGCGAGGTCGTCGCTGGTCTCGGTGTCGCTGACGTCCCGGATCTCCTCGGCGAGCGTGGCGAGTTTGGCGCGTTCCTCGGGTTCCAGATTCGGTTCGACGACGGAGCCGAGTCGCCCCGCCGCCGCCTCGGCGTTCCGCCTGGAGTTGACGAACACCAGCGTCGAACCGCCGTCCTCCAGGGTGTCCCGGACGATCGCACCGGTCGCGGACTCGCTGGCCCCGACGGGAAGCTCTTCGCGCGTGTGGCCCTCCTCGCCGTCGTCGAAGTGCGCCGCGCCGCCGTAGTGCACGCCCATCCGGAGGTCGATCGGGCGCCAGTCCGTGTCGACGAGTTCGGCGTCCAGCCACTCGGCGATCGCGTCGGCGTTGTCGATCGTCGCGGAGAGGGCGACGATCTGTGCGCCGGGGTTCAGCTGGCGGAGCTTTGCGAGGGTGACTTCCAATGTCGGGCCGCGCTCGGGGTCGTCGATCAGGTGGACCTCGTCGGAGACGACGCAGCCGAGGTTCTCGATCCAGGAGGCCCCGTTGCGCACGAGCGAGTCCACCTTCTCCGAGGTCGCGACGATCAGGTCCTTGCTCGCGAGCCACTCGCCGCTGGCCTCGTAGTTCCCGGTGGAGACGCCGACGTCGATGCCCAGCGCCTCCAGCTGCTCGAACTCCGCGGCCTTCTCGCTGGCCAGTGCCCGGAGTGGGACGATGTAGAGCGCCGTCCCGCCGCGGTCGATCGCCGAGATCATCGCGAGTTGGGCGATCAGCGTCTTCCCGCTCGCGGTCGGCACGCTCGCGACGAGGTTATCCCCTTGCGTGACGCCCGCCTCGACCGCCTCCGCTTGCGGCGGGTACAGCGAGTCGATCCCGTCCTCGCGCAGTAGCTCGGCGGCGCCGGTTGGCAACTCCGGGATCGTCTCGACGTCCATTCGGGCCGAGGTAGGCGCGTGTTCCGGGTTAGGGTTTCGGATGCGTGGTCGGGTGAATTCGGGTGGTGGGCCTGGATTTCGTATCGCGGATAGTGGTTCATCGGCTGCCGCGCCCGTACTCCCCGAGACCGCATCTGCAACAGCCGCTTCGAACGCCCTCGGCGGTCTCGCGGTCACTCGCCGGCACATCCCGCCGCTCTCCGCACCGCCCGCGGCGCGATTGGGCCGCCCGAGCGATCGCGACAGGAGCGGTCGGCTCGGCCGACCGCCTGCACCTGGCGGCTTCACCGCCACGCACGCCTCGCCCTTTCAGTACACCAGGGCCGGCAGGTAGTCGAGCGGCTGTCTCGGGTGGCTGTTCCCCTGCCTGCCCCCGAGCCGATCCCAAACCGCTCAAGCAGCCTCGGCCCCAACCTGCATTCGAATGGGGTACGACGCGGTCGTCTTCGACAACGACGGGGTGCTCGTCGAGCCAACTGACTGGGACGTGATCCGGGCGGCCATCCGGGAGGCCTTCAACGAGGTCGGGGTGGTCGAGCCTGCCGACGAGCACGTCGAGCGGCTGATCGGCGTCACGGTCGACGACGTCCACGCCGTCGCCGATGCCTACGATCTCGACCCCCACGAGCTGTGGGAGGCTCGCGACACCGCAGGCTCGCGGCACCAGTCCGAACTGGTTCGGAACGGTGGGAAGAGCCTCTTCCCCGACGTCGCTGCCCTCTCGCGGATCTCGCGCCCGATGGGGGTCGTCTCGAACAACCAGCACGCGACCGTCGAGACGATCGTCGACCACTACGAACTCGAGGAGCACTTCGATGTCGTCTACGGCCGGCAGCCGACGATCGAGGACGTCGCGAACAAGAAGCCCGAACCGTTCTACCTGAACAAGGCGCTCGACGAGATCGGTGTCGAGGACGCGATCTACGTTGGGGACAGCGTCAAGGACATCGAGGTGGCGCGCCGCGTGGGCGTCGACGCGGCGTTCGTCCGACGCTCGCACAACGACGGCGTCGAACTCCCCCACGAGCCCGAACTCGAGGTCTCCGACCTGGAGCGTCTCGCCGACGCGATCGAGTGATCGTCCGGGCCGTCACCGGGCACGTCGTACTGGCTCCTACGCCAGCTTATGTTTCGAACGATGCCACCGATTCCAGTATTCATTTCCGGGACGAGTCGGTGCTTCGTCTCGTATGCAACGACGACGTTTCCTGTCGGCGGCGACGGCAGCGACCACGGCGGCGATGGCCGGTTGTTCCGGGCTCCTCGGCGGCGACGGCGGCGGCAAGAGCGCCCCCGAACAGACGGTCGAGGATCTCTACGCGGCGATCGACGCGGGGAACGCGGAGGAGGCGCGATCCTACATCCACCCGGACGGCCCGCTCGCGGAGAACCCGGCCGTGGCCGGCTTCGGAGACGCGCACATCGCCATCGAATCGACGACGCTCGTGGAGAAGACCGATTCGCGTGCGACCGTGGAGTACGTCCTCGTCGTCAACGACGAGGAGTTGACCAACGAGCACGAACTCCGGAAGCACGAGGGCGAGTGGCTGGTCTGGGACTGACCGGCGTGGTTTCGCCTGTCGTCGACGCTGCTCCCGCGTGAGGTGCTGGCACAGGGGCCGAACGTTGAAGCCCGGGGACCTGCTCGACGCGGTATGATCGACGCGACCGAGGAGGCGACAGTTCGGACGCGCGTCCTGAACGGCGTCGCCGTCCCGAGCACCGATCTCGAGGAGGGCGTCGACACGTATCCGACCCACGAAGAAACGGTGGTGGCTGCCCTCAGACGGCACGTTCGCCGCGGGGATCGTGTGGTCGTCGTGGGCGGTGGCTGGGGCACGAGCACCGTCGTGGCGGCTCGGATGACGCACTTCGAGGGCGAGGTCACGACGTTCGAACCGGCCTCGGAGATGCTGGAGATCGTTCGACGGACCGTCGAGGTCAATCGCGTCGCCGACGTCGTCACGCTCGAGCACGCAGCGATCGGCTCGGTGTCTGACTCCAGCGAGCGGATCTTCGGCCGGGCCGACGGGGACGTCCGTCCGCCGTCGGCGATTCCGGACTGCGACGTGCTCGACGTCGACTGTGAGGGTGCCGAACTCGACGTGCTCCGCGGACTGGAGTGCCGTCCCAGACTGCTCACAGTCGAGGCGCACCCACACCTGGGCGGTTCGCACGACGAAATCGAAGCGGAGTTCGACCGACTCGGATACGAGATCGCTCACCGAGAACCGATCGCGTCCGACGACGACATCGTGAACTACGTCGCACGTCGGGATCGATAGCCCGGTTCCCCGTCCGCCGGGTTGATACCCGCAAGGCTCCGATCCAGGCCAACGCATGGACTGGTACAACGAGCCTGCCGAGTGGTCCGAAACCGACGATCGTCTCACCGTCGCCGTCGAGGGCGACACCGACTTCTGGCGGCACACGCTCCACGACTTCGTCGCCGACGACGCCCACTTCTATCACCGCGACGTGTCCGGCGATTTCACCGCGACGGTGAAGCTCACAGGGGACTACGCGGCCCAGTACGACCAGGCCGGGTTGATGGTGCGCGAGGACGAGACCACGTGGGTAAAGTGCGGCGTCGAACTCCTCGACGGCGTCCAGCAGGCCGGTGCGGTGATCACACGCGACGCGTCGGACTGGTCCGTGCTCCCGCTGGCCGAGGACCCGGACTCTGTGTGGATCCAGGTCGAGCGGATCGGTTCGGCCGTGGAAGTGTCCTACTCGCTCGACGGCGAGGCGTTCATGCTGCTCCGCCAGGGCTACCTCAGCGACGCCGAGACGCTGCGGGTCGGGCCGATGGCCGCTGCGCCCCAGGGCGAGGGGTTCGAGGTCGTCTTCGAGAACTTCTCCGTCACGTAGAGCGGGGCTGCCCTGGAGTCTCCAGGATCGGATCCAGCGCGTGCGCTCCGGAGGGCGGCGTGGTGTGACCGGTCTCAGGCCTGGACCGACGTATCGACCGTGTGGTCGATGCGAACGATCCCGTAGTTGCACTCTGCACACCGGAACTTGCGCTTCCGACCGATGTGGACCTCCGTGCGTGCGGTGAGCCAGAAGGTCCGCTCCTCGCCACACTCGGGGCACTCGAGTTCGAGTTCGTCGCTCATCGTCAGTCGTTCCGGCGCGGGACGGTTTCAACGGTTCGATTCTCGCGGCTGTAGCGCCGCCGCTCGGTCCCGCCCACCGCGCGCTCGGCGGTCTCGACGGCGGCACTTTAAGTATTGAACCACATACTGCGATACCAAATTCCTCGATCGCACGAACTGGTTCGGGCGGCGTTCGGAAACCAGACGGCCCAAATACGCTCCAGCCCGGAATTTCGTCAAATGAACCGACGAACGGTGCTGTCCCGACTCGGCGGCGCGGCAACCCTGGGAATCGCGGGCTGTCTCGGTGGCGACGGCGGTGGCGGCGACGGGAACGTCGTGCTCGACGAACCGGATCGCCAGTTCGAGAGCGCCGACGTACCCTACCCGGCCTGGGGCGAACGCGTCCCCGACGTCACCCTCCCTGCGATCCCGGGCGAATCGCCCGTCTCGGTTCGCGAACTCGACGAGCCGGCGCTGCTCACCTACTTCTACAGCAGTTGCCAGACCGTCTGTCCGGTGTTGATCTCGACGCTCCGGAACGTCCAGGCTCACGCACAGACCAACGGGTACGCCGACGAGGTGCAGTTCCTCCCCATCACGTTCGACCCCGAGCGCGACACGGCGGAGCGCCTGCAGGACTACGCCGACCAGATGAACGTCGACCTCTCGGCGGGGAACTGGCAGTTCCTCCGCCCCGAGTCTCCCGACCGGGCGAGGACCGTCGTGGACGAGCAGTTCGGCGTCGTCTTCCAGCGCACTCACCCCGAGGACATGGACATGTACATGTTCACCCACGGCGCGATGACGACGCTCGTCAACGCCGACGGCTACGTCGAGCGCGCTTACCGGTCGCAATCGCCCGATCAGGACCGAATCGTCGACGACCTTGCGACGGTGAGATCCGCGTGAGGCGACGGCAGGCGCTGGCCGCGGTCGCGGGCCTGGGGCTCACCGGCGGGAGCGCGTGGATCGCGAAAAACGGCATCCCGGGCCGGGAATCCACGGCGTCCCGGCTACCGATTACCGTCGAGACCCTCGACGCGCGTGGATCGAGCGCGGGCGAGACGCCGGTCCCGATCCCCGGCTCCGTGACCGTCGTGGATCTGTTCGCGACGTGGTGTCCGCCCTGCGACGAGCAACTCGCGATCCTCGACGACGTCCGGTCGTCGTATCCGTCCGTCGAGTTCGTCTCCGTCACGAACGAGCGCCCGAGCGACGCGCTCACCCGCGAGGACATCGCCGCGTGGTGGAACGACCACGACGGCAACTGGACGCTGGGGCTCGATCCGGGCAGCGACCTGCTCGCCGCATTCGGCGCGAGCGGGCTCCCCTACGTCGCGATCGCCGACGCAGACGGGTCGATCCGCTTCCAGGACGGTGGGCTGGTGGAGGCCGGACCCCTCCGACGGGAACTCGACGAGTTGGTCTAGCGTGGCCGAGACCGTCGTCGGTGCACTGGCGTTCGCCGCCACGGCGGGCGTGGCGACCTTCTTCGCGCCCTGCGCGTTTCCGCTCCTCCCAGGCTACGTCGGCTACTACGTCCACGAGAACGATCAGGAGACGTCGATGGTCCTGCCCGCCGGTGCGGCAGCCGGCGGGGCACTGGCCGCACTCGCCGTCGTCGCCGCCGTGGTCCTGATCGTCGGCCAGCCGGTGAAGGCCGCGCTTCCGACCCTCGAGCCGGTGATCGGCATCGGCCTCGTGGCGCTCGGGGTCGCGATCCTGCTCGGCCGATCGCCGGAGCTGCGGATCGCGCTCCCGGAACGCCCCTCGTCGGTGGTCGGCTTCGGCGTCTTCGGCGCCGCCTACGCCGTGGCCGCCGCCGGCTGCGTCGTTCCCCTGTTCGTCGGCGTCCTGACGCAGGCGCTGGGCTTCGGTATCGGGCCTGCCGCACTCGTTCTGGGGGTCTACGCACTGGCCGTCGCCGCGCCGCTGGTCGGCGTGACGCTGCTGGCGGGCGCCGGCGTCGACGAGTGGCAGCGACTGGGCAGGCACAGCGGTGCCATCCAGACGGTCGCGGCAGTCACGATGGTGCTGGCCGGCGTCTGGCAGCTGTACGTGGCGATCTTCCGGTTCGGCGCGATCTAGCGGCTCCTCCGCCGCCAGCACTGACGAGCCAGCTCGACGATCGGTGCCTCGACCGGGCCCGTCCATGACGGCGATGGCAGGTCGATTTAATAATTGGAACGCTATCCTTTGCCAAGGTTAGTCAGATTCGACCCGAATGTTCGCAGCCAAGTTAATAACAGTGTATCGGCTAGGCCGACTCGATGACTGCTGACGCTGCCGACGGCGCTGCTGGCAGGGACGACGGGGCCGCCGGTGGCGACGACGCCACCGCCGAGCTCCGGCTGTCGGTCCCCGACATGGACTGCGCCTCGTGTGCGGGCAAGGTCGAGCACGCGATCGAGGGGATCGACGGCGTCGCGGCGTTCGACACCCGCCCGACGACGGGCACGCTGAAGCTCACCTACGACTCCGCAGGGATCTCGATCGAGGAAATCGTCGCGTCGATCGAAGCGGCTGGCTACGAGGTCGTCGACGCACCGTCCGAGAGCGGCGGCGGTGCTGCCGATCGGGACGGCGACGGGGCGGACGATCACGCGACCGACGCCGCCACGGAGCAGCGCCTGCTGACGAGTTCGCGGGCGGTGAAGACCTGGATCGCCGGTGCGTTGCTCGCGATCGGTCTCGGACTCGAGTTCGTCGTCGCTGGCGCGGACCCGCAGGTCGCGACGGTGCTGGGCAGCGAACTTCACCTCGCGGACGTCCTCTTCGTCGGTGCCGTTTCGATCGGCGGGCAGGAGATCCTCCGTGGCGGCGTCGTTTCCGCCCGGCAGCGGAACCTCGACATCGACTTTCTGATGTCGACGGCGATCGTCGGCGCGCTGGTCGCGAGCGTCGGCTTCGGCGAGGCGCTGTACTTCGAGGCCGCGACGCTCGCCGTCCTGTTCTCGATCGCGGAACTGCTCGAGACCGCGTCGATGCAGCGGGCCCGCAGCTCCTTCGAGGAGCTGGTCGAACTTTCGCCAGAGGAGGCGACAGTGTGGCGTGACGGCGAGGAGGTGACGGTGCCCGTCGGTGCACTCGAAATCGGCGAGGTCGTCGTCGTGCGCCCCGGGGAGCAGGTCCCCACCGACGGCGAGGTGACCGATGGCGAGAGCGCGGTGAACCAGGCGCCGATCACGGGCGAGTCGGTGCCCGTCGACAAGACCGTCGGCGACGAGGTCTACGCCGGGACGATCAACGAGGAGGGGTATCTCGAGGTGCAGGTCACCGCCGAGGCCTCGGACACGACGCTCTCCCGCATCGTGGAGTTGGTCGAGGACGCGCAGGCGAACAAGACCGAGCGGGAGCAGTTCGTCGAGCGCTTCGCGGACTACTACACGCCCGCGGTCGTCGCGTTCGCCATCCTCGTGACGCTCGGGACGCCGTTCCTGATGGGCGTCACCTGGCCGACGGCCGTGGTGTACGGTCTCACGCTGCTCGTGCTCGCCTGCCCCTGCGCCTTCGTCATCTCGACGCCCGTCTCGGTGGTCTCGGGGATCACCAGCGCCGCGAAGAACGGGGTCCTGATCAAGGGCGGCAATCACCTCGAGGCGATGGGCGCCGTCGACGCCGTCGCCTTCGACAAGACCGGGACGCTGACGAAGGGCGCGTTGACCGTGACCGACGTCGTGCCGCTGAACGGGAACTCCCAGGAGGACGTGCTGGCGTGCGCTCACGGCCTCGAGACCCGCTCGGAGCACCCCATCGGCGAAGCGATCGTCGCGGAAGCCGGTGCGGCAGGCGTGGCGTCGGGCAATCGCGCGGTCGACGACTTCGAGTCGATCACTGGCAAGGGCGTCCGCGCAGAACTCGGTGGGACGCCCCACTTCGCGGGCAAGCCCGGTCTCTTCGACGAACTCGGCTTCGACCTGTCCCACGTCCACGCGACGACCGACGGCGGCGTTGTGACGCGGACCGCCAGGCAGATTTGTGACCGGAACAACTGCCTCGATCTCCTGGAGGAGACGGTGCCCGAACTCCAGGCCGAGGGCAAGACCGTCGTGCTCGTCGGCACCGACGACGAACTCGAGGGCGTCATCGCCGTCGCGGACGAGGTCCGCCCCGAAGCCAAGCGTACGATCGAGCGCCTGCGCGACCTCGGCGTCGACCGCACGGTGATGCTCACCGGCGACAACGAGCGGACAGCCCGCGCGATCGCCGAGCAGGTCGGGGTCGACGAGTTCCAGGCCGAACTGTTGCCCGAGGAGAAGGTCGAGGCGGTGGAGAAGCTGGATGCAGACACGGAGGGCGGCGTGGCGATGGTCGGCGACGGGATCAACGACGCGCCGGCGCTCGCGACGGCGACCGTCGGCGTCGCGATGGGCGCCGCGGGGACCGACACCGCCCTGGAGACCGCCGACGTCGCGCTGCTCTCCGACGACCTCTCGAAGCTGCCCTACCTCTACGAACTCGCCGGCGACGCGAACGGCGTCATCCGGCAGAACGTCGTGGCGAGCCTCGGCGTGAAGGCCGGATTGGCGCTCGCGGTGCCGTTCGGACTGGTGCCGATCTGGCTGGCCGTCCTGGCGGGCGATGCCGGGATGACCATCGGCGTGACCGGGAACGCGATGCGGCTGTCGCGGGTCGAGGCCGATGGGTAGCTGTCTAGCATCGACGCTTTTCAGACAGCCTTCCCCGTCTGCCGTGGACTGCTTTCTGAGCCGAGCGCGGGGCCTATATCGTCGACTTGATTCGTGTCGACTCTACGAGCGTCATTCCGCCAACGAAGAAACAAACGAGGGCGAATGCAGTGAGCTGCACTGCGACACCTATTTTCGTGCCTTCGATGGTTTGCTCAGTGAACGTGAACGAGACCATCCCGAGAGACATGACGTATCGCTGGGCAAGCACGCCGAGATCGGTGTATAGCTTGAACAGGGTATAGAAGCCGAAGAGCACTACAGCGAGACCAAACAGTCTCGTCACGCGACCCGCGAGTCGACCGGTCGCATCGCTGTATCCTGTCCCATCTCCCAGGTCTCCAACCGGTATCATAGATCCGCTTCGAAGGTTCAGAAAATAGTCGTTTGGGCTGTCGTCCAGAACTCTCCTCTTGGTAACTCGGATGGGTATTCGGCGGGACACCCAAGTGACTGCCCACCCTCCTCCCGGCCATGAAGATCTACACCGGCCGCGGCGACGAGGGGATGACCGACCTCAGGGACATGTCCCGCGTCTCGAAGACCAGCCCCCGGATCGAGGCCTACGGCACGGTCGACGAACTCAACGCCGTCGTCGGGACGGTCCGTCCCTCCGCGTTCGAGGACGTCGAGGAGGCCCTCGCCGCGGTCCAGAACCACCTCCACGTCGTGCAGGCCGACTTCGCGAACCCCGATCCCGACGAGGACGATCCGATCGTGCGGGAAGAACACGCCGACGAACTCGAAGCGTGGATCGACGAGTTTCAGGAGGAGCTGGAGCCCCTGGAATCGTTCATTTTGCCTGGGGGAAGCGAGGAGGGCGCGAAGTTGCATCAAGCGCGAGCCGTGAGTCGGCGGGCCGAGCGCCGTGCCGTGGACTTCGCATCGAAGGAGGGCGCCAACGAGGCCGCGATGGTGTACCTGAACCGGCTCTCCGATCTCCTGTTCGTAATGGCCCGGCTGGTCAATCAGCGCGAGGGCGTCGAAGAGGAGAACCCGACGTACTAGATTGGGTTTGCCGGGAAGAGAGTTACCGCTGTAAACCGCTTGGAAGCCCCCTCCCGCTCGCGCCCGCTCGGTCGCTGTGCTCCTCGGTTCGCTCGTTCCACTCGCTCACCTGCGGTGCTTGCTTCCCGAGCGAACGCGACCGGTCGGCCCCTTCCAATCCCACCCCGTGGGTCATGGGCGGGTCTAAGTGCGGTGGACCGCCGAGCAGGCTACGGCCGACTGGATTCCGAACGCGGTCGCTGGCCGGAATCCAATCGACGGGTGGGGCTTCCGTAGGCGATTGCGGTCGCGGTACCGTGTGCTGACTCGCAACTGCAGACCGATCCAGGTTCACCCGAATTCAACCCTCACTCCAGGGCGTCGAAGGTCTTCTCCGCCCACTTCACCGCGAACGGGGCCCCACGATTTCGGTAGGCCTCGGTGTCCAGCGCCGCGTACGGAGCGGGCAGTTCCAGTGCGTGCTTCACGGCAGCGCAGGCCAGTTCCGCGGCGTCGGGGAAGTCGGTCTCGCCCCGGGCCACCTCGCCGGGAAGCCCGTCGAGCCTCCCTTCGAGCCGATCGCCGGCGTCCTGCCATGCGTCGCCGAGCTTGGACAGATCCTCGTCATCGGCGCCGACCCATTCCGCGAACACGTCCCGCGTGTGGAGGCCGAGCCAGGCGTCGTACAGCGCCGCCGCGAGCTGGTAGGTTCCCGCCGGATCGAGCGGCGTGGCGTCGGCAAGCGCCGGGTAGTGCTCCCGGAAGAAGCCGAGGAAGTGTTCGGGCGGCGGGCTCGTGGACGGTGGCGATCCGGGGCCGCCGGTCTCGACAGCGCCGTCGCCCGACGCTCCCCCGTCCTCGACGCCCGGCACCGAGACATCCAGCCCCAGTTGTACCAGCGCGTGTGCGAGCAGGAAGTCGACGAAGGATTCCGGAGAGCCCTCGATCCGCGGTTTGACCAGGATCGTCGGCGGCTCGGTCTGGCGCGTCCAGACGACGCTGCCGTCGCCGGGCGCACCGATCGTGAAGTCGCTGCTGGCGTACTGTTCCAACAGTGCTGGCGAGTCCGGGGGCAGCCACGCCGCCGGGTAGCGATGCGGTTCGAGACGATCGACCAGCAGGCCGAGGTCCTCCGCGACCGCGGGATCGAGGGTCTCGAAGTCCTGCTCGGTGTCGAGGATCTGGGCGTCGGGAGCGTGGCGCTCGCGGACGGCGGCGACCGGTGCCGACAGCGCGCGCTCGCTGAACATCAGGCGACGTAGACGCCGATCAGCGCAAGCGTCAGGACCGCTGCGATCGCGACCACCGTCAGCACGATCTTCGTGGGCTCGCTCATGCGATTTGGTTGCGTGGGGGTCGTGAAACGCCTTCCGATCGGTCGGGATCGGGCGACGACGTCGACCGCGCACTCGACGGCGACACAACGGCTATGCTGCGAACCACCGAAGGGGACGTATGAACGGCGGCGACGACCGGATCGAGCCGCTGTCGCCTCGCCGTCGCGGGACGGTCGACTACATGCGGATGGCCGGCCGGCGGAGCAACGTCCACGGGCTCGTCGAGGTCGACGTCACGGACGCGAGAGCGGCGATCGACGACGCGGAGGCCGAGACGGGCGAGCCCCTCTCGTTCACCGCCTTCGTCGTCTCCTGTCTCGCCCGGGCGATCGAGGACCATCCCGACGTCAACGCGTACCGGGACTGGCGCGGGCGGGTGCACGTCTTCGAGGACGTCGACGTGAACGTGCTGGTCGAGACGACGATCGACGGCGAGCAGGTCGGCGTGCCCCACGTGCTCCGGCGCGCGAACGAGCGGTCCGTCCGGTCGATCCACGACGAGATCCGGAGCGCGCAGGCGTCCTCGGACCCGACGAACCTCTCCTGGGCCGGCAGGATCGCACTCCGACTTCCGGGTCCGATTCGCCGGCTCGTCTGGCGGCTCCCGCAGGTGTTCCCCCGGCGCTGGAAGCGCCTGGCGGGCACGGTCGCCGTGACCTCCGTCGGGATGTTCGGGGCGGGCGGCGGCTGGGCGATCAGCCCGACGAACTACACCGTGCAGTTGACCGTCGGCGGGATCGACGAGAAGCCGCGATTCGTCGACGGCGAACTCCGGAACCGCGAAATCCTCGACCTCACCGTGACCGTCGACCACGACGTCGTCGACGGTGCGGCCGCGGCCCGGTTCGGGGGGCGGCTGCGCGAACTGCTGGAGGACGCCCATGGACTGGATCCGCCGGAGGACGCGTGACTCCGTACTGACGGCGGCTTCCGTCGGTTCCACCCAGGCTTTTCTCGGGGGAGACCGTCGCTTCGAGCGTCATGCCAGCTCGACGCACGCGCAGGCGCCACCACGCAGCCGGTGATCGCGGATGAACGACACGCTCTCCGGACTCCTCGGGTTCGCGATCACGATGCTCGTCGCGGGAATCACGGCCGCCGCGGGCATCGTGCTCTTCTGGTACCTCCCGGCCTCGGGCACGGAGCTCGTCGGCATCCTGCTCGCGGTCGTCGTGACGGTGGGCGGTTTGCGGCTCGGTCGCTCGATCGCGGACGACGCACTCTCGCCGTACGACGTCGCCGAGGTCGGCGTCGAGGGGCCGATCGTCCGGGAGGACGGCGGCTCACCGCTGCCCACCGCGCCGTCGGCCGCGGACGCCGACGAGATCGTCGAGCAGATCGAGCGCGCGGACGACGACGGCGCGGTCGACGCACTCCTGCTCCACCTCAACACGCCCGGCGGCGAGGTGGTGCCCAGCGAGGACGTTCGCGCGGCCGCCGAGGCCTTCGACGGCCCCACCGTGGCCTACACCACGGATCTCTGCGCGAGCGGCGGGATGTGGATCGCGAGCGGCTGCGACGAACTATGGGCCCGGGAGGGATCGATCGTCGGCTCTGTCGGCGTCCGCTTCTCCCAGCTCCGCTTCGACGAGTTCGCCGAGGAGACGGGCATCAACTACGAGGGGATCGTCTCCGGCGAGTACAAGGACGCCGTCAGCGCGCCGTTCAAACCGCTGGAGGACGACGAGCGAGAGTACCTCCAGGGGCTCTCGGACGCGTGGTACGAGCAGTTCGTCGAGCGGGTCGCCGACGCGACGGACCTCGACGAGCAGGCCGTCAGGGACACCGAGGCGAAGGTCTACCTCGGGAGCGACGCGGCGGCGGTGGGCTTCGTCGACGAACTGGGCGACCGCGACGCCGTGGAAGCCGCGGTCGCCGAGGACCTCGACACCTCCGAGGTCACGGTCGAGCGCTTCGAGCCCCAGCGCTCCTTCCCCCGCCGTCTCCAGGGCGGCGCTGCGACGCTCGCCTACGCCTTCGGCGCCGGCCTCGCGAGCGTCGTGTCCGGCGACCGGCCGGAGATGCGATAGCCCAGTTCGTTCGACGAGGTCGCTCTCGCCCGATCGGTCACGCTCGGTCGGCCTCGATCGGATCGTCGGTTGCCCCCGATCGGATCGTCGGTTGCCCCCGATCGGATCGTCGGCTACCCCGATCGGGGCTTCGGTTGCTACCGATCGGCTCCTCGCCGACCGCGAACGAGTTACCGAGGCCGCGAGTTGGCCCGCGTGATCGCACGACGGCGGCCCGCTACCACCGTCCCGGAACCCTTTTGCACGGCGACCGGCAGGTAGGTCCCAATGAGCGACCTCGAGGAGGAGTACCGCCTCGACTACTTCGCGGAGGAGGACTTCGTCCGCCGCGAGTGCGTCGAGTGTGGCGACCACTTCTGGACGCGCGATCACGACCGCGAGACGTGCGGCGAGCCGCCCTGCGAGACGTACACCTTCATCGACGACCCCGGCTTCGCCGAGGAGTACACCCTGGAGGAGATGCGCGAGGCCTTCCTCTCCTTCTTCGAGGAGCACGGCCACGAGCGCATCGACCCCTACCCCGTCGCCGCGAACCGCTGGCGCGACGACGTCCTGCTCACGCAGGCATCGATCTACGACTTCCAGCCGCTGGTCACGTCGGGCGAGACGCCGCCGCCGGCGAACCCGCTGTGCATCAGCCAGCCCTGCATCCGGATGCAGGACATCGACAACGTCGGGACGACGGGGCGGCACACGATGGCCTTCGAGATGATGGCCCACCACGCGTTCAACGCCCGGGAGGATATCGAGGACGCGGAGCAGTACGCTTACGAGGGCGAGGTCTACTGGAAGGACCGGACCGTCGAACTCTGCGAGGAGTTCTTCGCGTCACTCGGCGCGGATCGCGAGCGGATCACCTACATCGAGGATCCGTGGGTCGGCGGCGGCAACGCCGGGCCGGCGATCGAGGTCATCTACGAGGGCGCGGAGCTCGCGACGCTCGTCTTCATGTCGATGACGCAGGATCCCGACGGCGAGTACGAACTCAAGGACGGGAATCGCTACGCCCCGATGGACACCTACGTCGTCGACACCGGCTACGGCCTCGAGCGCTGGACCTGGGTCAGCCAGGGCACGCCGACGGTCTACGAGGCGATCTACCCCGACCAGATCGCATTCCTCAAGGACAACGCCGGGATCGAACTCACCGACGAGGAGGCCCAGATCGTCCACGACGCCGCCGCGCTCGCCGGCAATATGGACATCGACGAGGCCGAGGACCTCGAGGCCGCACGCGACGAGATCGCCGCCGAGGTCGGCGTCGACGTCGCCGACCTCGAGGCGCTGATGGAACCCCTCGAGACGATCTACGCGATCGCGGACCACTGCCGCACGCTCGCCTACATGTTCGGCGACGAGATCGTCCCATCGAACGTCGGCACCGGCTACCTCGCGCGGATGGTCCTCCGCCGCACGAAGCGGCTCGTGGACGAGGTCGGCGTCGACGCGCCGCTCGACGAACTCGTCGACATGCAGGCCGAGCGTCTGGGCTACGAGAACCGCGACCACATCCGCGACGTCGTCCGCACGGAGGTCGAGAAGTACCGCGAGACGCTGGAGCGGGGCCGCCGCCGCGTCGAGGACCTGGCCGCCGAGCACGCCGAGGCCGGCGAGCCGATCCCGACCGAGGAGCTCGTCGAGCTCTACGACTCCCACGGCATCCAGCCGGACATGGTCGAGGACATCGCCGAGGCCCAGGGCGCCGACGTCGACGTGCCCGAGGACTTCTACGGCCAGGTCGCCGCTCGTCACGACCAGGAGACCGGCGGTATCTCCGCCGCGGACGCCGACGAGCGCTTCGCGGACCTCCCGGCCACGGAGAAACTCTACTACGACGACCAGCAGGGCACGGAGTTCGAGGCCGTCGTCCTCGACGTGTTCGAGCGCCAGGAGGGCTACGACGTCGTGCTCGACCAGACGATGTTCTATCCCGAGGGCGGTGGCCAGCCGCCGGACCACGGCACGCTCGCCTCGGACGACCGCACCGTGGACGTGACCGACGTGCAGATCGAGGACGGCGTGATCCGCCACCGGACCGACGGCGAACTCGACAAGGGCGACATGGTCCGGGGCAAGATCGACGTCGATCGCCGTCGCCAGCTCATGCGCAACCACACCGCGACCCACGCGGTGATCCACGCCGCTCGCCAGGTGCTCGGCGACCACCTCCGGCAGGCCGGCGCCCAGAAGGGCGTCGACTCCTCCCGCATCGACGTCGCCCACTACGCCCGGATCTCCCGCGAGGAGGTCAAGCGGATCGAGTCCGTCGCGAACGACCTCGTCATGGCGAACGTCCCGGTGAGCCAGGAGTGGCTCCACCGCAACGACGCCGAGGCCGAGTACGGCTTCGACCTCTACCAGGGCGGCGTGCCGCCGGGCGAGGAGATCCGCATCGTCACCGTCGACGCGGACGTCCAGGCCTGCGGAGGCACCCACGTCGCCCGCACCGGCGACGTCGGCGCGATCAAGATCCGCTCGACCGAGCGCGTCCAGGACGGCGTCGAGCGCCTGATCTTCTCCGCCGGCACCGCCGCGATCGAGGCCACCCAGGAGACCGAAGACGCCCTCTACGAGACGGCCGACGCGCTCGACGTCGACCCGCAGGCGGCCCCCGAGACCGCCGCCCGGTTCTTCGAGGAGTGGAAGGAACGGGGCAAGCGCATCGAGGAGCTCCAGGAGGAACTCGCAGCGGCCCGCGCCGCGGGCGGTGACGACGACGCGGTCGAGATCGAGGTGGGCGACGCGACCGCCGTGATCCGCCGGATCGACGCCGACATGGACGAACTCCGCGCGACCGCCAACGCGCTCGTCGAGGACGGCCAGATCGCCGTGCTGGGAAGCGGGGCCGAGGGCGCCCAGTTCGTCGTCGGCGTCCCCGACGGCTCCGCGGTCAACGCCGGCGAGGTCGTCAGCCAGCTCGCCGGTCGCGTCGGCGGCGGCGGTGGCGGCCCGCCGGACTTCGCGCAGGGCGGTGGTCCCGACGGCGAGAAGCTGGACGACGCCCTGGCGGACGCGCCCGATATCCTGCAGGCCGTCGTGGACGCCTGAGCTGGTCACCGGTTCGCTGCCGCTCGTTCGTTCGCTGCAACTCGCCCCCAGTCGGCAGCTACGGCACCAGCAACTGCTCCGCGTCGGGCCTGCATTCGGACCGACCTGTCTGCGAGCGAGCCGCCCCGTGGAAACTACACTTTTCCTCGTTCTCGCCGTCGTACGAAGTCGGAATGGTCAACGTTAGCACGATCGACGGCATCGAGTACGGCTTCAGAATCATGATCTATGCCGTCCTCGTCGTCCTGATCGCGATCGTCTTCGGCGCGATCAGCTGGATCCTGATCGACGCCGGCGGTGACCTGCTCACGGCGATCGGTGGAATCATCGGCCTGGTCGGTGGTCTGATCGTCTACGCTGGTGCCCTCGGCGTGCTCTACAAGGTGATCGCCGACGGCGTCGAGCGCGGCGTCCAAGCCGCGAACGTGACGCTCCCTCGGCGACGAGCGGAGCCGGTCGAGGAAGAAGACGAGGTCGAGGCAGTGGAGGAGATCTAGCCACCGCTCGCCGAGGACGGGGACCGTTCGATCCAGGGCCCGAGCATCGAACCGACGCTACTGCCAATCCTTCTCGCCGGCCTCGATCGCGACCTCGAGCCAGTTCTCCTCGGGCGGGAGCGGACACGAAAAGGTCTCGCTGTAGGCACAGAAGGGCGAGTACGCGAGGTTGAAATCCAGCGGGATCACGTCGCCGGTCTCCAGCGCACGCTCGGTCGCTAAGTCCATGTACCGGCCGCCGTCGTAGGTCACGGGACCGGTGGTCTTGTCGCGGAAGGGGACGAAGATCGGCGCCTCCGCGAGGTCCTCGTCGGGCTGCTGGTAGCCGTGGAGTTCGACGTCGTTGCCGTTCAGTTCGAAGTCGAACGTCACCACGCGGTCGTAGCGCACGGAGCGGCCGTCGCTGGTGTCGAGTTCGAGCTGTTCGGGCTCGTCGTGGACGGTCACCTCGGCCTCGACGCGATACTCGGGATCCGGCTCGAAGTACGCCAGCCCGTCGAACTCGTCGCGTTTCTCTGGCGGAATCGGCGACTGGCGGTGCGTGTCGAGGAACTCGTCCTTCTCGGCGCGGCTGGCGCGAAGTTCGTCGGCCCAGCCCGGCGGCGTCTCGCTCATGACCGCCACTCCGCCAGGGAGCCGGATGAACCCCGCGGCTCGGGAGCGGGGCGTCGATCGGTTGCCACTGCAGCGTGCCGCTCGCTGCCGATGGCAGCCGGGCCGCTCGGAACGGAATCGCCCGATGCGGCCCCGTTCCACTTTCACCGAGCTTCCGGCGCTCGCTTATCCGTTACCGACGGTAACGGACTGTCACTCGCTGCGCTCGCGAGCGGATACCCGATCCTGGGTCGCTCGCGGGACCACGCCGAGCCCCAGCCATGCCAGACCATCCACCCCCACTCTCGACTCGCGTTCGTCGCCTCGCCGCCGCAGCGGTCGCGCTGGCCGGCGCCTTCGTCGCCTACCAGACCGTCTACGGCTCGACCGTCCTCGCGGGCGTCGCCGTGCTCGCGATCCTCGCGCTCGCGGCGCTGGGCGTCCGGTAGCGCCGGCGATGCGTTCGCCCCGCCGGTCCAGCCCGTCCCGGACCACACGAGTAAAGCGGCCCCGTCGGCAAGCCGGCAGCAATGAGCACCGAGGAGGACCCGGACGCGGCGTCGGACCGCGATGCGACCGACAGCGACGCCGACGCAACCGGCGCCGACCGCGACCTCCCCGACGGCGTCTCGCTCCCCGACGACCTCGACGCCGTGCAGGACGCGCTCCTCTCCTGGTACCGCGAGGACCACCGCTCGTTCCCCTGGCGCGAGACGACCGATCCCTACGCGATCCTCGTCTCGGAGGTGATGAGCCAGCAGACCCAGCTCTCCCGCGTCGAGACGGCCTGGCACGAGTTCCTCGAGCGCTGGCCCGACGCCGCGGCGCTCGCCGACGCCGACCGCGCCGACGTCGTCGCGTTCTGGACCGACCACAGCCTCGGCTACAACAACCGGGCCAAGTACCTCCACGAGGCCGCGCGGCAGGTCACGGACGGCGAGGCCGGCGGCGACGACCTCGCTGCCGGCGAGTTCCCGACGGATCCGGATGGCCTGCAGGACCTCCACGGCGTCGGCCCCTACACCGCCAACGCCGTCGCCTCCTTCGCGTTCAACGAGGGCGACGCCGTCGTCGACACGAACGTCAAGCGGGTCGTCTATCGCGCCTTCGACGTGCCGGACGACGACGCGGCGTTCGAGGCCGCGGCGGCGGAGCTCATGCCGGCCGGCGAGTCCCGGGACTGGAACAACGGGATCATGGAACTCGGCGGGGTGGCGTGTGAGAAGACGCCGAGTTGCGACGAGGCGGGGTGTCCCTGGCGGCAGTGGTGTCACGCCTACCGCACCGGCGACTTCACCGCGCCGGACGTGCCGACGCAGCCGCCCTACGAGGGCAGCCGCCGGCAGAAGCGCGCCCGGGTGCTCTCCGCGCTCAGCGAGCACGGCTCGCAAGCACTCGACGAGCTGGGGCCACGGGTACGAGTGGATTACGCGCCGGAGGGTGATGGGGATGGCAGCCGCGAGTGGCTCCGCGGGCTGGTCGAGGACCTCGAAGCTGACGAACTGGTGACGCTCGGCGAGAACGGAACCGTCGAACTACGACGCTGATTCGCTACAGCCGCGTGCCGACGAAGCCGCCGATCCCGCCGAAGACGGCGGGGTAGACGATGCCCATCAGGAGTACCGTCACGAGGCCGAGTTCGGGTGCGACGTCGACGCTAATGCCCTGCTGGCTCTCGGACATCTCGAAGACGAACGTTCCGACGACGGTCAACACGACGTAGCCGATCGCCGTCGCTGCGCCAGCGATGGCGGCGTCGGTCTCGTCCTGAATGTCGAAGGTGCGCACGAGTGCGATACCAGCGCCGACCAACACGACGATCGGGATGATCTGATAGAGGAGCTCCGGTGCCTCCAGCGAGGCCTCGCTGACGAAGTTCGAGGTCTGCGATTGCGTCTGGCCCATCATCGAGACCGTGGACTTCGAGTCGACGAAGTGTGCGCCGTAGAGAATGTTCCCCGCTCCCCCGACGAGGTCGTCGCCGTCCTCCATCGCCGCGACGACGATTGCCACGAGCGCGAAGCTCGCAACGTATGCACCGAGGCCAGCGACGGCGCTCTGAACGATTGGAACGCGATCCAACAACTCTCCCCCACTCTGTGTGGACATGGCCCGTGATTTTTGGGGACTATAGTTAAGAATAGTGGCGGTACACTGAAGGTACCTTGCGAGCATGTGGTGCGAAGCACTGGGCGTTTTTGTGACCGGTCGCCGTGGCTCCCGTATGGACGCGCCACACGTCGTCGGTATTCCAGGGAGCCTCCGCGAGGGTAGTTACACGCGAACCGCCACGCGACGTGCGCTCGACGGCGTCGAGCGTGCGGGCGGTACCGCCGAACTGGTCGACCTCCGCGACTACGACCTCCCCATCTTCGACGCCGACCACGACGCCGCGGCCGACGCTCCCGATCTCGCCACGACGGTTCGGGAGGCCGACGCCGTCCTGCTGGGCACTCCGATGTACCACGGCTCCTACTCGTCGCCGCTGAAGACCGCGCTGGACTACTGTGGCTTCGACGAGTTCGAGGACGAGACCGTCGGCCTCCTGGCCGTCTCCGGCGGCGGGTTCCCGACGCCCGCACTCGAGCACCTCCGCTCGGTCTGCCGCGCGCTCAACGCCTGGGTCATCCCCCACCAGGTCGCGATCCCGAAGGCCTACGCCGCGATCGACGATGGCGAGATCGTCGACGACGACCTCGACGAGCGCACGCTGGTGCTGGGTCGCCGCGCCGTCCAGTACGCCGACATCGAGCCCGATCCGGACTCCTTCGAGAGTGACCAGAACGTGGGTGCGGAGTAGGACTCGGCCCGGAGTCGCCGCGGTCAGTCGATTTGGCGACGTCGGTGGTACGTCACGGCCGCTCGAGCGAGCGGCGTCCCTGGAGCAGCACGCTCGACGATTCCCGGACGGGCTCCCCGGCCGCCGTTCCCTCCGCCAGCCCGCTAACGTGGCGCCTAAATGAGCCTGCTCCCTACGCCTGACAATGCACGAGGAGACGCGCTCCTGGGTGGAACTCCTCGCCCTGCAGCTCGCCGGCCTCGTCGTGGCCACGCACCTCTACTGGGGCCTCGATCGCTTCGCAGAGCAGCTTCGCTACGGCGTCTACGTCGACCCCCGACCGGTCCTGTTCGTCCTCTCCTCGGCCGCCATCATCGCCGGCGCGGCGTACGTCGCGCTCGGCGGCCGCCGGAAGCCGGTCTACGCGCTCGGCATCGCGCTCATGCTCGTCTACCTCTTCGGCTACTGGGGCTGGCACCTGATGGGCCACCTGCCCGCGCTGCCCTGGGTCGACGACCAGTCCCATCCCCATCCCGGGTGGGGTCCGTTCGAGACGCTGTACCGGCACCTCGCCGCCGACCACCTCGCCCTCGTCTCCAAACTGGCGGAGGCGACGCTCGCTCTCGTCCTCGGCGCCCTGTGGCTGGACGAGCGCACCGCGGCCGAGGACGGGGCCGCGCTCGCAGACGAGACGAACAGCGAGGCTGACGCGCCGTGACCGACGACGAACCGCCGGACGTGGCCGGTTCGGACGGGGGCAGTGATGGCACTGCGGAGCCCTACGAGACGGTCGGCGAGCGCGCCAGCGCCGCCTTCGAGGTGCAGGGCTCCGAGTTCATCGGCTACGTCGCGCCCGTCGAGAGCGAGCAGGCTGCGGACGACTTCCTCGCGGAAATCGAGGCCGAGTACGCCGACGCGACCCACGTTGTCCCGGCCTATCGCGTCCGGACAGACGAGGGCTACCTCCGGGAGTACAGCTCCGACGACGGCGAACCCTCCGGCTCCGCGGGCAAGCCCGCGCTCAACGTCCTCCAGGGTCAGGATCTGGAGAACGTTGCCGTCGCCGTCGTGCGGTACTACGGAGGCACGAACCTCGGCGTGGGCGGACTGGTCTCCGCCTACGGCCGGGCGACGAAGGAGGCGATCGAGGCCGCGGGCGTCGAGGAGCGCCTGCCACAGGCCCGGTTCTCGATCACGGTCGAGTACGACGACTCCGGCGCCGTCCGCTCGGTGCTCGAGTCCGCCGACTCCAAGTTCGACGCTGCGTACGAGGAGCGGGTCTCCTTCGAGGTCACGGTGCCGGTCGGCGAGGCCGCTGGACTCCGGGATCGCATCCGGAGCACGACGAGTGGGCGGGCCGAAATCGAGTGACTGCGTCGGTGCTGTAGACGTAGCTTCGCCGCTCGTGTTCCGTCGCCCCGAACGCTTAGGTGTCCGCCGCGAAAGGCGCGGGTATGCGCACGGTCGAGGTCTCCCGGTTCGTCCAGGCGCCGCCGTCGGTCGTCGAGCGCGCCCTCGATCCGGCGTCCATCGTCGAGTACGAGGGGAGCTTCGACGTCCGGACCGTCGAGGAACGCGACGACGCCATCGTCGTGATCGCGGGCGGTACGGGCCTCGAACTCTCCTTCCGCTTCGAACTCCGCGAGAACGGCATCTACTACGAGCAGGTCGAGGACGAGGACGCGCCGCTGGAGACGATGGAGACCGAACTCGCCTGGGCCGCCGAGAACGAGGGCACGCGCATCGACGCGACCTCGACGGTTGGCATGGGCGTCTGGCCTCGGCCGATCACTGACCGCATGGCGACCTGGAAACGCCGCGGCGAACTCCGTCGGCTGTTCGATTCCCTGGCCGAAAACGTGTGAGGGCGGCTGTGTCACGGCTTCCGAACCCCGTCGCCAGCGGCTCTGTACCCGCCGCGCACACCCGCCCCGGCGTTTAAGCCACTCTACGCCGAAGCCTGGCCATGAGCATCCTTGGCACGGTCAAGGAGGTCTTCCAGGCCTCCAACCAGGCGACCACCACGGACGAATCGAAGGGCGCCTACTGGTGTCACGACTGCCAGGAACGCGTTCGCGACGTCGACGTAAAGGGCGAGAGCACCCCGGACTGCCCGTCCTGCGGGGAGTCCATGGAGTTCGAACGCTCGACCGGTACCGCGGGCTGTGCCTGTTGAGGACGGGTCGTCGCAGGTAACTGGCTGACTGCCCGGTGGAGCGCTTACTGGGTCATGATATAGGTCAGGACCATCAGGAGGAGCGTCGCGGTCGCGAGCCGCGTGAGCGTGAAGCCGACGACGCCGAGGAGGTCCAGCCCCCAGAGGACGATGTACGCAAACAGTCCCGAGAGCACGAGGTTCATCACGAAGTGAACGCGCGGGTCGCCGCGACTCTGCATGGGCGGGTCTGTGTCGCGATTCGTCTTAAGTCCCGGCGGTGACGGCAGGGGAGATGGGAGTGGATTCCGGGGCCGCCGTGCCGCCCTTACTCACCAGCGCCCATCGTTAACTCCCTACACGCCGTATTCACGGCCGATGGAGCTCCGGAACAGCGAGGGCTCGCCGATCGACCCGGTGCCGTTCCTGGTCGTCGCGCTACTGGGCATCTGCGTCGCGATGGCGTGGGGCCCGCTCTACCTCAAGAGCCACGGCCTCGGGGAACTCCTCGCCATCGGGGTCTCGGGGGTCCTCGCCGTTGGCACCGTCGGCGCTGCCTTCTACCGATTCGTCTGGACGGAGAACCCCAACCGCCGCGAGGAGGTACCCGTCGGCGAGCGGTTCCGGACGCTGCTCTACGCAATGTTGCTGGGTATCCTGATCCTGCTCGCGCTGATCGCGCTGCTCTACGTCTGAATCGCCAACGACCAGGGTCCTCGCGCTGGCGTCGTCCTCCGCTCGATCGGTTTCCTCACGCCGTCGGATCGAACCCCTCGGACTCCCGCGGCGAGAACTCCAGGCGCTCGTCGTCCTCGTCGCTGGCCGGCAGCCCGACGGCGTCTGCAGGGTCGTTCTCGCCGAGCCAGCCGTCCTCCGGGTCCCACTCCTCGTCGGTGACCAGCGCGTCCTCCAGCGCTCCGAACAGTTCCTCCTCGGGCACGTCCCGGCCGATGAACACCAGTTCGCTCCGGCGGTCGCCGTGGGGCTCCTCCCAGGGCAGGTCGGGCGTGTTCGAGCGATAGAGGTCGGCCTCGACGTCGGGGAGGCTCGCGATCCAGGGGCCGACGCCTTCGACGCTCCCGGTCGGTCCGGCCTGGCTGTAGAGCAACGCAAGATCGTCCCGTCCCGCGGCCCAGAAGAGCCCTTTCGAGCGGACGACGGCGGGCGGGAGGTCGCCGAGCACCGCGAGCAGGCGTTGGGGGTGGAAGGGACGCCGGCGTCGGAACGCCACGGAGTCCACGCCGTAGACGGCCTCGGGATGGTCGTGATCGTGGTGGTCTTGGTCGCCGTGGCTGTCGTGGTGGTCGTGATCGTGGTCGTGACCGTCGTGCTCACCGTGGCCGCTGTCGTCACTGAGACCCTCCTGCTCGTGGCCGTGCTCCTCCTCGGGACTACTGTGCTCCAGACCGGTCCTCGCGTCCGAGAGTCCCCCGGCAGCCGACGCGTCCCGCTGTTCGGCGTACAGGCCCGTCTCGAGGATCAGATCGAGGTCGACGTCCCCGTGGACCGTCCGGTGGATCGGTGCGTCCGGATTGAGCGCGCCGAGCAGCGCCTCGATCTGCCCGAGGTGCTCGTCGTCGAGGAGATCGCACTTGTTCAAGAGCAGGACGTTCGCCGTCTCGACCTGCTCGATGACGAGGTCCGAGAGCGGCCGGTCGGTCGATCCTGGCGCAGTCTCGCGCTCGACGCGGCCCGCCAGCGATCCGTCGTTCCCACCATCCTCGCCGTCGCGTGCACTCTCCTCGGCGTGGCTCGCACCCCCTTCGGGGTGGCCCGCAGCCTCCTCGTCGCCCCCGAAGGTCTCCCAGAATCGCGGGGCGTCCACGACCGTCACGAGCGTATCGAGGTCGTAGACGGCCGCCGCCCTGGAGTCGGTGACGAACAGCCGGCCGACGGGCCCCGGTTCCGAGATGCCAGAGGCCTCCACGACCAGCACGTCGAACTCGCGCTCCTCGGCGAGGCGGGCGACCTCGCTCTCGAGGTCGTCCTGGAGTTCACAGCAGATGCAGCCGTTCGAGAGCTCCGCGACCCCGCCGTCGGCGGCGAGGTCCGAGCCAGCGGCCAGCAGGTCGGCGTCGACGTTGACCTCGCCCATGTCGTTGACGAGCACGGCGATCCGCCGGTCGCCGGCGTCGGTGAGCAGGTGGTTCAGCACGGTGGTCTTGCCCGCTCCCAGCGGTCCGGCGAGCACCGTGACCGGAATACCGTCGTTCCCTGCCATTGGTCTGGAAACGGAGCCGCGGCTACTTCAGCGTGTGGTAGGATCACACGCATTCGGCGCCGGAGAATCGCCTACGCTTATCCCGAAACCGGCCGATGGACGCCCTATGGCGCGCAACCTGACGGGGCGAATCGCGACTGGCGGGCTGGTCATCCTGATCGGTATCCTGTTGCTCCTCTCGACGACGAACACGGTGCCGACGGACTCGCTGTGGGACTGGGTCCCCGCCATCTTCGTGCTCCTGGGCGCCTGGGCGCTGCTCTCCAGTGGCTTCCGGAACCTCACCGGTCCGGTGATGGTGATCGCGATCGCCGGCGCGTTCCTCGCGCGGAATCTGGAACTGATCGGCGAGTCGGCGATCGACACCTGGTGGCCGCTCTTTCTCGTCCTCTTCGGCGTGCTCCTGTTGATCGGCCGCCAGCGTCGCAGCCGAATCCACACCGAGATCGGCGAGGACGGCGAACTCACCACGATCGCCATCTTCGGTGGCTCGGAACGCCGGATCACGACCGATCGGTTCGCCGGCGGCGAGGTCGTCGTCGCCTTCGGCGGCGCGGAGATCGACCTCACGGACGCCGAGATCGACCGCCCGCCCGCGACCATCGAGGCCGTCGTGCTCTTCGGCGGCGCGGAGATCCTCGCGCCGGACGACTGGAACGTGAAACTCGACGTCCTGCCGCTCTTTGGCGGCGCGAGCGACGAGCGAAAGCGGCCTGACGAGGCGCCTCGGCGCGGCGACGGCCCCGATCTCGTGGTCACGGGCGTGGCCCTGTTCGGTGGAATCGAAGTGACGTGAGAACCAGCTAGATAATCCGGTCTGTGACGAGCCCTGGTGAACGCCCGGTAACCCTTTCGTACAATTGCATCGCCTGTTGTTCAGTCATACTTGCGATGACATCAGCAACCAGCCGGGCACGGATTGTCCCCGCGTCAATATCACTATATCCGAGCTCCCCTTCATGAAGCATTGATATTTTCTCATCAAAGGGATCTGGAATCATATCGGCGTACATGCTGTTCTCCGCAGAGGCCTCATACAGCGTATCATATAGCTCTTTTATCAACTTCGTATGCCCGTGCTGCTGGGCCACGAGGGCTGGATTTTCAAAAACATAGTATTTACACAGAAATTGGAGTAGCTTGACCTCATAAATGAGTGACTCTTCAATTTCTAGCCCACCGGCTATGGACGGATCAATACGAAATGTCGTGTCTGAATTGCGGCCCAAGTACCTTTCAATGAGTTCGGAACTCATGAAGCTAAGCGCAGCAATATTTTTACTAGATCCACTATATCTACCTTCCAAGAGACCGCTTGACCCCCCGCGATTGCTACCTTCCTGTTCCGCGATATCGGCTAGTTTTGGCAGTGAATTTGATAGGAAGGATACTGCATCCCATGTTCCCACATCTACGTCACTCCAATCTTCAAATGCATCAATCAATTTAGCTTGTTCTTGTGTCTCCCTTGTGAGTTCTCCCAAAGGGATCAGCCCGGATTTATAGAAGTCTACTACGTCGTGAATCGCATAGGTTAGATCGTCTGCCCAATCCATTATTTTTGCCTCCAGACTTTTTGTCTCGGAACCACTGCCCGGCGTCCGGAGTTGTCTTACATCATCAACAATATGTTGCTCCGTTGAATAGTACCCCCACTTTTTACTTCGGTGCCCTGCTGTTTCTCTCTTCCAAGGATATTTTAAAATCGCATTAAGGCTCGCCAATGTTAGATCAAGTCCACTATGAGTGCTCCCGTATGGTGTGTGATGAATCGCGATATTATTCACAATCCGGAATGATTGCGGGTTGCCCTCAAAACTATCTGGAATTCCCTCTCTGTCTAGCTTATCACGAAGTGCTTGCTCCGCTGCATGACCGAAGGGTGGATGGCCGAGATCATGAGCAAGGCAGGCTGTCTCGACTACATCCTCATCCAGACCACCTGCTTCTTCAATAACTGTCTCATCCGTATCATCAATGAGTAATTCTGCCAACCTCCGCCCCACCTGAGAAACCTTTAACGAATGTGTTAATCGATTGTGGTAGCCTCGTTCTGTGCTAACATGCACAACTTGTGCCACTCCGGCCAGGCGGCGAAATGCAGGGGTATAGAGCACCCGGTCTCTATCTCGCTGAAATGGCGTACGGTTGTCGCCATCAGCACTTCCTGATACTATCCTTGTCTTTCTAAGTACCTCGTTATCCGGCGGCATAGAAATCGCGAGAAGCTATTCTTCAACCTGAAGTTCCCACTCTACAGTGTAGGAAACCTCGTCATCCTGCATTAGATTTCGGAGTGCGTTTAATAGCCTTTGGCGGCTCATGTCTGGCTCCATAACCGCCACAAAATCGTCCTGGTCCACAGGCTCTCTGCTACGGAGTTCCCTTTTCACACGCTCTTCTATGGGTTCGGTAGTTGCCATCTGATTGAGTGTCCATCTTCCTGGGCAAAATAGCTTTGGCCAATTTACAATATTATGTGGTTTCTCGATGTGCTATATCTTGGTGGCATATAACTGGTTTCTCTGGCAGGCATCTAATCTATATTCTTGTTTTCTCGGAGGATGTTAACTCTGGATATCACGGACACTGTTTGTTCCAGGCATAGTAGATTATGCAACGTTCTCCGAAGTGGGCTGATTCGAAACCTGTAGATTGGGGTGCAACAGCCGCCGCGCTACGCCAGCGCGTCCCGGCGTAGCTCGAACGCGGCGACCGGCACTTCGAGGTCGTGCTCGACGAGGACCGCGGGATCGACTTCGCCGATCACGCCCGCGACCTCGCCGTCGACGACGACGTCGGCGACACGGCCGTCGAGGAAGCTCGGATGCTCGGTCGCTGGCGTCTCCAGTTCGACGTCGAACGCCGACGCGAGCGCCTGGAGCCGTCCGCGGGCGTCCTCGTAGGAGGCGTCGTGGCGTGCGACGACCGCGGCGACGGAGCGATGTTCCGCGACGCCGGTCGGCTCCGTCGGGTCGACCTGCGCGACGAAGCCGACCTCCGCGAGGTCCTGTGGGTACTCCCGGTGGGTGTTGCCTTCGAGCACCTGTAGGAGCGATGGGAGCGCCCACGTCCGGAGCACGGTGTAATCCTCGCTGTAGGCGGTCGCGATGGTGGGCGCCGGGGCGAAGCCGACGGCATCGTCGGCGACCTCGCGATCCGCGTGCTCGCCAGCGTGGCCCGAAATCTCCATCTCCTCGGCCTGGAGGTCGACGTGGCCGACCTCGGGGATGGGGAGACCCATCCGCCCGAACGTCTCGGCCTCGTTGGTCATGTGGAAGTTCAGCATGTCCTCGAAGCCGACGCCGACGAGCGTATCGCGGACCGCGCGCTCGTGCCGGGAGCGCTCGTGGCGGCCGCCGAGCGTCGAGACGTCGGGGTAGCTCGCGTCGAGTTCGTTGAAGCCATAGGCGCGGCCGACGTCGTCGATCAGGTCCTGGGCGTGGAGCACGTCGACGCGGTAGGCCGGGATCGCGACCTCGTACCCGGCCGCCACGTCGCCCTCCTCGCCAGCGTCGCCACGCTGGAGTTCGATCTGTTCGGCGTCCAGGCCGGACCGCTCCAGCAGGTCGAGCACCTCGTCGGGATCGAAGTCGACGCCGACGACGGACTCGACGCGCTCGTGGGCGACGGTCTTGCGATCGAGCGAGAGGTCGGGCCGCTCGATCGTGGTGCCGGCGTACTCGCCGCCGGCGTCGTCCGCGTAGCTGACGTCGACGGCCTCGATCGTCGCGCCGCGGGCGTCCATCGCGTAGCAGAGGATCGCGAGCATCCGGTCGATCGTCCACTGGTCGGTGCCGGTCATCTCGACGAAGAGGTTCCGGCTCTCGGCGGTGACCTCCGTCCGGCGGCCGTTGATCGCCGGCGGGAAGGAGAAGAGGCCGAGGTCGTCGTAGATCGCGGGCATCCGCTCGTACTCCGCGACCAGGTCGGCGTACTCGCTGGCCATGTGGTGGGACTCGAGCGCCTCGCCGGGGGTCATCTCCCGGTCGCTCTCGAGGGGGACGAACGTGTCGCCGTCGGGCGCGATACCGGTGTAGCGGACCGAGTTGTTCGGTTCGGCGGCGTCCTCTTCGTCCGTCGGACCCACGGCGCCCTTGAGCATCGTGAGGTCGTGGACGCCGATGGCGCCCTTCGCACGACCGCGGCCCATCGTCGCGTGAAGCTTCTCCTGCAACTGGATCAGCGACTCGAGCGCGTCCTCGTCGAGGTTCACGTCCCGGAGCACCGCACCGGTGACGTAGGGCCGCTCGTCGGGCACGTCGCTGTCGACCTCGATCGTCCAGTCGGGATCGGTCACGCTCGGCACGTACGCGCCGCGATCGTCGCCGTACTGGTAGCGCAGGGAGCGGGCGATCCCCTCGACGGAGAGGCGGTCGAGGCGGTCCGGCGCGAACTCGAGTTCGAGGTCGCCGTCCTCGGTCTTCCCCTCGAGTTCGAGACCGAGCGCGAACAGGTCGTCGATCAGTTCGTCCTCGGGCTTGTCCTCGTGGCCGGCGAGCGTCAGCAGTTCGTCGGTATCGATCTCGACGACGGGCATCAGTAGATCACCTCCGCGTTCCGCAGGAAGTCCAGATCGGTCAGCGTGCCGTGGATGTCGCGGATGTCCTCGGCGCCGGTGACGAGCATGGCGAGCCGTTCCCCTGCCAGTCCCCAGGCCATCACGTCACAGTCGACGCCGAGTGGCTCCAGCATCTCCTCGCGGAAGATCCCGGAGTTGCCGATCTCGATCAGTTCGCCAGTCTCGGGATGTTCCCCGAACAGCTCGAAACTCGGCTCCGTGTAGGGGTTGTAGTGGGGTTTGAACTGGACGTCCGTGATCCCGAACTGGGCGTAGAACTCCTCGAAGGTGCCCATGAGGTCGCGGACCGACAGGTCCTCCGCCATCACCCAGCCCTCGATCTGGAAGAACTCGAGCAGGTGGGTCGCGTCGAGCGTGTCGTTGCGGTAGCCCTTCTCGACGCTGAAGAAGCGCTGGGGCGGTTCGAGGTCGCCCATCGCCTCGCCCGCGAGGTGCCGCGCGGTCAGCGAGGTCGTGTGCCCACGGAGCGCGAGGGCCTCCGCGAAGTCCTCGTCCCAGGGCGAGTGGTAGCCGTCGCCGTCGTCGCCGACGCCCTCGCGGTGGGCGCGCTCGACGCGCTCGACGAGGTCCTCGGGCAGGGACTCGATCCGGCTGGGGGTCTCCATCGCGAAGCGGTCCCAGTGGGTCCGCGCCGGGTGGTCCTGGGGCATGAACAGCGCGTCGTTGATCCAGAAGTCCGCGTCGACGTGCGGGCCCTGCATCTCCTCGAATCCCATCCCGACGAGCACGTCCTTCACGCGCTCGATGGTCTGGCGGAGGACGTGGGTGCGGCCGACGTGTGGCGTCTCCGCCTCGGCCTCGACGTTGTACGCCGCGAACTCCGAGGCCTCCCACTCGCCGCTTGTGAGGAGTTCCGGCGTCACCTGCCCGACGGTCTCGGCCTCGGAGACGCCCTCCATCAGCGCTGTGACGCCGTCGTCGGTGAGCAGGACGGTGCGCTCGGTCGTCTCGGAGCGCTCGAGCAGGCCGCGGCGTTCGAGGTCGTCGATCGTGTCGGCGTCGACGTCGAGGTCGTTGCTTGTGCCGGGATCGTTGTCGAGGTCGTCGTGATAGGTTCGCTCGGCCGTTTCCGAGACCTCCGCGATCTGATCGATGAACTCCTCGTCGGAGATCTCCTCCATCTTATACTCTGGATCGGTCGCGCCGCCGATCTCGGCGTCGTCACCTTCGTCGTCCGCTGTGTCGGAAGCCCCCGCGACCGCGGCGAGCGCCTGCGCCTCCTCGTCGGCGTCGGGATCCGCGTCGGGATCGGCGCTCACGGCGCCGTCGTCGATCGATCCGTAGCCCTTCCGGGCGAAGTTCGCGAGCGCGATGTCGACCGCGTTCCCTCCGAGCCCGGCGGCGCCGATGACCTCCCCGAGCGAGATCGGCTCTTCGTCCGCGCCGGCGTCGAGGGCTGCGCGATAGAGCGCGACCTCGGGGAGGCCGTCGGCGAGGTAGGTCTCGCCCTCGTCGGTCAGCGCGACCCGCTCGCGCTCGATGGCCTCGACGGTGACGAGGCCGGCCTCTTCGAGGGCGAAGGCCGCGCCCGTAACCGTCTCCGGCGCGAGGTCGGTCTCGGCGGCGATTTCGTCGATTGACTGTGCGTCGTTCGCGCTCGCGGCGTTGAGGACCGCGACCTGTGCTGCTGGAAGTTCCATTGGTGTGTGCTGTGGATCGCTTCGATCGTGACTCGAACGCTGTGCCGGCGTCGCCGCCCGTCGACGCGCTCGGGCGTCGGGGCGGGCGAATCCATCGCAGCCGATTTCGTCCGGGCGGGCCGTTCGGGCCCGGGTCCCGGAGTCCGCCGGCCGTCACGCCGGCTGGAAAAACGCGAACCCCGCGGCAGCAGTCGCTGGGCGCACTGAACGCCGATCCGTGGGGTTCGACGGCATATCCGACCCCTCGAATCGCCGACGCAAAAGCGTTACGCGTCGCTGCGGCGGATCCAGCGGCCGTTCGACGCTGATCGGCACCGAGCGGTCGGCTACTGGAACTGCATCCCGCCGTTGACGTTGACGATCTCGCCCTGGACGTACTCGTTGCCCAGCAGGTACTCGATCGTGTCCGCGACCTCGGAGGGGTCGCACGCGTACTCCGGGAGGTGGGTGTCGAGGTTCTCGTGGCCGCGGAACTCGATTGCCTCGAGGAATGCGAGGATGTCGTCGTTCATGCTGGTCTCGACGGGACCGGGGGCGACGGCGTTGACCTGCACGCCGTCCTCCCCGTACTCACGGGCCAGCGCCCGGGTGAGCCCGTGGAGGCCGGCCTTGCTCGCCGCGTAACTGGCGTCGACGGTGCCCGCGGTGCCGCCGATCGAGGAGACGAAGACCACGTCGCCGCCGGGCTGGAGGTACTCGATGGCGGCCCGGGTGACGTAGAACGCGCCGGTGAGGTTCGTCCGGAGGACGCGATCCCACTGCTCGTCGTCGAGGTCGTCCAGGCGGCCTGGATCGACGATCCCAGCGTTGTTGACGACGGCGTCGAGGCCACCGAGTTCGTCGGCGGCCGTATCGACCATCTGCTCGACGGCATCAGAGTCCGTGACGTCTGCCTGTACGGTGACGGCCGCCGCATCCCGATCGCGGGCAGCGGCTGCGACGTCCGCCGCCGCGTCGGCAGACTCGTTGTAGCCGATCGCGACGTCGTGTTCCCCCGCGAGGGCGAGTGCCGTTGCACGACCGATCCCGCGACTACCGCCGGTGACGAGTACGTTCATCGTATCGACTGATTGTACTACCGACTGATACTCCTTTCGCGACGGCCGCCACCGCTGTCCACTGCTACATCGGAAGCGTCAATCATCGCGCTGGATCGGTCGTTATGCTGGACCGATCCTCGCGCTGGATCGGCCGATTTGGCGGATCGATCGCCGCGTCGAACAGTCGATCTGCCGGATCAGTCGTCCTGCCACTCCTCGGGAACGGACGACTCAAGGTCCGCTTCCCCGGCGTCCGCCTCGTCGAGTTCCTCGGCCACGGCAAGTGCGTCCGCGACCTCGTCGTCGAGCGCGTCGAAGTCGTCGCCGTCGACCGCCGCGGGCTCCTCGGCCTCGTCGATGGCTCGCTCCAGTTCGACGAGCACGGCCGGCGTGGTCGTCGATTCGCCGGCGGACCCGTCCTCGACCCCGCAAGCGGACGCCCGGCTCGACGGATCCCCAGTCGACGGTACGCCACCCGAGGGCTCCTCGGTCGTCGAGCGTCGCTCCGGCCGGTCGAGGTCGCCCTCGAACAGCCGCCTCACTGCCCGGTCGCTGGTGGCGTCGCGTTCCGGTGCGCCGGCGCCGGTGACCAGCTCCTCGACCGACTCTGCGTCGTGGGCCTCGAAGACGGCCGCCGGGTCGGCCTCGACGTCGCGGGCCACCTCCGAGAGTCCGGGCTGCATACTCGCGGACTCGTAGGCGTCCGGGTTAATATTTTCGCCTGTCAGACGTTAGTTCCTCTCGAAAACGGTATTGAACTTGCAGTGCGGCGTCAGACGTTTGGCTGACGCACCGGTCTCGGCGTGGATGCTTCGGTTCTCGACGCGGCAGGTGGCCCCAACAGTTATTTGTCACTCCTCAGATGTGAAACTCGTGTCGTCGGACGGCGACCGCTCGGAACGCGGGGGCTGGGGCGCGGTGTTCGTCGCCAGCATGCTCTGCCTGGCTGTCGCCCTCGGGATAGTCGTTGCCAGGGCGGCGGCAGTTCCCATCGTGGGCGAGACGATCCGCTGGCCCACCCTGTTCGCGATACCGCTGGTTGGCGGCCTGGTCGCTGGCGCTCGATTCCCCGGAAACCGCTCCTCGGCCGTCGGGAGCGCGCTCCTGGGTGCCGTCTGGCTCGGAGCGATCGCGTTCCACGTGGGGCTCGTGTCCCTGTTCGAGAGCCCGATCGTGTCGCCGGCGAGCAGCTGGCTGATCTTCACGGTCGCCTGGACGCCGTTCGCGATCGTGTTCGCCTGCATCGGCGGCCTGCTCGGGTCTGGGCTCGCGGCGCGCTGGATCGGACGCAGCGAGGACGTCGACGCTGACGCGCTGGTCGACGGTGGCGAGACGGTGCCACTCGGTCGCATCGCCCGGGCGACGCTCGAGGGCGTCGGCGTGATGGTCGCCGTCGCGGTCGCCGGCGTGTTCGTCGGGCCCCTCGCCGTGATCTTCGGTGCCCCCTTCGCTGGTGGCTTCGTCGCCGGCGGGCGCGCTCCCGGGGGCACCCTCGTCGGCGTCTTCACCGGACTGCTGGCCGGCGTCCTCTACGTCGTGACCCTCGCAGTGGCGTTCGTGCTGTGGCTCCGCTCGTTGACCTGGGTCGGGTACGGCATCGGGTTCGTCATCGTCTTCTACTTCCTGGCGCTCCTCCTCACGCTGGTTCTCAGCGGGCTCGGTGGCCTGTTCGGCGCGCTCGCCAACGATTCGAGCGAGGACGCGGACGCGCAGGAAGGGGCGGCGGAGTCAGCGACGGAGCCCTGACAGCGGTGAGCCTCGCCTCGGCGGATCATCTCGCTCGGGCGCCGTTCAGGCCCGCTTCCGCGGACTGTCCAGTTCGATCTCCAGTTCGTCGAGTTTGTCCGCCCACTCGGCGCGCTTCTCCTGGTGGTCCTCGAGGAACGCCTCCATCAGCTCCGCGGCCTGCTCCTTGCAGCCGCCACAGAGGCGTTCCCCGCCGACGCACTCCTCGTAGACCTCGGTGGCGAGTTCGTCGTCGTCCCCGGCCAGCAGGTAGGCGTAGAGTTCGTAGACGGGGCACTCGTCGGCGCGACCGCCGAGTTCGCGCTGTTCTTCGGCGGTCTCGCGGCCGCCCGTCGTCGCGGATTTGACCTTGTCGTAGCCCTCCTCCGGGTCGTCGAGCAGGCTGATGTGGGAGGCTGGGACCGAGGAGGACATCTTGCCCCCAGTCAGTCCGGTCATGAACCGGTGGTAGATCGAGGAGGGAAGCTGGAAGCCGTAGCCGCCGTTGTCGAGTTCGACGTCGCGGGAGAGTTTCTCGGCCTCCTCACGCGAGAGGTCGAAGGCGTCGACGTGCTCGTCGTAGACGCGCTTCTCGCCCTCGACGCCCTCGATCAGCGCGTCGAATGCCTCCTCGGTCGCGTTGCGATCGAGGATCCGGACGCGGGGCCGGAGCGGCTCCTTCCCGGCGTTCCGGAGTTTGCCGGCGATCGATTCGAGGACCTCGTGTTCGCCGGAGTCCCCGTCACCGTCTCCGCCCTGGAACGCCAGTGCCGCTACGTCGAGGTCGCCGGCCTCGTCGGCGGCTTCGAGCCACTCCGCGGCCTCGACGCACCGCGGCCGGTCCGGCTCGTCGGCGAAGGAATCGCGGGCTTCCCAGGCCCGGTCGAGCAGTTCGCGCTCGGCGGGCGTCGCCTCGAAGCTCGCGTACGCCTCGGTGACGCCGAAGTACCGGACGCGCGCTGCGAGGTCCCGCGCGAGTCGCATGTGTGGGTCCTGATCGGGACCGACCGGGATCACGGTCGGCTTCGGGCCGTCGACGAGCTGTGGGTAGAGGATGTCCGCCATCTGGGTGACGACGGACTGCATGTGGCTGACGTCGGTGCCGCCGTGGAAGTCGTAGATCGCCTGGAGTTCGGAGTAGTTCGCCTCGACGCCGAGTTCGAAGGCGAGGTCCTGGACTGCGCGATTTTCGCTCTGGCGATAGAGGGTGCCCTCCTCGGGGTCGAACCCGAGCGCCAGCAGCGAGAGGACGTAGTCCGTCGCGTGCTCGTCGATCTCGTCCCAGGGGATCTCGCGGGCGCTGTGAGCCTCGAGGTCGGCGATCAGGCCGTAGGCGTCGCCGCCCTGCTCCTGGTGCCAGATGATCTCGTCGAAGACGAGTTTGTGGCCGATGTGGGGCTCGCCGGTGGGCATGAAGCCCGAGAGCGCGGCGAAGGGCTCGTCGTTGCGCATGGCGTCGGCGACGGCGCGGTAGTCGCGGTGGCCGAAGATGACGCCGCGGCGCATGAGGTAGTGGGGATTCGGCACCTCGTCGAGGATCTCGTCGAACTCCTCGATGCCGAACTGCTCGAACAGTTTGCGGTAGTCCGAGACCGTCGCGGAGCCCCACGGATCGAGGGTGGTCTCGTCGGCGCCTTCCGCGGTTCCACCATCCGTGAGAACCCGAGGCGACTCGTCGCCTTCGGCGTCAGCGGTCCCCCGCCACCACGCCGGAGCGGCGGCGTCGCTCCGGTCGTCGCGCTGTGCATCCGAGTCGGGGGACTCGCGGTGCATACCCGAGCGTGGCGGTGGATCGGCTAAAAGGGGTTCGCTTCCTCGCGAGCGGTTCCCACGGCGCTCGCGGCCGGAGCTCAGTATTCGAGCGCTTCGACGCCGTCCTCCCGACCGACGAGCACGCGGTCCGCGAGGTCGACGAAGATCCCGTGATCCAGCACGCCCGGGATCCCGGAGCACGCGGTCGCGAGCGACGGCGGGTCGTCGATCTCGCCGAAATCCGTGTCGAGGACGAGGTTCCCGTTGTCGGTGACGACCGGGCCGCTCTTCTCCGTGGCGTCACGGAGCGTCGGCTCGCCGCCGATGTCGCGCAACTCCTCGGCGACCGTCGTTCGCGCGGCGGGGAGGACCTCCACCGGCACCGCGGCGTCGAGCGTCGGTACGAGCTTCGAGGGATCGACGACGATCAGGAGTTCCTCGGCCGCGGCGTCGACGATTTTCTCGCGGGCGTGGCAGCCGCCACCGCCCTTGATCAGCGGCGGCGCCCCGATCGCGGATGCGGAATCCGCGTCCGTCGCGACCTGGTCCGCGCCGTCGATCGCCACTTCGACCGCCTCAACCTGATCGAGATCGACGACCGGGATGCCGACGTTGAGTGCGATCTCCCGTGACTGGTGGGATGTCGGGACGCCCTGGATATCCAGGCCAGAATCGACCCGCTCGCCCAGCGCGCGAATCGCCGCGGCCGCCGTCGAGCCCGAGCCGAGTCCGACGACGTCGCCGTCGTCGACGGCCTCGACGGCCCGCTCGCCCGCCCGACGCTTCAGCGTGGCTGCGTCCATGTCGCGGGGATGAACGTGGGACTACAAAGGCGTTGGTTCCTAGGGAAAGGATCTGTGGACTGTAGTGGTGGACCAATATGCGGGACAACGTCCTTCGAAATCCCCCGAGCGCTCGGAGACCCGGGGCTCGCTGCGCGCTTCACTCGCTCCCGCTGGTCGCTCGCTCCAGTGCTTGCTTCGCCCGGGGACCGCCGAGCCCCGGCCCCTTTCGATGCCCACCCACTGCATCCTCAATCCTCCCCAACCTCCTGTGCTGCTCGGGTTCACTTCGCTCACCACTGCGCTGCTCGTCCACCGGAAGACTCGCTACGCTCGCCTTCCGAGCCTTCGTTCGCTTCGCTCACGAAGACCTCGCACGCCACGCGGCTGCTGACGCCTACGTCGGAGCAAGCTCCGACGAGGTTCGCCTCGCTTCGCTCGGCTCACAGCCGCGAAACGCGCGCCACCGCACCTCCACCGGGATTTTGCACCCTCGATTTACACTCCGGGTGGGGCTGAGCGAGAGCGAAGCTCTCGCGAGGCACGGAAGAGCTCCGCTCTTCCGGTACTCCGGAAGGGGCCGACCGCTCCGGGAAGCACGACGACGTAAGGACCGCAGCCGACCGAAGGGAGGCGAGGACCGCAGCGAGTCGCGCGACCGGAGCGGGAGGGGGCTTCCGAAGGCGGTTAATTAGGCGACGTCTGAATCGCCGCCCGAACTCACTCTTCCTGCGCGTCCACCACCGCGACGCCGGCCAGATTCACGATGTCCTTGACCTCGTCGCCGCGCTGGAGCACGTGCACGGGCTGGTCCATGCCGACGAGCATCGGGCCCACGGCTTCCGCCCCACCGAGCCGTTGCAGGAGCTTGTACCCGATGTTGCCGGCCTCGAGATTGGGGAACACGAGCACGTTCGCGGGGTCGTCGAGCTCCGAGAACTCGTAGGTGCCCTCGAGCAGCTCCTCGACGACAGCGGTGTCCGCCTGCATCTCGCCGTCGACGGGGAAGTCGATCTCCGGGTCCTCGCGCAGCCGGCGGGCGGCCTCGCGGGGCTTGACGGTGCCGGGGGTGTTCACGGAACCGAAGTTCGAGTACGAGAGCAGCGCAGCCCTTGGCTCGACGTTGAACCGTCGAGCGAGCTCCGCCGTGTGGCGGGTGATCTCCTCGAGCACGTCCTCGTCGGGGTCCTGGTTGACGGTGGCGTCGGCGACGAACACGACCTTGTTCCGGAAGGTCAGCAGGTAGACCCCGGCGGCGTAGTTGGCCTCGGGTGCGGTACCGAGCACCTGGAGCGGCGGCCGGAGCGCGGAGGGGTAGTGGTGCGTGAGGCCGGTGAGCATCGCGTCGGCGTCGCCGGCGTCGACCATCACCGAGGCGTAGTAGTTCGACTCCTCGATGAGCTCCTCGGCCTCGCTGCGGGTGATACCCTTGCGTCGGCGGGCCTCGTAGAGCCGCTCGGCGTACTCCTCGCGCTTCTCGGCGCCGATCCCGCCGTTGCTCTCGGGGTCGACGACCTCCGGGTCGTAGCGCAGGCCGAGCTCCCGGCAGGTCTCGTCGATGCGGGACTCGTCGCCGATGAGCACGGGCTCGGCGATCCCCTGCTCCTCGAGCTGTGCGGCGGCGCGGATGATCTTCTCGTCGCCGCCCTCCGCGAGCGCGACGCGCTTGGGATCGGATTTCGCCTTGTTGAGCACGACGCGCATCATCTCGCGGGAACCGCCGAGGCGGGCCTCGAGGCGCTCCTCGTACTCCTCGGAGTCGATCTCCTCGACGCGTGCCGCGCCGGATTCGATCGCGGCCTCAGCAACGGCGGGCGCGACCTCGAAGAGGACGCGGGGATCCAGCGGCTTCGGGATGATGTAGTCGGGGCCGAACTGGAGCGGCTGGTCGCCGTAGGCCTTCCGCACGGCGTCGGGAACGTCGGTGCGAGCGAGTTCGGCCAGGGCCTCCGCCGCCGCGACCTTCATCGGCTCGTTGATGTCCCTCGCCCGGACGTCGAGCGCGCCGCGGAAGATGAAGGGGAAGCCCAGCACGTTGTTGACCTGGTTCGGGTAGTCGGATCGCCCGGTCGCGACCACGACCGTGTCGTCGCGAGCGGCCTTGGCCTCGTCGTACCCGATCTCCGGGTCGGGGTTCGCCATCGCGAACACCATCGGATCCCGGGCCATCGACCGGACCATCTCCTCGTCGACGATCCCGCTGACGGAGAGACCGACGAACGCGTCGGCGTCGACCATTGCGTCCGCGAGGTCGCCGCCCTCGCGCTCCGTCGCGAACTCCGCCTTGTACTCGTTGACGTCGCCGGCCGCGGCCCGCTCGGCCGTGATGATCCCCGAGGAGTCACACATCGTGATCCGGTCGGGGTCGACCCCGAGCGAGACGAAGAAGCGGGCCGTGGCGATCGCGCTCGCGCCAGCGCCGGAGAAGACGACGTCGAGTTCGCCCAGGTCCTTCTCGACGACCCGCGCCGCGTTCACGAGCGCCGCGCCGGAGATGATCGCCGTCCCGTGCTGGTCGTCGTGGAACACCGGGATGTCCATCCGCTCGCGGAGGGTCTCCTCGATCTCGAAGCAGTCGGGCGCCGCGATGTCCTCGAGGTTGATCCCGCCGAAGGTCGGCTCCATGGCCGCGATCGCCTCGATCATCGCTTCGGGATCGTCGAGGTCGAGTTCGAGGTCGAACACGTCGATGTCGGCGAAGCGCTTGAAGAGGACGCCCTTCCCCTCCATCACCGGCTTCGACGCCGCCGCGCCGATGTCGCCGAGGCCCAGGACCGCGGAGCCGTTCGAGACGACGCCGACCATGTTGCCTTTCGCGGTGTACGTGTAGGCGTCGTCGACGTTCTCGTCGATCTCCCGGCAGGGACCCGCGACGCCGGGCGAGTACGCGAGGCTGAGGTCGCGCTGCGTGTTGGTGGGCTTCGTCGTCGCGATCTCGATCTTGCCCGGGGGATCGGATCGGTGGTACTCCAGAGAGTCGTCTTCGAGGGACATGGAGATGGTGACGGGGGCAGGTGTGAAAAATCCATGCGGGAACTCGGATTCGAATTTCTAGCGTGGCGGATTCTGTTGCTGCCGCTGTCGCGGCGACCGCCGAAGACGAAGAGCGCGCGATGCGCTCCCGGAATCCGGAGGCGATCCCGAACCCGCTGCATCCGCTCCGAGGGAGGACGGCAGCCCCAGTTCCACGCCCTGCAATCGAGGAAAAGACCTATTCCCGGCACTGCCCTGCTGGCGAGCATGCACGACGACGCCCTCCGGACCGACGGCGGGGAGCCGCCGGAACTCGATTTCGGCGAGTCCGGGCGCATCCCTGCGATCGCCCAGGACGCAGCCTCCGGCGAGGTCCTGATGCTCGCCTACGTCACGCGGGAGGCCGTTGAGACGACCCGCGAGACGGGCCGGGCGCACTACTACAGCCGGAGCCGAGAGGAGCTCTGGGAGAAGGGCGCGACGAGCGGCCACACCCAGGAAGTCCGGGAGATCCGCGTGGACTGCGACGGCGACGCGATCCTCTACCTCGTCGACCAGGAGGGCGGCGCCTGCCACACCGGCTACGAGTCCTGCTTCTACCGGACCGTCGACGGCGAGATCGTCGGCGAGCGGGTGTTCGACCCCGACGACGTCTACGAGTGACGCCATGACGAGTTCCGATCCGACTCCCGAATCCACGCCGATCCGATCGGTGTGCCGACGCCGATCCGATCCACGAGCCGAGGACGATCTATGAGCGAACGAGACCACCCCGGCGACGCCGGCACGACGGGCACGGTCGAGCGCCCGACCGTCAGCGACGACGCCCTCGCGGAACTCGAAGCGGCCGCCGAGGACTACCGCGCCGCCAAGGCCGCGATCGAGGACGTCGGTCGCGACACGCTCGAGACGCTCGACGACCGCTACCGCACGGCGAACGACCTCCTCGTCGAGTTCCAGGACAAGGCGACCGACACGGGCGCCAAAGAGTTCGTCCAGTTCGCGACGTTCAAGCAACGCTTTACCGACCACGTCGAGGGGCTGGACGACGACCTGCCGCGCCGAGAGGCGTTCGAGCACGCCCTCGAAGCGGTAGACAAGACCCGCCTCAGCGAGGACGACTTCCAGCGCGCGCTCGACGCACTCGAACCGGCCGCCGCGCTCGCCGAGCGCCTCGACGACGAGACGGCCGCACGCGATCGGCTCGTCGCCGCGATCACCGACGCCCGCAAGGCGAAGCAGTCTCACCAGGATTCCATCGATCGCTGCGAGCGCCTCCTGGAACTGGGCGAGGCCGACCTCGACGCGCCGGTCGAGGACCTCCGCGATCCGATCGAGACGTGGAACGACGCCGTGAGCGAGGCCATCCGGATACAGCGGACCGACGCGCCGGCCCGCGAGCTGTTCGACCTCCTCGAACGCACCGGGCGCTACCCGCTCGTCGACCTCGACGCGCCGCCGGAGCCACTGGCGGAGTACGTGCAGACCAACCCACCGGGCGAGGAGCCCGTCGCTCGCCTGCTGGAGTACGCCGACTTCTCCCGGTCGAAGCTCGATCACTACGTCGAGGATCCCGGCGCCTTCCGCCGCGCGGTGGCAACCGAGCGCACCTACCTCGAACGCCTCGACGCCGACGGCCTCACGGTCGGCTGGCCACCACCGCCAGCGGACGAGGTGCCCTGGCTGGTCCGGGAGCTCCAGGGTGCGGCTGCGGGCCTGGTCGACGAGGAGGCGAACGCTGCGCTGCGATCCGTCGCCGAAATGGCGCGCGAGGGCGACGAGTACGAGCGACTCCGGACCGCCGCCGTCGCCCGCCACCAGCTGGACGAGGAGGCTCGCGAGCGACTCCGCTCCGGTGCCGTCGAAGCCGAACTCACCGAGCACGAGGCGGCAGTCGAGGCGCTCCAGACTGCACTGGCGGACGCGCCGGACCCCTGACGCGGGCAGAGACGCCGCGCCGATCCACGGACCCGGCGGTCACTCCCCGCCGCCCGACCACAACGCATTACCGACGCGACCACTTCCCGCCGACAATGGCAACCCAGCCCTGCGACGGCTGCGGTCGGCCGGTCTCCGTCGCCGGGGGCATCGCGAACCTCTGGAGCTTCGAGCGGTCCACGACCGACGGGCTCCAGCTCGAACTCGCCGACGGCACTGATCACTTCCTCTGTTTCGAGTGCGTCGACGACCTCCCCGACGACGCCGCCGAGGCAGACGTCGACGCCCTGCCGGACCGGCCGCCCGACGAGCCCATCGGCCGGCCGGAGTGGGCCGAGGATGCCGACGGTGGGCTGCAGTTTGCGTTCGTCGGAACCGGCCTCGGAGCCCTCGCAGGCGCCGGAATCGGCATCCTGACCGGGTCGCTCGAGTACTGGTTCGTCACCGGCGCCGCGATCGGCCTGCTCCTCGCGTTGCTGGTCGAACGGTTTCTCTCCAGAACCGACGGCTGAGCGACGCTGTCCACTCGAAACGAAGGGGTCGGAGCATTCTCGACAGCTGACGAACTGGTGACCAGCGAGCCAGTCGGTTCGGGCGACAATCGGTTCGGGCGAGACCTTGCTACGAGCGCCCCGATTCAGAACTGCTGCTGGACGATCTCGAGGGTCTCCTCGCGGTCGTCCCAGTCGACGAAGATCGCGACGGAGGTCGCGGAGGTGATCAGGTCGCGGATGTTGATGTGGGCATCGCCGAGCGGGTTGACGATGTCCGTGAGCACGCCGGGCCGGTTCGGGAGCTGTCCGCCGGTGACCCGGATCACGGCGACGTCGTCGGAGACGGTGACGCTCGAGAGTGGCTCCTGGGAGACGACCTCGTCGTGGAGCACCGCCTCGGCGGCCTCGGCCTGGGACTGGTCGACGTAGTAGGTGATCGAGTCCATCCCGGAGGCGACCGCGTCGACGTTGATGTCGTTCTCGCCGAGTGCGGTCGAGAGCCGCTGGAGGATGCCGGGGCTGTTCCGGATCGCGCGGCCCGCGACGGTCATGCAGGCCAGCGCTTCTTCGCGCATGTCGACGAGGTTGCGGAACTCGCCCTCGATGCGGGTACCCCCTCGGAGGAGGTCGCCGTGCTGGTAGTGGGTGACGCGGACGTCCATGCGGTCGTCCTTGTAGGCGAGCGCGGAGGGCGCGACGACCTCGGCGCCGCGGAAGGAGAGGTTCCGAAGTTCGTCGACGGTGATCTCGCCGACGTTCCGGGCGCCTTCGACGACCGTCGGATCGCCGGTCATGACGCCTTCGACGTCGGTGACGATGACGACCTCGTCGGCGTTCATGTACTTGCCGAGCATGACGGCGGTGGTGTCGGAACCACCGCGGCCGAGCGTGGTCACGTCGCCGTCGACGGTCTCGGCGAGGAACCCGGTGATGACGGGCACGACGCCGTCCATGACCGCCGCGAGCGCCTGGGCGGCCTCCTCCGTCTTCTCGACGTCGAGTTCGCCGTGGGCGTCCGTGATGACGGGCCAGAGCTCCGAGCCCGGTTCGAGGAACATCGCGTCGACGCCGCGAGACGCCAGCGCGGCCTTGAGCATCCGCACCGAGGTCCGCTCGCCCATGCTGACGATCTGGGCGCGGTCGGCCTCGTCGGTCTCGAAGGTGATCTCGTCGAGGAGTTCGTCGGTCGTGCTGCCCATCGCCGATGCGACGACGGCGACCTCGTGGCCCTCCTCGATGGCGCTCGCGACGGTGTCCGCTGCTCGCTCGATTCGCTCGCCGGTACCGAGGCTGGTGCCGCCGAACTTCGCGACTACGCGCATACTACCACCGCTTCGGTCTGTCCCGAATCCGTGTGTCCCGTGCTCATGCCCCCGTGTATCCCGGGGCCCCGGATAACTGTGTCCATCCCGCGTCTCGCCGAGGGCGGCGGCGATCGGGCCCCGGCGCGCTCAGTCCGGGGACTGGTCGTCTCGATCCTCTCCCGAGACCGTCGACTGCTCGGAGGCCGGGCCGCCCGCCTCGGCGTTCGCCCGGTCGTCGGTCCCGTCCGGCACGTCTTCCCCGCTTTCACCGTCGTCGTCCCCACCTTCCCCGTCGGCACCGCTCCCATCGTCGCCGTTCCCTCCGCCGTCCGCGGCGTCCGACTCCTCGGTCTCGTCGTTCGCGTCGCCCTCGTCCGTTCCGGTTTCCTCGCTCTCCGCATCGCTCGCTTCGGCGTCCGCCCCGGCCCGTTCGATCTGCGCCTCGGGATCGAAGGGGACCAGTCCTCGCCCCGCCGTGAACTCGTAGGCGATCCAGCGCTGGTAGGAGAGCACCCCGTCGAGCTTCCGGACCCGCATGCGCTTGACGAGGCCGTCCGCAACGATCTCGCCGTCGAGCTTGCAATCGATCAGCCCGTCCGCGACGTAGGCCAGATCGTGGGGGAATGCGCCGGCGTCGCCGCCGTACGTCGCGCCGGCGAAGACCGGGACGAAGCGGGCCTTGCAGACGTCGGCCCGGAGGTCCTTCACGAAGTCGTACGCCTGGACTGGCTGGACGAGCGAGCCGAACTCCGTCAGCGAGTCGATCACGACGATTCCGGTCTCGACCATCGGCTCGCGGCCGGGATCGGCCGCCGAGGCACCTCGCTGGAGCTTCGCCGCAGCGCCCCCGTCGCCGTCGAGGACGGTCTCGAGTTTGTTCGCGATCTCGTCGGCGTCGGTCGGATCCCGGACCCGCTCGGTCGCGGGTGCGACGGCAGTCGCGAGGTGCGTGTTCCAGGGACTCACCGCGCCGTGGGGCTCGCCGTGGTCGGCCATCCGGTAGCTGAAGCAATCGACGAACCGGAGCTGTCCGGATTCGAGGTAGGGGAGGACGTTCCAGTCGAGCGTGACGAACCGCTCGACGACCGACGACGGGGGCTCCTGGAACGTGACGAGTACCGCCGGTTCGTCGCGCTGGAGCGCTCGCCAGACGAGTTCGGCCTGCAGCGCCCCGACGCGGGTGCCGGCCTGGGCGGAACAGAGCAGAAAGGCGTTCCGCGGGCAGCCCTGGGGCAACACGGCATCGATGGCCTCGACGCCAGGAGAGAACCGCCGGTGGCCGTGATAGCGCGTGAACACCCGGTCCGCGCTGGCCATCGCGTCCCGGCAGTGCGTCGAGCAGAAGACGTACCTCTCGCCGCCGATCTCCGCCTCGATCGTGCCCGCCGGCCGGGGAAGCCGGCAGAAGTCACAGTACGACGGCGCGGACTCGTCGCTCATGTCGAGTACACGTCGTGGGCACGGACCAAAAACCGTGGGGCGCGGTAGCGCCGCGCGATCGTTCGGCGGCCGATCGACCGAGACCGGGTCGTGTGTCACTCCGGCACAGACTTTTATTCGAGGCCCTCCCTAGGGGCCAGCAATGCAGGTCCGCGACGCCGTCGAGGACGACGCGGCGGCGATGGCGGCGATCGCCGACGCACCACAGGACGTGATGCGGAATCTCGTCCACGACCGGACGGTGCGTGTCGCCGAACCCGACATCGTCGACGACGACCCCAACGAAGACGCCGGCGCCCGCGATCCCCAGCTCCTCGGCTTCGTGAGCTTCGACGCGAGGCAGGACGCCGTCCACGTCACCCAGCTCGACGGGACGGACGAGGCCTGCGAGCTTCTCCTCTCCGAGCCCGTCCGCTTCGCCGAGCGGGAGTCGATGGCCGTCGAGTTGCTCGTGTCGGAGGCACAGGACGGCGTGGCGGACGCGGCTCGGAACCAGGGCTTCGCCGACGTCGGACCCGGCCCGCGCTTCGAGGGCGTGCCAACGACGCGATATCGGCTGGAGCCGTAATCCCGTCGCGCTCGCTTCTTCGCACCCCTCCTGCTCACTCCACGGCCGGGTATCGACGGCTTTCAGTCCAGGTGCCGACGGCATTCAGTCGCCGAGCAGCGACCCGAGCGAGCGCGAACGGACGCCGCAGCTCTCGGCGTACTCGCAGGGCTCGCACTTGGCGTCGTTCTCGATCCTGCTCGGCGGACCGTCGAGTTCCGCGGCCGCCCGCAACGCCGACCTGTACTGCGATTTCCGCCGGGTCGTCAGCTCCACCGATCGGATCACGCCGTGGGTGGGGTACTCGACGATCGCCGATTCGACCGGCCGCTGGCGCTCCCACGCCAGGGCCTTCGCCGCGGCGACGGCCTGCACGGAGTGGGGTTCCCACACACCGGTCGGGGGCGGGTCGCCCGGCGAGACGATCGCGGGCCGCGGCGGATCGCCCACGAGCTTGTGCGCGATGCCGCGAGCCTCCTTCCCCGTCAGGAGGACGTTACGCGCGATCGGATCGACGACGTCCGGCCAGCAGTCGAGTCGCTCGCGGGTCCGCTGGAGCGTCCTGCGGTACGTCGGCGGTGGTTTCTCGATCGGTAGCTCCCGCAACGTCGCGTCGTCAGCCGCCAGCAACTCGGGATAGCAGGTCGCGAGGTCCCGACGCTCGGTGACGACTTCCGGCGGCGAGCGATCCGGCTCCCGTCGGCGGTAGTACAGTTTTCGGGGGCAGTATGCGGCGACGCGGAGGTCGCTGAACGCGACGGACATGGACCGCGTTCGCCGCGGAATCGGGCATAAAGCTGTGGCCGGTGCTGCTCCAGTGCGGTTGCGACAGTGGTGCGGGAGCGGTGACGATCCCAGCAGCACTGCACTGCGAGCGGCCGAGCGACCGGCGGGAGCGAGGTCGACTCGCGGCCTTTTTTTGGTCCAGATTTTTGGAGGAGGGTTCCCGCAGGTCGATCTTTGATCGACCGAGGAAACCCTCCTCGAAAAAAGGTGGGTTAGAACGACACGTCCGTCTCCATCCCTTCTGTCGCGTCGTCGAGACCGTCCTGCCTGGCCTCCTGCGTGAGGGGGCCGGCCAGATCGGCGTCGCCGAGGATGGAGTCGAACTCGTCGCGATAGCGGTCGTTCGCACGGCGCGATTCGTCCTGGGCCTCGACCACGCGGCGATAGCGCCGGACGGTCGACTCGCTGACGTCGAACTCGTCGGCGAGATCACTCGTGGCGACGTCCTCGCCGCCGCTGGTAACGCGCTTGCGGAACGCCTCGACGTCGAAGGGCGCGTCGAGGTCGCGCTCGCGCACGAGGTGGAGGTCGAGACGAGCGCGGAAGACGGTACGTCGTTCGACGTCGAGTTCGCGGGCGAGGTCGGCGTCGCTCGCGCCGTCGTAGAAGCTCACGGCGAGCTCGCAGAGCTGACCGTCGGTCAGCTCGGTCTCGAAGTCGTACCGGTCGCGCATCTCGGCGACGAGGTCGGCGAGGCGCTCTCGTGCCGCCTCGTCGTCGGTGAGGGACCCCTTGGTGGCGGCCTGGGACTCGGTGACGGTGTCGGAGTCCGTGACGTCCATGAAGATGTCGCGGAGCTCCTCCGTTTTCTCGTCCATGGGCTACCCAGTCGTCTACGCCCCGCGACGTATATGTCTTCTGCCATTGCCGGAACGCCTGCTGGTGGTTTCTGCCCACGAGTGGGGATATCTGCCCGAACGCAGTACTGTCTGCCATTTCCGTCGGCGGGTCGCTGCCCCTCGAACCACGGCCGAGAGACCGGAAGGCTGATCCTACCCGTCGACCCGGCGGATTCAGTCGCCGTTCGCGTCCTCGCGCGCGTCCTCCAGCCCCAGCGCCTCGACGAGCAGTTCCGCGACGTCGACGACGTCCAGGTCGTCCTCGAAGCCGCCGGTCTTGCGGCCGTCCTCGAACATCGTGGTACAGAGCGGGCACGCGACGACGAACTTCTCGACGGCGTCGCCAGCGGCCGTGTCCTGGTTCGCCTCCCGTAGCCGTTCCTCGCTGGGCTTGGTCTCCTCGTCGTGCTCGGTCCACACGCCGCCGCCCCCGCCGCCACAGCAGAAGGAATCGGAGCGATTGCGCGGCATCTCGTGCAGGTCGCAACCCGCGGCGGTCAGCAGGTCCCGCGGCGGTTCGTAGACGCCGTTGTATCGCCCGAGGTGGCACGGGTCGTGGAAGGTGACGGTGTAGTCGAGTTCGTCGCCGGCGAGGCCGAGGTCGCCGCGCGCCTGGAGGTCGGCGAGCACCTGCGTCCAGTGTTTCACGTCGATTTCGCCGTCGGCGTTCCACTGCTCGTCGAACTCGAAGGGCATCACGGGGTCGTCCGCGAACTCGCCGAAGTCGACCTCCGGGTACTCGTTCTTGATCGTGTTGAACGAGTGCGGGTCGGTGCAGACGATGGTCTCGAACTCGCAGTCCTCGAAGGTCTCGACGTGGTGGCCCGCGAGTTCGAGGAAGAGGAACTCCTCGCCGATCCGCCGGACGTCGTTGCCGTCCATCTTCTCGTCGTCGTAGACGATCCCCCAGTCGACGCCGGCTTCGTCGAAGAGTTTCGCGAGCGAGCGAGCGACCTGCTTGTTCCGATCGTCGTAGCTCGGGAAGTCGCCGACGTACCAGAGGAACTCGACGGACTCCTCGCGGGCGTCGGTCGGCTCGAGGTCGAGTGGATCCGCCCAGTCCGCGCGCTTGGACTGGGACTCGCCGAAGCTGTTGCCCTTCTGCATCACGTCCTGGAAGACGTCCTGGACGTTGGGATCGACCGCGCCCTCGTCGACGAGCTGCCGGTTCATCCGCGTGAAGGAGGTGAGGTGCTCGATCTCGACCGGGCAGGCGTCCATGCAGGCCATGCAGGCCATACAGGACTCCATGGCGTCCCTGTCGATGACGGCGTCGTCCTCGTCGGGCTCGACCGGCTCTCGGTTGGTCCCGGCCGTGGTCGGGGAGGCGTGCTCGGGAATCCCGGGTTCGGGGTCGCCGGTCGCTCCACCGGCGTCAGCGGTGGCGGCTCCACCGTCCGTCATCGTTCCCCCGTCCGCCATCGTCCCGCCATCAGCCCGGAGCCCGTCGAACTCCCCGACGATCGGGCGCTCCGGGCCGCCATCCTCCAGCGACTCGCGGTAGTTCTTGAGGTCGAGGATCACGTTCCGGGGATCGAGCGGCCTGCCGGAGGCGTTCGCGGGACAGACCGAGGAACAGCGACCGCAGTTCGTGCAGGCGTCCTGATCGAGCTGTTCCTTCCAGGTGAAGTGGTCGACGTCCGTGGCGTTCTCGTGGTCGAGGTCCGCCGGAATGCCGGGGAGGCGGGCACCCGCCTCGTCGTCCTGCGCGACGACGTTCGCGAACGAGGAGAGCATGTGGAACGCCTTGAAGTAGGGAATCAGCGCGATGAACGCCAGCGCGTGGAAGGCGTGGATCCACCAGACGGCGGGGTAGATCGTGGCGGCGTCCTCGGCGGTGAGGCCGGCGCCCTCGAAGGCCAGCGCGAGCCCGTAGCCGACGAAGCTCACGACCTCGAAGTCGGGAACGCCACGGCCGAGGATCCCCAGCGCTTCGAGGAGGAAGCCGCCGACGCCGAGGACGAACAGCGTCCAGACGAAGGCGTCGTCGGCGACGGAGACGCGGGGGCCCCAGAGCCGCTCGGAGCGGATCCAGTAGCGGCGATACATCGCCATTGCGACGCCGACGACGAACAGGAGGCCCATCGCGTCCATCACGACCTCGTAAGCGCGGTAGAAGTCGCCGGTCCAGAAGGAGGTGTCCATGAGGGGCTGGATCACGTCCATGTCGATCGCGAGAATCGAAGTGCCGACGAAGAGGGTGAGAAAGCCCCAGAGGAGGAAGGTGTGCATCACGCCGGCGTAGGGATCCCGATCGAACAGGGGTGCGTTCGAGCCGATGTCGGTCACGGCGCGACGGATTCGCCCGGGGAGATTCGCGAGGCGGTCCCGCGGATCCTCCCGCCCTCGAGTCCAGCGGCTGACGCGGAGGTAGACGCCGCGCACGAAGATCCCGATCGCGATCGCCGCGAGCAGGTAGAAGAGGATCTCCCCGACGTGGCTGATCTCGAAGAAGGTCGGCCGCGTCACGTCGTCGCCGGACTGCAAGACCGCCGTTCCCGCCGCCCAGAATGTCATGGTTTGACACCTGCGGCGGCACGGCTTAAAAGTTCGCCCTGACGGCCACCCACCCCGCCACCATCGTGCGATAATTTACAACTGGTTTTGAGTTCCCTCAGCTTTGGGCGTCGAGTTCCCCCGGTTCTGGGTGTCGAGTTTCCCTGGTTGGGTCTTCTCCCGGATCGACCGCGGCGCGCCTCACTCCTCCTCGATGTCGTGGGGTCTGGACAGCCCGGCGAGGTGACCGACCTCCGGTTCGACGACCTCGGCCGTGCCGGTTCGCGCCGCCGACTCGCTCCCGGGCAGGCAGAACACGGGAACGCCGTCGGCGATCCCCGCGAGCGCCCGGGTGCCGACGACGCGCGTGCCGATCTCCTCGCGGGATTTCGCCCGGAACAGCTCCCCGAACCCCGGCAGTTCCTTCTCGAAGAGCGGCCGGACGGCCTCGGGCGTGACGTCCGCCGGCGCGACGCCGGTCCCACCGGTCGTGACCACGGCGTCGACGTCCTTGCGATTCACGAGAGCGCTCACCGCCGACTGGACGCCGTCGTAGTCGTCGTTCACGAGTTCGCGAGTCGCGATTTCGTGCCCCTCGCCTTCCAGCACTTCGACGATCGCGTCGCCCGAGGCGTCGTCGTCGATCGAGCGGGAGGTCGAGACCGTGAGGACAGCGGCCGAGACGGTCTCGAGGTCGTCGGCGTGGTGATCGTGGTCGGCGTGTTCGCTGCCGTGGTCATGTTCATCCTCGGCTGGGTCGTCGTCCCCCGTTTCGCTCGATCCGTCGGACGAGGGGTCCTCCCCGGTCGTCTCATCTGGATCGTCGGCGTCGTCCCGGTCCTCGCTCTCGTCGCCGCCGAGCGAGCGCCGGGTGTCCCGGGATTGAAAGTCGACCATACCCGTGGTTGTGCGGCCGGTGGGGTAAACCCACGGCTGCTGGCGTGACGCCGTCCACGTCGTGATCGTCCCTCCGATCAGGCGAGTCCGAGGGCAGAGAGCACCCCGAAGAGTACGTCGCCGTAGACCAGCGCGAGCACGAGTCCGAGGAACACGGGGACGATAAACGGGATGCCCGGTGAGATCCAGACCGCGTCGCGCTCGGCGGCGACGTCGAGGCCGCCCCGTAATTTTGCTGGATCGGTGCCGTACGCGCCGCCGTCGAGATCGTCGAGAAACGCCTGGGCTCCCCAGGGATCGTCGTAGTCGTCGGGGGCGGAATCCGCAGCGTCCGTCGCCGTTCCATCCGCAGCCGCCGCACCACCGTCGGTCACGAGTGCTTCCTCCGCTGCCACCGCGCCGTCGCTCGGTGGATTGGGATCCTCGGGCAGCGTCGCCGGATCGCGGAGTTCGTCGGCGTTCGCGCGGAGGTCCGCGAGGTCGATCCCCCGCCAGCGGAGGTACATCCGGAGTGCGTCGAGGTCGAGGCCGTCGCGGCTGAACCCGTCGGGCGTCTCGAGCAGTCGGCCGTGGGCGCCGGGGAGCGCCCGCCAGTCGACCTTCTTGCCCACGACCATCCAGCGCGAGGTGTTCCCCTTCGCGAGATTCAGGAGTGCGAGCGCGGCTGGGTACGCCATCCCGACGACGACCGCGTTGGTGAGGATCGTGAAGGCGAACGCGCCGGCGGTCGTGTCCACCAGTGGGTAGGCGGTGCCGTCGACGAAGAACTCCGGAAAGACCGGGAAGAGGATCGAGAGCGTCGCCAACGCCTTGACGTCCGCGCCGCCGAAGCCGCCGAGCAGCCAGAACGCGTAGACCAGCGGGACGACGACGCCGACGCTCAGCCCCGCGCCGATCAGGAACAACCGCCAGGTGTTGCCACCGACCTGGCTGTAGTGGTGGGCGTCGAGCGCGAGCAGGACGAACCCGAGCACCGCCAGCGGCGGCCAGAGCCGATTCGGCACCCGCCGGATCTGGACGTCGGTCCACGCCGCCCAGGCGAACGCCGGCAACGCGAGCAGGCGGAGGAGGTCCGTGGGCCGGGCGAGTACCGGTCCGACCTCGACCAGGGACTCGTGGAACACGGACGGAACGGCGACGGGGAGGCGTTTCAACGTTCCGGCTACGGTGGGAACGCCACCGACGCTCCCGGACGGATGGCGATGCGTGCGAACCGCCTGCTCTCCGATCGCGCTCAGGTGCTCGTCGGACGCCTGCGCGTCACCGAACGTGTTCCCGAACGCGTTCTTAGCGCCCGAGAATCCCGGCATCGGTTAATGCGTTCCAGCCGAAGCTACGGCTACGATGCAACGCCAACTGGTCCCACGCCGTCCGGCACCGCCCGGCAGCCCTCCCCCGGTCAGAACGTCACCGAGTGTGGCTCGCACGACCGCCGCTGGCCACGACCACGGCGATGCCTGAGCCAGGCGCACTCCTCGTCGCAGCCGACGCCGCAGGAACGACGCTTCCCGTCTTCCTCGACCCCGAGCTAGCGAGCCGAATGCAGTTCGGGTGGACGATCAGCGTCCACATCCTCTTCGCGGCGCTCTCGATCGGCCTCGCTCCCTTCATCGTCTACTTCACGTATCGCGAGGTGTACGGCGACGCCGAGCGCTACACGCACCTCCGGGAGTTCTGGCTCAAGATCTTCGCCGTGGGTTTCGTGATGGGGACGGTCACGGGCATCCCGATGAGTTTCCAGTTCGGGACGAACTGGCCCAGATTCGCGGAGGTCTCCGGCGAACTCATCGGCGGTCCGCTCGCCTTCGAGGCGAAGATGGCGTTCTTCCTCGAGGCGGTCTTCCTCGGCGTCCTGCTGTTCGGCAAGGGGCGCGTCTCCGACCGGCAGTACGTCCTCTCCTCGGTCCTCGTCGGCGTCGGCGCGTGGCTCTCCGGCTTCTGGATCCTCGTCGTCAACGCGTGGATGCAGACGCCGCGGGGGTACGAACTGGTCCAGCGCAACGGGATGGAGGTCGCACAGCTGACCGACCCGGCGGCGGCGTTCCTCAACCCCCGGTTCCCCTGGATGTACGTCCACATGATGAACGCGAGCGTGATCGCCGTCGCGCTGGTCGTGGCGGGCGTCTCGGCCTTCTTCCTCTGGCGAGAGCGCGAGTCGGACGCGTGGCTGTCCGCGCTCCGGGTCGCCGTGGTCATCCTGCTGATCACGGCGCCGTTCCAGGCCGTCCACGGCGACGCCTACGGGCGCCACGTCGAGGAGACCCAGCCCCAGAAGTTCGCGGCGATGGAGGCCCACTACGAGACCGGCAGTGCCGACCTCCACCTCTTCGCGATTCCGAAGGAGCCGTCTGCGATCACGGACCCGAGAGCCGACAACCTCTGGACGATCAGTCTGCCGGGGCTGGGATCGTATCTCGCCGCCGGGGACTTCGACGAGCCGGTGCAAGGACTGAACGAGTACGAGGAGAACCCGCCGGTGGCGATCGTGTTCTGGTCGTTCCGGTTCATGGTCGGCCTCGGGTTCCTCTTCATCGGGCTCGCGCTCTGGGGCGGGATCCTCGCCTGGCGCCGGAGCCTGACCGACAGCGACCGGTACCTCCAGGCCACGATGCTCGCGTCGCCGCTCGGATTCGCCGCCCTTGTCACCGGCTGGTACGTCACGGAGATCGGTCGGCAGCCCTGGGTCGTGCAGGGCGTCCTCCGCACGGAGAACGCCGTCTCGACCGGGCTCACGTCCGGACAGGCGACGGCCACGCTGGTGGGGTTCGTCGTGCTGTACGTCCTCCTGATCGGCGCCTTCCTCTACGTCGTCAAGCTGATCGTCGAGACCGAACTCTCCCGCGTCGAGGGGCGGGAGACCGATCCGTCGGTCTGGCGCAGGGTTCCGATCCTCGGTCGCGTAGCGGGAGGTGAGGCGGAGTGAGTGGAGCCGTCGGCACCGAGGCGGCCAGCGGCGCACTGCGTGGCGTCGCCGAGGCTTCAGCGCTCGACGGTAGCGCAGCCGCCAGCCCCACACCGCTTCTCGTCCCCGACGAGTACCTCTTCGACGGCCTGCCAGAGTTCTGGTTCGCGCTCGTCCTCGGCACGCTCGCAGCCTACGTCGCCCTCGACGGATTCGACTTCGGCGTCGGCATGTGGTACGCGACCCGCGACGACGAGCACGACCGGGAGCAGTTCCTCGCCGCCTTCGGCCCCGTCTGGGACGCCAACGAGGTCTGGCTGGTCGCGTTCGGGACGACGCTCCTCGGCGCGTTCCCGGCCGCCTACGCCGCCCTCCTCAGCGAGCACTACCTACTGGCACTCGGCGCGGTGGCCGCCCTGCTCTTCCGGGGCGTCGCCCCCGAACTCAGGGAGCAACGCGAGGACCAGCGGTGGCGGCGGGCCTGCGATCGGCTGTTCGTCGCGGGCAGCACGCTCTCGCCCCTCCTGCTCGGCACGCTCGTCGGTAGCTGGGTGTTCGGCACGGGGACGCTCTCCCTGCCGGCGATCCTCACCGGCGTCGGGCTGATCGCACTCTCCCTGACCACCGGCGCGGCCTACCTCGCGGTGAAGACAGCGGCTCCACTCCGGGACGAACTGACGCGGTACGGCCAGTTCGCGACCGCGGGCTACCTCGCGGGCGTCGTGGTCCTGCTCGCTGTGCTGTTCGCGCTCGACCCCCGGGGGATCACGACCGACTTGCTCTCGGCGCCCGTGCTCGCCATCGTCCTCGGGAGCGTCGGGCTCGGGGTCGGCGGCGTCGCGCTCGCTCGCAGAGAGCGCCACCGCGAGTGGTTCGCGAGCACGCTCGGCCTCGCCGTCCTGCTCGGCCTGCTCGTCGCCGTCTTGCTGTACCCGGAGGTGTATCCAGCGACGGGACTCACGGTCACGGACGCCGCGGTGTCCCCGATCGCGCTCAACCTCATGACGATCCTCGGGCTGCCGGTGCTGGTGCTCGTCGGGGGCTACTTCGTCTACCTCTACTCGGTGTTCGGCGGGACGGTGGAGTCGGAGGGCTACGGCGGGTAGGAGCGGGGCGTCTTGTTGCTTCGCGTCGTGTCTTCGTTCCGACCGAACGTGTGTGATCGGAGCGACGGTCGGGGCTGCGTCGTCGCTACTCGATCTCGATGTGGTGGGCCTCCTCGACTTCCGCTCGGGGGAGCGTGATCGTCAGGACGCCGTTCTCCATCGTCGCGGTGACCTCGTCCTTCTCGACCTCGGCCGGCAGTTCGATCGAGCGATGGGCGGACTGCTCCTGTCGCTCCCGGCGGACGTAGCGTTCGCCTTCCTCGGCGACCTCGGTCTCGCGCTCGGCGTCGATGCGGAGCGTGGAGTCGGTCACCTGGATGTCGACGTCGTCGCGTTCGAAGCCGGGGAGGTCGACGGCGACGACGTAGGCCTCGTCGCGTTCAACGAGGTCGGTCGCCATCGACTCCGCACCGAGGGCGAGTTCGCCGAAGGGCTCGTCGAACGACCAGGCCTCGGCGGTCTCGTCGTACTGTTCGCTCATTCGCTCGAAGAATCGCTGGAGTTCCGTGAAGGGGTTCATTCGTTGGCTCATCGGGGACACCGACCGAAACTCCGCGCCGGGACGGGAATAGTATACTGTGCGTGTCGCCGCGACTCGACGGAAAGCGGAGCTTACCCGCCGCGCTCAGGGTTGCTTCGGCAGTTCCACCGCTCCGGGGCCTCCGACGCTCTGGCGCATCCGTCGGTCCAGCGACTCCGGTGCATCCCTCGCTCCAGCGACTCCCTCGATCCGGAGCCTTCGTCGGTCCAGCGCCTCCGTCGCTCCGGCACTTCCTTCGATCCGCCAGCCGCTCGCAGCAAGTTAGCCGATCCTCGCCTCCCGCGAGCGGCCTGTCGACCCCAGATTCATTGTCGCGATCGTCCTCCGTGGACGTATGGATGGGTCGTCGCCGATCGCCGTTCGCGATCGCGAGCGGTTCGAAGCGTCGCCAGCGGCTGCCCTCGCCGTCGACTGCCTGCTTGCTGGCATCGAGGCCGCACAGCCGAGCGCCGTGATCGACGAGCGCGTCTCCCTCGACGGCGCGACGCTCGCGATCGACGGGACGACCTACGACCTCGACGCCGCCGACCGGGTGCTCGTCGTCGGTGGCGGCAACGCCGCCGGGCGCGTCGCGAGTGCACTCGAAGGCGTCCTCGGCGAACGGATCGACGACGGGATCGTGGTGACCGACGACCCGGTTCCGCTCGATCGCGTCGCGTCGATCACTGGCGCGCATCCGGTCCCCGACGATGCCGCCATGGACGGCGCGAATCAGGTACTCGACCTCGTCGACGGCGCCACCGAACGGGATCTCGTGCTCGGCGTGATCACGGGCGGTGGCAGCGCGCTCCTCCCGGCGCCCGCCGGCGACGTCTCCCTCGCCGACCTCCAGGACCTGACCGACGCGCTCGTCCGGAGCGGCGCCACCATCGACGAGATCAACGCCGTCCGGAAGCACGTCTCGGCGCTGAAAGGCGGTCGCCTCGCACGGGCCGCTGCCCCCGCGACGGTTGCCACGCTCGTCTTCAGCGACGTCGTCGGCGACGATCCCGCGACCGTCGCCAGCGGCCCCTTCTCGCCGGACCCGACGAGCTATGCCGAGGCCCGCTCCGTGCTCGAACGGCACGGGATCGACGCACCCGGCTCGATACGCCGCCGACTCGACCGCGGCGCTGCTGCGGGAACGACCGGTGCGGCCGCGGAAACGACCGACGCGGCCGTGGGAGCTACCGACGCGACGGCTGGGGATTCTGACGCGACTGCTGGCAATTCCGACGCCGCCGAAGCGCCGACCGAAACCCCTGGTCCCGACGAACCGGCGTTCGACGCCGTCGACGTACACGTGCTCGCCTCGAACGACGCCGCGATCGACGCTGCGGCCGAAGCGGCCCGCGACGCCGGCTTCGACTCGCTCGTGCTCTCGACGCGGATCGAGGGGGAGGCCCGGGAGGTCGGAACCGTCCACGCCGCGATCGCCGATGAGGTCCGGGCGAGCGGCCGGCCGATCGAGCCGCCGGCGGTCCTCCTCTCCGGCGGCGAGACGACGGTGACCCTCGGCGACGCCAGCGGTGCCGGCGGGCCAAACCAGGAGGTCGCGCTCGCGGCGGCGCTCGACCTGGCCGATCCGTCCACGGTGATCGCGAGCGTCGACACCGACGGCATCGACGGCGCAACCGACGCGGCGGGTGCGCTGGTGACCGGAGACACGGTCGGCGAGGAGGTATCCGCGGCCACCGCGAGGGCCGCCCTCGACGCCCACGACGCGTACCCGGTGCTCGACGACGCTGGTGCGTTGCTCCGGACCGGTCCCACTGGGACAAACGTCAACGATCTTCGCGTGATCGTGGTTCTGAACGAGCGGTAGCGGGCGCTCTCCGTAGCTCTCGACAGCCCCGATCCGGTCTGTCCGCCACCGACTACTCGTTCACCGGAACGACCAGCCCCTCGCCGTGTCGGACGAACGACGTTCCGAGCCCGTCCGAGCGATCGCGGATCGTCTCCCGGAGCCACTGCGCCGTCGCCGGACTCGCGACGCGAACCGCTCGATTCTCGATCTCCGTCGGCGTGAGGTGTAGCGCCGTGATCGACCGGTCCTCCACGTCGACGCGGGCTTCGAACAGGAAGCTCCGGTCGTTCCGGAGGGTCTGGTTCACGGCGTAGTCGTCGACGAAGTCACCGCAGTCGTACAGGATCGGGACGCCCTCGTAGATCTCGATCCCCTGGACGACGTGGGCGCTGTGGCCGTGCAGCAGGTCGACCCCCTGCTCGACCAGCCAGTGGGCGAACCGGCGGAACCGCTCGGGTGGCTCGGCCACCATGTTCGGGCCCCAGTGCAAGGAGGCGACGAGCAGGTCCGGATCGGCCGCGTTCGCCCGCTCGATCGCGCTCTCGACCGCGGCTCTGGTCTCGGCGTCGTCGACGTCGATCTCGACGTGAGCGGTCCCGGGCGAGGTCGCCGTCGCGGCGTACTCCGGCGTGTTGTCGGTCAGCGAGACGACGGCGACCGAGAGCGGCTCCGGCGCCTCCGGTTCGGTGCCTTCCTCAGCTACTTCGTCCGCCGTTCCGATCTCGAACGTCGCCGGCGCGAACGCCTCTTGCTCCGTCCGCCCCGCGCCGGCGTGGGGGATCCCGGCCTCGTCGAGGTGGTCGAGGGTGTCGAACAGCGCCGGCTCCTCGAAATCGAGCACGTGGTTGTTCGCGAGCGAGCAGTAGCTCGTCCCGGCGGCCTCGAGGGCGGGAATCGCCCAATCGGGATCCGCCCGGAAGTGGAAGGCGCGGCGGGTTCGTCGCCACTTCGTCCCGCGGGTCGAGAGACAGCACTCGAGGTTGAGCAGGAGGCCGTCGAGATCCCGTAGCTGTGAGAGCACGTCGCCCCAGACGGCGGTCGGCGGGCGGTCCTGCTGGGCCTCGTCCACGAGTCTGCCGAGCATGACGTCGCCGGTCAGCCCCAGCCGGAGGGCCATGGGCGCACTACTACGGCGCGTGGGAAGGTAACGCTTCGCACGAAACAGGTCTGTCGCGAGCAGTCGGTGGCCGTCGACTCCAGGACGATGCGGAAAAGCGCGGGGTGCGTCCGAGCGGTGCTGCCGCTCGAGCGTACTGTCCTCGGAAGGAGGGAGTCCGCAGATTCGGCAGGCGTCCTGCCGAGAGCGGCCTCAGATGACGCGGTTCTGCAGGTAGTCGAGGTGCTTGGCGTTGTAGACGATCTTGACGTCGTCGGCAGCGGGGCTGCCGATGCAGGTCAGGCGGACGTTCTTCTCGTCGACCTCCTCGTCGGAGAGGATCTGCTGCATGTCCATGTCGATGTCGCCCTCGAGGACGATGGCGGCACAGTTCGCACAGGCGCCGGCGCGACACGAGAAGGGCCAGTCGTAGCCCTGGGCCTCGGCGGCCTCGAGGATGTACTCGCCCTCGTTGACGTCGAGCGTGCCGTAATCCTCGTCACTGAGGTCCATATCGGCCGCCTCTGCGAAGACGTCGTCGTCGTACATGTCCCAGCCCTCGTCGTCCACCACGTCGTAGTTGAGGTATTCTACGGTCGGCATCAGCCGGGAATTCAGCGCCCGCACTGTTCAACCTTGCTGTTCCGCCCTGCACGCGCGTCCAGAATTCGTGGCGGCACGCGTGCTGGGGTGGCGATCCGGAACCCCGTGTCTGTAGCGAGCTCCCCGATCGATCTCGATGTGGTACCCGACCCGCTTCGACGCGGACTCGATGGTGGTGCGCCGTCAGCTGCCTTTGGAAACGTGGCTATTCACCGAGATTGATTCACCCCTCGCATCACTACGGCGGATCTGAAGTAACTAGACCAAGGATTTATACCGGTATCACGTTAGCAAGTAGCACACTATGGTTGGAGACCACTCACGGGGTGATCCGACGGCAGACGCCGGCGACGAATCGTCGGGGGGAGAGGGCGAGGACACGTCGGTGCCGTTCGGTGGGGAACAAGTCGCCGAAGGCGAAGAGTTCGAGGAGTTTCGCACCGACGTGAACCGGGCGTTTCCCGAGGACGAACTCTCACTGGAGGAGCTCATGGCCCTCCCTCCCGGCGAGGGTGCCGCGGAGACCGACGATCCAGCGCCCGCAGCGCCCGACCGGACCGACGGCGCAGGGCCCGATTCCGAGCCGGCCGACGTCGACGAATCGCCGCCGGCCGCCGCCGAGTCGCCGCCGGACGACGTCCTCGCCCGGTTCGTCGACGCCGTCGACAGCCGCGACCTCACCGAGACCGAGCGCGACCGGCTCCGCAGCGCGCTGGGCCTCGAGACGACCACGAGCACCGAGGTCCGCGTCCGGCACCTCCAGTCGAACCTTGCCGACCTCGAGGCCTACGTCGACGCGATGGAAGCGTTCATCGACGAGCGCGGCACTGCCAGAACGCTGCTGGACCGGCACGAGGGCCGCGTAGAGGATCTGCGGAGCACGCTCGACCGGCACGACGAGGGGCTGGCCGAACTCCGGACCGGCTTCGTCGACCACGAGCAGCGGATCGAGACGACCGACAGCCGCGTCGGGGCCGTCGAGGAGCGGGTCGACGAGCTAGAGGCCGACCGCGACAGGCTCGACGCGTGCGTGGAGTCGATCGAACTGCTCGTCCAGTACGCCGAGGAGTTCGGTGCTCGACTCGACGACGTCGAGGAGTGGCAGGACCGGGTGGAACGGGCGTTCGCGGAGGTTCCCGGGCCCGAGTCGAGCAGCTGATCCGCGGTCGGACGCAGCGTCGGTATCGGATCGACGCCGCCCGGGCAGCTGCACCCGATCAGACGACCTGGTTCCGGAGGGTGCGCCCCTCCTCGAGCCGCTCGACGTTGTCGAGGACGATCTCGGCGATGTCGCGGAAGTAGTCTCGCGTCCGAGCGGCAGAGTGGGGCGTCACGATGACCTCGTCCAGCTCCCAGAGCGGTGAGTCCGCGGGAAGTGGTTCCTCCTGGAACACGTCCAGGGCGGCGCCGGCGAGGTCGTCGTTCTCGAGGGCACTGACGAGCGCGTCCTGCACGACGACGCTGCCACGCGCGACGTTGATCAGGTACGCGTCGTCGTCCATCGCGGCGAGCTCCGCGGGGCCGATGAGCCGTCGCGTCGCGGGCGTCAGCGGCACCGCGAGCACGACGAACGTCGCGTCGAGCAACGCGGTGTGGAGGTCTTCCTGGCCGTAGACCTCGTCGACGATCGGCACGGGGTCGGGTGAGCGCCGGACGCCCCAGACGTCCATCCCGAGCCAGGTCGCCCGCTCCGCGACGGCCTGGCCGATCGTACCCAGCCCGACGACGCACACCGACTCGTCTTCGAGCGTGAACGGGCGGTCCCAGTCCGGCTCGATCCACTCGCCGCGGTCCTGGGCGCTCCGGTAGGCGTGGAGGTTGCGGGCGAACGCGGTCATGTAGCCGAGCACCGTCTCGCCGACGCTCGCGCCGTGGATCCCGGTGCTGTTCGTGAGCGTCAGCCCCTCGGCCTCGAACTCGTTCTGCGGGAAGCGATCGACGCCGGCCTGGATCGAGTGGACCCACTCGACGGCGTCGAAGAAGTACTCCCGGTGGGCGAAGGTGACGACGCCGTCGCAAGCGCCCAGTTCGATCGGATCGTCGCCGACCAACTCGGCCTCGACGCCCGCCTCGGTGAGGGCGGTCTGGAGCTCCGCGGGCGGGAACACCGCCTCGACCGACTCGTGGATACCCAGCTTCATGCAGGGGACTGCGGCAGGCAGGTATAAAGTCGAACTGGCGAACTGAACTGCACCCGACGCTGGCGGCGTTGTTCGCGGGCGTCTGGACCTACCGACTCGTCGCGACCGACGCTCCCGGCGGTCTTAACCCGACGAGGTACCAAAACGGACCGTGATCGTCGTCGCGACCGAGGACTTCGAGGTCTACCACGACGTCGTGGCGGAGCTACGCGACCGCGACGCCGCCTTCACGACGGTCGAGCCCGGCGAGGCGCTCCCCGAACGCGCGACTGTCCTCATCGTCGCGGCCGACGAGATGGACGACGTCCGTGCGGCGCACCCGGATCTCGGCCCCGAGGTCGAGGTCGTCGGCGCCGAGCCCGGCGAGGCGCGGACGGCGGTCGAGGCGGCGCTCCAGCTCGCCCGCAGCGAAGGCGGGCAGCTCGTCGTCGGCGTCGATCCGGGCGACCGGCCGGGGATCGCGGTGCTCGTCGGCGACACCGTCGTCGCCGCCTACCACGTCCCGCTCGCGCAGGTCGCGGAGATCGTTCGCGAGGAGGTCGCGGACGCGCCGGACCCGATCGTGCGGATCGGCGACGGCGCGCGCCTCCAGGGCTCGCGACTGATCGACGCCCTGGGCGACGTCCGCGTCGAACTCGTCGACGAGACGGGGACGACGCCGTCGCTCGGCGCTGGCGCGAGCGGTCTCGGCGACGTGATCGCGGCCGTCAACATCGCCCAGCGCGAGGGCGAGGTGATCGAAGAGCGCGACGTCGAACCGACGGTCGGCGAACTCCGGCGCATTCAGGAGCGCTCCCGCGAGCGTGGCGAGGACAACCGGGCGATCGACGAACTCCTCGCCCGGCGCGTCGCGAGCGGCGAACTCACCGTGGAGGAAGCGCTCGACACGCACCGGGAGGAGCGGTAGCTGCGGAGCTATCGTCGTCGTCGTGGAGTTGCAATCGTGGCGGAGCTACTGTCGTCGCGGAATTGCAGTCGTCGCGGAATTGCAGTCGTCGCGGAATTGCAGTCGTCGGGAAGCCGCAGTCTTCGGGAAGCCGCAGTCGTCGCGGCCGGAGCTGTGGGGGATCGGGTGTTTCTGACGGGATAGCACCCCGAACTCGAGCGTGCGCCGTCGAGTTCGGACGAGCGACGAAAGGCCGCCCGGCCGCATGGCGTCGGCCGGACCGCGTATGCCAGACAAGTGGGATCGCACTGTGGGCGATCGAGGGTGGTCGGCGCGACGTGGACGGGGCCTACCCTGCGGATCGCGCCTCCGTCCAGGTGCAATCAGGGCAGTCCAGGCGGCCGTGGCAGTTGATCGTCGCGGTGCCACACCGCGGGCAGTCGTCGGCACCGGGCGTCACGGCCAGCACGTTGGAGGTCGTCGGGGCGGTGGCCGGCGACGATTCCGAGGGGGCATTCGGCCCGGCGCCGGGTCGTGTGTGGTCTGTGGTGGGCATCCACACGAACGGTCCGCATTTCCACTGATAAGGCTATCCCTGATACGGATGCAGACTATTCTACGAATATAAGGTGTATCCAGTCTCCAATAGCGGAGATATCTTGACGGACGCTGAAAATCGTCCGCCGCACTCACTCGCCCTCCCGTCCGGCGCGGGCCGCGGCCTCCGCCCGGCGTGCGACCTCGCGGAACGCGAGTCCGGTCTCCCGGGCGACCGCCGCCGCGTCGTCGTACTCTGCACTGACGTCGAAGATCGACCCGTCGGCGTCGGTGCCGACCTTGACCTCGATCGGGAACGACTCGCCGTCGACCTCGACGGTCACCGATTCGATTCGACGCTCTGCGACCCAGCGGTGGGCAGCGCCGGCCTCTCGAACGCCCAGCGATCCGGTCTCCTCGGCGAGTGTGCGGGCGACCGCCGCCGAGTCCGCCGGATCGACGATCACCTTGACGAGGTGGCCGGGTCGCGACTTCTTCATCGTCGTCGGCACGATCGTCACGTCCTTGGCGCCCACGGCGGCCAGCGAGTCCTGCAGATCGCCGAGCACCTCCGGCGCGACGTCGTCGACGTTCGTCTCGAGGACGGAAATCGGCTGGCACTCGAACTCGCCGCGCTCCTCGCCGACGATCGCGCGGAGGACGTTCGGCCGGTCGCCGAGGTCGTAGCCGCCGGCGCCGTAGCCCGAGCCGGCCACGCGCAGCGGCGGCACGCGGGTGCGGCCCTCCGCGACGTGGGCGAGGATCGCCGCGCCGGTCGGGGTCAACAGCTCGCGATCGACGGGGCCGTGCTCGAGTTCCCAGTCAGCGCGCTCGGCGAGTTCCACGACGGCCGGCGCGGGGACGGGGTAGGTGCCGTGACTCGATTCGTCCTCGCCGCCGCCGGCAGCGACGGGCGTGGTGACGACGGAATCGACGTCGAGGTCGTCGAGGAGGAGCGCCGCCCCGACGACGTCGGCGATCGCGTCGTCGGCCCCGACTTCGTGGAAGTGCGTGGCGTCGAGGTCGGTGCCGTGGACGGCCGCCTCGGCCTCGCCCAGCAGTTCGAATATCGCCAGCGCGTCCTCCCGTGCGGCCTCGGGAATCGGGAGGTCTGCGACGATCTCCCGGACCTCGGCGTAGGTGCGGTGGGGACCGTGCCCCTCTGCGGGCGTGGCGTCACCGTCGTCCGCCGCCTCGTCGTGGGACCGGTCGTGACCGTGGTCGTGATCGTGGCCGGAATCGTGGTGGTGTGAGTGCTCGTGGTCGTGGCCGTGACCGTGATCGTGCTCCCCGTGATCGTGGCTGTGTTCGTCTGACCGATCGTGGTGGTGTGCGTGTTCGTGCTCTCCGTCATCGTGGTGGCCGTGCGACGAATCCGTGCCGTCTCCTCCGTCGGAGCCGTCCGAATCGTCGAGGAGCACGCGAACGCGTGTCGCGGAGATCCCTACCTCCTCGACGGTCTCGACGTCGTATTCGATCGGGAGTGCGTCCTCGACCGGCGCGAGCACCGCCCGATCGGCACCGGCGGCGAGCAGGGCACCGAGCAGGAGGTCGCCGCTCGCACCGGTCCGGCCGTCGAACGCGAGCGTGGTCATGTCGAACCCGACGCAGGCGGTGCCGAAAAGCACCGTGGTCGGCAGGGCGCTCGCGTTAGGAGCAGACGGCCAGCGAGCGCCGGACTGTTCGGTGGGGCCGCGACCGCTACGCCGGGCCGTCGCCGCGAACGTTCTCGCCAGCGTCGGTCGCGATCACTCGCCCCTCGAGGAGTCCCCACCCCGCCGCGACGAGGAGGACGACGCCGCCGAGCAGCGTGAGCCAGAGTCCGGCCTTCGGATCGTGCGTCCCGAGGTCGCTGACCTGCGAGTAGGCGTCGTAGCCGACGATCACCGTCACCGCGCCAGCGAGCGCGGCGGCGACGGGTGCGATCAGGTCCCACTCGAAGGTGACGCCGAACGCGAGCGTGGCCAGCACGACGCCGGCAGTGATGTAGCCGTCCTCGTGCTGGAGGCCGGTGGTGGACTCGCCGAGTGCGGCGTACCACGGAAGGAGTGCGCCGACGATCACCGCCATGACGCCTGCCAGCGCGAGGTACGCGCTCCAGGGCACCTCGTCGGGATCCGTGTAGACCATCGTGTTCGGCGCAGGGGCCCGCTCCCTATCAATTGTCCGGGTGCGGCGGGTCGATGCGACGCCGCGACCCGACCTGCGTGGTTCATCGCTACGATGTGTGCCACCCTGCAGTCGGCCAGCGGATCTACGGACGCCGACATTCCTAAGGTGACGGGGGTTGCAGTTAGGCACGTTAGCACGAACCATGAATCAGGGACAGCAGGGTGGCGGCGCGCACGCCGGACGCGAGTCCGCGTCCGTGCGTGCAGTCGTTACGACGCGAGACGGCCCACGGCTGGACCGGCGACGCCCCCGACGGACGGCAACGCTTGCACGCACCAGCACAAGACCTATCGGGCACCGACCCCGAGCAAGCGACAACCTACTCCACCGATGAACGAAGTCCAACTCGAAGTTGCGAAGGCCTACCCCAACGACTCGGGGCGAGGCATCGCCCGGCTGGATCCGGACACGCTGCTCCACCTGAAGCTCTCCCCCGGCGACATCATCGAGATCGAGGGGGCTAACTCCACGGCGGCGAAGGTCTGGCGCGCCGACCGCCAGGACTGGAACACCGACACCGTCCGCATCGACGGGTTCACCCGCCAGAACGCCGACGTCGGGATCGGCGAGCGCGTCGAGATCCGGAAGGCCGAAGCGACGAAGGCCGACTCGCTCGTGCTCGCGCCGCCCGAGGAGGCGTCGGTGCAGTTCGGCTCCGACGCCGCGGGCATGGTCAAGCGGCAGATCCTCAAGCGCCCGGTCGTCGAGCGCGACATCGTCCCGGTGATGTCCTCGACGAACCACCCGTTCATGCGCTCGCCGGGGCAGGCGATCCCGCTGATCGCCGTCGAGACCGAGCCCGAGGGCGTCGTCCTCGTCACGGAGGACACCGACGTCGAACTCCGCGAGGAGCCCATCTCCGGGTTCGAGAAGACCGGCGGCGGCATCACCTACGAGGACATCGGCGGCCTCTCCGGCGAGATCCAGCGCGTCCGCGAGATGGTCGAACTGCCGATGAAGCACCCGCAGATCTTCAAGAAGCTGGGGATCGAGCCGCCACAGGGCGTCCTGCTCCACGGCCCGCCCGGGACTGGCAAGACCCTCCTGGCGAAAGCCGTCGCCAACGAGACCTCCGCCTCCTTCTTCTCTATCGCGGGGCCGGAGATCATCTCGAAGTACTACGGGGAGAGCGAGCAACAGCTCAGGGAGATCTTCGAGGACGCGACCGAGGAGTCGCCGTCGATCATCTTCATCGACGAGCTCGACTCCATCGCGCCCAAACGGGAGGACGTCACCGGCGAGGTGGAGCGCCGGGTCGTCGCCCAGCTACTGACGATGATGGACGGCCTCGAATCGCGGGGCCAGGTCATCGTCATCGCGGCGACGAACCGCGTCGACTCCGTCGATCCCGCGCTCCGGCGGCCGGGCCGGTTCGACCGCGAGATCGAGATCGGCGTCCCCGATGAGACGGGCCGCGAGGAGATCCTCCAGATCCACACTCGCGGCATGCCCCTCTCCGACGACGTCGACCTCGGTCACCTCGCCGACGAGACCCACGGCTTCGTCGGCGCCGACATCGAGAGTCTGACGAAGGAGGCAGCGATGAAGGCCCTGCGGCGCTACCTCCCCGAGATCGACCTCGACGAGGAGGACATCCCGCCGAGCCTCATCGACCGGATGATCGTCAAGCGGGACGACTTCCGGGGCGCGCTCGCGGAGGTCGAGCCCTCCGCGATGCGGGAGGTGCTCGTCGAGTTACCGAAGGTGTCCTGGGACGACGTCGGCGGCCTCGAGGAGGCGAAACGCGACATCAAGGAGTCCGTCGAGTGGCCGATGCGCGACCCCGAGCGGTTCACCCGCATGGGAATCGAGCCGCCGAAGGGCATCCTGCTCTACGGCCCGCCCGGCACCGGGAAGACGCTGATGGCGAAGGCCGTCGCCAACGAGACGAACGCGAACTTCATCTCGGTGCGGGGCCCGCAACTGCTCTCGAAGTGGGTCGGCGAGTCGGAGAAGGCGATCCGTCAGACGTTCCGAAAGGCCCGGCAGGTCGCTCCGACCGTCATCTTCTTCGACGAACTCGACTCCCTGGCGCCGAACCGGAGCCAGGAGATGGGCAGTAACGTCTCCGAGCGGGTCGTCAACCAGCTCCTGACCGAACTCGACGGGCTCGAGGAGATGGAGCACGTCATGGTCATCGGCGCGACCAACCGGCCGGACATGATCGACCCCGCGCTCATCCGCTCGGGCCGCTTCGACCGCCTCGTGATGGTCGGCCAGCCCGACCAGGAGGGCCGCGAGCAGATCCTCCGGATCCACACCGACGACACGCCGCTGGCCGCGGACGTCAGTCTCCGCGAGATCGCCGAGCGCTCCGACGGCTACGTCGGCTCCGACCTCGAGACGATCGCCCGGGAGGCCGCCATCGAGGCGCTCCGGGACGACGACGACGCCGAGGAGGTCCAGATGAAGCACTTCCGGGCCGGCATGGAGTCCGTCCGCCCGACGATCACCGAGGACCTGCTGGAGTACTACGACTCCGTCGAGGAGGAGTTCCGCGGCGGCAGCGCGGAGCCCGGCAGAGGGCGGCGCGGGAGTCGGATCGGGTTCCAGTGAACGGCCGTCTGCGGTAGCGCAGCGCCGTTTTCCGTCCGTTGGGTATCGGCACCGTTTTTCTGATTCACCGAGCAGCTTCGCCTACAGCCATATGGCCACGGCCCGATCCATCCGCGAGGACGAACTCGCCGAGCTACTGGAACTCTACGAGATGCTCAGCAGCCGGAACGAGTCGCTCGATTCCTCGGACCCGGAACTCCGCGAGGAGTTCGACCGGATGCGCACCGACGACTCGCTGACCATCGTCGCGGTCGAGCACGACGACCACCTCGTCGCGACCTGCACGGTCTCGGTGACGCGAAATCTCACCCGCGACGGGCGACCCTGGGCGGTGATGGAGAACGTGGTGACCCACGAGGACTATCGCGGCGAGGGCTTCGGTACGGCCGCAGTCGAGTACGGGTTCGACGTCGCGGAGCAGGCCGGCTGCTACAAGGTCATGCTGCTCACCGGCCGGGAATCGGAGTCCGTGCTCGGATTTTACGAGGACTGCGGGTTCGATCCCGACGAGAAGCGCGGGTTCGTCCGATACCTCGACGAGTAGTCGAGCCACCGCGAGCGCACTGCGGCGTCGCCGCTCGGGTTCGAGAACGTTTTTTGCCGCCGCCACCGGCAGGACTGACCATGCACGTGGGCGCGTGGCCAGCGTTCGCTATCGTCCTCCAGGCCGCGGCCGAACCGCCCGCACTGACGACCGGCATGCTGGTCGTCTTCGGTATCGTCCTCGCGGCGCTCGTCCTGTTCGTCTGGGAGCCGGTGCCGATCGACGTCACCGCGATCGCGGTGCTGGTCGCGCTCGTCGCGCTCGGCGACTGGACGGAACTGACGATCGAGGAGGGACTCTCGGGCTTCTCGAGTCCGGCGACCATCGCCGTGCTCGCGATGTTCATCCTGAGCGAGGGGATCCGGCGGACCGGCCTCGTCAGCGTGATCGGTCGGGAGATCGCCGACCGCTACGGCAACAGCCCGATCAAGCAGCTGGGAGCGGTGCTGGGGCTCGCCGGCGGCACGGCAGGGTTCATCAACAACACCCCGGTCGTGGCGGTGATGATCCCGATGGTCGACGAACTGGCCGATCGCACGGGGACCTCGCCGTCGAAACTGCTGATGCCCGTCTCCTTCGCGGCCATGATGGGCGGCACGCTAACGCTGATCGGGACCTCGACGAACCTGCTCGCGAGCGACGTGTACGCCCAGCTCGGCCCGCAGTACGACGCCTTCTCGATGTTCGAGTTCACCGCGCTCGGGGTGCTGGTGCTCGCCGTCGGTTCGGTCTACCTCTTCCTCGTCGCGCCGCGGCTCATCCCCGAGCGCGTACCGGCCCGGGAGCCCCTGACCGAGGAGTTCGAGATGACCGAGTACCTCACGGAGGTCGTCGTGCGCGGGGATTCGACGTTCGTCGGTGACACCGTCGAGGGCTGTCTCGCCGAGCTCGACGTCGACGCGGACATCGTCCAGCTCGTCCGCACGGACGCCGCGTTCAGCGAGCCGCTTGCCCGGAAGACCATCCAGGCCGACGACGTCCTCGTGCTCCGGACCGACCGGGAGAGCCTGGTAACGATCATCGAACACGAGGGCCTGGAGCTCGCCCCGGACGCACGGAAGGGCGACGCCGCACCCCCGACGGTCGGCGCCGACGCTGCCAGCGTGGACGACGACGCGCTCGAGGAACTCGTCGAGGAGGCCCTCGAGGTGGAAGACGTCACCGACGAGTTGCTCACCGCCGACGACGAAGCCGTGGAGGCCGTCGACGACCAGCGACTCGTCGAGGTGGTGATCGCGCCGGACTCCAGGCTCGTCGGCGAGACGCTCGAGTCCCTCCACTTCCGGCAGCGCTACGACGCCTCCGTGCTGGCGATCCGTCGCGGCGGCGAGATCATCCACGCACGGATGGACGAACGCTCGCTTCGTGCGGGTGACACCTTGCTCGTCCAGGCGACCGAGGAGACGGTCAGCAGGCTCGCGATCGACCGCGAGTTCATCGTCGCGGGCGAGTTCGACCTGCCGCAGTACCGGGAGGAGAAGCTCCCGATCGCGCTCGGCATCGTCGCAGCCGTCGTCGCGATCGCCGGGCTGGGGATCGCCTCGATCGCGCTGTCAGCGCTAGCGGGCGTCGTCGCGATGGTCGTCACCCGGTGTCTCCGCCCCGGCGAGGTGTACGACGCGGTGGACTGGAACGTGGTCGTGCTGCTGGCGGGGCTCCTCCCGCTCGGCCTCGCGATGGAGCAGACCGGCGCGGCGGCGTTCCTGGCGGGGCACGTCGTCCAGTCGGCAGGAGGGTTGACGCCGATCCTGTTGCTCGGTGTGTTCTACCTGCTGACCGCGGTGCTGACGAACGTCGTCAGCAACAACGCCTCCGTCGTGCTGTTGATTCCGGTCGCGGTCGACGTCGCTGTGGCGACCGGTGCGGACCCCTTCGCGTTCGCGATCGCGGTGACGTTCGCGGCGTCGACGGCGTTCATGACGCCGATGGGCTACCAGACCAACCTGATGGTCTACGGCCCGGGTGGCTATCGCTTCATGGACTTCGTCCGCGTCGGCGCTCCCCTGCAGTTGTTGCTCGCGGTCGTCACCGTGCTGGGCATCTGGGGCATCTGGGGCGTGTAGGCCGCCCGCGGGCCGAACGGGAGCAGCGTTCGTCGGCGTCCTGATTATGACTTGATAATTGACCGATTTCCCAACACAGATTGCCGGTTTCGCTCCGGAATCGATACCCTCAACGGACGCCACTGGTAGGAAGTGAGATTCGTTGTCCATTTCATTTACTTAATTCATTAACCTTGTTAGTAATTTGATCAAAATCATTACCACAATGCAGTTTGAGGATCCATAGGATGAGTACTCGAATCCTTACGGCACCGTATCGACGAGTAAAGGGAAGCTACCTCCTCAAACTCCTCTTGCTGTTCGGCGTGGTGGTTCTCCTCATCGGCGGCGTCGGCGGCCTGATCTACGTACAGACGGCGGACGCGCTCGAAGCCGACGCGGAAACACGCATGGAGAAGACGGCGAGCCTCCAGGCCTCGACACTCGCGAACTGGGTCGATTCCACCGAGAACCACGCCAGCCTGCTCTCCCAGGAGGAGTCGGTTGCAGCCGGGGACACCGAAGCGATGGAGTCCGTGCTCGCGAACTATGCCGAGCGCGCGCCACCAGGGGTCACCGCGGTCCACTACGTCGATCAGACCGGGCAGGTCCAGGCCAGTTCGGCCGCGGACGCCGTGGGTCGCACCTACGATACCGAGTGGTCGTCGTCCCCGCCCGCCGACGGGACGACGATGAGCAATCCCTACGAGGATCCGGGCGTTCACCACAGCGCGGTTGCCGCGGTCGCTGGGACCGGCGACGACGGCGCGGTCGTGCTCGTCGCGAACCTCACGGCCGTCTCGGGCACGCTCGAGCGACCCTCCGACGCCCATCACTCCCACACGCACGTCGTGAACGAGCAGGGGACGGTCGTCCTGAGTCACCACGGGCACAGCATCGGCGAACAGAACATGGGGCCGGCAGACGAACTGAGCGTGGACTCCATGGCGGTCCGCCAGGGGCTCGCCGGCCAGACCGGCTACACCCAGATGACGATGGACGGGGAAGCAATGGGGATGGGCTTCACCCGCGTCGAGGGCACCGACTGGGTGCTCATGGCCCACGTCCCGACCCACGAGGCGTTCGCGTTGCAGGAGGAGATTTCCAAATCGCTCGTCCTGTTGCTGGTCGTCGCCCTCGGCGGTCTCGGTGCGATCGGCGTGCTCGTCGGCCGGAACACCACGAAATCGATCCGGGAACTCGCCGCCGGAGCGGAGACGATCGAGCAGGGCGACCTCGAGCAGAAACTCGAGAGCGACCGAACCGACGAGATCGGCCAGCTCTACGACTCCTTCGACGGCATGCGGGTCTCGCTTCGCGACTCGCTGGCGGAGACCGAAGAGGCTCGCAAGGCCGCCGAGCACCGCCGCGAGGAGGTCGCGGCGATGGCCGACGAACTCGAAGCGACGGCAGACGAACTGGCTACCGTCGCCGAATCGGCCGCCCACGGCGATCTGACCGAGGAGATGGACGCGGACGTCGACAACGAGTCCATGGAACGCATCGCCAGCGAGTTCAACGAGATGACCGACGAGATTCAGGAGACCGTCGCCGAGATCCGGCAGTTCTCCGATCGCGTCGCTGCACACGGCGAGCAGGTCACCGCGAGCGCCGAGGAGGTCGAGGGCGCGAGCAAGCAGGTGTCGGTCTCCGTCCAGGCGATCGCCGACAAGACCGAGCGCCAGCACGAGACCTACGACGCGGTCAAGGCCCGGATGGAGGACATGACCGCCACGACGGAGGAGATCGCCTCCCAGAGCGACCAGGTCGCCGAACTCGCCCAGCAGACCGCGACGACCGGCGAGGCCGGCCAGACCGCAGCACGCGAGGCCTCCGGCGCGATGTCGAAGATCGATGCCGACGCCGAGCGCGCCGTCGAAGAGTTCGACCAGCTCCGGGATCAGCTCGAGCGCGTCGAGGAGATCGCCGAGTCCATCGGCGAACTCGCCAGCCAGACCAACATGCTCGCACTCAACGCAAACATCGAGGCCTCCCGCACGGCCGGCTCCGAGGACGACAAGGCCGGCTTCGGTGCGGTCGCCCAGGAGGTCAAGGAGATGGCGAGTGACACGCGCGAGTCCGCGACGGAGATCGAGGACCTCGTCGAGGCGATCCGCGAGCAGACCGAAGCCACCGCGGCGGAGATCGAATCGACGCGCAGCGAGGTCGCCAGCCACGCCGAGACGATCGAGGAGGCGACCGACGCGCTCGACGGGGTCGCCCAGTACGCCGAGCAGACCTACGACGGGATGGACGAGATCACGACGGCCAGCCAGACGCAGGCGACCTCCGCCGAGGAGGTGCTCGCGATGGTCGAGGACGCCGCCGAACTCAGCGAGTCCGTCCACGAGGAGGCCGGCCGGGTCGCCGCTGCCGCCGAGGAGCAGACCAGCGCGCTCTCGACGGTCACCGAGGAGGCGAGTTCCCTGACCCACGAGACCCGGCAACTCCGCCAGCACCTCGAGGCGTTCCAGATCGAGGCGGAGGTCGAGCCCGAGGGCGTGCCCGCTGCCGGGGAGTAGCGCTGCAGCCCCTGCGACGGTGGGTGGCGGTTTATGAACGACCGGACGAAACGTCCGGGCCAGAGACGACCATGACCGAATCGACCGGCGGAGCGGACGGCAAGCCGCTCCGGACGCGCGTCTGGCAGCTAGCCGTTTCGATCGTGCTCCTCACTGGCGTCACCGTGATCGTGGGCTACGGCGGCGGCCTCCTGCTGTGGCTCAGCGCCCGACTCGGCGGCCCGGATCCGATGACCGACGACGGCGACCTGCTCCGGGATCGGCTGCTCGACTGGCCGGAGCGCAACCGCGAGTTCATGCGCACCGACGGCCACGGCGAGTTGCCGCTGCGACCCTGAGGAGCGGTACATCCGCTACTGGGGTCCTCGTGGCGATCTGGATCCTGCGGGAATCGATCTCGACGGACGTCCGGCGATTAGAGCACGCCCAGACGATTGCCGATCGCGAACGCGCCGTAGGACAGCAGGGTCGCCATCCCGGGGCCGATGATCCAGAAGGAGACGAACCGGACGACTGCGTCGGGGTCGAACAACTGATCGACGGCCTGCATATCTTCGGGCGTCTCCTCGCCGATGCGCGACGGTTCCTCGGGCGTCTCGGAGGTGATGGCGTCGACGGAGATCGCCGTCTCGGCCTCCCCGGTCACGATCTCCTTCGCCGTAGCGGTACGGGTGGCACGGCCCCAGCCGAGCCCGACGATCGTCATGACCGTCGACATCGCGAGGCTGATCGGCACGCCGAGCCAGGACGCGATCGTCGTGATCGACGCTGCGACGACCATCACGATCGTCGCGGCGAGGAGCGGGAGCGCGGTGAGGTCGTTGCCGACGGACTCCATCGTTCGCCGGGCGATCGTGAACGCGCCAAGGCCGATCGCGGCCGTCGCGAGGAAGACGCCGGCGCTGACGCTGACCGCGCCGCCGCCGACGAGCGGCGCCACGGCGTTTGCGACGTTGCTCGCGCCGGCGCTGAAGGACATGTAGCAGGCGATCGCGAAGACGATCATCGTACTCGCGAACTCCTTGGGGGTCGTGCCCGGCCCGAGGTGGGGCAGCGGGATCGGTCCCCGCCAGTCGTAGTCGACGAGTGGCCCCTCGGACTGATCGAGTGAGAACCGTCGATCGAGGTAGGGGTAGAGGTACCGGCCGATGACTCCGCCGCACCAGAAGCCAGTAATCGGCGCGAGGATCCACCAGACGACGATGCCGCCCAGCACGGCCATGTCGAGGTCCCCGGTCGCGAGACCGAAACCGGCGATCGAGCCGACGGCAGTCATCGAGGTCGAGACGGGGACGCCGTAGACGTTCGCGGCGAGCATCCCCAGCCCGATGAACGCGAGGACGACGATGCTCGCCTCCAGCGAGAACGCGGACTGGGGGACGAGTTCGCCGCCGAGCGTCTCGATGACGTTCCGGCCGATCGTCCAGCCCCCGAGGAACACGAAGAACGTCATCACCGTCGCCGCGAGCGTCTTGTTGATGATCTTCGCGCCGACGGAGGGCCCCCAGGCCACCCCGGTCGAGGACCCGCCGATGTTGAACCCGACGAAGACGGCGGCGAGCACGCCGAGGACGAGCAGCGGATCGGTCACGGTCACAGCCAATACACGGTTTCCAGTTAAGTCACGCGTTGTCGGTAGTCGGCCGGGCCGCTCGTCGCTGCGAAGTCGGGGCCACAGAACGGTGACGGGACCGCTCAGGGAATCAGCTGCTCGCCGTCGTCGTCGTAGATCGCGATGGCGTCGACCGGACAGGCTCGCGCAGCGAACTTCGCGTCGAGTTCGGCGCCATCCGGCACTTCCCGAACGAACACGTCCTCGTCCGCTTCCTCGCTCTCGGCCAGCACGGCCTTGCCGGCGTCCTCGTCCTTCTCGAAGGCGTCCCACTCCGCGACGCACTGGAACATCCCGATACACACGTCGCGATCGTACTCCACGCGCATGGATCGGGCTTGGCGGGAGGCGACTAAAGACGTGGCGACCCGGACCGCGCCGAGCGGATCGAAACAGTCCCCTCGCTGGCCCCCACACCAGCGCTTAAGGCCGAACCGGCCCGACGCTCGGACGTGAAACAGATCATCGACACGAACGCGGCGCCGGAGGCTGTCGGCGCGTACAGCCAGGGAGCGAGCAACGGCGATCTCGTGTTTACTGCCGGGCAGATTCCGCTGACGCCGGACGGACGGCTGCTCGACGACGCGTCGATCGCCGAGCAGACCGAGCAGGCGCTCGACAACCTCGTCGCCGTGCTCGCCGAGGGCGGAGCCGAGCCAGCGGACGTCCTCAAGGTCACCGTCTACCTCGACGACATCGAGGACTTCGAGGAGATGAACGAGACGTACGCGGGCTACTTCGAGCAGGAGCCGCCCGCCCGGAGCGCCGTCGGCGTCGAGTCCCTGCCGAAGGGCGCGGGCGTCGAGATCGAAGCGATCGCGGCCGTGGAGTGATGGACCCGGCCAGGAAGTCTGCCCTCCTCTGGGCGATCGTCGGCGCGCTCAGCTTCGGCGTGCTCTACCAGGGGTACGTGATCGCGGGTGCGGCGTTCGACGGGCGCGTGCTCGCCGGGGGCATGGTCGTCGTCGGCGTGGTCACGGCGGTCCTCGCGCCGGTCGTGGAGCAGCGACTCCACGCGTCGATCTGAGCACTGCCGGAACAAGCTCCGCGCGCGGCCTGATTGCTCTGGAACGAGTTCCACGCGCCGGTCTGAGAACTGTTAGGAGCGCCACGCATCGGGCTGATTACTGCCGGAAAGACGGCGTCGCGCCGTACTGTCGCTGTCCCCCGTGCTCAGGGCGGCTTCGGCGCGGCGTTCTGCAGCGCGGTCTCGGCGACGTTGCCGCCGTAGTCCGCGCTCCGGGAGAGGGAGTCGACGACGAGCCCCAGGAGCTGTGCCTCGTGGGCGTCACGTTCCCGGAGGAGTTCGTCGATGTGCCGGGCGTGCTGGTCGATGTCGAGAATCGAGTCCGTCGCATCGCGAGCCAGCGTGGTCGAGCGCTCGCTGTCCTCCTCGAGCAGCGCGTCCATCGCGGTGTCGATGACGTCGGCGGCGTCGTCGTGGAGCTCCGTCAGCGCCGCCGCGACCTCGTCGTCGATGTCGCCGAGCTGTTCGGCGAGCTTCGCGATCTTCGCGGCGTGGTCGGCGATCCGTTCGAGCTGGCGGGCGCTCGAGTGGTAGTCGAAGCAGACCTCGCGTGGGAGCCCGAGTTCCTCCGTCGCGCTCGGCGAGCGGAGCGTCGCCCGGAAGACCCGGGAGACGACGAACCAGAGGCGGTCGACGTCGTCGTCGCGGTCGACCACGCTCGCGGCGAGGTCGTCGTCGTTCTCGAGCAGTCCCGTGATGGCGTCCTCGAGCATCCCGAGCGCGATGAGGCGCATCCTGGTGACCGCGTTGTCCACGGACAGTTCCGAGGAGTCGAGCAGGTCCTGGACGACGACCCGGTCGCTGGTCTCTTCGATGACCTCGACGCCGACGAGCCCCTGGGCGGCGTCGCGGATCGCCTGCCGCTGATCGGCCGAAATGGCGTCGCCCTCGAGGGTCACGATGTCGAACCCGCTGACGTACATCGTCATCACGGCGCGGGTCAGTCGATCGCCCTCGAGGTCCCCGATCTCGAGCGTTCCCTCGGTCCGTCCGGACTCGCGACGCGGCGTGAGTACGAGCGCGTTCGACTCGTGGTGGAACTCGACCTCGCTCCCGGCCTCGACGCCGTTCTCGGTCGCCCACTCCTTCGGAAGGGACACGGTAAACGTCGAACCCCCCGTGAGCTGGACCTTTCGCGTCTCCATACGCGGCAGTTGGACTGCAGGTCCATAAGTTCACGCAATCATATATAGCGGCAGATACCTGCCCCAGACTGGGCGAATCCCTCTAATTGGGGCCGTAGCTACGTCGGGGTTGATATTGCTCCATGGCAATATATAGTGATATCGAGCGCTAATAGCAGCGTATTTAGAGCGATAGAGACAAGCGCGGGCAAGCGGGCGGCGGCTCCGCCGAAGCGATGGCGGACGTCCCGCGGAAGCATCTCACAATGACCGACACCGCACCACCGAGCGCGTCCGCGTCGGGTTCCGACGACGAGGGCGCGACAGCAGAGGCCGCGACGTCCGAGGGGACAATGGACGAGGGAAGCGAGGACGCACTGATCGACACCGACGTATCGACCGACGTCACCGAGGGAGAACGCCAGGCCGAGACCGTCATCGACACTCGAGATCTCTCGGTGTACTACGGCGACGAGCAGGCGCTCATGCCCACGACGATGGAGATTCCCGAGCGCCGCGTCACCGCGATCATCGGCCCGTCGGGCTGTGGGAAGTCCACCTTCCTGCGCTCGATCAACCGAATGAACGACCTCATCGACGGCTGTACCGTCGAGGGCGAACTCAACTTCCGGGGCAAGAACGTCTACGACGAGGACGTCGATCCCGTCGCTCTCCGGCGCACCATCGGCATGGTGTTCCAGAAGCCCAACCCGTTCCCGAAGTCGATCAGGGACAACGTCGCCTACGGCCTCCGCGTTCAGGACAAGGACGACGACGTCGACGAGAAGGTCGAGCAGGCGCTCAAACGCGCCGCACTCTGGGACGAGGTCAAGGACCAGCTGGACTCCTCCGGGCTCGACCTCTCCGGGGGCCAGCAACAGCGCCTCTGTATCGCCCGGGCGATCGCACCCGACCCCGAGGTCATCCTCATGGACGAGCCCGCTTCCGCGCTCGACCCCGTCGCAACCTCGAAGGTCGAGGATCTCATCACCGAACTCGCGGAGGACTACACGGTCATCGTCGTCACTCACAACATGCAGCAGGCGGCGCGGATCTCCGACAAGACCGCCGTGTTCCTCACCGGAGGCGAACTCGTCGAGTTCGACGACACCCAGCAGATCTTCGAGAACCCGGAGGACCAGCGCGTCGAGGACTACATCACGGGCAAGTTCGGGTGACCGTGGCCGCTCGACGGCGTCGCTGACACACGCACCGAGGGCAAGCTATACCCGCAATCACGGTAGACGACACACTAACACATGGCACGGAAGGATTACCAGCAGAAACTCGACGATCTCCGGGACGACGTACTGTACATGAGCGAGCTCGTCCTCGAACGGCTACGCGACGGCCTCGACGCACTCGACCGCAAGGACGAGGATCTCGCTCGGGACGTCATCGAGGGCGACCACGAGATCAACCAGCTCTACCTCGACCTCGAACAGGACTGCATCGACCTGCTGGCCCTCCAGCAGCCCGTCGCCGGCGATCTCCGCTTCATCGCCTCGTCGTTCAAGATCATCACCGATCTCGAACGGATCGGCGACCTCGCGACCAACCTCGCTGGCTACGCCGAGGACGCCGAACAGGATCGCTATCCAGACGTCGACATCCAGTCCATCGGGGATCAGGTCATCCAGATGATCGAGGACACGATGACCGCCTTTGCCCAGGAAGACGTCGAGGCCTGTCGCGAGATCTCCGCCCGCGACGACGACATCGACGCGCTCTGTGAGCGCGCTAGCCAGACCGTCGTCCGCGACCTCATCGAGCGCGAGGTCGGCCCCGACGCTCCCCAGTCGGAGATCGAGGGCATCATGCAGGACGTCTCCCGGCTCCTCCTGACGATCCGCGACCTCGAACGCGTGGGCGACCACGCCGTCAACATCGCCGCACGGACGCTCTACATGGTCGAGAGCGACGACGAGCTCATCTACTAGCACCTTTTTTCTCGTCGGGTGTCCTCGCGCCTCCGGCGCTGCGGGCACCACTCCTCGAAAAAATCTGCACCAAAAACGCCGCGGGAGCGGAGCTCCCGCGAGCCCTCGTTCGCTTCGCTCACGAGGAAGGCGCGGACTCGTCGCTTCGCTCCTCGCCCGCGTGAACCGCTCGATCCCTGTTGTCGCTCGCGGATGCTGGAGGCGGGTATCCTTCGGAGCTACTCCTGCCGTTCGTGCCCCGACCGCGCCTCCTCGCTCCCAATCCCGGGTTCAGTGACGGGGTCGATTCCCTCGGCTTCGAGCCGGCGATTCTCCTGCTCGACGCGCATGCTCAGGAGTCGCTGAATCTCCCGGAGACGGAAGCCGACCGTTCGCAGTTCGTCGATCTCGGTCACGGTTCGATCGGAACGGCGTGGCTGTTGATCGGCCATAACCGTGATACATCGTCTCAGGGCAAGAGCGTTCGCGAGAGCACGCAGTAACCGATCGGACGTCGTGTGGATAGCAGGAGAAGGGGTCGATCTCTGACCGCGGTTACCTCACCGATTCAGCACTCCGACCAGCCACACGACTCGCACGTCTTGCAGCCCTCGGAGTAGTACAGCGACAGCGCGCCACAGTCGGGACACTCGGGGCTCTCACCAGCGTCGATGAGCGCCTGCTGGTCGCCGCCGGCGTCGGCCTGTGCCGATCCGCCAGCGTCTGCACTCGCTGCACCGCCGGACGCCGCCACGCCGCCACCGTCGGTCTCGGGCGCTGGCGCCTCTGCCTCGCCGTCGGCTTCCTCGCCCGGCTCGAGCTCCGTGAGGTTCGTCTGGTCGGGGTAGGCCTTGTTGATCTCGTCGTCGAGGTACCGGCGCATCGCGGTGCCGATGGCGTCCGGGATCGACTGGATCTGCTCGCCCTTGTCCCAGGCGACCTTCGGGGAGCGGATGCCCTGGAGTTCGTCGGCGATCTCTTCGGGGTCGACGCCCGAGCGGAGCGCAGTCGAGATGGTCTTCGCCAGCGCCTCGGTGAAGGAGGCGGTGAAGCCCCCGCTGTTGCCGATGTTGGCGAACAGCTCGAACGGTCGCCCGTCCTCGTCCTCGTTGATGTTGACGTAGAGCTTCCCGTAGCCCGTGTCGATGCGCTGGGTGACGCCGTGGAGGACGTCGGGCCGCGGGCGCTTCTCGGCGTACTGCTCGGCGAGATCGGGTGCGACGTCGAGGACCTCTGCGACGTCGGACTCGACGGCCTCGCGGACGGCGGGCTCCTCGAGGAACCCTTCGAGGCCGCCGAAGATCTCCTCGATCTGGGCGAGGACCTCCTCGGCGTCCATGTCCGCGAACTCGGCGTTCTGGGCGCGCGTGGTCAGGACCTGCTTGGAGCGGGTGCCGTCGCGGTAGTAGGTGACGCCCTTGCCGCCGTGGTCGTAGATGTACTCGAAGACCTCCTTGGCGTCGTCGACGGTGGAGTCACTCGGCGCGTTGACGGTCTTCGAGATGGCGGAGTCGACACCAGCCTGGCAGGCGACCTGGATCTCGGCGTGCTGTTTGGCGGAGAGGTCGCCCGTGGTGACGAACAGCTCGCCGATCGCGTCGGGGACCGTCGTGAGCCCGTCGACGCCGGCGAACTCGTTTTCGGCCATCTGCTCCTGGGCCTCCTCCTTGACGGCCTCGACGTCGATGCCGTTCTCCTCCAGGACGCGCAGGAAGTAGTCGTCGAACTCGACGAGCATCTCGTCGCCCTGGACGTCGTCGGAGACGTTCTTGTAGTAGGCGACGTTGTAGATCGGCTCACAGCCGCCGGTGGTGTTGCCGACCATCGAGGTCGTGCCCGTCGGCGCGATGGTCGTGGTGTTGTGGTTGCGGATCGGGAAGCCGTCTTCCCAGTCGTCGGCCTCGAGGCCGGTCTGGTGCTCGAACCACTCCCGATAGCGGGTGGGGTCGGCGTACTTCGAGTCCTCCCAGTCGGCGAAGGGACCGCGCTGGACGGCCAGCTCGTGGCTGGCCTCCTTCGAGCCGTGGTTGATGTGGGTCATCAGCTGCCGGGCGACCTCGTTGGAGGCGCCGGAGCCGTACGCCATGCCGAGCTGGATGTACAGCTGCGCGAGGCCCATGATGCCGAGGCCGATCTTGCGCATCGCGCGGACCTTCTCCTCGATCTTCTTCACCGGGAAGTCCGACATCGTGACGACGTTCTCGAGGAATCGGGTGCCGAGCGCGATGCGGCGGTCGAACTCCTCCCAGTCGATGGCCTCCTCCAGGAACGCCTCGATGGCCTCGGCCTCGGAGTCGAAGCGGTCGGCGTGACGTTCGGACCAGACGCGCCAGTCGGGGGCGTCCTCGGCCGCGATCGTCGAGAGGTTGATGTGCCCGAGATTGCAGGCCTCGTACTCCTCGAGGGGCTGCTCGCCACAGGGGTTCGTCGCGAGAATGCGGTGGTCGGGGTGGGCCTCGACGTCGAAGGAGTGCTCCTCGTTGACGCGCTCGAGATAGATGACGCCCGGTTCGCCGTTCTCGTGGGCGCCCTCGACGATGTCCGTCCAGAGCTCCTCGGCGGGAATCGAGAGCTCCTCGCCGACCTCGACGTACTCGCCGAGGCCGAACATCTCGTAGAGCTCTTTCGTCTGCTCGGTCGCGATGTGGGCCTCACCGGTGCGGGGGTTGGTGAAGGTGAACTCCTCGTCGTTCTGGAGGGCGTCCATGAAGTCGTTCGTGACGCCCACGGAGATGTTGAAATTCGAGAGGTGGCCCTCGACGGCGTTACGGAGGTGCTCGGGGACGCGGCCCTCGTCGTCGATGAGTTCGCGGGCCTCTTCCAGCGCGTCCGCGAAGGAGTTGTGCGTGAAGTCGTCGGGGTCGTTCAGGCGGAGGGTGTTGGCCAGCGAGACGTCCTTGTTCTTGGCGTGGATGAACTGGATGACGTCCGGGTGGGAGACGCGCATGACGCCCATCTGCGCGCCGCGGCGGGCGCCGCCCTGGGCGATCGTCTCGCACATCTGGTCGTAGGTCCGCATGAAGGTGATCGGCCCCGACGCGATGCCGCCGGTCGAGCCGACCGGATCGCCGTAGGGGCGCAGCTTCCAGAAGGCGTAGCCCATGCCGCCGCCGGACTGGAAGACCTGGGCGGCCTCCTTGGCGGTCTCGTGGATGTCGTCGATGTCGTCCTCGGGAGAGTCGACGAAACACGCGGAGAGCTGCTGGAGCTCGTCGCCGGCGTTCATCAGCGTCGGCGAGTTCGGCATGAAGGAGAGGGACTCCATCGCGTCCTGGAAGGCGTCCGCAGTGGACTCGACGTGGTCGCGGATGTCCGCGGGTAGCTCGGGGACGAGCGTCTCGTAGGCGAACTTGTTGACGTTGTACTCCGAGAGCGTCGTCTCGGCGTCGCTGTCTGCGGTGACGCCCTTGCCGAAGACCTCCTCGGCGAGTTCGTCACGGCGCGGGTGATCGGGCTTGAGCTGGTCGGGCGTGACGGTGATCTCGACGTCGCGCTTGCGAGCCTCGAAGACGGCCTCCGCGAGCGCGACGTTCTTCGCGACGCGGTCGAAGAGGTCCTCCTGGGACTCGATCAGCTCCCCGTCCGCGTCCTTGCGGAGGTAGCGGGCGGGCAGGATGTTGTGGTACGCGTTGCCGGTCAGGCGGTCCTCGAGGGTGTCGCCCTCGACGCGCTTGATCGGCAGCGTGACCTCGTCCGCGGAGTGGTCGGGCTGACTCATACCGAGCCCCCCGCGCGAGCGATCCGGTGCCGTCGGCCGATTGTGGGCGGTGTTAGGGACATCATTCTGGGTGTCGTTGACGGAGACTTGCTTCAGGAGCATACCACATAAAGATGTTTACTACAGAAGATCCGAAATCGCAGCACGTGCCGGGGATCTGGAGATACTGGTGGTTATGCGGTTCAGGCCCCCTGCCCGCTCCCGAAGGTGACGCCGCTCTGATCGGTACTACGAGAGCCTCGCACATAAGGCTCTGGAAAGCAGAGTGAAAGTGGACGTGTCTGGCAGGCACCCGGCGTGGATCTCGAACGATCGCGTGCAGGCTCCGGGGTCGATACCGCAGACTCGAAAACCCGTCGATCGGCGACGGCGTGCCAATCTGCCCCCTTCGCTTCGACTGGAGAACGCACCAGACGACCGGGGGTCGATCCGGGAACTGCCCGCTCGACGCCAGGCGGGCTTCGAATCCCCACAAGATAGATGCCACGTGCCTGCACAGACCAGGGCATGGAACCACTCACGCTCCTCCAGTCGATCCCGGAGCCCCTCGACACGCAGTTCGGTCGCCTGCTGATCGCGCTGCTGGTCGTCGCGGTCATCGTGGTCGTCGGCCGGGCGGTGCTGTCGCTCGCGTGGAAGCTGCTCTGGATCGCGATCGTCGTGGTCGGCGCGCTGTTCGGACTGAGTATTCTCGGCGTGGTCTGAGCGTCCGGGATCCGCTCGCGGCGAACGGGCCGAGGCGTCGCGAGCCAGCTACAGCCCGCCCAGAAAGTTCTCGATCACGTCGTGCCCGGCAGCGGTGAGCACGCTCTCGGGGTGAAACTGCACGGCCTCGATCGGGTGCTCCCGGTGTCGAATCCCCATCACCAGTTCCTCGCCGTCGTGATCCGCGGTCGCTGTAATCTCGAACTCGTCCTCCGGTACCGCCGTCGCGACGAGCGAGTGATAGCGGCCGCCGCGCATCCCCTGTTCGAGGCCGGCGAACACGCCCGATTCGTCGTGGTCGATCGGGAACGCCTTCCCGTGGATCGGCTCGGGCGCACGGCCGACGGTGCCGCCGTAGGCGTGAACCGCGGCCTCGAGGCCGAGACAGACGCCGAGCGTCGGCACCTCGGTGCTGATCTCGGTCAGGACGTCGATCGTCACGCCGACGTCCCGCTCGTTCTTCGGGTGGCCAGGCCCCGGCGAGATAACGATCGCGTCTGGGTCGATCTCGCGGATCTCCGCCAGCGAGGCGGTGTTCTTGACGACCTCGGTGTCGGCGTGCTCGCTGACGTACTCGACGAGATTGTAGGTGAACGAGTCGAAGTTGTCGACGAACAGGACGAGCGGGCGGTCCTCGTCGGTGGTGGTCGCGTCGGCGTCGCCGCGTCGAGTCGCCGTTCGGTCACCTCGGTCGCTGGCGCTCATCGGCCCACCTCCTGCTCGGCGGTGTCGTCGGTTGCCGGCTGCTCCTCGTCGACCGACCCGCCGTCGCGAGCCGCGTCGTCTCCGCTGACCGCCGGTTCGCGCTGGTCACTGGCCGGCTCCTCGGCGCGGTGCGCCTCGTCGTCGGCTGCCGCGTCCGCAGATCGCCCCGCGCCTTCCGAGGACGTTCCGTCCTCGGTGGCGGGACCCTCCCCGTCGCCCCCGCCCTGCGCGGACCTCTCTGCGGTCGCGTCGGCTGGTGCAGCCCGCTCGCCCTCTCCCCGCGCCGCGCCGTCCTCGATGCGTTCGAGGGCGGCCAGCGTCCCGTCCATCTTCGACTCGGTCTCCTCGAACTCGGCGGTCGGGTCGCTGTCGGCGACGATGCCGGCGCCGGCCTGGACGGTGATCCGGTCGAGCGAGCCGTCGATCGCGGCGGCAGCGTCCGCGTCGACGGCGGCGGCGTCCGGCACGGCAGCCGGATCGACCCCCGACTCCACCGTGGCCGTTCGGATTACGATCGCGAAGACGGCGTCGCCGCTCCAGGAGTAGAAGCCGACGCCACCGCCGTAGGGGCCACGTGGCGAGCGTTCCAGTTCGTCGATGATCTCCATCGCCCGGATCTTCGGCGCACCGGAGAGCGTGCCGGCGGGGAAGGTCGCTCTCGTGGCGTCGAACGCGTCGTGGTGCTCGGCGAGCGTCGCGGTCACCGTCGACTCGATGTGCTGGACGTGGCTGTACTTCAGCACGCCCATGAACTCGTCGACGCGCACGGAGCCCGGTTCCGCGACCCGCCGGACGTCGTTGCGTCCGAGGTCGACGAGCATCGTGTGTTCCGCGCGCTCCTTGTCGTCGGCGAGCATCTCGCCGGCGAGCCGCCGGTCCTCGACGGGCCCGGCCCCGCGCGGACAGGTCCCCGCGATCGGGTTCACCATGACCGACTCGTCCAGCACGGAGACGAGCGTCTCCGGGCTCGCGCCGACGATCGAGCAGTCGTCGTGGGCGAGGAGATACATGTACGGCGAGGGGTTGACCTCGCGCAGCGCGGCGTAGAACCCGATCGGATCGACGCTGCCGTACAGCTCCCGCTTCCGGGAGAGCACGCCCTGGTAGATGTCGCCGTCGAGGACGTGCTCTTTCGCCTGCCGCACCGCGTCCTCGTACTCCTCGCGCGGGCCGGCGGTCTCGCCGACGCGGTCGAAGCCGCCGGTTTCCGGCGGTTCGGCGTCGGCCAGCAGCGACTCGACGCGCTCGGCCTCCGCCGCCAGCGAGTCGTAGATCGCCCCGGCGTCGTCCTCGGGCCGGACCACCGGAGTGAACACGAGTTCGATCGAGTCCTCGACGTCGTCGAAGGTCAGGACCCGGGTCGCGAGCACGAACTCGGCGTCGGGAAACCGCGACTCCGGCCGCTCGACGCCGACCTCGTCGAGCCAGAGGTCGTACACGGCGTCGTAGCCGAGGAAGCCGACGAGCCCGCCATCGAGGCGCTGGCGGTCGCTGTCGTCGAACCCTTCCCGCCGAACGTCGGGCATCGTTGCGCGAAGTTCGTCGACCACGTCGCCCCCGTTGGTCTCGATCAGGTCGCCGTAGCGGTCGTCCCCGAGCACGTCGACCTCGGCCCCGTCGTCGCCGACGGTCACCACGGCCTCGGGGTCGTACCCGACGAACGAGTAGCGCGCGTGGCGGTCCGTCGTCGCGTGGCTCGGCCGGAAGGCGCCGTCCGGATCGCTCGCGGCCGTCTTCCCGCCGCTCTCGAGCAGGAAGGCGTGGTCGGCGGCGTCGGCGTCGGTCGTCCGCCCGGTCAGCGCGGCGTAGGCCGAGAGCGGGGTGATCTCGCTCTCGATCTCCGTCGCCACGCGGATCACCGCCGGATCGCCGGTGTCGACATCGTCCTCTGCGCCCTGGACGTCCCCGGCGTGGGCGACGAACGTCTCGCGGTCCATCGAGAGCGTCATCGCGACCCCTCCGCGGCCGGCACCGCTCCGTCCGCCGGCGCAGCGCGAGCAGTGCTGACGAACTCGCGGACCGCTTCGTGGTTCTTGCTTCCTCCCGACGATTCGACGCCCGACGCGACATCGACGCCGAACGGTCGCACCGTCTCGATTCCGTCCGCGACGTTCGCCGGATCGAGGCCGCCCGCGAGGATCACCGGCACGTCGAGGTCGGCGGTCGCCGTCCGCGTCGCGTCCCAGTCGTGGGTTTCGCCGGTGCCGCCACCGCCGTCCTCGGCCGGGGTGTCCACGAGAAGCGCGTCCGCGGCCGCGGCGTACTCGGCGAGCGACTCGTCGTCGGCGCCGATCGCTGCGATCACGTCGACGTGAACCCGCTGGCGAAGGTCGGCGACTGCATCCGGTTCGAGCGTGCCGTGGACCTGGATCGCGTCCGGGTTCGTCCGCCCGATCAGTTCGACGGCGTCGCCGACCGTGGCGGGCATCGTCACGAGCACGCCGGTCGCCATCGGTGGCACCGCGGCGAGCAGGTCGGCAGCGTGGCGGACCGTCACCTCGCGGGGCGTCTCGATGTCGACGTCGGCGACGACGCCGACTGCGTCCGCGCCGGCGGCGACGCTCGCTGCCAGGTCGTCGCTGCTGGTGTGTCCGCAGATCTTCACGCGGGGGATCGAAGCGTGGCCGTCGGCGATCGTGGCGTCGGATCCTGCCATCGGACTCAGGCCTCGCGCAGCGCGTCGAGGCGCGCGGCGGCCTCGCCGGAGTCGATCGCGTTCGCGGCGACCTCGACGCCCTCTTCGATGGAGTTCGCCTCGCCGGCGACGTAGATCGCCGCGCCGGCGTTTGCGAGGATCACGTCGCGCTTGGGACCGGTGACCTCCCCGGTGAGGATGCCCTCGAGGTCTTTCGCGTTGACCTCGGGGCTGCCGCCCGCGATCTCGGAGACCGGCGCGCGGTCGAGGCCGATCTCCTCGGGTGCGATCTCGAACTCCGAGACGTCACCGCCGCTGACCTCGGCGGCGACGGTCTCGTCGTGGATCCCGATCTCGTCGAGCCCCGATCCGTGGACGACGAGCGCGCGATCGACGTCGAGGTTCGCGAGGGCGTTCGCCAGCGTCGGGACGAGGTCGGGGTCGTAGACGCCGACGATCTGTGCGTTCGCACCGGCGGGGTTCGTGAGCGGCCCGAGGACGTTGAAGATCGTCCGCATGCCGAGTTCCTTTCGCGGACCGATCACGGCCTTCATCGCCGGATGGAACGCCGGCGCGTGCATGTAGCCGACGTCCTCGGCTTCGATCAGGTCCTCGACGGCGTCGGGATCGGACTCGAGCGTGACGCCGGCGGCTTCCAGCACGTCGGAGCTACCCGAAGAAGAGGAGACCGAGTAGTTGCCGTGCTTGGCGACGGGGACGCCCGCGCCGGAGACGACGAACGTGGTCGTCGTCGAGACGTTGATCGTGTCGTAGTCGTCGCCGCCGGTGCCGCAGGTGTCCACGAGTGGCTCGCGATCGGGGTCGATCGTCTTCGCCGCGGCGCGCATCCCCTCGGCGAAGCCGGCGATCTCCTGCTCGGTCTCGCCCTTGGCTCGCAGGGCTGTCAGGAGGGCCCCGATCTGGGCCTCGGTCGCGTCCTCGAAGACGGCCGTCGCCGCCTCGCGTGCCTCCGCCTGCGTTAGATCGTCGCCGTCGGCGGCGCGTTCGATGTATGCTTCCATGGAAGATCACTACTGTATGGATTCGGCTTGTAATGTGCAAATCCGTACACTGGCTTAAGTGTGTCGGAGGGGCGTGAGCGGATGGCAGCGCCGCAACCGATGGCAGGTGGTGCGTGAATAGCACACGTTTACGTGGGATAGCGAGGCCAAGCGACGACGTGACAGACGGCGAATCGTGGGAGAGTGAACGGCTCGAAACGGTGTACGCTGAGACGAGAGCAGTCATCGAAGCACAGCAAGCCACGCTGAGCGATATCGACGCTAAGGCGATGAAGACGGTCCGCTTCAACGCGATCCTCATCGGGATCTTGCTGACGGCGTTTCGGTTCGCTGGTGCCCGCGTGTTCGACGCAACGTTGCTTCACGTGGCGCTCGGATCGCTCCTGGTTCCCACGGTCGTCGGGATCGTGACGTACAACGAGTCGAGACTCTACGTCGGCGGCGACGGGGAGTACTTGGAATGGATCGGACTCGATCGAACCGGTGGTCGTCGCTGGGACGAGGACGTGATCGTCACATATACCGGACTCATCTCCGAAAACGCTGAGACGATCGACTGGAACGCGTGGTTGCTCACTGTGACACAGGGAATGCTCGTCGTCGGCATCGTCGCTGCAGTCCTCGCCACAGGTTTATAATCCGAAGGTGACAAGTTAGGTGCATGAGTGACGAAGCCCGGGAGAAGGCCAAACGCCACGGTTTGAAGAGCGGGCCGGGCACCCAGCTCCTTTCGCGACTCCTCGGCCGACTCGACGACGAACCCGAAGAACCGCCGCAGTACGAGCAGTAGCGCTGCTACCGGGTCGGTTTTCCCTGCGATGCTGCGTTCGGGTATCAGGCGTCCTCCAGCACCTCGACCGCCTCTCCGAGCAGCGACTCCGCCCGGTCGCGATCCCGCGCCTCCGCGTACGCCCGTACCAGCGGCTCCGTGCCGCTCTCGCGCATCAGCACCCACGCGTCGCCGTAGTCGACGCGGTAGCCGTCGGTCGTGTCGAGGGTGCCGTCCTGGCCCTTCGCCCACGCCGTCGCGGCGGCGATCATCCGATCGCGATCGGCCTCCTCCTCGTACTCGAGGTTCGCCTGCACGAAGTGGTAGTCGTCGTAGGGCGCGACGATCTCGCTGGCCGGCCGCTCGGCGACGAGTTCGAGGAATCGCGCCGCGCCGTAGGCGCCGTCGCGGGCGAGGCGGTAGGGCGGGAAGAAGACGCCGCCGTTGCCCTCGCCGGCGATCGGGACGGACTGGCCCGCGGCTTGGAGTTCCCGCACGCGACTCGAGAGGTACGTCGCGCCGATCGGCGTGAGGTCGAGGTCGGCGCCCGCGGCTTCGACGGCGTCGACGACGCGCTGGGAGACGTTCACCGCCGAGACCATCGCGTCGCCCTGGCCGAGTTCCGCCGACGCGAGCGCCGCGAGCGAGGCGTCGCCGTCGATGGGGTCGCCGCGCTCGTCGACGAACACCGCCCGGTCGGCGTCGCCGTCGTGAGCGATCCCGAGGTCGGCGTCCGCCGCGCGGACGAGCCGCGAGAGGTCGCCGAGTTCCGCCGGCACCGGCTCGGGTGCGCGCCCGGGAAATCGACCGTCGGGCTGGGCGTGGACGGTGTGCACGTCGCAGCCGAGTCGCCGGAAGATCGCCGGGCTCGTCTCGCAGCCGGCGCCGTTGCCCGGATCGATCGCGACGGTGAGATCCGCCGCCGCGATGCGCTCCGCGTCGACCGCCTCCACCACGGCGTCCACGTAGTTCGCCGCGGCGTCAGTCCGGCGTCGGCAGGCCCCGATCCCGTCCCACTCGGCCGTCTCGAAGGATTCCTCGATCAGCGTGCGCTCGACGGCCTCCAGCGTCTCGACGGTCAGCCCGCCGCCGTCCGCGGCGACCAGCTTCAGCCCATT